>NZ_LBIZ01000118.1:0-563623 GCF_028128665.1 Bradyrhizobium sp. CCBAU 45384
TGCTCCTCCGAATCGTGGGAGCCTCAAACGGCGCCCACTCCTTGGCACTCTCGTGCCGGTGGAGGAGCCGTCCACAGCATCAAAGGCAGACATAGACCCGAGAGATATCAGATAAAGCCTTCGATGTACTCTCGCACCGCCCTTGTGTCGCCAGCCGCGGCAGCACAGATGCCAAATGCATGGATTTCATGAGGCAATGCGGTTAATTCCTTGAGAGTGCCAAAGGAACGGAGCCCAACGCCCTATGCTATCGCAGGATGTCCGTTGAGGAGCGGTGAACGGACCTCCGGCAGATGCTTCTGCCCATGCCACGTTGGATGCGATAGCAAGCTGCGAACTTACATGCGAAGGGCCCAGTGGCTGCCGACATCATTGACGCAAAGCAACAATCAGCGTCCAGCAAGTCATAAAGATTAGAATTAGAGAACCCACCGTCCAGAGTGTTGCGCGCGTATCGTGAGTCCTTGCCGTGAAATATGCGGCGAAATGCTATAGCCGCGAGACCACGTAACCGTACAGCAGCCATTGCGTGAGCGCTATTGATGGCTCGGTCAAGATGAAGAGGAATCCAGCGACTAGGAAAAACGGCAGATTTTCGAGATCGTTCAGCTGAATTCGCCGGATGCGGTCCACATATTCATTTGGTGCTAGTTGTTCTGAGTTTGGATGTGGGTTGAGGATGGTCTTCTTGATGTCCTCGGGTGAGCGAAATCCGCCTCTTACTTGCATCATCCGAACAACCGTCAACCACGACATCGTGAGAGCTTTGAGAACCATGATGGAGGCTGCGATCGCATAGGTACGAAAAAGCGGATCGTGAAAGCTGAGCTTGTCCATATCGCATCGCCTTCGTTTTGCTCGGTCATTCAACCACACAGAAGCGGGGAGCGGCTAGGCCCCAAAGTCCGCTTCGGGTGAGGAGCGCCGTTTCGACGGTTGGCCCTTGCTTCTGGTCCAATCCGATAAGCTGACAATTGAAGACGCCGCCCAAACTTCGCATTCGGGCCAAGAGCCGACCTGTGCGCCAGCGACAAATTGGGTAGGTGCGCCACCGTCGGCGAACTCAGGGAATAAGCGGCGCTGGCAGCGGCCCCGTTGGCAGTGGGACAAATTGATTCTGCTGCCCCCGGGCCATCGCCAGGATTATCAAGATGATTGCAATGACCGCGAGAAGTTTGACCATCGATCGAATTCTGCTGAAAACTTGTTCGTACGTCCAAGTTCTTGGCTTTGCGCTGCGTCGTAAAAGCAATCGTCCGCGACCAGATCAATACATGCATGCTGAAGAAATCAGCACCGTAAACATGTCCACGTCGAACTCTTTCTCCAGGCTCAGACCGAACCGCTCCAGCCATTTTGCCTGAGCCAGGTAGGCCGTGTTCTCCCGCGCCTGGGGGCAATCGAATTTGAGCTTTCCCAGATTCTGAAGGTGATGAACCATTTCATGGACCAGGACCGATTGGTCCGCCGGCGAAGTCGAGTCCCAATCGTCAGGAAGCAGGATCGTACTCCTATGGTTGTCGTAGAGTGCGACGACCTCGCGCTGAGCGGCTTGCCCATCGTTTCCCATGAAGCTTTGCGAAGACGCAAGGTCCCTTGCACGTAACCTCGCAAGCTCCATCCTTGATGCAAATTCAATGGCAGGACGATCTTTGTTGGCTGGGAGGTCAAAATTTGACGAGAGCCAAGTTACAATCTCTTCCAACAGGTCTTCCGAAGGTTGAACCGCGTCAGAATGCAACAAGACCGAACGCGACCCGGTGGACGCGCTGCCCTCCAAAGCATATTCGCAATGACCTCCTGAGGATGTCGCCAACGTGAGAGAGGCAACTACAGCGACCATAAGAAATTCTTTGAACATGACCCTCTCCTAGAGGCTGTTCGGAATACGGACGCTCTTCCAATACCCTTAGTCAGCAGTTGAATGGCTGAATCATAGCATTCGCTTGCCGACGCCATTGTGAACCCATTCACACCAGAGAAGCCACAACGCCGGTCACCGAGTATGCTGGTGAGCGGCGCGGGTGGTACCTCGCCGGGATACAAACAGACCGCCCATCGTAGTGACAGTGAGCACGCCTATCGCCGATTGCCGAGCTAGGATGAACGAAAGATGGTTGGTTCGATGGATGGGTTCGAGGTGACGAAGTCGATCTCACCGCGCGTGATACCAATGTCCATAAGCTCGCTGTCCGTCAGGCAACACAGCTGCATTCGCAGCCTCTCGCGTTTGCGCCACTCACAAAACGCATCCCAATATGCTTCGAGGGGGCTGTAATACTGCCGCCTTGCAGTTGCCGGTCCAAACTCAGTGGTCCCGTGGATCGTGCTCATCGCGGTGTGTCCAAGTTGGGCTGTTTCACCAAACTAAAGCTGCCTGCACATCCGCTGGCGCGCTTAACAGGTGGCTTACATTCTCCTTACCGGCAGCTTATTCTTTGCGCTCCTGAGGCTTCAGAGGTGACCTCGAAAAGGAATGGCAGCTTGCGTTATCTCTTTGATGACTACGCCTTGGACACTGACCGACGCGAACTGCACCGCGCAACGGACGTGATTGTTGTCACACCTCAGGTGTTCGATCTGCTTGACTACCTGATCCGAAACAGGGAGCGGGTCGTCAGCAAAGACGACCTCACCAACGCCGTTTGGAACGGACGTATCGTTTCCGATGCCGCCCTGACGACCCGCCTGAATGCCGCTCGGAGCGCAATTGGCGACACGGGCGAGAAGCAGCGCCTAATAAAAACATTGCCTCGCAAAGGCTTCCGCTTTGTTGGCGCCGTTCGGGAAGTCCCGAGACGCACTGTTGACCCTCTCGGTTCGGCAGTGCAGCGCAGCGATACGATGTCAAGCTCATCTACGGCGCCGCGTTTATCCATTGTTGTGCTGCCGTTCGCCAACCTGAGCGGCGAGCGCGAGCAGGACTATTTTGTCGATGGCGTAACCGAGAGTTTGACCACCGACTTGTCGCGAATTAGCGGCTCATTCGTGATTGGACGGCACACAGCATTCACCTACAAGGGGAAAGCGGTCGACCTGAAACGGATCGGGCGGGAGTTGAACGTCCGCTACGTGCTGCAAGGCTCGGTGCAGCGGGGTGGCAACCTGGTTCGCGTGAACGTGCGGTTGGTTGACGCCGAGACCACCAATCACCTTTGGGCCGAACGCTTCGATAAGCCAGTCGCGGATCTTTTTGATATGCAGGACGAAATTGTATCGAGGCTCGCCAACAGCTTGAATGCGCAGCTTATTGAGGTTGAGGCGCGGCGAGCAGATCGCGCGCTGCATCCAGATGCGATGGATTTGTATTTCCAAGGCATGGCTTGCTTAAACAAGGGAAGGATTCCCGAGTATCTTGCCCAAGCGCGCAGTTTTCTTGAACGCGCCTTGGCGCTCGATCCCAAAAATGTCGAGGCGCTGGTCGCGTTGGCAAATATTGACCTGAATAGTGGTGCATTCTATTTGACAGATGATCCGGCCGCACGGTTCGCGGCGGCTGAGACGGCCTTGATCAAGGCTCTGTCATTGGCCCCACAGCACGCGCGGGCCCACCGGCATCTTGGACACGTCAAGATTTTCACCAACCGCGCGGCTCAAGGCCTTGCTGAATGCGAGCAGGCATTGGCACTGGATCGAAACTTGGCCAGCGCACACGGGTCCATCGGTATGGCCAAGTATTTTCTTGGTTGCGGCGCTGAGACCGAGGCCCATATCCAGAACGCACTCCGCCTCAGTCCTCGCGATACGGACGCTTTTATTTGGATGATAATCGCCGGCCACGCTAAGCTACAGCTCGGCGCCGACGAGGAAGCGGTCGCGCGGTTCCGTCGCTCAATGGACATCAACCGAAATCATCCCCGTGTAAACTTCTATCTCGCCGCCGCCTTGGCGCTGCTCGGCTCGCTCGATGAGGCAAAGGCCGCTGTGCAGGCAGGACTTATGCTTGACCCAAACTTTACCCTCCGCACCCTCCGCCGCTTCAACGCCCATGCAGCCAGCAACAATCCAACCTTCATCGCCGGAGGCAAGCGCGTCTACGAGGGCATGCGCATGGCGGGGGTGCCGGAAAGGTGATGTCGGAGATGGGTCACTTTCGACGGTTTTGGCTGAGGTTGCGGGCTGGTTGATGTCCGCTCCTTTCCGTAAGCGTCGGGCCAGCGGCGTTGCGGTTGGCCGGACTGCCGTGATTCAAGCTCCCGAACTGGAGCCTGAATCATGCGCAACGAACTCGTCGAATTCGTCAGCCGCGTCGCGCCGGTGGCCGGGCCGCCTCCGCGGTCTCGCCCAGCTGCGTGGCGCCATCCGGGCGATCATGCATTAAAGACGGTTGCGCCTGCCGCCATAGCGGGCGTTATTGCGCTTCTCAACGTGAGAAGTGAAATCCCATGCGCGTCTTTTCTGCCGCCCTTGCCACCGAGACGAACACCTTTGCGCCGATGCCGACGGGCGTGTCGGCGTTTCATGAGCGCGCCTACTATCTCGCGGGAAAGCATCCCGATGCGATGCAGATGCACGGCGGCCCGCTCTGGGCCGCGCGGGAGGTCGGGCCGTCGCGGGGCTGGACGCTGATCGAGGGTCTGGTGGCGGCAGCCGTGCCGAACGGCATCGTGACGCGCACAGCCTATGAAAGTCTCCGCGACCAGCTGCTCGGGGATCTCAAGGCGGCGCTTCCCGTCGACATGGTCCTGCTCGGCATGCACGGCGCCATGGTCGCCGACGGCTATGACGATTGCGAAGGCGACCTCCTGGCGCGCGTCCGGCAGATCGTGGGACCGGATACGGTGGTCGGCGGGACGCTCGACCCGCACACCCATCTCAGCGACGCGATGGTCGGCAATGCCGACCTCCTGATCTGCTGGAAGGAATATCCGCACACGGACATCCTGGAGCGGGCGCGGGAGCTCGTCGAATTCTGCACGGCGCTGGCCGAGCAGCGCCTCGAGCTGCGCGTCGCTGTTATCGACACCGGGATGATCGCGCCGCTGCACACCACGCGCGAGCCGGGCAAGAGTTTCGTGAACCGCGTGCGCGCACACGAGGGCAAGGACGGCATTGTCTCCATCTCCGTCGTGCACGGCTTTGCATCGGGCGACGTGCCTGACATGGGCACCAAGATGCTGGTCTATAGCGATGCCGCCGCCGATCCGGACGGCGCACGGGGACAAGACGTGGCGCAGCGCCTGGCGCGCGAGCTGTGCGACCTGCGCGGGGCGCTGAGCGAGCGACCGGTCGGGATCGATGCCGCGATCGACGCCGCGCTCGCCGCTGATGGCACGGTGGTGCTCGGCGATGGCAGCGACAATCCGGGCGGCGGCGCACCCGGCGATTCGACCTATATCCTGCGGAGGCTCATCGATCGCAAGGTCGCGAGCGCCTGTCTCGGGCCATTGTGGGATCCCGGTGCGGTACGGATCGCCTTCGATGCCGGCGTCGGCGCGCGCATCGCCTTGCGCATCGGCGGCAAGATCGGGCCATTGTCGGGAGATCCTGTCGACGCCGTCTGGGAGATCCGCGCGATCAAGCCGGACATGGTCATGACGGGACTTGCGGGGACGCCGGCGAAGCTCGGCGACTGCGCCCTGATTGCCTCTGACGGCGTCGAGGTCGTGCTCTCGACCTTCCGCTGCCAGACCTTCGGTGTCGACGTCTTCACCCAGCTCGGGCTCGATCCCGCGCAGCGCAAGATCGCCGTCGTCAAGTCATCGCAGCATTTCCGCGCGTCGTTCGAGCCGATCGCCACGCGCGTCATCATGGTCGACGCGCCCGGCGTCGTGGCCCGCGACATCACTTCGCTGCCATACCGCAAGATCCGCCGCCCGAAATGGCCGCTGGATGCGAGCTGACGGCCGGTCATTAAAGCGTGAAATTAGGTTTGGTCGGCGGGTCCGTGTTTCACCTCTCCCTGCGGGAGAGGTGACTCGAGTTCTTGGCGCGCACCGATTCATCCCAATCCCGTCGCGTTTTAGCGGTCAGGCGAGAAAATCGCTGCGGTTGACGCGGCTCAACGATGTCTCCAGCCGAACACTGTCGCGCCTGATTTCCTCGACCGTCTCGAAAGTGAAGCCGATATGCGCGGCCGCTGCCGCCTCCGCCTCCTTGGCCTTGCCGGCGATCACGGCCTCCGCGAGCGTCAGGTGCTGCTGGAGCAACTGATCGCGGACGCCTTCGCGCAAATAGAGCTGCGCGCGGCTGTAGAAGATATTGTTGCGCAGGAGGTCGGCGAGCGCGCGCATGACGTGAAGCAGGACCACGTTGTGGCTGGCCTCGTAGATCAGCAAATGCAGGTCGACGTCGGCGTCGCCTTCCTGCGAGGGATCCTCAAGCTTGTGAGCCTTCTGCATCCGGTCGACGCAGTGCCGGATCGCCTTGCGGTCGAGGTCGGTCGCGCGCATGGCGGCAAAGCGGGCCGCATGCGCCTCCTGAATCCGGCGGAATTCGAAATAGTCGGCCGTGACGCGCGGCTTGTCCTGCAGCAGCGTGGCGAGCGGCCGAAACAGCGGCGAGAGGAATTGGGCGACGAACGTTCCCGAGCGCGTGGTGGCGAGCAGCCCCCGCTGTTCCAGGATCTGCAGCGCCTCGCGCAGCGACGGCCGCGAGATGTCCAGCTTCTCGGCCAGGTCCCGCTCGGCCGCCAGCTTTTCACCGGGCCGGAGCACGCCCTCCAGGATCAGCCGCTCGATGTGATCGGCCATCGCTTCCGCGATCTTGGGTGTGCGAACGACGTTGCTCAAGTGGCACCTATCTGTCTGGGCGAGCGTATGGATTCGTCTTGCGACTATGGACCTTGGCAGGCATCGGTCAAGTCCGCTCCCCGTCATCGATCAATTATGAAATATCTTTCCCAATTGACAGTACTGGTAAATTAATTTTACCAATAGGATGATAGGATAACAGATATGCCCAAGATCGCGGTTCAGCGCGGCGGCGTGAGGAAACGCGAGGAGAAGTCTCATGACGTGGACGCAGGTTTACGACCCTTTCAATAATCCGTGGCTTTCGACCGCGGCGGCGGCCCTTCCCGTGGTCGTCCTGCTGAGCGCGATTGCGATCTTCGAGATCAAGGCGCACTGGGCGGCGGCGATCGGCCTCGTGACGGCGCTTGGCGTTGCCATCCTCGGCTTCGGCATGCCGGCGCCGATGGCTGCAATGGCGGCGATCTATGGGGCGGGCTTCGGGCTCCTGCCGATCGGCTGGATCATCATCAACATCATCTTCCTCTATCAGTTGCTGAACGAGAAGGGCGAGTTCGCGGTGCTGCAACGCTCGATCAGCTCGATCAGCGACGATCGGCGGCTGCAGCTGCTGTTCATCGCGTTCTCGCTCGGGGCTTTCTTCGAGGGAGCCGCCGGGTTTGGCACGCCGGTCGCCGTCACCGCCGCAATGCTGATCGGGCTGGGCTTTTCTCCGCTCGCCGCATCCGGCCTGTCGCTGATCGCCAATACGGCTCCGGTCGCCTATGGGGCGCTCGGAACGCCGGTGATTGCGCTCAGCGCCGTAACGGGGCTCGATCTGCAGGCGTTGAGCGCGATGATCGGTCGGCAACTGCCGTTCTTTTCGCTGCTCGTGCCGTTCTGGCTGATCTGGGCCTTCGTCGGTTTTCGGCGGATGCTCGAAATCTGGCCGGCGATCCTGGTCGCGGGCGTCTCGTTCGCCGTTCCGCAATATCTGGTCTCGAACTTCCATGGTCCGTGGCTGGTCGATGTGATCGCCGCAGTGGTCTCGATGGCGAGCCTTGCGCTGTTCCTGAAGATCTGGCGCCCTGCGAACGCGATGAAGGAGATGCCGGCGCGCTATGGCGTGCCGCTCGCGGCCGAAGCGCCCAGCGGCAAGACGACGAAGGCGGCCGTCGCCAAGGCGTGGACGCCGTGGCTGATCTTCTCTGCCTTCGTCTTCGCCTGGGGAACGCCGCAGGTGAAGAGCTGGCTCGACAGTATCTGGGTTGCGAAATTTCCCGTCGCGGGGCTGCACAACCTCGTGCAGAAAGCTCCGCCGGTCGTGGCAAAGCCCGCCGCCGAAGGCGCAGTCTATGTGCTGAATCTGCTCTCGGCGGCTGGTACCGGCATCCTGCTGGCGGCGATCATCTCGGGACTGCTGGTCGGCTACGGCCCGCTCGGCCTGGCGCGGATGTATGTGCGTACGCTGCATCTGACGCGCTATTCGCTGGCAACCATCGCCTGCATGCTGGCACTCGGTTTCGTCACGCGTTACTCCGGCACGGACGCCACGCTCGGGCTCGCCTTTGCCAAGTCCGGATCGCTCTATCCGTTCTTCGGTGCATTGATCGGCTGGATTGGCGTGGCGCTCACGGGATCTGACACGTCGTCGAACGTGCTGTTCGGCGGGCTGCAGCGCATCAGCGCCGAGCAGATCGGCGTCAGCCCGGTGCTGATGGCGGCTGCCAACAGTTCCGGCGGCGTGATGGGCAAGATGATCGACGCGCAGAGCATTGTGGTCGCCTCCACCGCGACGAAATGGTACGGCCACGAAGGCACGATCCTGCGCTTCGTTTTCTTCCACAGCCTCGCCTTGGCCGTTCTGGTCGGCTTGATGGTGCTGGGCCAGGCCTATCTCTGGCCGCTGAAGCTCCTGGTGCCCTAAAGCGCGATGAGCTTGGGTTGAATCGTTATCGCGCTTTAGTTCTTTGTTTTGAGCATGATCTTTTCGGAAAACCGCTTCACACTTTTCCGAATCATGCTCTGAGGGGAGGCCGCAAGATGCGTCTCGCACAGTGTCACAATTTCCATGACTTCCGGCGGCTGGCACGCCGCCGGCTGCCGGGACCGATCTTCGATTATATCGACGGCGGAGCCGACGACGAGACGAGCCTTCGGCGCAACACCGCAAGCTTCGAGCAGTGCGACCTCGTCCCCAATGTGTTGCGTGGCGTGGGGCAGGTCGACCTGTCGGTCACCGTCATGGGCCAGAAGCTGGCGCTGCCGTTCTACTGCTCGCCGACCGCCTTGCAGCGCCTGTTCCACCACCAAGGCGAGCGTGCCGTCGCCGCGGCCGCGGCGCGCTACGGCACCATGTTCGGCGTTTCCTCCCTCGGCACGGTCGGCCTCGAGGAGCTGCGCAAGGCCCACGCCACGCCGCAGGTCTATCAGTTCTATTTCCACCGGGATCGAGGCCTCAACCGCGCCATGATGCAACGTGCCAAGGAGGCCGGCGTGAACGTGATGATGTTGACGGTCGACAGCATCACCGGAGGAAATCGCGAGCGCGATCTGCGCACCGGCTTCAGCATACCCTTCCGCCTGACGCTATCAGGCATGCTTCAGTTCGCGATCAAGCCGATGTGGGGCATCCAATATGCCACTCACGAGAAGTTCAGGCTGCCGCAATTGGACGAGCACGTCGACATGAGCGGCGGCGCCATGTCGATCGGCCGCTATTTCACCGACATGCTGGACCCGTCGATGAATTGGGACGACGTCGCCGAGATGGTGCGGACCTGGAACGGGCCGTTCTGTCTCAAGGGCATCATGTCGGTGGAGGACGCGCGGCGCGCGGTCGAGATCGGCTGCGCGGGGATCGTTCTGTCCAATCATGGCGGACGGCAGCTCGATGGCTCCCGCTCGGCTTTCGATCAGCTTGCCGAAATCGTGGATGCGGTGGGCGACCGCATCGATGTGATGATGGACGGCGGCATCCAGCGCGGGACCCACATCCTCAAGGCGTTGTCGCTCGGGGCCAAGGCCGTCGGCCTCGGACGATACTATCTCTATCCGCTCGCCGCGGCCGGCCAGCCCGGCGTCGAGCGTGCGCTCGGCCTGCTGCGCGCCGAGCTCGAGCGCGACATGAAATTGATGGGATGTACCTCGCTCGGTCAGCTGTCGCGTGCCAATCTGCGCTTCAGGAGCGGATCATCAGCCGGTTGCTCTCAATAGCAGGCCGCCATCGCTCCGAGCTTGGGATAGAGCTTGTCGATCGCCGCGATTTCGCTGTGCATCTGGGCGATGATCCAGTCGCGGATCTCGGCGGCGATGGGGCGCATTGGCCGGTTGCGCGGGGGGAGGAATTCGCAGATGCGGCGCGTGGTGGTGAGCCGGTCGGAGGCCGGCACCAATGCGCCGGTCAAAAGCCAGTGCGAGGCGACCGTGAGCCAGCCGAGCGCGATGCCCTGGCCGAGTAGCGCCGCCTGCACCACGACGGCATAATCGGTGAAGCTCAAGCCCTTGGCGGCGCCGCGGCGGCCGGTGAGCAGCGAGGCGTAATCCGCGGCCCAGTCGCCCGGCGTCTCGGCGAGGCGAATGATGGTGTTGCCCTCGGCGGGATCGGTCGCGTCGAGATAGGTCGGGCTGCACATCGGCAGCATCACCTCCTTCATCACCAGCGTGCCGCCGGACGATGGCTCCTCGCGATCACGAAAGCGCATGCCGAGATCGACATTCTCCACCGGCCCGCGTAGCGCTCCGGAGATGAGCTGGAAGCGCAGATCGACCTGCGGAAACTGCTTCTGCAGCTTGTCGATGCGCGGCATCAGCCAATGCGTGGTGAAGGCGGAGGAGACCGACAGCGTCACCGTCTCGGTGCCCTTGCGACGCCGCTCGATCTCGGTGAGCCCGGTCTCGATGCTGCGAAAGCCCTCGAGCACGCGGCGATAGAGCAGCTCGCCTTCCTCGGTGAGCACCGCGCGGCCGGCTTTGCGGTCGAACAGCCGCACGCCGAGATGCTCCTCGAATTGACCGAGCATGCGGCTCACCGCCGGCTGCGTCACGTTCAACTCGGCGGCGGCGGCCGTGAAGCTGCCATTGCGCGCCGCTGCGTCGAAGACGAACAGGGCGTTGCTGGAGGGCAGCATGCGGCGGAGCTCTGGCATAACGTCATGTTATGATCCTGGTGAGAATTTGGCAATTGCCGGATTTTCGCAAGTCTGGTGTCATTGCCATGACAGCCTTAAAGACAGGGGCCTGCGAGCGAAGATTTGGTGCGGTGCACGCCGCGCCTCTGAATGCTGCAAAACCCTGTCTATAAAGCAGGCTTATGGCGTGCAGTCAGGCACGTCATGGCGGGATTGCGCGAGGTCGATCGTTGGACAAACGAGCGGAAAGCGTCGAGATCAGGTCCGCGAGCAAGGCGTATGGCGCCGTTCGCGCCCTCGACGACGTGTCCCTCAATGTCGGCGCCGGCGAGTTCGTCTCGCTGCTCGGTCCTTCCGGCTCCGGCAAGACCACGCTGCTCGGAATTTTGGGCGGCTTCATCCTGCCGACCTCTGGCACCATCCTGTTCGGCGGCCGCGACGTCACCTACATGCCGCCGCACAAGCGCGACATCGGCGTCGTGTTCCAGAACTACGCGTTGTTCCCGCATATGAGCGTCGGCGAGAACGTCGCCTTTCCCTTGCGCGCACGCCGCCTGCCGAAGGCGAGCTGGCCTGACAGGGTGCGCGCGGCGCTCAGCATGGTCGGCCTTGCCGGCTACGAGGCGCGCGGCATCGCGCAGCTCTCGGGCGGCCAGCGCCAGCGCGTGGCGCTGGCGCGCGCCATGATCTTCGAGCCGCGGCTGATCCTGATGGACGAGCCGCTCTCGGCGCTCGACAAGCAGCTGCGCGAGACCATGCAGATCGAGCTGCGCGCGCTGCACAGGCGCATCGGCGCGACCATCATCTACGTCACCCATGACCAGCGCGAGGCGCTGACCATGAGCGACCGCGTCGCCGTGATGAAGGATGGAAGGCTGATCCAGATCGACGCGCCGGCGCGCCTGCACGATCACCCGGCCGATTCCTTCGTCGCCAGCTTCATCGGCGAGGCGACGATGCTTCCCGTCCGCCGCGTCGATGCTTGCAGTGTCGCGCTCGGCAACGCGCTGCTGCGCAGCGCCCGCGCCATTCCTGATAGCGATGCGCTGATGCTCGCCGTGCACAGCGAGAAGCTGCTGATCGACGACGGCGCGCAGGATGCCGCCTGCAATCGGCTGACCGGCACGGTCACCGACATCGTCTATCAGGGCGAGAGCCTGCGCATCTTCCTGGCGCTCGAAGGCGGCGTCGCGCTCAGCCTGCGCCAGCCTTCCTATCATCAAGCTTACCTGCGCATCCCGCCGCTCGGCGGCAGCCTCACCGTCACCCTCCACCCCGAGGACACCATCGTCGTGCCCCGGGTGGACTGAAGCCTTGTTGCAACCTGAGAGAAGAAGCACATGTCGACCCAAGCCGCGTTCAGCAATTTCAAGGTTCTCACCTTCGACGTCGTCGGCACCTTGATCGATTTCGAAACCGGCGTGCTCGAAGCCGTGCGCAGGATCGGCGGCAGGAAGGCGGCCGAGCTCAGCGACGAGCAGATCTTCGAGCCCTACAAGCGCGGCCGCGACAAGCATTACGAGCGCTCCAGCGAGGTGATGTTCCACGTCTATCGCCATCTCGCCACCGAGCTCGGTTTGCCTGCCGACGACGCATCCTGCGACGTGTTCCAGCTCTCGGTGCTGCGCTGGGGCCCGTTCTCCGATTCCGTCGAGGCGCTGAAGCGGCTGCGGACAAAGTTTCGCCTGGTGGCGATGACAAATGCCGACCGCGTCGCGCTCTCCTGTTACGCCCATGCGCTCGGCAATCCCTTCGACGACACCGTCTGCGCCGACGACACCGGCGTGGCAAAACCGAATCCGGAGTTCTTTGCCTACAACAAGGGCCGGCAATCCGCCTTCGGCTACAAGCAGTCCGACATCCTGCACGTCGCGCAGAGCCAGTATCACGACATCGGGATCGCGCGAAAACTCGGCTACAAGGTGTGCTGGATCGAGCGCCGCCAGGGCATCGCAGGTTTCGGCGGGACGCCGGCGGTGGAGACGCTGACCAAGCCGGACTTCCACTACCCGACCCTGAAGGCGCTGGCCGACGCGGCCATCGGCCCGGCTTAAGGGACGGGTGCCGGCATGACACGGGACTGGCGCGCGCTGCCATCGGCCAACTCGCTGTGGGAAGCCACGGCGGAGCCGGCGCGCGCCTTTCCGGTGCTCTCCGGCGAGCAACAGGCGGATGTGGTGATCGTTGGCGCAGGCTATACCGGCCTCTCCGCCGCGCACCACATCGCCAAGAGCGGGCTGACCCCTGTCGTGCTCGAGGCCAACAGGCCGGGCTGGGGAGCGAGCGGGCGCAATGGCGGCGTGATCACCGCAAAGTTTCGTCTCTCGTTTCGCGAGATCGATGCCGCGCATGGCCGCGCCATGGCGAGGCGCATGTACGAGATCGCGCATGAATCCACCGACATGGTCGAGGAGCTTGTCTCCGAGTTCGGCATCACCAGTGCGAACCTGACCCGCACCGGCCAGGTCAAGGCGGCGCACAACGAAACCACGCTGAAGGCTGCCATCGACGAAGCCAACTGGATGACGCGCGAAATGGGCTCGGCCGAGGTTCGTATCCTCGACAAGCGCGGCGTGCGCGAGGAGACCGGCTCCGACATTTTCGTCGGCGGCGTGCTCAATCCCGGCTCGGGCGGCGTCCATCCGCTGAATTATCTGCGCGGCCTCGCCGACGGGGTCGCGCGTCGCGGCGTTCAGATCTTCCAGGAATCGCCGGTCGTAAAACTCCGGCGCGAGGGCGACGGTGTCGTCGCAGAGACGCCGCAAGGTGCGGTGCGCGCCAGGCAGGCGATCATCGCCACCAACAGCTATTCCGATCTCACCGGCGCCACCGCGCAACTCCAGCGCACGCTGATCCCGTTCCGCAGCGCCCTCATTGCGACGGAAAAACTGCCGCGCAATCTCGCCGGCAAACTGATGCCGACGGGGCGCACCTATACCGAGACCAAGCGCATGATGCGCTGGTTCCGCATGGTCGACAATCGCGTGATCTTCGGCGGCCGCGGAGCCTTCGGCAAGCAGGATTCGCAAACCGCCTTCGACGCGCTGCGCAAGGCGATGGTCGGCATCTTCCCTGATCTGGCCGATGTCCCGCTCGAATACAAATGGTCGGGCCTTGTCGCGATGACGCTGGACTCGGTGCCGCATATCGGCCGGATCGACGACCGCACCCTGGTCTCGCTCGGCTACAACGGCGCCGGCGTTGCCATGTCGAGCCTGATGGGCCGCTATCTCGCCGCCTTCGTGCGCGGCGAGAGGCCCGATGTCGCACTGCTCGACGTCAGCCGCATGAAACCCATTCCGTTCTATCCGCTGCGCGAGCCCGCCGTGCGCATGGTCGCCGGCTGGTACCAGTTTCTCGATGCGATCGGTCGGTGAAATCACTTTGAAGGAGGCGAGGATGATGACGAAACGGAATTTTGGATTGGGCTGTGCGCTGGTGGGCGCAATGGGATTGACCACCTCGGCTGATGCCGCCGAGCAGATCACCTTCGTCTCGCAGGGCGGCGCCTATCAGCAGGCGCAGACGGTGGCGATCCTGGATCCCTCTGCCAAGAAGCTCGGCATCACCATCAACCAGGATTCGATCCCCGACGCCTGGCCTGCGATCAAGACCCAGGTCGGCAGCGGCAAGCCGATCTGGGACGTCGTCGACACCCCGACCGGCAACTGCCTGCGTGGCGGTGAGCAGGGGCTGATGGAGAAGCTCGACTTCTCGAAGATTCCAAACGGTGCGGCGATGCCGGAAGCCTATCGCAGTCCCTATTCGGTCTCCTACGAATTTTATTCCAGCGTGCTGTCCTACAGCCAGAAGACGTTCCCGAAGGACGCCCCGAACAGCTGGGCCGATTTCTGGGACGTGAAGAAATTCCCCGGACGCCGCGCGCTGCGCAACCATCCCTTCGCGACGCTGGAGGCGGCGCTGATGGCCGACGGCGTTGCGCCTGACAAGCTCTATCCGCTCGACGTCGACCGCGCCTTCAGGAAGCTCGAGGAGATCAAGCCTAACATCACGGTGTGGTGGACCTCGGGTGCGCAGTCGGCGCAGCTGCTCAATGACGGCGAAGTCGACATGGAGATGGCCTGGAACGGCCGCGTCAGCGCCGTCGCCAAGGAAGGCGCCAAGGTTGCTTTCACCTACAACCAGGGCATCCTGCAGAGCACATCGCTGTGCATCCTCAAGGGCGCACCGAATCTCGACACGGCCGTAAAGTTCCTCAACGAGGCCGTCGATCCCGTGCACCAGGCCAATCTGCCGCTCAACATCGACTACGGCCCAGGCAATCCCAAGGCGTTCGAGACGGGCGTGATCAACCCCGAGCGCGCAGCGCAATTGCCGAGCGAGCCGGCGAACGCTTCGAAACAAGCGCTGATGTCCTACGCCTGGTGGTCCTCGCCGGCGGGCGAAGCCGCCGAAAAGCGCTGGGCGTCGTTCATGCAGAAGTGAGTGAGGCCAGCCTTGGCGACTTCAGTGCCAGATCCCTCCCAAAAGCATCAGCGCCGCGAGCACGGCCTGATGCTGGCATTGGCGTCGCCGGCGCTGCTGGTGATCCTGGCTCTGATCGTGCTGCCGGTCGGCTGGCTGGCCTGGCAGTCGATCTACCATGACGGCTTTACAGTGGAGAACTATCGCCGCGTCTTCACCGAGGACATCTATTGGCGCAGCTTCGCGCTGACCTTCGAGATCAGCCTCGCGGTCACCGTGATCGCGCTGCTGCTCGGCTATCCCGTCGCCTACCTCGCCAATTCCGTGCCGAAGGGCTGGAGCATCCTGATCCTGTCGCTGGTGGTGCTGCCGTTCTGGACATCAGTGCTGGTGCGCGCCTATGCCTGGCTGGCGCTGCTCCAACGCACCGGCGTGATCAATCAATTCCTGCGCTATCTCGATGTGATCTCCGAGCCGCTGGCGCTGGTGCACAACACCTTTGGCACGGTGGTCGCGACCGTGCACATCCTGCTGCCGTTCATGGTGCTGCCGCTCTACGCCACCATGCAGAAGATCCCGGGTGACTTGATGCAGGCCGGCGCCAGCCTGGGCGCAAGCCCGTCGCTGACATTCTTTCGCGTGTTCCTGCCGCTGTCGCTGCCGGGCGTGCTCGCGGGCTGCACCATGGTGTTCGTGCTCTGCCTCGGCTTCTACATCACGCCGGAGCTGCTAGGTGGCGGCCGCACCGTGATGGTGTCGACGCTGGTGAGCCGCAATGTCGAGCTCTACAACCAGTTCGGTGCCGCGAGCGCGGTCGCGGTGGTGCTGCTCCTCGGTGTGCTCGCGATCTTCTTCGTCGTCAGCCGCTTCATTTCGCTCGATCGCGTGTTGGGGCAGAAATGACGCGGATCTCGCCCGCTCGAATTGCCCTCTACGTGATCAGCGCGCTGGTGCTGCTCTATCTGATCCTGCCCGTGCTGATCATCGCGCCGATCTCGTTCTCCAGTGCGCGCTTTTTGACCTTCCCGCCGCCGTCATTCTCCATGCGCTGGTACCAGCAGTATTTTTCAAATCCGGCCTGGATGCAGGCGACGCGGGTGACGCTGACGGTGGCGCTGTTCACCGTGGTGATCGCAACGCCGTGCGGTATCGCCGCCGCCTATGCCATCAGCCAGTCGAAACTGCGCATCATGCGGCTGATCCACATGGCGCTGCTGCTGCCGCTGGTGGTGCCCATCATCATTACCGCGGTCGGCATCTTCTTCGTCTATGCCAAGGTGGGCCTGGTCGCGACCATGCCCGGCCTCGTGCTGGCCAACGTGATGCTGGGCTTGCCTTACGTCGTCATCTCGGTGCTCGCGGGCTTGCAAAGCTTCGATCCCGCGCAGGAGATGGTGGCGCGCAGCCTCGGCATGAACCGGTTGCGCAGCTTCTTTGCGGTGACGCTGCCGCAGATCAAGTCGAGCGTGATTGCGGGGAGCATCTTCGCCTTCATCTCGGCCATGGACGAGACCATCGTCGCGCTGTTCATTTCCGGCGGCCAGTATCAGCCGCTGACCAAACGCATGTTCACCGCGCTCCGCGACGAGATCGACCCGACCATCGCCGCAATCTCGACGCTGATGACGGCGGCGTCGTTCCTGCTGGTGCTCGCGGCGAGTACGCGGCAGAAGAAGGCGGGGTAGGGCTCCATTCCCGGTGTCATCGTCCGCGAAGCGGGCGATCCAGTATTCCAGAGACGGCAGTGATTCCTCGATAGGCGCGGCGTACTGGATTCCCCACCTTCGCGGGGAATGACAGCGAGTGTGTGGCGGCTGTTAAGCCTTGGCCTCCAGCCACGCCAGGATCATCTCCACGATCTGGCTTCTGCTCCTCGCCAGCACCTTCGGCTCGCTCAGGTCGCGATCGAACAGGGCCCCAAACGTATGCCGGTTGGCGACGCGGAAGAAGCAGTAGGAGGAGATGGCCAGATGCAGATCGATGGCGTCGACGTCGTCGCGGAACGCGCCCTCGCTGCGGCCGCGCCTGAGGATGCTGTCGAGCGTCGCGATCACGCTGGCGTTGAGCTCACGCAGCTGGGGATTCTGCTTCAGATGCTTGCCGTGGTGGATGTTCTCGATCGAGACGAGGCGGATGAAGTTCGGGTTGCGCTCGTCGTGGTCGAAGGTCGCCTCGATCAGCCGGCGCAGGCCTTCGCGCGCGTCGCAGCTTTCGATATCGAGCTGGTCTTCCAGCGCGCGGATGCTGCGATAGGCCTCTTCCAGCACGGCGAGGTAGAGCTGCTCCTTGCCGCCGAAATAATAATAGATCATCCGCTTGGACGTGCGGGTCCGCGCGGCGATCGCGTCGACGCGGGCGCCGGAATAGCCCTCCGAGGCGAATTCGGCCATCGCCACTTCGAGGATGTCGCGCTTGGTGCGTTCGGGGTCGTTGGTGCGCTTGGATGGGGGCGGCTTGCGCTTGAGCATCACAATTTCTCCCGCCGGTTCTATGGATCACCTTGAAGGTGAAGGCAAATTTCGCCCAATCCGACGACCCAGGATGCTTGCATAAACGTACTAGTTCGTACATTATGCGGCGAAACCAAGGTTGCGGCAACCAGAAGCAAAAGCCCGCGGAAAGCCGGATGGGCATGACGCGGGCTGCGGTCGCCATCGCATACGGGAGGACGATTGATGAGCTTGACCTCAACTGCATCGCTGCACGCGCCGTCCAGCGCGGAGACAACACAGAACAAGCTGCCGAAGCGCGCCGCGCTCGTCAGCTTCGTCGGCAGCATGCTCGAATACTACGACTTCTTCATCTACGGCACTGCGGCGGCGCTGATCTTTCCAAAAGTGTTCTTCGCCAATGTCGATCCCGGCACCGCGACGCTGCTCGCGCTGCTGTCGTTCGGCATCGGCTATATCGCGCGCCCCGTCGGTGCCGTCATCCTCGGCCATTTCGGCGACCGCATCGGCCGCAAGACGGTGCTGCTGTTCACGCTGGTGGTGATGGGCTTCTCGACGCTGGCGATCGGCCTGTTGCCTGATGCCAAGACCATCGGCAATGCCGCGCCCATCATCCTGACGCTGCTGCGCCTGTTGCAGGGCCTGTCGGCCGCTGGCGAGCAGAGCGGGGCGAACTCGCTGACGCTGGAGCATTCCGCCAATTCCAACCGCGCCTTCTTCACGAGCTGGACGTTGAGCGGCACCCAGGCCGGCGCGATCCTGGCAACGCTGGTGTTCATTCCCGTCGCCGGCATGCCGGAAGACCAATTGCTGAGCTGGGGCTGGCGCATTCCGTTCCTGCTCTCGGCGCTGGTGCTGCTGGTGGCTTATCTGGTGCGCCGGACCATGCCGGAAACGCCAGTGTTCGAGGACATCAAGGACAAGGCGCAGGTGGCGCGCTTCCCCGTCGTCGCGCTGCTGCGCGACTACTGGCCGGACGTGCTGCGGGTGATCGTCTGCGCGCTGATCGCGACCGTCAGCACGCTCACGGCGGTGTTCGCGCTCGGCTATGCCACCAGCAAGTTCGGCGTCGCGCGTCCGACCATGCTGTGGGCCGGCGTGCTCGGCAATGTCGTGGCGCTGTTCGCGCAGCCGCTCTGGGCCTTGCTCGCCGACAAGATCGGCCGCAAGCCGGTGTTCATCGGCGGCGTGCTCGGTTGCGCCGTGCTGCTGTTCCCTTACTTCATGCTGGTGACGACGGGCAGCACGACCGCGATCTTCACTGCTGCGATCGGCCTCTACATCATCTACTCCGCGCCCAACGCGATCTGGCCGTCGTTCTACGCCGAGATGTTCGAAGCGCGGGTGCGCTATTCCGGCACGGCGATCGGCACCCAGCTTGGCTTCCTCGCCGCCGGCTTCACGCCGCTGGTGAGCGCAAGCCTCGTCGGCGAGGGTCCGAACGGCTGGATTCCGGTTGCGATCTTCGTCGCCGGCTGCTGCGTCGCCTCGGCCGCGGCCGCATCGACCGCGCGCGAAACCCATAAGGTCGACATCGCCGATCTCGGCAAGCGGCGCGCGTGAGCGCAAGACGGGACAAAGACCGATGCTGACCTGCGCCGTTCCGACCACGCTCGGTCCCGTCATCGGGGCCGAGCAGGGGCACGTCCGCGCCTTCAAGGGCGTGCCGTTCGCGATGGCGCGGCGCTTTGCCAAGGCGACGCCGCCGCTTGCGTGGACCGAGCCGCGCCGCTGCACGGATTACGGCCCTTACGCACCGCAGCCGGGGCAGCTCGATCAGCCGGAAGACTCCTGTCTCAGCCTCAACATCTGGACGCCTGTCGGCGCCGATGGCCCGCTGCCGGTGCTGTTCTTCATCCATGGCGGCGCCTTCGTCACCGGTGGCGGCGCCGACTATGACGGCACCTTCCTCGCCGCGCACGGCCCGGCCGTCATCGTGACCATCAACTACCGGCTCGGCCCGCTCGGCTTCCTGCAACTGCATCGCCATGGCCTGAGCGAAGCCGACAATCTCGCGATCTCGGATGCACTCGCCGCGCTCGACTGGGTCCATGCCAACATCGCCAATTTCGGCGGCGATCCTGACCAGGTGACGCTGTCGGGCCAGTCGGCCGGTGCGTCGATGGTGATTGCACTCGCGACGTTGCCGCAGGCGAGGGGCAAGTTCACCCGCGCGCTGGCGCTGAGCGCGCCGGGGCGCAACATCATGAGTGCGGATCATGCCGACCACATCGCGCGTCGGGTGCTCGCGGAGCTCGAGATCGAGCAAGACCCAAGCGCGATCGCATCGGTGCCGCTGCCAAACCTGTTTGCAGCCGTCGAGCGTGTCGGCCGCAGGATCGCGGACGAAACGGAAGCAGGCACCGTGTTCGGGCCCGTGCTCGATGGCAGCGTGATCCCGCGTGAGCCGCGCGATGTGTTTGCCGATGGGACTCTGCGCGATGTCGAGCTCTGGCTCGGCTCCTGCCGCGACGAGATGGTGATGTTCCTGAAGAGCACCCCGCCCGCCGCGATGATCCGCACCAGCGAGCGCAATTTGCGCGTTGCCTTTGGCGACGCCGGCTGGGAACGGCTGCTGGCCTGCTATCGCGGTTCAGTGCGTCCCGACGAGAACCCGTACGAGGCGCTGCTGTCGGATGCGTTCTGGCACCGCCCGATGGCCGATCTGGCGCGGAGCCACGCCGAAGCAGGCGGCGCGGTGTGGCTCAGCCGGTTCGACCATCGCCCGGCGCTGGAGCCGTTTCTGTCCCAGGGCCCGACCCATGGCGCCGACAATGCCTGCCTGTGGGCGCATCTGCCTGATTTCATCGATCGCCCGATCCTGAAGCGCAAGGGCGGACCGATGATGCCTGCCGATATCGACGTCGCAGCACGGTTTCAGACCAGCCTGCTGCGCTTCGTGACTTCAGGCATGCCCGATGTTGCTGAAGCCTGGCCGCGGTTCGAGCCTCACAGGGAATCGCTCGCCATCTTCGGCCAGCCGTTTCAGGTTGTCCCTCTCAACGAGGGCGCGCGTTCCCGCCTGTGGGCGGAACTGAGCGCGTGAGACGGGGTGCTCGAAGCCGCCCCCTGTAATCTGCTTCACAGGCGAATGCGTCGATCTGCGCTAGATGAAGTCAGGCCCTGTCCAAGCGGCCGACTTCGGAGCTGGCGATGATTGCTGCACTGGCAAGAGCAATATCCCGCGCGACGGGAACCAATGTCGATTTCGAAACCCTGAAGATCCTCGTGATCTTCTCGGGCGCGGGCCTCCTGGTCTCGCTCGTCGCCGCGATGATCTACGGACAGGCTCTCAACGCCGCTCTGTTCTGAGCGCGTCGCAATCGCCGTCAGGCCACGGGTTCCTTGGGACGGCTTCGCTCACGCGGCGCCAGCGGCGGCGCCTGCTCCAGCGGAGCTGCTTCGCGTGGCGAGGTGTCGCTGCCTGGGACGTGTTCGACCGGCGCAGCGCCGGTGTCGCGCCAGGCAACAAACCAGATCAGCAAGCCGAGGACCGCCAGCCCCGCGCCGACGGGACCGGTCGAGGTCCAGCCGAGCCCCTGACGAATGGCAAGGCCACCCAGGAACGGGCCGAGCGCATTGGCGGTGTTGAACGCCGAATGGTTGAGCGCGGCGGCAAGCGCCTGCGCATCTCCGGCAACATCCATCAGCCGCGTCTGCAAGACGGCGCCGAGCGCGACGCTCGCGCCGATGGCAAAGATGTCGATCGCGAGCAGCCAGGGATTGCCGGCCACAAGCGGAAACACCAGCAGCGCCACGGCCGCAAACACCAGGATGCCGCCCGCGGTCGGCATCAAGGCGCGGTCGGCGAAGCGCGGCACGAACAGATTGCCGAGCGTGGCGCCGATGCCGAAGATGGCCAGGAAGAACGGGATGACCTCGGTGCTGACCTTGGTGACCTCGATCAAGGTCGTCGCGAGATACGTGTAGACGGCGAACATGCCGCCGAAGCCGATGGCGCTGATCGCGAGCGTGGTCCAGACCCGGCGGCTTTTGAGCGCGCCGAGCTCGCGCAGCGGATCCGACCGGCCGGCCCGGTCGCGCGGCGCGAACAACGCGCACAGCAGCATCGTGAACAGGGCCAGCACCGACACGAGGCCGAAACTCGCGCGCCAGCCGACCATCTGGCCGATCAGATTGGCTAGCGGCACGCCGATGATGGTGGCTATAGTCAGGCCCAGCATCACCTGGCCGACCGCTTGCGAGCGGCGGTGTTGCGGCACGAGCGAGGCCGCAACCAGCGCGGCGATGCCGAAATAGGCGCCGTGGGGCAGACCCGAGAGGAAGCGGGCCGCGACCATCGAGCCGAAGCCGGGCGCCAGCGCGGTGAGGGCGTTGCCGAGCGCGAACACGGCCATCAGCGCCAACAGCTGCGTGCGCCGGGCGAATTTCGCGCCGAGCACCGCGATCAGCGGCGCGCCCAGCACCACGCCGAGCGCGTAGGCGCTGATCGCGTGTCCGGCGGTCGGCTCGTCGATATGAAGGTCAGCCGCAAAGAACGGCAGCAGGCTCATCGATGCGAATTCGGTGGTCCCGATCGCAAAGCCGCCCATCGCGAGCGAGAACAGGACGATGGCGAGATGAGGGGAATGGGATTTCGGTTTCGCGCTTGGCGAGGTCGCGTGAGGCGAGGTCGTCATGTGTCCTGCTTAGGTGACGGCAACGGGAACCAGCCCAGCAAACGTCGCCATCCCTGCAGTCTTTGTCTCACCTACTTAAACGCGCGTGGATTCGCGTCAACACCGGAAGTGCCACGTAAGGCGGCGCGCATATCAGCGTCCCGGTTTATTCAGGGCATCCGCGTCAATGTGTCCGGTGCAACCGGCTCAAGAACGTCTTCAGCCGCTTGCTGCGCGGCTGACGCGTCCCTGACATGATTGACCGATCAGAACTGCACTTCGCCGGGAATGTCGTCGGCGCTGAGGCCGACGGTTTGATAGGCCTTCAGCAGCCATTCGCGGGTCTGGCCGAGCGACCGGTTGTAGTCGGCCCAGGCGCTGAGGAAATCCTTGTAGCGGCGGTCGGCTTCGGCGCGGATGCCGAGATTGGTCGGCAGCGTCAGGATCGGCCGCGGGATCGCGAGCTCGCCGAGCGTCGGATTCTTCTTCAGTGTGAAGATCGACAGCACCGCGAGCGAGACGTTGCAGTCGGCGCGGCCGGTCGACACCGCAAGGATCGCCTCGTCGCGGGTCTTGAAGCCGAGGATGTCAGCCTTCGGGCAGTAGCGGCGCGCGATGGTCTCGTGCGTCGAGCCGATGTCGACGGCGATCTTGACCTCCGCCTTGTTGAGCTCGGTCCAGGTCTGCGGCTTGGCAAAGCCCTTCTTGGTGATGACGGTGAAGGAGTGCACCAGGATCGGGGTCGAGAAGTCGATGACGAGCGAGCGCTCCGGCGTCGGATTCACGGCGAAGGCGAGGTCGACCTTGTCGGCCTGAAGATCGAGGATCTGGTTGCCCCAGGTCGATTCCAGCATCTCGACCTTGGCGCCCAGCTTGCCCGCAATGTCATTCGCCATGTCGATGCAGGCGCCCGACCATTGATTGGTGGCGAGGTCCTTGTGGAAATAGGGGTCCTGGCCGGCGATGACAGCGATGCGCAGCACGCCGCTCTTCTTGATGCGATCGAGCGTGGAGGTCGGCGCGGTGTCGGCCTTGACTGGCGCGGTCGCGGCCATTGCGGCGCCTGCCAGCGCGACGGTGGTGAGTGCGTCCCTGCGGTTCATCGTCGGTACTCCCTGGGGATGGGATCATTAGCCGGCAGGCGGACTATTTCTGTATTCAGAACATAATGCAATATGGTATCGCAGCCCTGCCGGGCATTTGAGCGATGCGGCAGGTTAGAGCCTAGTCCGTTGGCAAAGCGAGAGAAAATTTTGTGAAGCCGAGGCGTGCCGATGCTCTCTGCACTGTCAGCATCGGCCTTGCACCTCATGTCCTCCTGTCCTACGCCACCTCGGAACAACAGCGCGTTCGCTAAAGCATGCAGGGAGCCGTCATGACCATCAGAAACACCCGCACCGGGGGCCAGATCCTGATCGATCAGCTGGTCGCGCAAGGCGTCGAGCGGGTTACCTGCGTTCCCGGTGAAAGCTATCTGGCGGCGCTCGATGCCTTGCACGACAGCGCGATCGACGTCGTGATCTGCCGCGCCGAGGGCGGCGCTGCGATGATGGCGGAAGCCTATGGCAAGCTCACCGGGCGCCCCGGCGTTTGCTTCGTCACCCGCGGCCCCGGCGCCACCAATGCCAGCCACGGCGTCCACATCGCGATGCAGGACTCCACCCCGATGATCCTGTTCGTCGGCCAGGTCGACACCGGCATGCGCGAGCGCGAGGCGTTCCAGGAGCTCGACTACAAGGCGGTATTCGGCTCCATGGCGAAATGGGCCGTCGAGATCGATCGCCCCGACCGCATTCCCGAGCTGGTCGCGCGCGCCTTCCGCGTCGCCATGCAGGGCCGTCCGGGTCCGGTGGTGATCGCGTTGCCGGAGAACATGCTGACCGAGACCGCCGCTGTGGCCGACGCCATGCGCATCGAGCCCGCGGTGAGCTGGCCGGCGCCACCAGACATCGAACGTGTCGGTGCGCTGCTCGCTGGCGCGAAGGCACCCCTGGTCATTCTCGGGGGCTCGCGCTGGACCGATGAGGCTACCAAGAGCATCGCGCGGTTTGCCGAGCGCTTCGATCTGCCGGTCGCGACCTCGTTCCGCCGGGCCTCGCTGATCGATGCCGATCATTCGCATTATGCCGGCGATCTCGGCATCGGGCCGAGCCCGGGCCTGAAAGCGCGCGTCGACAACGCTGACGTCATTCTCCTCATCGGCGGCCGCATGTCGGAGATGCCGTCCTCGTCCTACACGCTGCTCGACATTCCCTCGCCGAAGCAGAAGCTGATCCATGTGCATCCCGGCTCCGAAGAGCTCGGCCGCATCTATCAGCCGGAGCTGGCGATCCAGGCGACGCCCGCCGCGTTCGCAGCCGCTGTGGAGACGCTGAAGCCTTCGAGTGCCGTTGCCTGGAAGGGCGAGGCCGCCAAGGCGCATGCCGATTATCTCGCCTGGACCGAGAAGGCGCGGGAGCTGCCGGGCAATTTCCAGTACGGTCAGGTCATGACCTGGTTGCGTGACCGCTTGCCGAAGGATGCGATCGTCTGCAATGGCGCCGGCAATTATGCCGGCTGGATTCATCGCCATCATCGCTTCCACAGCTTTGCCTCGCAGCTCGCGCCGACCTCGGGCTCGATGGGCTATGGCGTGCCGGCCGGCGTGCTGGCGAAGCGGCAATATCCTGACCGCGTCGTCGTCGCCTTCGCCGGCGACGGCTGCTTCCTGATGAACGGCCAGGAGTTTGCGACCGCCGTGCAGTATGACGCGCCGCTGATCGTGATCGTGGTCGACAACTCGCAATACGGCACCATCCGCATGCACCAGGAGCGCGACTATCCCGGCCGCGTCGTCGGCACCCAGCTGAAAAATCCTGATTTCGCGATGTACGCGAAAGCGTTCGGCGGCCATGGCGAGCGGGTCGAGCGCACCGAGCAATTCGCACCGGCGTTCGAGCGCGCGCTCGCTTCCGGCAAGCCGTCGATCCTCCACTGTATCATCGATCCCCGCGCGATCTCGGTCGGCAAGGATTTTGTGCCGCAGGTGAAGGCGTAAGCGATGGCAGAGGGTCGCCACGTCGCCATCATCGGGGCCGGCGCGATCGGCGTGATCAGCGCCATCGAGGCGCTGCGCGAAGGGCATCGCGTCACGCTGATCGATCCGGGCGAGCCGGGCGGCGAACAGGCGGCAAGCTACGGCAATGCCGGCTGGCTCTCGTCGCATTCGGTGATCCCGCCGGCCGAGCCCGGCGTCTGGAAGAAGGTGCCGGGTTATCTGATGGACCCGCTCGGCCCGCTCGCGATCCGCTGGTCATATCTGCCGAAGGCGCTGCCCTGGCTGATCAAATATCTGCTGTCGGGCTGGACCGAGGCGCGTGTCGAGAAGACAGCGTTCGCGCTGCGCGACCTCCTGAAGGACGCGCCGCTGTTGCACCGGAAGCTGGCGGAAGAAGCTGGCGTGCCTGAGCTGATCGAGCGCAACGGCGTGATGCATGTGTTCCCGTCGCGCGGCAATTTCGACTACGATCTCGGCTGGCGCCTGCGCAGGAAGGTCGGCGTCGAATGGCTGGAGCTGAACGCCGACGAGATGCGTCAGCGCGAGCCGGATCTGCATCCGCGCTATACCTTTGGTGTGGTGGTGGAGGAGGCGGGACGCTGCCGTGATCCCGGCGCTTATGTTGCCGCGCTTGCCCAACACGCGCTGGCGAGCGGCGCGAAGCTGGTTCGTGCCAAGGCAACCGGGCTTAAGCTGAGCGGCAACAAGCTCGTCGCCGTTCTCACCGACACCGGCGAGATTGCTTGCGATGCCGCTGTGGTGGCCGCCGGCGCGCGGTCGAAGCAGCTGACTGCGTCCGTCGGCGATCCGCTACCGCTCGAGACCGAGCGCGGCTATCACGTCATGATCGAGAACCCCGAAGCAGGTCCGCGCAGCTCGATGATGGCCTCCGACGCCAAGATGGTGGCAAACTGGACCAACAAGGGCTTGCGCGCCGCAGGCACGGTCGAGATCGCGGGCCTCGAGGCCGCGCCGAACTGGAAGCGCGCGGAGATTCTGCGCGACCACCTTCTCAGCATGTTTCCGAAACTGCCGAGGGACATTCCCGCCTCGCGCATCAAGATGTGGTTCGGCCATCGTCCGAGCATGCCGGACGGACGTCCCTGCATCGGCTACTCCCGCGCCTCGCGCGACATCGTCTATGCCTTCGGCCATGGTCATGTCGGCCTGGTCGGCTCAGCTCGCACCGGTCGCCTCGTCGCCCAGCTCCTGAGCGGCAAGCCGCCCGAAATTCCGCTCGCGCCGTTTTCTCCCGATCGCTTCCTCTGAGCTTGCAACATGACTTATACGTCCAGTTCCTCATCCCGCATCGCCCGTGGCGGCAAGGCCATCTACGGCGCGCCGCTCGGCATTTTGATGCTGGAAGCGCGCTTTCCGCGCATCCCCGGCGACATGGGCAATGGCACGACCTGGCCCTTCCCCGTGCTCTATCGCGTGGTGAGCGGGGCGTCGCCGGAGAAGGTGGTGCTGAAGGGCGCGGCTGGCCTGCTGCCTGATTTCATCGATGCGGCGAAGGACTTGGTGCGGCTCGGGGCCGAAGCCATCACCACCAATTGCGGCTTCCTCTCCCTGTTCCAGAAGGAGATCGCCGCCGCGGTCGGCGTGCCGGTTGCGACCTCGTCGTTGATGCAGGTGCCGTGGGTGCAGGCGACCTTGCCGCCTGGCAAGCGCGTCGGCCTCGTCACGGTATCGGGCTCGACCCTGACACCGGCCCATCTCGAAGGTGCCGGCGTGCCGCTCGATACGCCGGTGGTCGGTACCGAGCACGGCAAGGAGTTTTTCCGCGTCCTGATCAAGGCCGAGAAGGATGACATGGACGTCGCGCAGGCCGAGCGCGACGTGGTCGAGGCCGGCAAAGAGCTGGTCGCGAAAAACCCCGACGTCGGCGCCATCGTGCTCGAATGCACCAACATGCCGCCTTATGCGGCAGCGCTGCAGGCCGAAGTCGGGTTGCCCGTTTACGACATCTATTCCATGATCACCTGGTTTCATGCTGGACTGCGCCCGCGCGCCTTCGGCTGATTCCTGATGTCACACAGCTCCTCGCACCTCTGCTGTTGTTTGCATTGCAATCGCCGCCGCAGCCCCGGTATATTTGGCTGTGTTCGGTCATGAATGCAGTTGATGATGAGCAACGTGGAACTGGCCTCCGACAGTATCGTCGATCGCGTCTATGAACAGCTCAAGGCCATGGCCGTGAGCTATGAGTTCAAGCCGGGCGAGCGGCTCAACGAAGGCGAACTGGCCAAGCGCCTCGGCGTCAGCCGCACGCCGCTGCGCGAAGCGCTCAATCGTCTCAACACCGAAGGTTTTCTGCGTTTCACGCCGGGCAAGGGCTTCTTCTGCCGCGAGCTCGACGCCCACGAGATCTTCGATCTCTACGAGCTGCGCAAGTCGATCGAAGTCGCCGCGGTCCGCCTCGCCATCAAGCGCGCCAAGGACGAAGATATCGACGCGCTGCTGAAATTCCTCGAGGCCACCGGCCCCGATCCCGGCGACCGCACATCGGTCGAGCTCGTCGAGCTGGACGAGACTTTTCACGAGCGGCTGATGGCGATGTCGAACAATGCCGAGATGCTGCGCGTCTTGCGCAACGTCAACGCCCGCATCCGCTTCGTGCGCTGGATCGACATGGACAGCATCAACCGTACCAACACCCAGGCCGAGCATCGCGCGGTGATCGAGGGCCTGATGGCACGCAACGAAGAGGTCTGCGTCTCGGTGCTGGAGAAGCACATCGACCGCCGCCTCGACCGCATCACCTCCGCGATCAAGGAAGGCTACGCGCAGATCTATATGCCGGCGGCGCTGAGAGCTGGGGCGAATTGAGGCTCTTCTGCAGTATCGTAGGGTGGGCAAAGCGAAGCGTGCCCACCACCTAGTCGTGGGCACGGCGCAAGTGCGCCTTTGCCCACCCTACGATTTCTACACGGTGCCGGTGAAGGATAAGCAGGGCGGCTCCATTCTCGCTGACATCGCCCGGCTTGACCGGGCGATCCAGTACGCCGAGACGGCGGTGATTGAACCGATAGGCCGCGGCGTACTGGATGCCTCGCCTGCGCGGGGCATGACACCTGTTGTGAGGCGGGCGGTTCGCCTTTCACTCCGCCGCAACATTCATTCCGTAACCAAGCCGCTTCGAAATCGCCCCCGCGCAATCGCGCAGCGCGTGCGCGATCGGGCTGTCCCAGCGCGCTTCGAACGTGCCTTCCGGTCCCATGGCGGTGATGACCAGCGCGACATGGCCTGAATGATCGAACACCGGTGCGGCGAACGCGTTCACGCCGGGCAGGGGATCGCCGAGCGCGCGGGCGAGCCCGTGCTTGCGGACCTCGGTCAGCATCTCCGCGACCTTGCCTTTCACCGGCCGCTTCGGATTGTAGCCGACGCCCTGGCGATCGAGGCCGCTCTCGAGCGCGGCGTTGATGGTCTTCTCCGGCAGGAACGCTGCGAAGGCACGCCCCGTGGCGGTCTCCAGCAACGCCATCACCGATCCCGCGCGCATGACGATGTGGACGGGCTGGCCGGGCTCTTCCAGCTGCACCACGGTCGGGCCGTGCGTGCCCCAGACCGCGAGCGAGACCGCGTGGCCGATCTGGCTTGCGAGCGCCGCGATCTTCGGCTGCGCGATGCGCACGCCGGAGAGGCGGCGCAGGCTGATCAGTCCGAGCTCGAGCGCCAGCGCGCCGATCTCGTAGCGGCCGGTGGTCTCGTCCTGCTCGATCAGCCCGATGCGGGAGAAGCTGGCGAGATAAGGATGCGCCTTGGCCGGCGTCATGCCGGCCTCGCGCGCGAGATCGCGCAGCATCATCGGCTCGCCGCATCTCGCGAGCGCGCGCAGCAATTCTCCGCCGACCTCGATCGATTGGATGCCGCGGCTTTCTTTCTTCATGCGTTCCCGATGCGCTTGAGTCCTTGTTTGAGCATGATCTCTTCGGAAAACCGCTGCACACTTTTCCGGATCATGCTCTACGCCGCGTCGCGCTTGCTGGCGCTGTCGGCAAGGTGTCGCCCGGCAATGTAGCCGAAGGTCAGCGCGGGCCCAAGCGTGATGCCGGCGCCGGGATAATTGCCACCCATGATGCTCGCCATGTCGTTGCCGGCGGCATAGAGCCCGGGAATCACCCGGCCTTCGGCGTCGAGAGCGCGCGCGTTCTCGTCGGTGACGATACCGGCATAGGTGCCGAGATCGCCTGTGACCATCTTGATGGCGTAGAACGGGCCGTTCTCGATCGGCGCGACGCAAGGATTGGGACCGTGTAGTGCGTCGCCCTGGTAGCGGTTATAGGCTTTTGAACCTTTGCCGAAGGCGGGGTCCTGTCCGAGCGGCGCGGTCGCGTTGAACTGCCTGACTGTCTCCGCAAAGCCCTTCGCGTCGATGCCGGCCTTTGCCGCCAGCGCTTCCAGCGTATCGCCGCGCATGAGATAGCCGCTCGCGAGATGATGTCCCAGCGGCATCGGGAACGGCGGCACGCAGCCGAGGCCGTATTTGCGCAACGTCTTGTGATCGCAGACGAGATAGGCGGCGATCTCCTCGCCGGGCCTGGCCGCCTTGATCATGGCCTGGACGAAGTCGTGGTAGGAATTGCCTTCATTGGCAAAGCGCTTGCCGTCGCGCATCACCGCGATCACGCCGGGCTTGGCACGATCGATGAAGTGCGGCATCACGCCTTTCGAGCCGTCCTTGCGCGTCGTGAGCGACACCGGGACCCAGGCCGCCGCGTTCGGCAGGCGATCCTCGATATGTCCGCCCGCGCTTTCGGCGAGGCGCAGGCCGTCGCCGGTATTGCCGGTCGGCCCCGGCGAGAAATGCTCCGCGCCGGTCGGCGCATGCGGAAACATCTTCTTGCGGCGCTCGACATCATGCGGGAAGCCGCCGCAGGCGAGCACGACGCCCCGCCGCGCGCGGACGCGGACGTCGCGTCCCTCGCGCGACACGATCGCGCCGGTCACCGTGCCATTCTCGACCGTCAGCTCGCGCACCGGCGAAGACAACCACATCGGGATCTTCAAATCCTGCGCGGACTTTGCGAGCCGACCCGCCAGCGCATTGCCGTTGGTCAAGGTCATGCCGCGGCCATGGCGCAGCACGTCCATCAGGTGGCGCGATAGCCGCTTTGCGACATAAACCGCTGACGTCAGCGACTTCGTGACGCGCATGAAATGGATGATCTCTTTGCCTGACCCCAGCATCATGCCGAACACGGTGAGCTCGGGCAGGGGCATGCCGAGCGTCTTGATGAGGTCGCCCAGCTCACGGCCATCGAACGGGCATGTCACCATGGAGCGGCCGCCTTGCCCGCCGCCGGGCGCCTCGGCGTGATAGTCGGGGAACACCAGTGGCATGTCGAAGCGGAGCGCGGTCTTGGTGGTGAAGAAATCCACCGCCTCGGGGCCGGCGCTGAGGAACGCATCGACGCGCGCCGCATCGAAATTGTTGCCGGCCTCGTGGCGCAGATAGGTACGGGCCTGCTCCGGCGTCTCCTCGATGCCGTAGGCTTTCGCCAGGGCGGTGCCCGGAATCCACAGCCAGCCGCCGGAGCGCGCGGTGGTGCCGCCGAAGCGCGGTTCCTTCTCGACGATCAGCACGTCGAGGCCGCGATATCTCGCGGTGATCGCCGCCGACATGCCGGAGCAGCCTGATCCGGCCACGAGCACGTCGCACTCGTATGTTTCGCTTGCGCTATGCTCGCTGCCGGCCATGTCTCACCTCACTGCTTCAGCAGCGGACATTTGGATTCGGAGACCGGGCGGAAGGCATCCTCGCCCTTCACGGTCTTGATGATGTCAAGATAGTCCCAGGGCTCCTTGGACTGCTCTGGTGCCTTCACCCTGGCCAGATACATGTCGCGGATGACGCGGCCGTCCTCGCGCAACTTGCCGCCATGGACGAAAATATCCTCGATCGGCAGCTCGCGCATCTTGGCCATCACCTTGGCGGGGTCGTCCGTGCCTGCAGCCTTGATGGCCTTGAGATAATGCAGCACCGAGCCGTAGACGCCGGTATGGATCATGGTCGGCATGACGTTGGTGCGCGCATAGAATTTCTTGGACCATGCCCGCGTGGCCTCGTCCATGTTCCAGTAGGACGCCGTCGTCATGTAGGTGCCCTGCGCCGACTTCAGGCCGATCGCGTGCACGTCAGTGTCGAACATCAAGAGGCCGACGAGCTTCTGGCCGCCTTGCACCAGGCCGAACTCGCCGGATTGCTTGATCGCGTTGTCCGTATCCTGGCCGGCATTGGCGAAGGCGACGACGTCAGCCTTGGAGCTCTGCGCCTGCAGCGCAAAGGACGAAAAATCCGCGGTATTGGTCGGGTGCTTGACGCCGCCGAGCACCTTGCCGCCCATCTCGTTGATGAAGCGCGTGGCGTCCTTCTCGAGCTGCTGGCCGAAGGCGTAGTCCGCGGTGATGAAGTACCAGGATTTTCCGCCTTCCTTAATCACGGCGGACGCCGTCACCTTCGACAGTGCGTAGGTGTCGTAGGTGAAGTGCACTGTGTTCGGGCTGCACAGCTCGTCGGTGAGCGAGCTCGCGCCGGGGCCGGAGAGCAGGGCGATCTTGCCCCGCTCGCGCACCATGTTGTGCACGGCGATCGCGATGCCGGAATTGGGGATGTCGACCACCGCGTCGACCTTGCCGTTGTCGAACCAGCCGCGCACGATCTGCACGCCCACGTCCGTCTTCATCTGGTGATCGGCGCTGATGATCTCGATCGGCTTGCCAAGCACGGTCGGCCCGAACTCCTCCACCGCCATCCTGGCGGCCTCGACCGAGCCCGGCCCGGAGTTGTCGCGGCCCCAGCTCGACAGATCCGTCAGCACGCCGATCCGCACTGCATCGTCGGAGACCTGCGCGCGCGCGACATTGGTCATGGCAGCCGAAGTCATGGCCGCGAGCATGGCGCAGGCCAAAAGCCCTCTCATCGATGTTTCCTCTCGTTATTGGCCGCTTGGTGCGGCCGGTTGTTATGGCGGTAAATTAGATATTAGCGAAACAGTTTGTCAATGACAAATACAGGCGTCAATGAGGGTTCCTTCTCGCCGAGAAGCGCTGCGGAGACGTGTGCGCAACTGCCTCAGCACCCGTCATTGCGAGCGACGCGAAGCAATCCAGAATCTTTCCGCGGAGACAGTCTGGATTGCTTCGTCGCAAGGGCTCCTCGCAACGACGTGGTTGAAACAGTTGTGAGCATCCTCTCCCGCTGTGATCCGGGTTGACGGCATTGCGCGGACAAGTTGCAACCCACACCACGATTGGCCATGATGCTCCCGGGATCTTTTGGGGCGGATGGGCAATGACGGCGGCAACAGGAGTCTCCGGCGAAACGGAGCGATCGACGACGGCGCATGTGGTGTGGGCGAGTGCGCTCGGCACTGCGATCGAGTGGTATGACTTCCTGATCTATGGCACGGCGGCCGCGCTCGTGCTCAACAAGCTGTTCTTCCCGAGCTTCGATCCCTTCGTCGGCGCGCTGGCGGCATTCTCCACTTATGCGGTCGGTTTCGTGGCACGGCCGATCGGCGGCGCCATCATCGGGCATTACGGCGACCGGCTCGGCCGCAAGAGGATGCTGGTCGCGACCATGATCGCGATGGGGCTCGGCACCTTCCTGATCGGCTGCCTGCCGACCTACAGCCAAATCGGCGTATGGGCGCCGATCCTGCTTGTCATCCTGCGCTTTGTGCAAGGCATTGGCCTCGGCGGCGAGTGGAGCGGCGCGGTCGTGATGGTGGTCGAGCACGCCGGTAACAGGCGCGGCTTCTACGGCAGCCTGGTGCAAATCGGCTTTCCCGTCGGCGTTGCTGCCTCCACCGGCATGTTCGGGCTGATGACGCAACTGCCCGAGGCCTACTTCCTGAGTTGGGGCTGGCGCGTGCCGTTCTGGATCAGCATTCTGCTGGTCGGCATCGGTCTCATCGTACGGCTCAAGCTTGCGGAGACGCCGCACTTCAAGGAGGTGGTCGAGCGCAAGGAGGTGCTGGCGCAGCCGGTGTGGGAGGTGCTTCGCCGCGACTGGCGCAGCTTTCTGCTGGCGATCGGCATCACGATCTCGGAAGTGGGGCTCGCTTATCTCCTCACTGTCTTCACCGTGCTTTATGCCACGACAAAACTCGGCCTCCCGCGCCAGGTGATCCTGAATGCTGTCGTCTATGCCGCGCTCGTCGAGTTCACCACGTTGCCGCTCGCCGGCTGGCTATCCGATCTTTTCGGCCGCAAGGCGCTGTATCTTGCCGGCGGCGTATTCACGGTGGCGCTCGCCTTTCCGCTGTTCTGGTTCCTCGACACCAGGGAGCCGGTGCTGATCACGCTCGCGCTCGTCGTCACGATGACGCTGACGCATGCGCTGCTGTTCGGGCCGAAGGCGGCGTTCATGCCGGAACTGTTCCGCACAAAGGTGCGCTACAGCGGCGCCTCGCTCGGGGCAAATGTCGCGGCCGCCTTGAGCGGCGGCTTCTCGCCGCTGATCGCGACCGCGCTGCTCGGCTGGGCCGGCACGTCCTGGCCGGTGTCGCTCTACATCATCGCGCTTTCGGTCATCACGATCATTGCGACCTTGATGACGCCGGAGACGGCGCGCGACGCGCTGAAGTCCTGAGGCATTCCGGCGACCGGCTGGGCGGCCAAAAATTTTTCGAGCCTCCCCCTTGAAACCGCCAGCCGTTTTTCTAATTGATTTCTCGCCGCGAGAGCGGTGTGCCGGGCGCCAGATCGGGCCCGGTGCGGGCGCCGGATCGGTCGTCGGACCCGTCTGATACCCTGTCCTGCGCTCCTTCGTATCCATCTTGCTCTTTGGAGGACTTGGTTATGAGGACCAGTTTTGACTTTGCGCCCCTGTGGCGCTCCACCATCGGCTTCGATCACCTGGCCGACCTCGTCGACAGCACGCTGCGCCAGGCGACCGAGGACAACTATCCCCCCTACAATATCGAGCGCTCCGGCGAGGACCATTACCGGATCAGCCTTGCGGTGGCGGGTTTCAGCACCAGTGATATCACCGTGACGGCCGAGCAGAACGCGCTCACCATCGAGGGCAGGAAGCCCGAGACCGCCGCGCGCGAATACCTGTACCAGGGCATCGCCGCGCGTCCGTTCCGGCGCGTGTTCAATCTCGCAGACTATGTCCAGGTGAAGCAGGCCTCGTTCCAGGACGGGCTCCTGATCATCGACCTCGTCCGCGAGGTTCCGGAAGCCATGAAGCCGCGTCGGATTCCGATCGCGGGCGGCGCTCCTGCGGCATCGCAGATCGAGCAGAAGAAAGCAGCCTAAAGCGCTCGATCGGTCCAACGGCGGAACGCGGCGTGCAATGCGCGCCGCGCTCCCGATGCATGAAGGAGACAAGCATGGCTTTTCGTGACCTCATTCCCTGGTCGAGAAACCAGGAGCTTGCGCCCACGCGGGACAGTTTCGACCCCTTCCTGACGCTTCACCGCGAGATGAACCGTCTGTTCGACGACGTTTTCCGCGGCGTCAGTGGGACCGGTCTGTCGCCGCTGATGGAAGGCCGTTTCGGCTGGCCGAAGGTCGAACTGAGCGAGACCGACAAGACACTGACGGTGTCTGCCGAGCTTCCCGGCTTGACCGAGAAGGACGTCCAGGTCGAGATCGCCAATGGCGTCCTGACAGTCCGCGGCGAGAAGAAGGCGGAGCGCAACGGCGAGGGCCGGTACTTCACCGAGCGCTATTATGGTGCCTTCGAGCGGCAGATCCCGCTGGAAGGCGTCGAGGAGGACAAGGCCGAGGCGTCGTTCAGGAACGGCGTTCTGACCGTGTCGCTGCCGAAGTCCGAGAGGGCGCGCGAAGGCGTCAAGCGCATCGCGATCAATACGCAATAGCAACAAGCCGGACGGCGGCCTCTGGCGCCGCCGTCCCCCGTCAACGAACCCGTCCCTTGAAAGGAGTATGAGGGAGGCAACCGCCGATGACCAACGTGAATACCAATTTCGGCAATCTCAATCCGCTGTTTCATCCCGCCGCCCATTACGATTCACCTACCGAGGTCCTGAATGCACAGGATCTCTCCACGCCGGAGAAGCGGGTCATCCTGTCGTCCTGGGCGTCCGATATGTACGCGGTGGAATCCTGTCCCGCCTTGCGCGAGATCCCCGGCATGGGCCACACGGTCCGGCTCGCCGATATCCTGGCTGCCCTGCGCAAGCTCGACGGCGACAACGACAATGACGACCCGCCGCGCGGCGGCGGCGTCCCGATGCGGCTGCGGCGGCCATCGGCCGCCGCCGAGGGGCAAAGCGCATGATGCTCACACAGACTGTTCTCGGGCTCGTGCTGCTCGGCCAGGCTTCGGCAGTCTGGGCGGTTCCATTTCTGGCTCTGCAAGGCCTCGTCACCGGGGCGCGTGCCGAGATCTGAGGCCAGAGCTTTTACGTTCCAATCCCAGGCAAGGTAGCAGGTACTGAAGATGCGTGCTGTGCGTTTGCTCCTGCTGGCGATGCTGGTGCTGACGCCCACGGCGTTGCAGCCTGCTGCCGGCCAAATTCCCGACCTGAAGACCGGCGGCTCGCTGCCGACCCTGGCGCCGCTGGTGCGTCAGGTGACGCCCGCCGTGGTCAACATCTCCGTGCACGGCCGCGTGCGGGAGGATAACCCGCTCTACCGCGACCCGATGTTTCGCGAGTTCTTCGACGTCCCCAGGCAGATCGAGAAGGAGGTCAACGCGACCGGCTCCGGCGTGATCGTCGATGCCCAGCGCGGCTATGTCTTGACCAACAATCACGTGGTCGAAGGCACCTCCGCCGTCCAGATCACGACCAAGGATGGCCGGCAGTTTTCCGCGAAGGTCGTCGGACGTGATCCACCCACCGATGTCGCGGTACTCCAGATTCAGAACCCGACCGGGCTCAAGGCGCTCCCCTTCGGCGACAGCGACGCGCTCGAAGTCGGCGACTTCGTGCTCGCGATCGGAAATCCATTCGGGCTCGGCCAGACCGTGACGTCAGGTCTCGTCAGCGCGCTGGGCCGGACTGGAATCGGCAAACAGGGCTATGAGGATTTCATCCAGACCGACGCCGCAATCAATCCGGGCAATTCCGGCGGGGCGCCGGTCAGCCTGCGCGGAGAACTCGTCGGCATCAACTCGGCGATCATCTCTCCGGCCGGCGGCAATGTCGGCATCGGCTTTGCCATTCCGGTCAACATGGCACGCAAGGTGATGGAGCAGATCATCGCCAACGGTCGCGTCGAGCGCGGCCGTATCGGCATCTCGCTGAACGATCTGCATCCCTCGGCCAACAGGGGATTGATTCAAGGCGCCGTCATTGCCGAAGTGGCCGCGGATTCGCCCGCGGAAAAGGCAGGCCTGCGCAGGGGGGATGTGGTCACCGGAGCAGACGACCGCCCGATCCGCACCGCCGCCCAGCTCCGCAACACCATCGGCCTTGCCCGCGTCGGCGAGGATGTGAGGCTCTCGGTCTTGCGGAACGGCGTTCCGCTCACCGTGAGCGTCAGGATCGCGCCCGCGAGTGAGTCCAGCAGCGCCCTCGCAGGGCCCAATCGCCTCGTTCGTTGAATCGGTCGCAGGGGGCCGAAGATCAACGGTGTATCCCCTGCGAGGGTGGTGAGCCGCATGACATCGCGGCTCAAGCCGCGCGGTGATCCTGCTCGCCTTGCAAGTCGCGGATCAGCCTTCGCTCGCGTTCGATCCGCTGGAGATAGAGCTCGCGCTCCTGCTCGGACTTTGCGCTTGCCAGGAGCAGTTCGTAATGGCCGATCACCTTTTCGCTGCCGCCAATGAGCAGCTCTCGCTGGCTGATCATTGTATTGCTCCTCTCACATCGATCGGCGCCTGGGTGGCAGAGAGAGCAACCGGGAAGGTCGCCGCGGTCAGGCTTTCGAGCGCCGACCTTTCTTCCGTGAGACGTCTCTCGATGAACTGGCGTTCGAGCGCCGACAGCCTGGTCTTCAGAAGACGCCGGTAACGGTGGATGTTGTTACGATGTGCACGAATGCGGGCCAAATTCTCATCGAGCATCGTCGTCTCTCCAGACGGTCGCGTTGGATCCTTTGATTTCCGAGGGTGAGAACGGTGTTCTCGCCGCAAAAATATGCAGCGCGAATTTCGTGTCAAGAGATTTGCCAAACGCCGGCCACCACGAGGTCGAGCTCGTCGCCGTATTGAAATCCGCCGGCTCACATCGTCATGGCCGGGCTTGTCCCGGCCATCCACGCCTTGTTACGCGGCACAAAGAACGTGGATGCCCGGGACAAGCCCGGGCATGACGACCTCCGGTGAACGTCGATCTGCGACGCCCTAGCGCTCGCGGGGTTAAGGTCATCGCCGCTTCGACCGCCGGGTTCCCCCGTCGATTGCCTTTTGTTGGCCGGCAAGCGAACCTCCTGTGGCCATATTTGAGAAGGAGTGGTTTCCGGTGAGGGAGGCACTCCATGAACAAAGCTCTGATCACTGCCGTTGTGATGCTGGCCGCCGTGCCCGCAAGCGCCGTTGCGCAGGAGCGCGCCGGCTCGGCGGCGCTCGGAGCCGTGTCCGGCGCGGTCGTGCTGGGGCCGGTCGGTGCCGTCGCGGGCGCCGTGATCGGCTATACCGCCGGTCCTGCCATCGCCCGGTCATGGGGCATGAGAGGTTCGCGCTCGGCAAGACACCGGCAGCCGCCACGTCGCGAGGCGTATGGGACGACGGCCGCCGGTGCGCCCCCACGCACCCGCGAGGCGATGGAGGCCAACGGTCAGATGAGAGCGGCCGGCAATCCGCCGGTCCAAGCCGCTCCCGTGTCGCAGCCGGCTCAAGTTGCGCCTGCGGTGCCAGCGGCAACCACGACGCCACCCGTTCAGGGATTCGACTGAAACCAGGCCGCGGTGGTCTTCGGCCGCAGCCGATCGACCGTCCGCGCCATCAGCGCGACCACTTCTCTAGATCTGGCCCAGGATCTTCTTCGCGGCGCGAAGGTGCGGCTTGTCGATCATCTGGCCGTCGAGGCGCAGCGTGCCGGCGTTTGGATTGCTCGCGAACGCGGCGACGACCTTCTCCGCCCAAATGCGCTCGGCGTCGGTCGGCGCGAACGCCGCGTTGACGATGTCGACATGCTTGGGATGGATCAGCGCCTTCGCCGAAAAGCCGTCGCGCCGCGCGGCGCGGGTTTCCTGCTCGAGACCTGCGAGATTGTCGATGTCGGTATAGACAGTGTCGATCGGCGCCACTTCCGCCGCGGCCGCCGCCATCAGGCACAGATCGCGCGCGAGGCGGTAGGGGCTGTGAAACACGCCGCCTGACGCCTTCTCGGTCGCGCCGAGCGAGGCGGAAAGATCTTCCGCGCCCCACATCAAGCCGGCAAGGCGAGGGGAGCAGCCCCTGTAGCTGCCGAGCCCGAAGATCGAGCTGGCGGTTTCCGTCGCCACACAGACGATGCGTGTTGCGCCTGCTGTGATTCCGGATGCTGCTTCCAGTGCTTCAAGCCAGGTCGCAACCTGGCGCACGTCATCGCCGCCTTGCGATTTCGGCAGCACGATGCCGTCAGGCTTGCCCGGCATGATGGCGGCGAGATCGGTCAGCGTCATGCCGGTGTCGAGCGCGTTGATGCGGACATAGAGCTGGTGCGGGCCGGGGCGGCTCCTGAGCATCGCAAGCGTCAGGGTCCGCGCCTCGGGCTTCTTGTCGGTGACGACGGAGTCCTCGAGATCGATGATCAGGACGTCGGCCTTGCCTTCGCTCGCCTTCTCGAATTTGCGCGGGGAATCGCCCGGCACGAACAGCATCGAACGCATCAGGCCGGCCTCTTGTGCATCATCGCGGTTTCCCTCCTTGCGAAATAACGGCGCGCTTAGCTTTGCGCCGCATGACGCCATGCATGTTAGACACAGTTGATGGACAAATTCACGTATCTGCATGCGGTTTTTCGAGCTAAAGAACGAAAAGCCAGGGCATGTCGGGCGCGGCAAGCGCCATGGCCTTTGCGCGGGGAACGCGATCGGGAGATGGGGCAATCGCGGCTCCCAACAAGGAGACCAAGACCATGGATTTCGCGCTCACCGATCAGCAGGAAGCCATTCGCGACGCCATCGCCAAGATCTGCGAAGGCTTTCCCGACGCCTATTGGCTGAAGAAAGACCACGACGGCGGCTTCCCGCACGACTTCCACAAAGCGCTGGCGGATGCCGGCTGGCTCGGCATCTGCGTTCCGGAGCAATATGGCGGTTCGGGCCTCGGCATTACCGAAGCTGCAATCATGATGCGCACCATTGCCGAATCCGGTGCCGGCATGTCCGGCGCGTCTGCCGTGCATATCAACGTGTTCGGTCTCAACCCCGTCGTCGTGTTCGGCACCGAAGAGCAGCGCAAGCGCATGCTGCCGCCGATGGTCGAGGGCCGCGAGAAGGCGTGCTTCGCCGTCACCGAGCCGAACACCGGGCTCAACACCACCCAGCTCAAGACCCGCGCCGTTGCCAAGAACGACCGCTACATCGTCAACGGCCAGAAGGTGTGGATCTCGACCGCGCAGGTCGCGCACAAGATCCTGCTGCTGGCGCGCACCACGCCGCTGGAGGAGGTGCGCTCGCCCACCCATGGCCTCAGCCTGTTCTACACCGATTTCGACCGCAACAGGATCAAGGTCCACGAGATCGAGAAGATGGGCCGCAAGATCGTCGATTCCAACGAGCTCTTCTTCGAGGATTTCGAGATCCCGATCGAGGACCGCATCGGCGAAGAGGGCAAAGGGTTTCAGTACATCCTCGAAGGCATGAACCCCGAGCGCATCCTGATCGCGGCAGAAGCCGTCGGCCTCGGCAAGCTCGCGCTGTCGCGCGCGACCGAATACGCCAAGACCCGTGTCGTGTTCAACCGGCCGATCGGGAAGAATCAAGGCATCCAGCACCCGCTCGCGGTGAACTGGGTCGAGCTCGAGGCGGCCTGGCTGATGGTGATGCAGGCCGCCTGGCAATATGACAAGGGCTTGCCCTGCGGCGCTGGCGCCAATGCCGCAAAATATTTCGCGGGCGAAGCCGGATACCATGCCTGCGAGCAGGCGGTGATGACCCATGGCGGGTTCGGCTACGCCAAGGAGTTTCACGTCGAGCGCTACTTGCGCGAAATCCTGATCCCGCGCATCGCGCCGGTCAGCCCGCAGCTCGCACTGAGCTTCATCGCGGAAAAGGTGCTGGGGCTTGCCAAGTCGTATTAGCTCGGTTCGGCCGCGATCCGCTCCATCGCGATGGTGCGGAGCTTTGCGCGCTGGATCTTGACGCCATTGGCGCTGTCGGTGACCGGGAAGGCATCCACGACATAGATCCGTGCCGGAATCTTGTAGCCGGCGAGCCGCTCGCGCAGGCGGGCCGTCAGCACCTCCTGACGCGGCGGAGCTCCGGCCGGGACTACGAAAGCGACACAGCGCGCCTGGCCCTTCAGATCGACGGCGACGACCTGGGCGTCGGCAACGCCGGCGCAGGACTTGAGCTCGTCCTCGATCTCGCCGGGCGCGACCAGGAAGCCGCCGAGCCGCATCGCATCGCCTGCGCGGGTCTCATAGACGAAGGCGCCGCCGCGCAGGCGGCCGATATCGCCGGTGCGGAAGAAGCCGTCCGCAGTGATCGCATCCCCGGTGGCTTGCGGATTGTTGAAATAGCCGATGAAGCACGATGGCGCGCTGATTTCGATCTCGCCGGAGACGCCTTGCGGCGCAAGCTCGCCGGTTTCGGTGTCGCGCACGCGGACTTCCGCGTCCGGGGACATCGGCCAGCCGCCGCCCTCGATGCGGTCGGCGAAGGCGTCGCTGGCGCGCCCGATCGAGAACAGCGCCTGCACCTCGCTCGAGCCGTACAGGCCGAACAGCGGCAGGCCGCGTGCCTCGGCCTCCGCGGCCAGCTCGCGCCAGCCGGGCTGGAATGCGGCGAAGCCGCAAACTTGCAGATGCGGGAACGGCCGCCTTGCGTCGGTCAGCGCAAGGATGCGGCGGAACATCTCGTCGGAGCCGAAGCTGTGGGTGATCTTGTGCTCGGCAAGGATCTTCAGCGCCGGCGCCGCCTCGAAGGCGTCGAGCACGTGGACGGTGGCGCCGGCGGCGACGAAGCCAAGCAGGCTCGTCATGCCGAAGGTGCCGCAGAACGGCAGCATCGCCAGCAGGGCATGACGCTGCGGCGAAAGCTGGAGCGCGTTGGCCACGGCCTTGGCGTGGCTCGCCAGCGTTCGCTGCGAATGTGCCACCAGTTTTGGCCCTTTGGTCGTGCCCGATGTGGTGTAGAGCAGCACGGGCAGATCGATGTCGTGCTGAGTCGGAGCCGGGGGATAATGCTTGTCGAAGGCGTCGAAGCGCACACTGGGCCATTGCGCAGGAACCGTATCCGCGCCGACCACCGCGAGCTGTTGCAGCGCGGGGACATCGGTCTTGGCGATGTCGGCGAGAATGGCAGCGAAATCGATCGAGCGGAACGCCGCCTCGATGACCAGCAGCTTTGCGCCTGATAGCTTCAGCAGATGCGCGACTTCGGCGCTGCGATAGCGCGTATTGACGGCGGCGACGATCGCTCCCAGCCTGGCGGCGGCAAACAGCAGCGCAATCCATTCCACACGGTTGACCAGCCAGACCGCCACGACGTCGCCTTTGCCGATACCCTGCGCGGCAAGCCAGGCCGCGGTCTGCTCGACCTTGCGGGAAAATTCCGCGCGCAAAACGGGCGTGCCGCCAAACACGAAGGCGGGATCGGCTGATGTCGCAGGTCCGATCAGCGATTGCAGTGAAACATCGTCAGCATGCATGGCAACCGGAGCCCGATCGCGCAAATTCGTCTATTTGGTGCCGAACATCCGGTCGCCGGCATCGCCGAGACCCGGCACGATGTAGCCGTGATCGTTGAGCCGCTCGTCGATCGCGGCGGTCCAGATCGGCACGTCGGGATGCTCGCTCTGGAACTGGGCGATGCCCTCCGGGGCCGCCAGCAGGCAGACGAAGCGGATGTCGCGGGCGCCGCGCGCCTTGAGCAACGTGGCGCCGGCGCAGGCCGAGTTGCCGGTCGCCAGCATCGGGTCCATCAGGATCACGGTACGGTCCGACAGGTCCTGCGGCGCCTTGAAGTAATATTCCACGGCCTGCAGCGTTTCGGGATCGCGGTAGAGCCCGATATGGGCGATGCGCGCCGACGGCATCAGCGCCAGCATGCCGTCGAGAAAGCCGACGCCGGCGCGCAGGATCGGCGCCAGCGTGAGCTTCTTGCCGGCGATCTTCGGCGCCTGCATCGGGGCGATCGGCGTCTCGATGTCGACCAGCTCCAGCGGCAGGTCGCGCGTCACCTCGTAGCCGAGCAGCATCCCGATCTCGTTCAGGATCTCGCGAAAGCTCTTGGTCGAGCGGTCCTTCTCCCGCATCAGCGAGAGCTTGTGCTGGACCAGGGGGTGGGCGACGACGTTGACGCTAGATGTGCTCATGCGGCCGATCTAACACGGTTCCGCGAAGCTGCGCCAGATCGGCCGGGGCGTTTTCCGCAAGGGACGCAACCCTGTCAGGGCGGTGCGACTACCGCGGGAGCTCGGTCAGCTGAAGTTCTCGCACGAGGCCGGCTCAATGAGGGGATCCGGGGCGGGACGCACGTTGGGCACACTCGGACGCGGCGCGTCCACGGTGCGTGCCTGCACCTCCACGAACGCCGACATCAGCGCGATCGCGAGGTCGCCATGGCATCCCTCGATCGCCGCGTCGAGCCAGTCGGGCAGCTCGCGTTCACGCGACAGCGCGCAATGCCACTCGCCTTCGTCATAGGCGATGCGGCGGACGTGCCACAGCGGCAGCTCAAGCTCCATCAGTGCCAACGCGGCATCGGTCCAGGCTTCGGCTTCGATCAGCTGCACCAGGCGTGCCGTGCGCTCGCTCTGGTGGAGTGAGGGGAGTCGCCGGCAGGCTTTGTCGATGAACTCGCGCATCAGCGGACCGGTCATGCCTTGCGCGTTACGCAAGCGATCGCCGAGGGAGGATGAATCGTAGTGTCGGAAAGCGGCAGTCATGTCAGGCCTCCTGGAAGCGGCGTCGGTCAGTCGGCCGGCCTGTTCAGGATGGCGGGAGGCGCATTGGAAAACGAGATGGGGCGGGAGCGGCAGATATAGGAATTTCATAAAGGTGGGAGGGGGCGGTCTGTAGCGTCATTCTCTGTCGTCGTCCCGGCGAAGGCCGGGACCCATACCCCGAGGCAGTGGTTTGACGAAGACTCGGAGTGGGAGCTCTGCGCTCCAACTCCCTTTCGTGGTTATGGGTCCCGGCCTTCGCCGGGACGACGATAGAGAATTGGCCGAGCACCGCCTCCGCCCTTTATGAGATTCTTATAACTTCGCCATGGCCCTCGTCTCGAAAACCTATGCCCGTGATGGCACTTCAGCACGGTCGAGTGTTGCCCCCGATATGGGGACGCAACGAGGAGCATCCCTATGATGGACATTCTTATGCTGGCGCTGGGCTTCGGCTTCTTTGCCCTTGCGATCGGCTACACCTACGCCTGCGAACGGCTGTGACGGAGCGGACCATGATCTTCGATTATGCGCTCGCCGGCGCCGTCTCGTTCGGCCTTCTGATCTACCTCACTTACGCGCTGCTGCGGCCGGAGCGATTCTGAGCGGTGCTGCTGCTTGTCGGATTGCTGCTGGCAGAGGCCTCGCTGTTCGCCTGCCCGTTGATGGTGCTGCTGCCGTAGCTGTTGCGCCGGACACCAAGCCTGAAGGGTTGATTCCATGACCGTGATCGGTTGGCTCCAGATCATTCTTTTCTGCCTCATCATCGTCGCGCTGACAAAACCGCTCGGCTGGTACATGACGCGCGTGTTCAATGGCGAGACAACGTTTCTCTCGCCGGTGCTGCGCCCGATCGAGGCCGGGATCTACTGGATTTCAGGCGTCGACGAGAAGCGCGAGCAGCATTGGCTGACCTATACGGTCGCCATGCTGCTGTTCCATGTCGGCGGCTTCCTGATCATCTACGCCGTGATGCGTCTCCAGGCCGTTCTGCCCTTCAATCCGGCCGGGCAGACAGCGGTCGCCGAGGATCTGTCCTTCAACACCGCGATCTCCTTCATCACCAACACCAACTGGCAGAACTACGGCGGCGAGAGCACGATCTCTTATCTCGTGCAGATGCTGGGCCTGACGCACCAGAACTTCCTGTCGGCGGCGACCGGCATCGCGCTCGCGGTCGCGTTGATCCGCGGCTTCTCGCGTGCCTCGGCGCGCACGGTCGGAAATTTCTGGGTCGATGTCGTCAGGTGCACACTTTACGTGCTGCTGCCGATCTGTGTCGTCTACACCCTGTTCCTGGTCTGGCAGGGCATGCCGCAAACCCTCGGTGACTATGTCGAAGCCACGACGCTCGAAGGCGCCAAGCAGACCATTGCGGTCGGCCCTGTCGCCTCGCAGGTCGCGATCAAGATGCTCGGCACCAATGGCGGCGGCTTCTTCAATGCCAATGCTGCGCATCCCTTCGAGAACCCGACCGCGCTGTCGAACTTCGTGCAGATGCTGTCGATCTTTGCGCTGGGCGCTGCCTTGACCAACGTGTTCGGTCGCATGGTCGGCAACCAGCGCCAGGGCTGGGCGATCCTCGCCGTGATGGGCGTGCTGTTCATCGCCGGCGTTGCCGTGACCTACTGGGCGGAAGCCAGCGGCACCTCGACGCTCCAGGCGCTCGGCCTCACCGGCGGCAATATGGAAGGCAAGGAGGTCCGCTTCGGCATCGTTGCCTCCTCGCTGTTTGCCGTGATCACCACCGCCGCCTCCTGCGGCGCGGTCAATGCCATGCATGACAGCTTCACCGCGCTCGGCGGCATGATCCCGCTGATCAACATCGAGCTCGGCGAAATCGTCGTCGGCGGTGTCGGGGCCGGCATGTACGGCATGCTGCTGTTCGTCATCCTGGCGATCTTCGTCGCCGGCCTGATGGTCGGCCGCACGCCGGAATATGTCGGCAAGAAGATCGAAGCGCGCGAGGTCAAGATGGCGATGCTGGCCATCCTGGTGCTGCCGTTGATGATCCTGGGCTGGACCGCGGTTGGCGTGGTCTATCCGGCGGCGGTGGCCTCCATGGCCAATGCCGGACCGCACGGCTTCACCGAGGTGCTCTACGCCTACACCTCGGGGACCGGCAACAACGGATCGGCCTTTGCGGGCCTGACCGGCAACACTTTCTTCTACAACCTCACGCTGGCCAGCGCGATGTTCGTCGGCCGCTTCTTCATGATCGTGCCGGCCATGGCGATTGCGGGCTCGCTCGCAGAGAAGAAATCGATCCCGCCGTCGATGGGCACGTTCCCGACCACGGGCGGGCTGTTCGTCGGCCTCGTCGTCGGCGTGATCCTGATCATGGGCGGCCTGACCTTCTTTCCGGCACTCGCGCTCGGCCCCATCGTCGAGCATCTGGCGATGAACGCAAGCCAACTGTTCTGACTAACCTCTTCTGATTTCCGGAGTGCCCTCGATGGATACGATGAAACTGCAAAAGCGTGCCCCGATGTCGGCCATGCTCGATCCGAAAATCGTGCTGCCCGCGATCCGTGCCTCCTTCGCCAAGCTCGATCCGCGGCTGATGGTGAAGAACCCCGTCATGTTCGTGGTTGAGGTCGTGGCCGCGCTCACCACGGTGATCTTCCTGCGCGATCTCGTCACGGGCGGGGTGAATCTCGGCTTCACTTTCCAGATCATTGTCTGGCTCTGGTTCACGGTGCTGTTCGCGAATTTCGCGGAAGCCGTCGCGGAAGGCCGCGGCAAGGCGCAGGCGGATTCGCTGCGCAAGACCCGCACCGAAAGCCAGGCCAAGCTCCTGAATGGCGCGGGCCATGATTTCAAGCTGGTGCCGGGCACGAGCCTGAAGGTTGGAGACTTGGTGCTGGTCGAAGCCGGCGACACCATCCCCTCCGACGGCGAGGTGATCGAGGGCGTGGCCTCCGTCAACGAGGCCGCCATCACCGGTGAATCAGCGCCTGTCATCCGCGAGTCCGGCGGCGACCGTTCGGCGGTGACGGGCGGCACCCAGGTGCTGTCCGACTGGATCCGCGTCCGTATCACGGCGGCCCAAGGCTCGACCTTCATCGACCGCATGATCAAGCTGGTCGAGGGCGCCGAGCGGGCCAAGACGCCGAACGAGATCGCGCTGAACATCCTGCTCGCCGGCCTCACCATCATCTTCGTGTTCGCCACCGTCACGATTCCTAGCTACGCCGCTTATGCCGGCGGCTCGATCTCGGTGATCGTGCTGGTCGCTTTGTTCGTGACGCTGATCCCGACCACCATTGGCGCGCTGTTGTCAGCCATCGGCATCGCCGGCATGGACCGTCTGGTCCGCTTCAACGTGCTGGCGATGTCCGGCCGCGCGGTCGAGGCGGCCGGCGATGTTGACACGCTGCTGCTCGACAAGACCGGCACCATCACGCTGGGCAACCGCCAGGCAACGGCGTTTCGCCCTGTGCGCGGGGTGACCGAGCAGGAGCTCGCGGACGCCGCCCAGCTCGCCTCGCTCGCCGATGAGACGCCGGAAGGCCGTTCCATCGTCGTGCTCGCGAAAGAAAAGTACGGCATCCGTGGCCGCGACATGGCTGAGCTTGGCGCGACCTTCATCCCGTTCACGGCGCAGACCCGCATGAGCGGCGTCGATGCCGGCGGCTCGTCGGTGCGCAAGGGCGCGGTGGATGCCATGTTGAACTATGTCGGCGGCGGCGCTCCGATCGCCGTCGCTTCCGGCAACACGGCGAGGGCGATCCAGCCTGCGGCTCTCTCCGAGATCGGCCGCGAGATCCAGACGATTGCCGACGAAGTGTCGAAGTCCGGCGGCACGCCGCTGGCGGTCGCCAAGGACGGCAGGCTGCTCGGAATCATCCAGCTCAAGGACATCGTCAAGGGCGGCATCCGCGAGCGCTTTGCCGAGCTGCGCCGCATGGGCATCCGCACCATCATGATCACAGGCGACAATCCGATGACTGCGGCCGCGATCGCGGCGGAAGCCGGCGTCGACGACTTCCTGGCGCAGGCAACGCCCGAGGACAAGCTCAAGCTGATCCGCGACGAGCAGGCCAAGGGCAAGCTGGTCGCCATGTGCGGCGACGGGACCAACGACGCCCCGGCGCTGGCGCAGGCCGATGTCGGCGTCGCCATGAACACCGGCACCCAGGCCGCCCGCGAGGCCGGCAACATGGTCGACCTCGACTCCAACCCGACCAAGCTGATCGAGGTGGTCGAGATCGGCAAGCAGCTCTTGATGACGCGCGGTGCGCTGACCACCTTCTCGATCGCCAACGACGTGGCAAAGTATTTTGCGATCATCCCGGCGATGTTCCTGGCGTTCTACCCGCAGCTCAACGTGCTGAACGTCATGAACCTGTCGAGCCCGCAGAGCGCCATCCTGTCGGCGATCATCTTCAACGCGCTCATCATCGTCGGCCTGATCCCGCTGGCACTCAAGGGCGTCGCCTATCGCGCGGTCGGTGCCGGCGCGCTGCTTCGGCGCAATCTCCTGATCTACGGCTTAGGGGGTATCGTCATTCCCTTCATCGGCATCAAGGCGATCGACCTTGCGGTCGTCGCGCTGCACCTGGCTTAACCGCGTCATCGAGTGGAGCGATTTTCACTGTCATTCCGGGGCGCCTCGAAGAGGCGAACCCGGAATCTCGAGGTTCCGGGTTCGATGCTTCGCACCGCCCCGGAACGACAGGAGAGACGCTTTCCTCGCAATGACGACGTAACTGGAGAAAAACACATGCTCAGAGAAATCCGCCCCGCCATCGTCCTGTTGCTGGTGCTCACCGCCATCACGGGCCTGGCCTATCCGCTCGCCATGACCGGCATTGCCGGCGCGATCTTCCCCGCCAAGGCGCAAGGAAGCCTGATCGAGAAGGACGGCAAGGTGATCGGCTCCGCCCTGATCGGGCAGGAGTTCAGGGATGACAAATATTTCCACGGCCGCCCCTCGGCGACGCTGGCGCCGGACCCGAGCGATTCGAGCAAGACGATCCCGGCGCCCTACAACGCCGCCAATTCCGGTGGCTCCAATCTCGGCCCGACCAGCAAGGCACTGGCCGACCGGCTGAAGGAGGATGTGGACAGGTTGAAAGCCGAGAATCCGGATGCCGCCGTGCCGGTCGATCTGGTCACGACCTCGGCCAGCGGTCTCGACCCCGACATTTCGCCGGAAGCGGCGCAATTCCAGGTGCCGCGCGTCGCCAAGGCGCGCAAGATGCCGGAAGAGTCGCTCAAGCGGCTGGTCGCCGCCAACACCGAGAGCCGCCTGCTCGGCCTGCTCGGCGAACCCCGGGTTAACGTTCTGGCGCTGAATCTGGCGCTGGATCGTGCGTCCGCGAAGTAGCGTCTAGGCCGGCAATATCAGGATGATTATATTGGCCTGATGGTTCAGCAACGCCGCGATCCCGAACAACGTCCCTCGCCCGAGGCGCTGCTGGAAGCTGCGCGCCGAGAGGAGAGCGCGAGCGGCAAGCTGAAGATTTTCGTCGGCGCCGCCCCCGGCGTCGGCAAGACCTACGAGATGCTGCAAAGCGCCCATGCCAGGCGCAAGGCCGGCATTGATGTCGTGGTCGGTTTCGTCGAGACCCATGGCCGCGCCGAGACCGAGGCGCTGGTGCGGGGACTGGAGGTCGTCCCGCGCAAGCGGCTCGATTATCGCGGCCAGATCGTCGAGGAGATGGACCTCGACGCGGTGATCGCGCGGCGGCCGAAGATCGCGCTGGTGGACGAGCTCGCCCACACCAATGCAGCCGGCAGCCGTCACCCCAAGCGTTATCTCGACGTCGAGGAGCTGCTCTCGCACGGCATCGACGTCTACACCGCCGTCAACATCCAGCACATCGAGAGCCTGAACGACGTCGTCGCCCAGATCACCCATGTGCGGGTCCGCGAGACCGTGCCGGATTCGATCTTCGACCGCGCCGACGCGATCGAGCTGATCGACCTCACGCCTGACGATCTGATCCAGCGCCTGCGCGAGGGCAAGGTCTACGTTCCCAAGCAGGCCGAGCGGGCGCTGGAGCATTACTTCTCGCCCGGCAATCTCACCGCGCTGCGCGAGCTCGCGCTGCGGCGGACGGCCGAGCGGGTCGATGAGCAGCTGCTCAGTCACATGCAGGCGAACGCCATCGCCGGCCCCTGGGCCGCAGGCGAGCGCATCCTCGTCTGCGTCAGCGAGGATCCCCGCGCGGCCGGCCTGGTGCGCTACACCAAGCGCTTGGCTGACCGGCTGCATGCGCCGTTCACAGCGATCTCGATCGAGACGAGGCGCTCGCTCCAGCTTTCGGACCAGGAGCGCGATCGGCTCGCCGACACGCTGCGGCTCGCGGAGTCGCTCGGCGGCGAAGCGCTGACCATTCCCGCGGTCGGCCGCCGCATCGCCGACGACGTCATCAATTTTGCGCAAGGCAACAACGTCACCCAGATCGTGATCGGCAAGTCGACACGCTCGCGCTGGTTCGAGATGACGCGCGGCTCGGTCGTGCATGATCTGGTGCGGCGCGCCGGCAATATCAGTGTTCACGTCATTCCCGGTGACGAGCTGCCCGGCGAGGCGGCGGCGAAGACGGCGGTGCAGACCGCCGCGCGGGCCGAGCCGTTCAACCCGCTACCCTATCTGAAGGCGCTCGGCGTCGTGCTGGTCGGCCTCGGTGCCGCGGAGCTGATCCAGCCCTATTTCGGGATCGAGAACGTCGACCTCGTGCTGCTCACGGCGGTTGTTGCCGTGGCGGTCCGCTATGGCCTGTGGCCCTCGCTGCTCGCGACCGTCGGGGCCTCGCTGTCCTACAATTTCTTCTTCCTGCCGCCGATCTACACCTTCACGATCACCGACCCGACCAACGTCGCCGCCTTCTTCCTGTTCATGGTGGTGGCGATGATCGTCTCCAATGTCGCCGCGCGCGTGCGTACGCAGGCCGACACCGCGATCGGCCGGATCAGGACCACCGAGCAGCTCTATGCGTTCAGCCGCAAGCTCGCCGGCACCGCCACGCTCGACGACGTGCTGTGGGCGACCGCCTATCAGATCGCGTTGATGCTGAAGGTGCGTGTCGTGCTGCTGCTGCCGGAAGACGGCCTGCTCACGGTGAAGTCGGGCTATCCGCCGGAGGACCAGCTCGACCAGGCCGACCTTGCCGCCGCCAACTGGGCCTGGAGCAATGACCGTTCCGCCGGTCGCGGCTCGGATACGCTGCCGGGTGCCAAGCGGCTGTTCCTGCCGATGCGTACCGGGCGCGGTCCGATCGGTGTGATCGGCATCGACAATGACCGCACCGGCCCGCTGCTGACGCCGGACCAGCGCCGGCTGCTGGACGCGCTGGTCGACCAGGGCGCGCTGGCGATCGAGCGCGTGCTGCTGGTCGAGGACATGGATCGCGTCAAGCGCACCGTCGAATCCGAGCGCTTGCGCTCGGCGCTGTTGACCTCGATCTCGCACGACCTGAAGACGCCGCTCGCCTCCGTGCTGGGCGCGGCCTCGACCATGCGCGACCTCGCCGGCGCGCTGTCCGACACCGAGAAGCGCGACCTGCTTGCGACCGTGATCGACGAGTCCGAGCGGCTCAACCGCTTCATCGCCAATCTGCTCGACATGACCAAGCTCGAATCCGGCGCCATCGTGCCCAACACGGCGCTGCACGATCTCGGCGAGATCGTCGGCAGCGCACTGCGGCGGGCATCGAAGATCCTGACAGCGCACAAGGTGGAGCTGGTGCTGGCGGCCGATCTGCCGATGCTCGAGCTCGACGCCGTGCTGTTCGAGCAGGTGCTGTTCAACCTGCTCGACAATGCCGCGAAATATTCTTCGCCTGAAACCACGATCGCGATCAGGAGCCGGCGCGAGCGTGACCATGTGGTGCTCGAGGTCGCTGACGAGGGCGCCGGCATTCCACCCGACGAGCTCGAGAGCGTGTTCGACAAGTTCTATCGCGTGCAGAAGGGCGACCATGTCCGTCCCGGCACCGGGCTCGGGCTCGCCATCTCGCGCGGCTTCGTCGAGGCGATGCGCGGCACGATCTCGGCCGCCAACCGCAGCGACCGCAGCGGCGCCGTCCTCACCATCCGTCTGCCGGTTCCGGCACAGACCAAGGCTTTGGATACCGCCGCATGAGCGCTGCCCCGATCAAGGTTTTGGTGATCGACGACGAGCCGCCGATCCGCAAATTGCTGCGGATGGGGTTGTCGACGCAAGGCTACGAGATCCTGGAGGCGTCGAACGGCAAGCTCGCTCTTGAGAAGCTTGCCGAAGAGCCCGCGCTGATCATTCTCGATCTCGGCCTGCCTGACATCCAGGGCCACGAGCTCTTGCGCACCATCCGTGCCCGCAACGAAGCCGTGCCGATCGTGGTGCTGTCGAGCCGTGGCGACGAGGCCGGCAAGGTGCAGGCGCTCGATCTTGGCGCCGATGATTATCTGACGAAGCCGTTCGGCATGGACGAGCTGCTGGCGCGCCTGCGCGCCGCGCTACGGCACCAGTTGCAGGTCCAGGGCGAGCGTCCGGTGTTTCGCAGCGGCGATCTCTCGGTCGATCTGGTCCGCCGCATCGTCAAGCTCGGCGAGCGCGAGATCAAGCTATCGCCGAAGGAATATGATCTCCTGCGCGTGCTGGTCCAGCACGCCGGCAAGGTGCTGACCCATCGCTTTCTGCTCAAGGAGCTCTGGGACGAGCTGACCGATGCGCAATATTTGCGCGTCTACGTCCGCCAGCTCCGCCAGAAGATCGAAGCCGATCCGGAGCGGCCGCAATATGTGCTGACCGAGACGGGGATCGGGTACCGGCTGAAGGCGGGGGATTAACTTGGTCGTCGTTCCGGGGCGATGCGAAGCATCGAACCCGGAACCTCGAGATTCCGGGTTCGCCTCTTCGAGGCGCCCCGGAATGACGGTAGGAGCTACCCCGCCTTCCTCTGCCGCGCAGTCGGCCGGTGCGTCTTCTTCGCCGCCCGCTGCCGCCCCGTCGCACGCCGCGCATGCGACTTGGCCGCCGTTTTTCCGCCGCCGCGCCCCTTCAGGCTCTGCTTCAGCGCATCCATCAGGTTGATCACGTTGCTCGGCCGCTCCTCGGGCTCCGGCAGCTCGATCTTTTTGCCGCTCGCCTTGCGCTTGACGAGCGCCTTCAGCGCGGTCTCGTACTCGTCCTTGAACTTGCTCGGGTCGAAATGCGCCGCCTTGGTGTGCAGGATGTGGCCGGCGAGCTCGACCATGTCCTTGGTGATCTTCGTGCTCTTGATGTCACCAAAGAATTCGTCCTCGTCACGCAGCTCGTAAGGAAAGCGCAGCGTGGTGCCGAGCAGGCCCTTGCCGAGCGGCTCGATCGCGATGATGTGCTCGCGGTTGGTCAGCACGATCTTGGCGAGCGCGACGCGGTCCTGGTCCTTCATGGCGTCGCGGATCACCGCAAAGGCGTCGGCCGCGGCCTTGCCGTCGGGCGCGATGTAATAGGGATGGTCGAGATAGCGCTGGTCGATCTCCTCGCTCGGCACGAAGCTCTCGATATCGATCGTGTGGTTGCTCTCGATTTGCACCGCCTCGAGCTCTTCCGGCTGGATCTCGACATATTTGCCCTTGCGCAGCTCATAGCCGCGGCCTTTCTGGTCGCTCTCGACGACGTCACCGGTCTCGGCATCCACCATCTGCTGCTTGAGCCGGTTGCCGGTTTCGCGGTTGATCATGTGAAACCGCGTCTTCTCGGCGGCCGTGGTCGCCGGGTAAAGCACGACCGGGCAGCTGACCAGCGAGAGTTTCAACGTTCCCTTCCAATAGGCGCGCGGGGCCATTCCATTCTCCAGTGATTTCAAGGCTTTTCAGGAACTCCAACCGGCCCCCGGGGTTTTGGTTCCGGGTGGGACTTTCGCCGTGATAGGCTTCAACGCGATCAGAGGATGTGGGACCCGTCGTGCTGCAAAAACTCTCCATCTATCGAAAGAAGCGGGATTTCGAAAAGACGCCCGAACCGTCGGGCAAGACGGCGGTGGCGCCCTCGAAGCAACGCCGCTTCGTGATCCAGAAACATGACGCGACGCGCCTGCACTACGATCTCAGGCTTGAATTCGACGGCGTGTTCAAGTCCTGGGCGGTGACGAAAGGGCCCTCGCTCAATCCGCATGACAAGCGGCTGGCGGTGGAAGTCGAGGACCATCCGCTCGACTATGGCGATTTCGAAGGAACCATTCCCGAGGGCCAATATGGCGGCGGCACGGTGATGCTGTGGGATCGCGGCACCTGGGAGTGCGATGACCCCGAAGCCGGCTTCAAGAAGGGCGATCTCAAGTTCACGCTGCATGGCGACAAGCTGCATGGCAGCTGGGTGCTGGTGCGCATGCGTAACCGTGGCGGCGAGAAGCGCACCAACTGGCTCTTGATCAAGCACCGCGACGAATATGCCAGCGAAGACGAGGATATTTTGGCGGAGGACAAGTCCGTGGCCTCCGGCCGTGCGATGGAACAGATCGCAGGCGGGAAGGGTCGCGCGCCAAAACCGTTCATGCTGGCGAAGGGTAAGGGCAAGGCCGATGCGGTCTGGCAGTCCAACCGCGCCGAGGAGGCCAAGGGGCGCACGGTCAAGCCGGCGCCTCGCACGGCGCTGAAGAGCAGCAAGGCATCGAAGAAGAAAGCGACATCAGCGACGACGGCCAGGAAGGTCTCGGACATGCCTGATTTCGTGGCGCCGCAGCTCTGCACCCCGGTGGAGCGGCCGCCGGCCTCGGATGGCTGGTGCCACGAGATCAAGTTCGACGGCTATCGCGTGCAGCTTCGCGTCGAGGATGGTGAGGCGACGCTGAAGACGCGCAAGGGCCTCGACTGGACCGACAAGTTCGCGTCGATCGCGAAGGAGGCCGCCGAGTTGCCGAACGTGATGATCGACGGCGAGATCGTCGCCCTCGACCATAACGGCGCGCCGAACTTTTCCTCGCTGCAGGCCGCGCTGTCGGACGGCAAGACCGACGAGCTGATCTTCTTTGCCTTCGACCTGCTGTTCGCCGAGGATCTCGATTATCGCCGCCTGCCGCTCGGCGAGCGCAAGGCCAGTCTCAAGAAACTGCTGGAGGCGCGCAAGAAGAAGACGAGCCAGATCCGCTATGTCGAGCATTTCGAGAGCGGCGGCGATGCGGTGCTGCAATCGGCCTGCAAGCTCGAGCTCGAGGGGGTCGTCTCGAAGAAGCTGGACGCGCCCTATCGCTCAGGCCGCACCGAGAGCTGGACCAAGGCAAAATGCCGCGCCGGCCATGAGGTGGTGATCGGCGGCTACAAGACCACCAATGGAAAATTCCGCTCCCTGATGGCGGGCGTGCATCGGGGCGATCATCTCGCCTTCGTCGGAATGGTCGGGACCGGATTTGGTGCCGACAAGATCAAGCGCATCATGCCGTCGCTGAAAGCGATGGAAGCCAAGGAAAGTCCGTTCGGCGGCAAGAATGCGCCGAAGAAGACCCGTGACGTGCACTGGCTGAAGCCCGAGCTCGTCGCCGAGATCGAGTTCGCCGGATTTACCGCTGATGGCAACATCCGCCAGGCCGCCTTCAAGGGCCTGCGGCAGGACAAGCCCGCTGAGGAAGTCGAGGCGGAGACGCCTGCGGATACAGAACTCGCCAAGCCCTCTCCCAGGAAGCGCGTTGCTGCAAAGCCGGCGGCAGGGAAGGGCACCGCCGAAGTGATGGGCGTCGTGATCTCCAAGCCCGACAAGGAGCTGTGGCCCGACGATGGGGAGGGCGCGCCGGTCACCAAGCTCGACCTCGCACGCTATCTCGAGGCCGTCGGCGAATGGATGATCGTGCATCTCAAGGGCCGGCCATGCTCGCTGATCCGCGCACCTGACGGAATCAAGGGAGAGTGCTTCTTCCAGCGCCACGCCATGCAGGGCACCTCGAACCTGCTCGAGCTCGCGCGCGTGTCAGGCGATCGCAAGCCTTACCTGCAGATCGACCGTATCGAGGGCCTTGCCGCGGTCGCGCAGATCGGCGGGGTCGAGCTGCACCCCTGGAACTGTGCGCCCTACGCCTATGACGTTCCGGGCCGGCTGGTATTCGATCTCGATCCTGCGCCTGATGTCGAATTCGCCGATGTGGTGGAAGCGGCGAAGGAGATGCGGCAGCGGCTCACCGATATCGGCATGGAGAGTTTCTGCAAGACCACGGGCGGCAAGGGCCTGCATGTGGTGGTCCCACTGCTGCATGGCGCGCGCGACAAGGTGGACTGGAAGGAAGCAAAGGCATTCGCGCAAGGCATCTGTCAGTGGATGGCCGATGACGATCCCGAGCGCTATCTGCTCAACATGTCGAAGAAGCTGCGCAAGGGAAAGATCTTCCTGGATTATCTGCGCAACGACCGCATGTCGACGGCGGTCGCCCCGTTGTCGCCGCGTGCACGTGCGGGCGCAACCGTGTCCATGCCGCTGACCTGGGCGCAGGTGAAGAGCGATCTCGATCCGAAGCGTTACACGGTTCGCACCGTGCCGGGCCTGCTGGCGCGGTCGAAGGCATGGGATGGCTATGATGATGCTGCCGTGTCGATCAAGGCGGCGATCAAGAAATTGGCTACGAAGAAGTAGACCCGCGCGCCGGGCACAACTGCTGTAGGGTGGGCAAAAGCGGAGCGTGCCCACCATCTTTTCGTTGGAGCGAAGATTAGGTGGGCACGGCGCGTCGCGCCTTTGCCCACCCTACGAGATCTCGTCCTAGATCCGGCCCATCAGCAGCAGGATCAGCAGAATGACGATGACGAGCCCAAGGCCGCCGCCGCCGTAATAGCCGGTGCCGTAGAACGGACCGCCGCCGATGCCGCTGAAGCCGCCGAGCAGCGCGATAACCAGGATGATCAGAATGATCGTACCGATAGACATGCGAATCTCCTCCAGCCCTTTGTCGAAAGGGTTGTTGCAACCTGTCCCGTTGTGCGGAGGGCAACTTGCCCGGGGTTTTAAAGTTCCGGGTTTGAAACGGGGCGACAGTTCCGACCTGCATGGAACCTTTACGCCTCTATCAGGCATGACTATGTGAGGATCAGTCGCCACAGGGCAGGGCCATGTCAGCACCGCTCGTCGTCTCCATTCCGCATCGCCTCGGTCGCGAGGAAGCGGTTCGCCGGCTCAAGACCGGGCTCGGCCGCGCCGCCGCCAGCATTCCCGTGATGCAGGTCGAGGAGGAGCGCTGGAGCGGCGACACCATGAATTTCCGCATTCGCGCGCTCGGCCAGGTCGCGAGCGGGCAGGTCGACGTCACTGAGGACCATGTCAAGGTCGAGGTGGTGCTGCCGTGGCTGCTGCAGCGCTTTGCCGAGATGGCGCAGGCGACCATCAAGAAGCGCGGGCAATTGCTGCTGACCAAGGATGAGGGAAAGTAGGCGTCAGGCGCCCACGCGCTGTCGCCGGGGCCTGACGGCACCTGCCGCGCGCGCCTTGATGACCGCAGCGGGAAAATCACGGAATGCCTGCGCGAGCGGCAATTCGTTGCCCGCAAGGCCCGGCGCGGCGTAGCCGCTGATGTCGACGGTTGCGTCAAAACCTTCGAGCGCCGGCCACTCGCGGCCCGCTTGCGTGAAGGGTGCGAACTGGCGCGCCACCACGACGATCGCTGCAGCGCGGCCGTGGTGGCGGACAAAAGAGATCACATGATCGGCGTGCGCGCCGCGCACATCCAGCGGCTGATAACCGCCTTGCGCAAAAACGTCGGCGAGCTCAGTCCGGAGCCTGAGAAGGTGCCGCGTCCAGGCCAGCTTGAGCCGTCCGTCCGGCCAGGTCCTGATCAGCCCGCCCCAATCCGGTGTTTCGAGCGAAGCCAGCGCCGCTTGCCGTGCAGAAAAATCCACCGGGCGGCGATTATCCGGATCGACCAGCGACAGGTCCCAATATTCAGTCCCCTGGTAGAAATCAGGCACCCCCGGCAGTGTCGCCTTCAGCGTGAGCTGGCTCAGCGAATTCAGTGCGCCGAGCAGCGCGACACGGCGAGCCAGAGTGGCAAGCGCATCCAGGAATTCGCCTGATAGGCCGGGGTCGAGAATCTTCTCGATGAAGCTGTTGATGCCGTTTTCATACGCTTCATGCGGATTGAGCCAGCTCGTCTCCTCCTTGCCCTCGCGCGCCGCCTTGAGCGCATAGGCCTGGATGCGCTCGACGAAACTGGCATCCGGCCCTTGAAGGGGCCAGGCGCCGAGCAGGGTCTGGTAGAGCATGTATTCGAACGTTGCCGACGGCGCGCGCAGATTGCCTGACAGCGCGAGGTGCGGCGCGTTCAGCACCTTCCAGCGCGAAACCGCGCTGGTCCATTCGCCTGATATCTCGCTCAGCGCCGTGATCCGCGCTCGCGCATCCTCGCCGCGCTTGGTGTCGTGGGTGGCGGTCGCCGTCATCCCCTGCGGCCATTCCCTGGCGCGGGCGCGCATCGCCTCGTGGAAGGCCGGTATGCTGAGGCCCTTGCTGGCGGGATCGCCGCCGACTTCATTCAGCGCCAGCAGCCGGTGGAACTGGTAGAACGCGGTGTCCTCCAGTGATTTCGCCATCATCGGTCCCGTGAACTGCTGCACCTTCAGTGCAAAGCGGCGCACGCGCGGCGCGCTGTGCGGCGGACGGCCGGGCTTGAGCAGGTCCATGGTCAGCGCATCGCGCAGGAAGTCGAAAATGCCTTCATCCGCGGCGAACCACTCTGTGCGGGCGCACGCGATGGTGTCGTCGATCAGCTTGCGGTCGAGCGCGGTCGGGCCGCTATGCGTCAAGTAAGTGCGATAGACCGGGAAGTGCAGCACGTAGAGCTCGAGCGCCTGACGCAGGCTGTCGGCGGAGAAATCGCGGGTCGAATAGTGCCCGTTGGCGATGCGTGCGAGCAGGCGGGTCAGCACGGTGAATTCGCTGGTCAGCAGCGTTTCCAGCACGCGCCGCTTGGCGTCCTTGACATAGGGCGCGAGCCGCGGCGGCCGGTTGCTGATCTGGCGCCAGGTCTCGTCCAGCGCCTCCAGCCCTTTGGCATCGACCAGCACCTGGGTGATCGCGTTCATCCACTCATAGCCCGTGGTGCCCTGGACGCCGGCGAAGTGCGGCAGCTTCTCGTGCTCGCACAGGATCTTCTCAATCACCGTGTAGAATGGTTTGGCATTGCCTTGCGCGTCGCGCACCAGCCGGCGCAGCCGCTGGCAATATTGCGCAGGGTCGCGCAGGCCGTCGATGTGATCGAGGCGGATGCCTTGCAGTTTTCCGTCGGCGACGAGCTGCTTCACCAGCCGGTGCGTGGCGGCGAACGTGCTCGCGTCCTCGACGCGCAGGCCGGCGAGCCCGTTGACGTCGAAGAAACGGCGATAGTTGATGTCGCTGGAGGCAAGCCGCCAATGGCCGAGCTTGTAGTTCTGCCGCTCCAGCAGGTGATGCAGCGCCAGCGTCTGCGCCGGGCGGTCTTTGGCTGCGCGATAGGCGAGGAGGCCGTGCATGACGATGTCGGCGCCGCCTGCGATCTCCTTCAGCTCTGCCTTGAAGGCGGGGGCCTCCTTGCGGTTCGGCCTGCGCAGGCCGGTATAGCGCGCGGCGAGCGAGAGCAGGCGTTTGCCGGCAACGGTATCGGCAGCATCCGCCTCCTTCACGATCATCCGCAATATCTCGCCATAGCGCTCCGGCGCGATCGGCAGGCGGTGCTCGAAATACCAGGCAGAAAAGCTGCCCTCATCGGGATCGTAGCGCAGCTCAATCTCGCCGCGCTCCAGCGCCTCGCCATAGGAGGCGCCGAGGATCGGCAGCAGCACGCCGCCGCGGGCACGATAGGGGAGCTGGTCCCAGTCGATGTCGAAGGAAACGGCGTGCGGCGAGGCCTGGCCCCATTCCAGCACGTCGAGCCACCAGGGATTGTCGGCGAAATGCACGCCGACATGATTGGGCACGAAGTCGACGATCAGGCCGAGGTCGTTCTGTGCGAGCGCCTCGCTCAGCCGGGCAAAGCCGGCCTCGCCGCCGAGTTCGGGATTGAACTGGCTGTGATCGACAGTGTCATAGCCATGGGTCGAGCCCTTGCGCGCTTTCATCACAGGCGAGGCGTAGAGATGGGTGATCCCCAGTGCCTTCAGATAAGGCACGACCGCGGCGGCCTTGTCGAAGTCGAAATCCGCAGTGAGCTGGAGCCGGTAGGTCGCAAGAGGGATCGCGGAAGGCATTTCAACCTCCGAGATGCCAGACCACCGACCAGGGCGGGAGTCGGTCGCCGGCAGCGCCGCCCCAGATCGGCGTGCCCGCGTTGTCGTTGGAATGCGCGATGTCGTTGTCGGAAAGATTGGCGGTGAGCTGCAGCGTCGTGCCGTCGCCCATGCGCCAATGCGCGGTGAGCAGGCCGTTGTCTTTCGCCTCGGCATCGCCGAAGCGCGCGTCTTTCAGCCGCGGCATGATCTCCCTGCGGCGAAGCTCGAGCAAGTCGCGCACCAGCGCCAGCCGAGCGTCCTGTTCGGGCGTGCGGCCGGTCCAGTCCAGCACGGCCGATTGCGGCGTGGCAGGATCAAGCGGGTCCGGCACCTCGTCGCCATATTTCGCGTAGGCCCAGGCATATTCCTGCTTGCGCCCTTTGCGCACGGCATCGGCGAGGCCACCCTGGAAATCGCAAAAGAATGGGAAGGGCATCTTCGAGCCCCATTCCTCGCCCTGGAACAGCATCGGTACCATCGGCGCGAGCAGCGTCACCGCGAGCGCGGCCTCGATCTGCTCGGGCGAGGCCAGGCTCTCCAGCCGTTCGCCGAGCGGGCGGTTGCCGATCTGGTCGTGGTTTTGCAGGAAGGTGACGAAGGTCGCCGGCGGCAGCTCGCCGCTCGGCTCGCCGCGCGGCTTCTTGCCCCAGAACTCCGAGATCTCGCCCTGGTAGACGAAGCCGGAGGCGAGCGCACGCGCGAGGTCCATGCGCGGGGTCTGGTAGTCGGCATAATAGCCGTTGAGCTCGCCGGTCAGCATCACGTGCCAGACGTGGTGATAGTCGTCGTTCCACTGCGCGCGATATTTGCCGCTCGGCGGCTCCTGCGCGGCATCGAGCAGGCTGGCGCGGTTGTCGCCATTCTCCAGCACCAGATGAATGTGCCTTCCGGTGGCCTTGGCGAGCTCGCCGACGGCGACGCTGAGGTCGTGCAGCATCGACTGCTCGCCCGGGATCGCCATGATGTGGTTGGCGGCATCCAGTCTGAGACCGTCGAACCGGTAGTCAGTCAGCCAGGACAGCGCATTCTCGACCGCGAAGGCGCGCACCTGCGGCATGCGATAATCGATCGTGCTGCCCCAGGGCGTGTGCGCGTCGGTGAAGAAAGATGGCGCGTAGCGGCCGAGGTAGTTTCCTTCCGGGCCGAAGTGATTGTAGACGACGTCGAGGAAGACCATCAGCCCGCGCAGGTGCGCCTCGTCGATCAGCGTCTTCAAGTCCTCCGGACGGCCATAGGCGCTGTCGGGCGCGTACCACAGCACGCCGTCATAGCCCCAGCCGCGACGGCCGGCGAAATCGGCCAGCGGCATCAGCTCCAGCGCGGTGATACCGGATGCGACCAGATGATCGAGCTTGTCGATCATGGCACGGTAGGTGCCATCGCGCGTGAAGGTGCCGACATGGGTCTCGATCAGCACCGTCTCTTCCCAGGGGCGGCCGCGCCAATCCTTGGCGCGCCATGCGAAGGCGTCGTGATCGATCACCTCGCTCGGGCCGAACACATCCTCAGGCTGAAACGCGGAGGCGGGATCCGGCACGTCGATCTCGTCCTCGATCCTGAACTTGTATTGGCTGCCAGGAGCGAGGCCGGCGATCTCGGCGACATACCAGCCATCCTGCCGGCGCTGCATCGCATGTCGCCTTTCGAGCAGGAGATCGACGCGGCGCGCGGCGGGCGCCCACAGCCGGAACGACACGCCGTCCTTGGTCGGCTTCGCTCCGAAGGATGGCCTCATAGCGCCCCCGCGAAGGCGAGCACGGAGCGTGGCGGCGCCTTGCTGTCGCTTCCGGACAGGAAATCAACGCTGTTCAGCTTGGCATCCGTCGTGTTCAGGATCTGCTGCCAACTCTTGTATTCGGGCATTTTGGGCAATTTGAATGCAATCTCTTCCGGGGCGGCGTTCAGAACGATAAAGAGCGCCGCGTTGCCCGGTTCCATCGGTCCCATCACATAAGAGAGGAACCGGCCGTCCGGGAATGTCCAGTCGCTCTCGGTCATCTCGTTGCCTTCGGGCGTCAGCCACAGTGCGCCATAGGAGATGCCGTCCTTGGGCCGGCCGTCGAGCCAGCGATGGCTGCGGAGCTGCGAGAATTTTCGGCGGATGTCTGCGAGATCAGCGACAAAATCGATCATGTCATCGCCGTCCTTGCCGAGATTGTCCCAAGAGACCCAGCCGACCTCGTTGTCCTGGCAATAGGCGTTGTTGTTGCCGAATTGCGTGTTACCGACCTCATCGCCGGCAAGGATCAGCGGAACGCCCTGCGCCAGCATCAGACAGGCCAGCACGTTCTTGCGAAGCTGCCGGCGCAGGCCAAGGATCTTGGGATCATCGGTCGGGCCCTCGACACCGCAATTGTTGCTGTGGTTGTCGTTTGAGCCGTCGCGATTGTCCTCGCCATTGGCCTCGTTGTGCTTTTCGTTGTAGCTGAAGAGATCCGCCAGCGTGAAACCGTCATGAACGGTGATGTGGTTGATGCTTGCGCGCGGCCGGCGTCCGTCGTGATTGAACAGGTCGGACGAGGCCGTCATGCGGCTGGAGATGTCGCCGATCAGGCTGCCTTCGCCGCTCCAGTAGCGGCGCATGGCGCTGCGATAGCGGTCATTCCATTCCGACCATTGCGAGGGGAAGGCGCCGACCTGGTAGCCGCCGAGGCCGAGATCCCAGGGTTCGGCGACGAGCTTGACGGTGGCGAGCACCGGATCCTGCCTGACAGCGGTGAGGAACGAGCTGCCGCGGTCAAAACCGTTCGGGCCGCGCGCCAGCGTGGTGGCGAGGTCGAAGCGGAAGCCGTCGACATGGCAGACCTCGACCCAGTAGCGCAAGCTATCCATCACCATCTGCAGCACGCGCGGATGGGTCAGGTTCACCGAGGAGCCGCAGCCGGTGAAGTCGTCATAATAGCGCGGGTTCTCGCGGTTCAGCCAGTAATAGGAGGCATTGTCGATGCCGCGGTAGCACAGCGTCGGGCCGAGGTGATTGCCTTCGGCGGTGTGATTGTAGACGACATCGAGCATCACCTCGATGCCCGCATCGTGCAGGCGCGCCACCGTGGTGCGGAAGGAATCCAGCGCATTGTCCTGGGCGTAGCGCTGCTCCGGCGCGAAGAAGGACAGCGTGTTGTAACCCCAGTAGTTGGTGAGCTTCTTCTCCACCAGCACGCGGTCGTCGACGAAGCTGTGAACCGGCAACAGCTCGATCGTGGTGACGCCGAGCCTCTTCAGATGTTCGATCATTGCCGGCGACGACAATCCGCCATAGGTGCCCCGCAGATTCGGCGGCACGTCGTCGCGCTTCTGGGTCAGGCCCTTGACGTGGGCCTCGTAGATGATGGTGTCTTCCCAGGCGATGTTCGGCCTGATCTCGCGGCGGCCCCAGTTGAAAGTCTCGTCGACCACGACCGCCTTGGGCATGCCGCGTGCATTGTCGCGCCGGTCGAACGACAGATCCTCGCGCGCCGAGCCGGTGCGATAGGCGAAGTGCGCGTCACTCCAGACCAGCCGCCCGGCGAGCCGCTTGGCGTAGGGGTCGAGCAGAAGCTTGTTGGCGTTGAAGCGGTGGCCGTGCTCGGGCTCGTAGGGGCCATGCACGCGATAGCCGTAGAGCTGGCCCGGCGAGACGTCGTTGAGATAGCCGTGCCAGACGTCTTCGTTACGCTCAGGCAGCTCGATGCGCTCGAGCTCGCGCCGACCCTGGCTGTCGAACAGGCACAGCTCGACCTTCTCGGCGTGGGCTGAGAACAGTGCGAAATTGGTGCCGCGTCCGTCCCAGCTTGCACCGAGGCGCGCGGGCGATCCAGCAGTCAGGCGCATCGGTCAGCTTTCCGGAACGAGGAAGATCGCGGCGAGCGGCGGAATGGTGAGGCGGAGCTCGGGCGCCTTGCCGGCAACGGTTTGCACCTCGCCGATGTTCCCGACATTGGTGCCGCCATAATGGGCGGAATCCGAGTTGAAAACCTCTTTCCACTTGCCCGCAAAGGGCACGGGGACGCGGTAGTTGCGATAGACATTGGGGGAAAAGTTGACGACCACGAGACACCGCGCGTGCTCGTCAAAGCCCTTGCGCAGCCAGGCGAACACGTTGCGGTTGGCATCGTCAGTGACCAGCCATTCGAAGCCGGCCTGGTCGCAGTCCATCTGGTGCAGCGCCGGCACTGCGCGATAGAGGCGGTTGAGGTCGCGAACCAGCGCCTGGATGCCCTGATGATATTTGTATTCGAGCAGGTGCCAGTCGAGCGACTGGTCGTGATTCCATTCGCGGCTCTGCGCGATCTCGCCGCCCATGAACAGCAGCTTCTTGCCGGGATGGCCGAACATGAAGCTGTAGTAAGCGCGCAAATTGGCAAAGCGCTGCCATTCGTCGCCGGGCATGCGGCCGAAGATCGAGCGCTTGCCGTGCACGACCTCGTCATGAGACAGCGGCAGGATGAAGTTCTCAGAGAAGGCGTAGTGCAGGCCGAACAGGATCTCGCCGTGGTGATATTTGCGGTGGATCGGATCCTTGCTGATGTAGTTCAGCGTATCGTGCATCCAGCCCATGTTCCACTTGTAGCCGAAGCCGAGCCCGCCGAATTCGACCGGGCGCGAGACCTGCGGCCATGCGGTGGATTCCTCCGCTGCCGTGGTCGCCTGCGGAAAGCGCGCGAACAGCTCGGTATTGAAGCGGCGCAGGAAGTTGATCGCCTCGATGTTCTCGCGGCCGCCATACTGGTTGGGAATCCAGGCGCCCGGCGGGCGGCTGTAGTCGAGATAGAGCATGGATGCCACCGCATCGACGCGCAGGCCGTCGATGGCGTAGCGCTCGAGCCAGAACAGCGCGTTCGACACCAGGAAGTTCGTCACTTCGGTGCGGCCGTAATTGTAGATCAGCGTGCCCCAGTCGAGATGACGGCCCTGGAGCGGATTGGCGTGCTCGTAGAGCGCCGTGCCGTCGAAGCTGCCGAGCCCGTGCGGATCATCGGGGAAATGGCCGGGCACCCAATCGAGCAGCACGCCGATGCCTTCGCGATGGCAGGCATCGATCAGCGCCGCAAAATCCTCCGGCGATCCGAAACGGCTGGTCGGCGCATAGAGGCCGGTCGGCTGATAGCCCCAGGAGCCGTCGAACGGGTGCTCGCTCACGGGCAGGAATTCGAGGTGGGTGAAGCCCATGTCGCGGGCGTAGGCGGGCAGTTGCTCGGCGAGTTCGCGATAGGTCAGCCATTCATTGCCGTTCTTGCGCCGCCACGAGCCGAGATGAACCTCGTAGATCGACATCGGCGCCGACAGTGCGTTGATGCCGTCGGGCGCCGGCCGCGGCCGCGGCAGATGCGCCTCGTCGAACACGATCGAGGCGGTCTTCGGCCGCACCTCGCTGGCGAACGCCAGCGGGTCGGATTTCAGCGGCAGCAGATGGCCGTGCGGCCCGATGATCTCGAACTTGTAGTGATCGCCGCTCTTGGCGTGCGGAATGAACAATTCCCAATAGCCGGCGCCGCGCACCCGCATGGGATGACGCCGCCCATCCCAGAAATTGAAATCGCCGACCACGGACACGCGCCGCGCATTCGGGGCCAGCACCACGAAGCCGACGCCGTCGATGCCCTCCAGCCGCATCGGATGGGCGCCGAGCTTGTCGTAGAGGCGCTGATGCGTGCCTTCGCCGAGCAGATAGAGATCGAAATCGGTCAGAATGGGCGGAAAACGATAGGCGTCCTCGAACTCGACGACGTTGTCGCCGAATTTGGCGCGAAGCTGGTAGTGCTTGGAGCCGTTGGGCAGGGCGCCGATGAACAGGCCGGAATCGTGGACACGGTCGAGCGGCGCGACTTCGCCATGCTCGCCGATTGCCTCGACATTGGAGGCCTCGGGCAGGAAGGCGCGCACCACGCTCCTGCCACCCTCGGGATGCATCCCGAGATAGTGGAAGGGATCGGAGTGGCGACCCTCGATGATGGCGTAGGCTTCGGCTGGCAGTTTAGGCATGGGCTTCGCTCCCGGCACTGGACAGAATGCGAAGCAGGCCGGTCAGCGGCGCATGGAGCCCGTCGGGCCGGTGGGACAGCTCGTACTCTACCTCGTCGAACGCTAGATCAAGCAGGAAAAACCTTAACATGCTTTCCGCGCCGTGCGCGTCTTCCGGCCAGAGCCGCCGGTGGGTCATGGCCTCATGATAGGCGGACAGGAAGGTTGCGGTGGCGCGCTCGCGCCATTCGTCGAGCGCGGCCGTGATCCGGCCTTGTTCATCACCGCCGCCCGAGCCCGCGCGGCCAAGCGCTGCGTTAACCGAAAGATCAATCGAGCGCACCAGGCCCGCGACATCGCGCGCGGCAGGCAGCTTGCGCCGCTTGTCGGCCAGTGCGAGGTGCGGATCGCCGTCGAAATCAATGATGAAGATGTCGTCCTTCACGATCAGAGTTTGCCCGAGGCGGAAGTCGCCGTGATGACGGATGTTCAACCCGCCGATCTCGGATGGCAAGAGTGTGTTGATGTGGCGCGGCAAGCTCGCGCGCACCCCGACAAGCTGGTCGATCAGGGGCCGGTCGCTTTCGCGCAGGCCGTCCCGGGCATCGGTCAGCAGGTCGAAGACCCGCTCGGCTCGGCCCATGAGGTCGGTCGTCCAGCGTTTGACGTCGGCCTTGCCGATCGGTTCAGGGGCAAGGTCGGTGGATTTTGCAGCGGCGAGCGCCATGTGCAGCTCGGCAAGCCGGCGGCCAATCTGCGCCACGAAGTGCAGATAGATCGACTGCTCCTGGGTCGTCCGGTACTCCTCGTCCGGCGGCAGCACCCGCTGCTCGTCGACATAGCGGTCGAGATAGCCCGCCGTGACCGCCCAACCGTCACCCTGGTTCTCGACATAGGCATGCAGCACGCCGACGGCGCTGCGGCTGTCGCCCTCGGCCAGCTCGACGCTGCCGAGCAGCGCCGGTGTATTGGCAAAGTGTGCGACCTCGGTGAGATAATTGCCGATTTCGATCTCAGGATTGGGGCCGCTTTCAAGCCGGCGATAGATCTTGGCCACATATTGATTGTCGACCAGCGCGGTGCTGTTGGATTGCTCGATCGCGCGGATGCGCCCGGGCTCCTTGACGGTGTAGTCGGCGAAACGGCTCGTCGCCTTGAACTCGAGCCGCAGATTGTTTTCGTCCACCACCAGGTTCTGAGACAAGCCGCGCAGGAAAAGCCCGATGAAGATCTGGTCGGTGGCGACGTCGAGCAGGGTGCCTTCGCGCGCGCCCTGGCGCACGGCGGCGAGCGCCCTCGGGTTGAAGCGCTCGCGGTCGAAGCGCACCCACTCGATCTGCATCGGCAGCACGTAGCGCGTCGTGACATCATTCCCTGCGGTTTCGAAGAACGCGATCCAGGGCCTGTTGTCGCCGATGTCGCTGAACGGCACCGCTGACGTCAGCGTCGCCTTGATGTGCTTGGGATTATGCTCGGGATACCACCGCGTCCTTGCCAGAAATCCCGGCAGCACGTCGCGCTCGAACACGCCGCGCTCGCGGGCGAGCGACACCCAGTTCGAGTTGACCGGAACCACCAGCGTCTCGAACTCCGGTACCGCGCGCGGCACCACCGGCTCGGACTTGTCGCGCTCCTGGAGCTGGAACCAGTAGAAGCCGTAGGGCCCGAGCGTGATCATGTAGGGCAATTCGCCGATCGGCGGAAAGCGCGTGCGGCCCAGCATCTCCTGCGGGATGCGGTCCTTCCACGGCGACAGATCGAGCTCGGTCGCCTGCGCCGCGCGCGACAGATTGGCGACGCAGAGAATGACCTCGTCGCGATATTGCCGGACATAGGCCAGCACGGCGCGGTTGGCCGGGCGGATGAAGGTCATGGTGCCGCGGCCGAAGGCCAGCGTCGACTTGCGCACCGAGATCAGCCGCTTGGTGGCGCTGAGCAGCGACGACAGGCTGCGCGACTGCGCCTCCACGTTCACCGACTCATAGCCATAGACCGGATCCATGATCAGCGGCGCGTAGAGACGGGCGGGGTCGCAGCGCGAGAAGCCGCCGTTGCGGTCCGGGCTCCATTGCATCGGCGTGCGCACGCCGTTGCGGTCGCCGAGATAGATGTTGTCGCCCATGCCGATCTCGTCGCCGTAATAGATGATCGGCGTGCCGGGGAAGGACAGCAGCAGCGAGTTCATCAGCTCGATCTTGCGCCGGTCATTGTCCATCAACGGCGCAAGGCGCCTGCGGATGCCGACATTGATGCGGGCGCGGGGATCGTTGGCGTAGGTGGTCCAGAGATAGTCGCGCTCGACGTCGGTGACCATCTCCAGCGTCAGCTCGTCATGATTGCGCAGAAACAGCGCCCATTGGCAGCTCGCGGGGATATCAGGCGTCTGGCGCAGGATATCGGTGATCGGGAAGCGGTCCTCCTGCGCGATCGCCATATAGATGCGCGGCATCAGCGGGAAGTGGTAGGCCATGTGGCATTCGTCGCCGCGGCCGAAATATTCCTGCACGTCCTCCGGCCATTGGTTGGCCTCGGCCAGCAGCAGCTTTCCCTTGGAATAGGCGTCCAGCTCCTGGCGCAGGCGCTTGATGATCGCATGCGTCTCCGGGAGGTTTTCGTTCGAGGTGCCCTCGCGCTCGCACAGATAGGGAATCGCGTCCAGCCGGAAGCCATCGACACCGGCGTCGAGCCAGCGCTTCATCACCTGGATGATGGCGCTGACGACGCGCGGATTGTCGAAATTGAGGTCGGGCTGGTGCGAGAAGAAGCGATGCCAGTAGAACGCGCCGGCCTCGGGATCCCAGGTCCAGTTCGACTTCTCGGTATCGGTGAAGATGATCCGCGTGCCCTGGTATTTCTGATCGGTGTCGCTCCAGACATACCAGTTGCGGGCGCTCGAGCTGGCCGGGCTGCGGCGGGCGCGCTTGAACCATTTGTGCTGGTCCGAGGTGTGGTTGACGACGAGCTCGGTGATGACGCGCAGGCCGCGTTTCTGCGCTTCCTGGATGAAGCGCTTGAAGTCCTTCATCGTCCCGAAATCGGGATTGACCGCGCCGTAATCGGCGATGTCGTAGCCGTCGTCGCGGCCGGGCGAGGGATAGAACGGCAGCAGCCACAGTGCAGTGACGCCGAGGTCCTGCAGATAAGGCAGCTTCTCGGTCAGCCCTGCGAAATCGCCGATGCCGTCATTGTTGCTGTCGGCAAAGGCCTTGACGTGGAGCTGGTAGATGATCGCGTCCTTGTACCAGAGCTCATCTACGATCCCGGCAGCCTCGGCCTTCTTGGTGTCGACGGAAGACAGAACATTCATGGCGTGATCCTTACGCCAGGCAGCGGAAGAGCAGGGCCGGATCGCGGTCGGGATCGATACGCAATTTGATCCCGCCCCATTCGATGCGGGACTGTTCGCCTGTCATGAGATTTTCAAGAGCGGTGACGGGGCGGCGTTCGCCGCCGACGTCGATGGTGAGGTCGCCGAGCGGCAACCAGGTCTCGCGCACATGGCGCGAGAGGGCGATGGCCGCGACGATCGTGTTGGCGGGTTCGGCGGCCTCCTTGACGAAGGCGATGGTCTCGCCGTCCTCGATGCCGAGGAAGCGCAGATTGACGGTCTGCTGCAGCGCCGGATTGTCGTTGCGGATGCGGTTGAGCGCGGCAATCCAGGGCTTGATATTGCCTGATTTGTCCCAGTCGCGCTGGCGGATCTGGTACTTCTCGGAATCCCGATATTCTTCGTGGCCGGGCACGGCCTCGTGCTCGAGCAGCTCGAACCCGCTATAGAGGCCGTAATTGCCCGACAGCGTTGCTGCCAAAGCGACACGGGCCTTGAACATCCAGGCCTCGCCGCTCTGGAGGTGATAGGGCAGCAGGTCCGGCGTGTTGACGAACAGGTTTGCCCGGTAGAAATCCCGCTCGGGATAGCGCAAGAGCTCACCGAGATATTGCTCCAGCTCCCACTTCGCCGTGCGCCAGGGGAAATAGCTGAAGGACTGCGCGAAGCCGAGCTTGGCGAGACCCTTCATCAGCTTCGGCCGCGCGAACGTCTTGGCGAACAGGATCACCTCGGGATGCCGCTGCCTGATCTCGTGGACCAGCCACTCCCAGAACGGCAGCGGCGCGGTGTCGTGATTGTCGATGGCGAAGATGGTCACGCCATGGTCGATCCAGAACAGCATGGCGTCGCGAAACGCATTCCACAGCCCGACCCGGTCGACCGAGGCGAAATCGGGGATGACGATGTCGGAATAGGGACCGTCCGCCGTCCGCACCGAGCGGTCCGGCCGCCATTTGAACCATTCCGGATGCTGCGTCAGCCAGGGATGATCCGGCGAGCATTGCACGGCGAAATCGAGCGCGATCTCGAGGCCATATTCGAGGCAGGTCGCGACCAGCGCGCGGAAATCCTCGATGGTGCCGAGTTCGGGATGCAGCGCATCGTGCCCGCCCTCGGCCGAGCCGATCGCATAGGGCGAACCGGGCTCGCCCTCGGTTGCGACCGGCGCATTGTTGCGGCCCTTGCGGCTGGTGCGCCCGATCGGGTGGATCGGCGTGAAGTACAGGACGTCAAAGCCCATCGCGGCGATGTCGGGTACGCGGGCGATGCAGTCGCGGAGCGTCCCGTGCCGGCCGGCCACCGTGCTCTGGCTGCGCGGCATCATCTGATACCAGGCGCTGAAGCGCGCCTTGTGGCGGTCGACAATCAGCGGGAAGTTTGGCGAGCGGGTCAGGTCGGGCCGCGCCTGGCTTTCGGCCATGGCCTCGCCGAGATCAGTTGCGAGCAGCGAAGCGACGTCGCCGTTTTGGAGATAATCCTCGCATTGCCTGAAAATCACGGCCGCAGCGTCTTGCCGCGCGCCATGCGCCTTGGTCAAAAGGCCGGCGCCCTCGATCGCATCGAGCGTCACGTCGCCGCCCGAGAGCTGCTTGCGTTCGAGCCCGTGACGCCAGGTGGCGAATTCGTCGGTCCAGGCTTCGATGGCATAGACATATTGGCCTGCTTCGGTTGGCGTGAACGCGCCGCACCAGCGGTCGTCGCCATGATGGGTCATCGGCTCGCGCCGCCATTCCCGGTCCTGTTCGCCACGCCAGATCAGCGCGGCTCTGATGGTCGCCTCGCCGTCGCGATAGATGTCGGCCCAGACCTCGACCCGATCACCCGCGATCCGCTTCACGGCAAAACGGCCGCCATCGATCAACGGATAGATATCTTCGATGAGGAAAGCGCTGCCGGCGGCGGCACTCTCGACAGTTTGAATTGTCTTGTTCACGGTGATGCCATTGACAAGAAAGCAGGAGCCCGTTTCCCTTGTCGGGAACCTACGCTTGGTACCACTATAGAAAGCCGCTTGTGTGTCATTGGTTCCCTTGGGAACGGCAGGCCCAGTTTGCGAGTTACCCCTGACTAACCTCTTCCGCGACCTCGTTAAAATCCATGCCCCCGGCCAAACAATGGCCTGCAAGCTGCGTGCCGAATGGATCTTTTAGCTCAAGCCCGGATCAAGGGCGTTCAGTCCGAATTCGTCGATGCCCTCGGCAAGCTGCGGGTCACTGCGCCCGAGGCGCTCAAGTCCATCCTCGATGCCCTGCCGGAAAAGCGGGTCTATCGCTTCGTCAGCGGTCCGGTCGTGGTGCGCGCGCTCGGCAATCCGCGCACCGAGCTCGCTTCCGTCGGCGCCGCGCCGCTGCAATGGAAGATCACGGGCAACGGCAACATGATCGGGCAGGGCGAGACGCACGAGCCTGTCATCGCCTGGCCCGCCGGCCTGCCACTGGGCTATCACCGGCTGACGCTGACCGATGCTGCGGGCGCGACCGAAGAGGTGCCGATGATCGTGGCGCCCGAACGGGCCTTCGGCGGTGAGTTTGACCGCGGCTGGCTGCTGGCCGTGCAGCTCTACAGCGTCCGCTCGGATCGCAATTGGGGCATCGGCGATTTCACCGACCTCGCCGGCCTTGTCAGGCTCGCCAAGCAACTCGGCGCCGACGGCGTCGGGCTCAATCCGCTCCATGTCCTGTTCGACGATCATCCGGCCGATTGCAGCCCCTATTCGCCGAACAGCCGGCTGTTTCTCAATCCGCTTTATATCGACGTGGAGGCCATCCCCGAATATTCGGCCGACCTCATCCCGGACGCTGCCAGGACCGCGGCGCGGCTGCGCGAAGGCGATCGTGTCCCGTATGCCGACATGGCGGCGCTGAAATGGCTGGGCCTGCGCGCCGCCTTTGACAGCTTCTTGAAGACCGCGACCGGTGTCCGGCGCAACCAGTTCGATGCCTTCCGCGCCGAGCGGGCGCCGCTGTTGTCGCGCTTTGCCTGCTTCGAGGTACTTCGGCATCGTTTCAATGTGCCGTGGTGGGAATGGCCGGTGGAATGGCAGCAGCCGGACGATGTCAAATGCGCTGAATTGCGCAACGGACCCGACAAGCACAAGATCGAGTTCGTCGAATTCGTGCAATGGACGGCGGACAGCCAGTTGCGCGCTGCGAAGGAGCTCTCCGCAGAGCTCGGCATGCGCGTCGGGCTCTATCTCGACGTTGCTGTCGGCGTGCAGTCCAACGGCTTCGATGCCTGGAACGAGCAGACGTCCATCTCCCGCCATCTCGCGGTCGGCGCCCCGCCTGATGTCCTCAATACCGTCGGCCAGGATTGGGGCCTTGCCGGCTTCAACGCGGGCGGCCTGGAGGCGCAATCCTTCGTGCCCTTCGCGAACATGCTGGCCGCCTCGATGCGGCATGCCGGCGCCATCAGGCTCGATCACGTGCTCGGCTTGAAGCGGCTGTACCTGGTGCCGCGCGGCTTCAAGCCTGACAACGGCGCCTATGTGCAGATGCCGCTCGAGGCGCTGCTGGCGGCGGTCGTGTGCGAGAGCGTCACCCATAAATGCATCGTGATCGGCGAGGACCTCGGCACCGTGCCCGAAGGCTTCCGCGAGACCATGCAGGATTTCGGCATCTGGTCCTATCTCGTCATGATGTTCGAGCGCGACGATGCCGGCCATTTCCGCAATGTCGACCATTACCGGCCGAACGCGCTGGTCACGCTGAATACCCATGATCTCTGCACCTATGCGGGCTGGCGCTCCTTCAGCGATCTCAAGATGAAGCGCTCGCTGGGGCTCGATCCCGGCGAGAACGAGCAGGCGCGCTGGGACGCGCTCGGCGCGCTCGACGAGATCCTGCGCCAGAACGGGATCAAGGCCAACGATCTCTACTCTGTGCTCGGCTTCCTGTCGCGCACGCCGTCGCGGCTGCTCGCCGTGTCGCTGGAGGACCTGCTCGGCGTGATCGACCAACCCAACATTCCCGGCACCATCGACGAGCACCCGAACTGGCGGCAGCGGCTTCCGGTCGCGCTCGATCAGATCGTTGCCAAGATCGATCTCGCGGCCCTGAAGGCCGCGACGCGGGAACGTTCGCTCATCGGTGGGCGTTGATATCGAGGGTTTTAGGCTCGCAAAACATTGTCGCAGAGGATCGAGGACTATGCGCTGATCGGCGACTGCGAGACCGCGGCGCTGGTCGGGCGCAACGGCTCGATCGACTGGCTGTGCTGGCCGGCCTTCGATTCCGACGCCTGCTTTGCCGCCATCCTCGGCACGCGCAAGAACGGTCGCTGGCTGATCGCTCCGAGCGAGGACGTTACAAGCATCTCGCGCCGCTATCTCGGCAACACTCTCATCCTTGAAACGCGCTTTGAAACGAAGAGCGGCACCGCCGCGCTGATCGATTTCATGCCGCCGCGCGGCAAGGCCTCCGACATCGTGCGGCTGGTGCGCGGCGTCAAGGGCACGGTGAAGATGCGGATGGAGCTCATCATCCGCTTCGGCTTCGGCGTCGATATTCCCTGGGTGCGCCGCTGCGAAGATCGGTCCCTGCTGGCGGTCGCCGGCCAGGACATGACCGTGTTGCGCACGCCGGTCGAAATCCGCGGCGAGGATCTCACCACGGTGTCCGATTTCGACGTCAAGGCCGGCGAGACCGTGCCGTTCGTGCTGACCTACGGCCCCTCGCATCTCGATCCGCCAGAGGCAATCGACCCAGAGATCGCGCTCCAGGAGACCGAAAAGTTCTGGAAGGAGTGGTCAAGCCGCTCCACCCATGATGGCGAGTATCGCAATCTCGTCATGCGCTCGCTGATCACGCTGAAGGCGCTGACATTTGGCCCGACGGGGGGCATCGTCGCGGCGCCGACCACCTCGCTGCCGGAAAAGCTCGGCGGTGGCAGGAACTGGGACTACCGCTTCTGCTGGCTGCGCGATGCCACCTTCACGCTGCTGGCGCTGATGAACTCGGGCTACACCGAGGAAGCCTCGGCCTGGCACAATTGGCTGCTGCGTGCGGCCGCCGGCTCGCCGGCCAACATGCAGATCATGTACGGCATCTGGGGCCAGCGGCGGCTCCTGGAATGGGAGGCGGCCTGGCTCGACGGTTATGAAGGCGCCGAGCCGGTACGTGTCGGCAATGCCGCGCATGCCCAGCTCCAGCTCGACGTTTACGGCGAATTGATCGATGCCTTCCATCAGTCGCGCATGGCCAAGCTGAAGCTCGACGATGAGGCGACCTGGGCGCTCGAATGCGCGGTGCTGAATCATCTCGCTGAAGTCTGGGATCATCCCGACCACGGCATCTGGGAGCGGCGCGGTCAGCCGAAGCACTACGTCTTCTCCAAGGTGATGACCTGGGTCGCCTTCGACCGGGCCATCAAGAGCGCCGAGACTTTTGGCTTCAAGGCGCCGCTGCTGCATTGGCGCACCTTGCGCGAGGCCATCCACCGCGACGTCTGCCACAGGGGCTTTGATCCCGAAGAGAACGCTTTCGTCGAGTCCTACGGCTCAAAACGGCTCGATGCCAGCCTGCTGCTGCTGCCGGGTGTCGGCTTCCTGCCGGCCGATGACCCGCGCATCCGCGGCACCGTCGCGGCCATCGAGAAGCACATGATGCGCGACGGCTTCGTGCTGCGGCACGATCCGCGCGAGGTCTCCGAGGAGACACAGCCGATCGAGGGCGCTTTCCTGGCCTGCACCTTGTGGCTGGCTGACGCCCACGTGCTCGCGGGCGACCTCGATCGGGCGCAGGCGCTGTTCGATCGCATCGCAGGTCTTGCGAACGACGTCGGGCTCCTCGCCGAAGAATATGATTCCGTCGCACGCCGCCAGACCGGCAACTTCCCGCAGGCGCTGACACATATTGCGCTGATCAACACCGCGCACAATCTCTCGGCGGCAAGGCACGCCGGCGACAAGCCGGCGATGCAGCGGTCGAAATAGCTCGAAAGATCAACTTCGATTGCGCGCAAGGATGCCATGTCAGACCCGTCATCCTGAGGTGCGAGCCATGCGACGCGAAGCGGTGCTTGGCGAGCCTCGAAGGATGAGCGGCCGGGGATGCAGCCAGGCCGTCGTCCTTCGAGGCTCGTCCTGCGTTGCAGGACAAGCACCTCAGGATGACGGTGAGAGATTTGAGCGGGCCGCTTCAACCTGCCCTCGCGGGATGCCCTAGCCCACCCCATTCCGCTTCAAGATCATCTCCATCGCCTCGGCAAAACCATCCTGCTCGTTGCTCGCGGTGACGTTGGTGGCCTGGTCCTTGACGTTGTCGGTGGCGTTGCCCATGGCGATCGAGGTGCCGCTGACGCGGAACATGGCGAGGTCGTTCTGCATGTCGCCGATGGTGGCGACCGCATCCAGGGAAACGCCGAGGCGCTTGGCCATGGCCTGCACGAAGGTGCCCTTGTCGAAGCCGGGCGGGGTGATGTCGAGATAATAGGTCTGCGAGCGCACCGCGGTCGCCTCGCTCCCGAGCGCCTGTTGCATCGCCTTCTCGCAAGCCTCGAGGCCCGCTGCATCGGCGCTGGCGCCGACGATCTTGCAGGCACTGGCGAGATACGGCGCAAAGTCCGTGACGATGGTGGGATCGGAGCGGATCGTGTGCTGCTCATGCGCGACGTATTTACCGCTGGGGTTGTCGATCAGCCATTGGTCGGTCGTGAACAGCCAGATGTCGGCGCCGAACTCCCGCAGGATCTGAAGCGACCTTTCGGCGGCGCTTTTCGGGATCAGATGCTGCTCGACCGGCCTCATCTCGGGGTCGATGATCGAGGAGCCGTTGAACGGGCCGACCGGCAGCCACAGCGCCAGCGGCTCGATCAGGAAGCGCATGCCGATCGCGGGGCGGCTCGAAGTGATGGTGAAGCCGATGCCGGCCTGGTGCAGCCGCTGCACCGCGCTCCTCGCGCGGTCCGTCAGCGTCTTGTCCTTGGTCAAAAGCGTGCCGTCGACATCGGAGACGACCAGTGAAATCTTCGTCATGGCTCAGCCCTGCTTTTCCCGCCGTCGATTTTCAGCTGCCGCACGATGCCGTCGACGATCGCCTCGACGGATTCGTCGATTGAGGCCGTGATGACGTGCTCGCTCGCGTCCGGCGGCTCCAGCGTGGTGAACTGGCTGGTGAGCAGCCCGGGCGGCATGAAATGGCCTTTGCGGTGCGCCAGCCGGTCGGCGATCAGCTCCTGCGTGCCTTTCAGGAACACGAAGCGCACGTCGTCACGTCCGCGCAGCAGCACTTCGCGATAGCTGTGCTTGAGCGCCGAGCAGGCGATGATGACATGCTCGCCCTTGCCGCAGGCGCGCGCGATCTCGTCGGCGATGGCGTTGAGCCAGGGCCAGCGGTCCTCATCCGTGAGGGGATGGCCGGCCCGCATCTTCTCGACATTGCTCTTGGGGTGGAAGCTGTCGCCGTCCTCGAAGCGCCAGCCGAGGCGCTCGCCGAGTGCAGCCGCAATCGTGCTCTTGCCCGATCCCGACACGCCCATCACAATCAACGCACAAGGTGCTTTAACGCGGCCCACGAATCCCCTCCGGAAGCGCGGCCCGATCGACCATCCAGACGGTCTCACCATGCGAGCGCGCGCGTAACGCCGGCAGATTCTCGCCATTGAGAAGGCGCGTCAAGATCGGCTGCTTGTCATGCCCTGCAATCTCGAACAGCATCTCGCGGCACGAGGCCAGCGCGGGAAGCGTCAGCGAGACCCGCGGCACGAACGGCGCGACATTGGCCTTGGGCACGCCGACCACCCAGCGCGCGGTTTCCTCGATCTCGGGATAGCCGGGAAACAGCGAGGCGGTATGCCCATCGGGTCCTGCGCCCATCAGGACGAGATCGAACAGCGGTCGAGCCGGATCGAGGCGTTCAGATCCGTAGAAGGCCTGCAATTCGTGTGCGTAGGCCGCAGCGCTCTCGTCGGGATTTTCAACCAGGGTCGGGATCGGATGGATATGGCCCGACGGCGCGTCGCGATCGAGAAAAATGGCGCGCGCGACGGCCATGTTGTTGAGCGGATCGCTCTCGGGGACAAAGCGCTCATCGCCGATGAACCAGTGCACGCGGTCCCACGGAATCCTGCTGCGATAGCCGTCGCTGCCGAGCAGCTGATACAGCTTCTTCGGGCTCGATCCGCCGGTCAGGCAGATCGCGATACGGCCGGAATTGGCTGCTATCCGCGCCATCACCCGCTCGGCGGCGGCTTGTGCGAGGGCCTCGGCGTCCGCGACGACGATCAGCTTCGGCTCTGCGGTCGTGGCCATCACGAAAACTTCCGCCAGCTGCGGCCGTCGCGGCGCAGCAGTTCATCAGCGCAGGCGGGGCCGTCGCTGCCGGCTTCATAGGTCTCGATGCCGTTGCTGCCCTCGGTTTTCCAGGCGTCGAGAAACGGCTGCACCGCCGCCCAGCCGGCCTCGATGCCGTCGGCGCGCTGGAACAGGATGTTGTCGCCGATCATGCAGTCGTAGATCAGCGTCTCGTAGCCGGTGGAGGGGTCGGCGCGGAAATAGTCGCCATATCTGAACTTCATCTCGACACCGTCGATGGTGATGCTCGGCCCCGGAATCTTGGCATTGAATTGAAGCTCGATGGTTTCGGTCGGCGCAATGCCGATGGTGAGGAAGTTCTGCGAGAGCCGGTCGACCGTCGTGCCTGAAAACATCGACAGCGGCGCCTGCTTGAACTTGATCGCCACCTCGGTGCGCTTGTGGCCCAGTGCCTTGCCGGTGCGCAAGTAGAACGGAACGCCGGCCCAGCGCCAATTGTCGATCATCAGCTTCAGGGCGACAAAGGTCTCGACGGTGCTGTCGGGCTTGACGCCCTCGGTCTTGCGATAATCCGGGATGTCCTCGTCGCCGATGCGGCCGGCGAGATATTGCGCGCGCACCGAATTTCTCAGTGCCTCTTCCCGGCTTGGCTGCTGGATCGACGTGAGGACGTCGGCCTTCTCGGAGCGCACGGAATGCGCGTCAAAGCGCGCCGGCGGCTCCATCGCCACCAGCGACATCAGCTGGAACAGATGGTTCGGCACCATGTCGCGCAGCGCGCCGGTGGCATCATAGAAGCCGCCGCGATGACCGACGCCGAGCTTCTCCTCCACCGTGATCTGGATGTGATCGATGTGGTTGCGATTCCAGATCGGCTCGAACATGCCGTTGGCAAAGCGCAGCACCAGGATGTTCTGCACCGTCTCCTTGCCGAGATAATGATCGATCCGGTAGATCTGGTGCTCGTCCATGATCTTCAGGAGCTCGGCATTCAGCGCCTTGGCCGAGGCGAGGTCGGTGCCAAAAGGCTTCTCGATCACGAGGCGGCGCCAGGCGCCATTCTCCTTCATCATGCCGGTGCGGCCGAGCTCGCGCGCCGTCGGCGCGAAGGCGGCCGGCGGGGTCGCAAGATAGAACAGGCGGTTGCCGCCGGTATCCTGCGCGCATTCCAGCGTATCCAGATGCTCGCGCAAGCGGTCGAAGGAGGGCGGGTCCTTCGGATCAGCCTCGACGAAGGTCACGCATTCCAAGAGCCTCGTCGCGATGTCGTCGTCCACGGGCCGCGTTGCGAATTGCTTGAGGCCCTTCATCAGGCCGTCGCGCAACTCGTCGTCCGACTGGCCCCTGCGGGCCACGCCGACGACGCAGAACTTTTCCGGCAGCAGGTGCTCGGCCGCGAGGTTGTAGAGCGACGGCATCACCAGGCGATGGGTGAGGTCGCCGGTGACACCGAAAATGACGAAGGCGCAGTTTTCCGGCTTGCGCTTTGGTTGCGGGTCTTTGGTCACGAACGATTGGCCTTCGCTTGATGGAGTTCTTATTTGGGCTTCGAAGCGGCCGGTTGCTTCGGCTCCTTGTGGCCGCCGAAACCCGCGCGCATCGCGGAAAGAATTTTTTCGGCGAAGGTGTGTTCCCGACGGGAGCGGAAGCGGGTGTAGAGCGCGGCGGTCAAGACTTCGGCCGGCACGGCCTCGTCGATCGCCGCATTCACGGTCCAGCGTCCTTCGCCCGAGTCCTCGACGAAGCCGGAATATTCTGCGAGCTGCGGGCTGTCGGCGAGCGCCGTCGAGGTGAGGTCGAGCAGCCAGGACGGGATCACGCTGCCGCGGCGCCAGACCTCGGCGATGTCGGCGAGGTCGAAATCGTAGCGATGATCGGCCGGCAGCGCGTCGATATTGGCGTTCTTGAGGATGTCGAACCCTTCGGCATAGGCCTGCATCAGGCCATATTCGATGCCGTTGTGGATCATCTTGACGAAATGGCCGGCGCCGACGGGACCCGCATGGATGTAGCCCTGCTCGATGCGGGGATCGCGTCCCTCGCGCCCCGGCGTGCGCGGAATGTCGCCGACACCGGGCGCGAGCGCTGCGAAGATCGGATCGAGCCGGTCGACCACCTGCTTCTCGCCGCCGATCATCATGCAATAGCCGCGGTCGAGACCCCAGACGCCGCCCGAGGTGCCGACGTCGACATATTGGATGCCGCGCGCCTTCAGCGCCTTGCCGCGGCGGACGTCGTCCTGCCAGAAGGTGTTGCCGCCGTCGATGATGACGTCGCCGTCCTGCATCACGCCCGCGATCGTCTCGATGGTCTGTTCGGTGATGCGGCCGGCCGGCAGCATCACCCAGGCCGTGCGCGGCCGCTCCAGTTTCGAGATGAACTCTTCAAGCGTCGCCGATCCCACGGCGCCGTCGGCGGCAAGGCTGGCGACGGCCTTGGCGTCCTTGTCATAGACCACGGTCGAATGGCCGTGACGCATCAGCCGGCGAACGATGTTGCCGCCCATCCGGCCGAGGCCGATCATGCCGAGTTGCATGTGAGAAATTCCCTTAGTTCAGCGCGTCGTTGAGCGCGGCGTTGAGCGCCGCGAGACCTTTCTTGAGCGGTCCCTTCAGGTGCACCCGGAGCGCGCGCCGGCCGCGCTCGGTGAGCACGTCGAAATCGCCACGCGCCTGCGCCGCCTTGATCACGCCGAAGCTGGCCTTCTGGCCCGGCACAGCGAGGTCCTTGGCGTCGTCGGCGGTGATCTGGAGGAACACGCCGCTGTCCGGTCCGCCCTTATAGGCCTGCCCCGTGGAGTGCAGGAAGCGCGGCCCGAATTCGGCGGCGGTTGCCAGGTGCCGCTTCTCGAGCACGGCGGTGCGCATCTGCTGCAGCGCCTCGATGTTGGCCTTGTCGCGCGTGATGTAGCCGAGCAGGGCAAAGTAATCGCCGCGCCGCGAGCGGGTGATATGGGCCCTGAGCCAGGAGGTGAGGTCGCCATTGGCGCCCATCGTGCGGAGCGCAGCGGCGTTGTGGTCGTCGGTGTAGAGATCGAACTGTTTGGTGCTGACGACAGGCTGTTCGGCCGGCAGCGCGCCGGTCTTCTCAAAGGCCGACGTCAGCTCGCGGGTCTTGATCTTGGCCGCTTCCACGTCCGGCTGGTCGAACGGATTGATGCCGAGAATGCTGCCCGCCACCGCCGTTGCCATCTCGAAGCGGAAGAATTCCTGGCCGAGATGGTCGATCGACTTCATCACGATGCGCACGACGGGATGACCGGCCGCCTCGATTCCGGCGAGCGCCGAGTCATGGGCGGCATCGGTTTCGCCCTCGGTGCGGATGTCGATGAAGAAGCGGTCATTGCCGTAGACGGCGGATTCGCGGATCGGCTCGCCGGCGATCGGGATCAGGCCCTTGCCCTCTTTGCCGGTCGATTCCGCGATCAGCTGCTCGGCCCAGGCGCCGAAATCGGCGATCTTCTTCGACGAGAATATCGTCACCTTGTCACGGCCTTCGAGGCCGGCAAGGCCCATGGCGAGACCGAGCTGCACGCCCGGGTTCTCGGCTGGCGGCACGTCCGGGCCGCAGGAGCGGGCCATCGCAAGCGCATGCTTGAGGAAGGTCCTGACGTCGATGCCGGCGGTTGCCGCTGGCACCAGGCCGAACGGCGACAGCACCGAATAGCGGCCGCCGATCGAGGGCTCGCCATGGAAGATGCGGGCATAGCTCAGCTTTTTGGCCGCCTTCTCCAAGGAGGAGCCGGGATCGGTCACTGCGATGAAGCGGAAGCCGGTCTTGGCCTTGGGGCCGAGGGCCTGCGCGACGCGCTCATGGAAATAGTCCTTCATCGCGTTCGGCTCGGTGGTGCCGCCGGACTTGCTGGAGACGATGAACACCGTATTGGCGATGTCGATCTTGGCCTCCATCGCCCGCACCTCGGCCGGATCGGTGGAATCGAGCACGTGCAGCTTCGGGAAGCCGGGCTTCCGGGCAAAGGTCGCGGCCAGCACCTCGGGGCCGAGGCTCGATCCGCCCATGCCGAGCACGACGGCGTCGGAGAATTTCTGGCCCTTCACGCGGCTGGCATAGTCCTCATAATCGGCGACGTCGGCCTTGGCGGCGCTGTCGAGCCAGCCGAGCCATTTGTCCTCGTCCGTCCCGGTCCAGACCGACTTGTCGCGCTGCCACAGCCTGCGGATTTTTGCCGATGCGCGCCATTCCTCGGTGCTCTTGGCCACGGCCTTGCCGAGGCCGTCGCCGAGCGAGAGAAGCTGGTGGTCGATTGCCGGCCCGAGCACGGTGGCGCGCTTGTGGGCGACCGCGCCGTAGAGCTTGTCGGCGGCGTCGGCAAACTGCTTGACGCCGTCCTTGACCAGCTCCTCGGTGATGGCATCGAGCGAGACGCCGGAGCGTTCCAGCTCCTCCAGCACGCGGTAGGCGTCCTCGACATTCTCCTCCAGGCTGTCGCGCAGCTTGCCGTGGTCGCGGAATGCATCCAGCGTTGCCGGCGGCACGGTGTTGATGGTGTCGGGGCCGATCAGCTCCTCGACGTAGAGGACGTCGCTGTAATCCTTGTTCTTGGTGCCGGTCGAGGCCCACAGCATGCGCTGCGGCTTGGCGCCCTTGGCGGCGAGCTTCTCCCAGCGCGGGCCCGAGAACAGTCGCTTGTAATCCTGATAGGCGACCTTGGCATTGGCGATCGCGACCTTGCCCTTCAGCGCGGCGAGCCGCTCCTTCTCGCTAGGGTCGTTGGCCCGCGCGATCTTCTCGTCGAGCTGCTTGTCGACCATGGTATCGATACGGCTGACGAAGAAGCTGGCGACGCTGGCGACATGCGAGGGGTCGCCGCCGCCGGCAACATATTTCTCGAGGCCTGCGAGGTAGGCCTCGGCGACCTGGAGATAGACCGCCTTGGAGAACAGCAGCGTGATGTTGATGCTGATGCCCTCGCCGATCAGCGTCTCGATCGCCGGCAGGCCCTCGGCCGTCGCCGGCACTTTCACCATCAGGTTCTTGCGACCAACGTCCTTCCAGAGCCGGCGTGCTTCGGCGATCGTGCCTGACGTGTCCATCGCGAGATATGGCGAGACCTCGAGGCTGACATAGCCGTCGCCGCCCTTGAGGCGGTCATAGACCGGGCGCAGCACGTCGGCGGCGGCCTGGATGTCCTCGACCGCGACCGCCTCGAACAGATCGGCCACGGTCCGGTCGCCGCGCTTCAGCGCCTTGCCGATCGGGGCGTCGTATTCGTCCGAGCTGCCGATCGCCTTCTCGAAAATCGAGGGATTGGAGGTGACGCCCTTGACGCCATCGGTGTCGATCAGCCGCTTCAGGTCGCCCTTGGCGATGAAGCCGCGGGCGAGGAAGTCCAGCCAGACGGCTTGTCCGTGCTTTTCCAGTTCTTTGACGGGATTCATGATGCTTATTTATCTCCAAGCCTGCGGGCGGAGGGGGTTTCCGCGCCGGTCCTGACGCGCTATCCTTTAGCCCACATGCTCCCGGGAGGGAACCAATCAAGGGTATTGGCGTCATTCTCTCGGTCTAACTCCGTCGCGATCATGGCGATCCAGGCGGCAGTCGTGCTTATGCGTAATATAAATCTGGGATGGTTCGACCAACGTCTTGCTGCGTGAGGACACCTGTCGCGTCGCGGAGTGTGGTCAGCGGTTGTTTGACCTGTCTGATCGGCTCGGTCGCGAATGGTCATGCTGGGGGAAAGCATGCACGCAAGTCCTGACGGCGTTGCCGTCGCCGGTCACCGGCGATCGATCGCGTCGGTCGCCTGCGTCGGCGCATCCTGTGATCCCGACGTCGGTCAATACCTGATGCGACTGCATCCGAGCTGCCACGCAGAACGACGTTATCCGTCAGGAGGGCCTGGCGACCGATTTTGATACTGCGCGCTTGTCGCGACCGTCATGGCTGCAAGTAAGCAGGCCGCTGCAGGCAGCCGGGGCACCGCATTGCAGCAGGAAGATGACCGCGGCACCCACGCGATCGTCCTGCAAGCGTCATAAGTTTGCCGCTCGGAAATCGTCATGTTGCAGTGCCGGAGGGAGTGGTGCCCCGGTATCGCCCGGATGTGGCCAGCCAGTGACAATTTCTGGAAATACGCCAAGATATAGGAAGATTCGCACAAATTACAGGCAAGTGCCTGTTCGTAATTCAGCGAGTGCCTACCTTGTGCGTTGCGTCGTGTCGGCACCCGGGTGTCCAATGATCGGCATGTGCTCACGCTGATTCGAGAAGCGGCCTGAGGAACAGTCTAGTAACTGCTTTCGTTTCAGCTTGTAGCGGAACTCACGCGGAGAGGGATCATGTACAACGATTCTCTATTCAACGCTTTCGCTCGGTCGTTCGAGGCGAGAAGCCAGCACGACATGTCGATGGCGGAATATCTGGAATCGTGTCGAAGCGATCCCATGAAATACGCGAATGCGGCCGAACGACTACTTGCAGCGATCGGTGAGCCCCAGACGATTGACACGGCCAAGGACCCACGCCTTGGCCGTATTTTTTTGAACCGCACCATCCGGACCTATCCGGCCTTCGCCGGCTTCTACGGCATGGAGGAAACCATCGAGCGCATCGTCGGCTTCTTCCGTCATGCGGCGCAAGGTCTCGAAGAGCGTAAACAGATCCTCTATCTGCTCGGCCCGGTCGGCGGCGGTAAATCCTCGCTCGCCGAGCGGCTGAAGTCGCTGATGGAGGTGCATCCGATCTACGTGCTCAAGGCCGGCGATGAGCTTTCGCCTGTGTTCGAGAGCCCGCTCAGCCTGTTCGATCCCGATCAGCTCGGGCCGATGCTGGAAGAGAAGTACGGCATTCCGCGCCGGCGTCTCACCGGCCTGATGAGCCCGTGGTGCTACAAGCGCCTCGAGGCCTTCGGCGGCGACATTTCCCAGTTCAGGGTCGCAAAAATCCAGCCGTCGCGGCTGCGCCAGATCGCGATCGCCAAGACCGAGCCCGGCGACGAGAACAACCAGGACATCTCCTCGCTGGTCGGCAAGGTCGATATCCGCAAGCTCGAGACCTACGCGCAGAACGATCCCGATGCCTACAGCTATTCCGGCGGCCTCAACCGCGCCAACCAGGGCGTGCTCGAATTCGTCGAAATGTTCAAGGCGCCGATCAAGATGCTGCACCCGTTGCTGACGGCAACGCAGGAAGGCAATTACATCGGCACCGAGAATATCGGCGCGATCCCGTTCACCGGCGTCATCCTCGCGCACTCCAACGAGGCGGAGTGGGCGAGCTTCAAGTCGAACAAGAACAACGAGGCCTTCATCGACCGCATCTGCGTCATCAAGGTGCCCTACTGCCTCCGGGTCACCGAGGAGCAGAAGATCTACGAGAAGCTGATCCAGGGCTCCGAGCTGGCGGCTGCGCCGTGTGCACCCTCGACCTTGGAGACGCTGGCGCGGTTCTCGGTGATGTCGCGCCTGCGCAAGCACGAGAACTCGACGCTGTTCGCCAAGATGCGGGTCTATGACGGCGAGAGCCTGAAGGAATCGGATCCGAAGGCGCGCAGCGTGCAGGAATATCGCGATGCCGCCGGTGTCGACGAAGGCATGGACGGCGTCTCCACCCGCTTCGCCTTCAAGATCCTGGCTGCGACCTTCAACCACGATCCGCAGGAGGTTGCCGCCGACGCCGTGCATCTGATGTACGCACTGGAGCAGTCGATCCGCAGGGAGCAGCTGCCCGAGGAAGTCGAGAAGCGCTATCTCGAATTCATCAAGGCCGACCTGGCGCCGCGCTATGCCGAGTTCATCGGCAACGAGATCCAGAAGGCGTATCTCGAATCCTACTCGGATTACGGCCAGAACCTGTTCGACCGCTATGTCGATTACGCCGATGCCTGGATCGAGGACCAGGACTTCAAGGACCCCGACACCGGCCAGCTGCTTGATCGCGAGCTTTTGAACCAGGAATTGACGAAAATCGAGAAGCCGGCGGGTATTGCCAATCCCAAGGACTTCCGGAACGAGGTCGTCAAATTCTCGTTACGCTCCCGGGCCCAGAACGGCGGCAAGAATCCGACCTGGACCTCCTACGAGAAGATTCGCGATGTGATCGAAAAGCGGATATTCTCCCAGGTCGAAGACCTGCTTCCGGTCATCTCGTTCGGTTCGAAGAAGGACGGCGAGACGGAGAAGAAGCACGGCGAGTTCGTGGCACGCATGGTGGAGCGCGGCTACACCGAGCGTCAGGTTCGCCGACTGGTCGAATGGTACATGCGCGTGAAGCAAGCCGGTTGAGGCGGATGAGAAAGTGGCCATTCACATTATTGACAGGCGCCTGAATCCAGGCGGCAAGAGTCTTGAGAACCGCCAGCGGTTCTTGCGTCGGGCCAAATCCCTGGTGCAGGGCGCCGTCAAGAAGACCTCTCAGGAACGCGACATCAAGGACGTCCTGGAGGGTGGAGAGGTCACAATCCCGCTCGACGGGATGCACGAGCCGCGTTTCCGCCGTGAAGGCGGCACGCGCGACATGGTGCTGCCCGGCAACAAGAAGTTCGTCGAGGGCGACTATCTCCAGCGTCAGGGCCAGGGCAGCGCCAAGGATTCCGGTCCCGGTGAAGGCGACAGCGAAGATGCCTTCCGCTTCGTGCTCAGCCGCGACGAGTTCGTCGATCTCTTTCTCGACGATCTCGAGCTGCCTGATCTCGCCAAGCGCAAGATCGCGCAGACCGAGAGCGAAGGCATCCAGCGCGCCGGCTATACCACTTCGGGCTCGCCCGCCAATATCTCGGTCAGCCGCACCGTGAAGCTGGCGCTCGCACGCCGCATCGCGCTCAAGCGCCCGCGCAAGGACGAGGTCGAGGAGCTGGAAGCCGCGATCGAGGCCTGTACCGACGAGGACGAGCGTGCCGAGCTTATCGCCCAGCTCGAAAAGCTCAAGGCGAAGACCAAGCGCATTCCCTTCATCGATCCGCTCGACATCCGCTATCGCCGCTACGAGAAGGTGCCGCGGCCGGTGGCGCAGGCCGTGATGTTCTGCCTGATGGACGTGTCGGGCTCGATGTCCGAGCACATGAAGGATCTGGCCAAACGCTTCTACATGCTGCTCTACGTGTTCCTGAAGCGGCGCTACAAGCATGTCGAGATCGTCTTCATCCGCCATACCGACCGCGCCGAGGAGGTCGACGAGCAGACCTTCTTCTATGGCCCGGCCTCCGGTGGCACGCTGGTCTCCAGCGCGCTGCAGGCGATGCACGAGATCGTGCGCGAGCGCTTCAGCCCGGCGGACTGGAACATCTACGCCGCGCAAGCCTCCGACGGCGACAATTCCTATTCCGATGGCGAGCTGACCGGCCTGCTGCTGACCGAGAAGATCCTGCCGGTCTGCCAGTTCTTTGCCTATCTCGAGGTCGGGGAATCAGGCGGCAGCGCCTTCGATCTCTCCGACTCCTCGCTCTGGACCCTCTATGAGCGCCTGCGCAATTCTGGCGCACCGCTCTCGATGCGCAAGGTTTCCGAGCGCAGCGAGATTTTCCCGGTGTTCCACGATCTGTTCCAGCGCCGCGAAACTGCCCAGGAGAAAGCCGCTCCATGACGGAACGCTTGTTCGAAGGCGCCGATTGGGATTTCCACACCTTGCAGCGCATCACCGATGCCTGCGAAGAAGTTGCGTTGAAGGATCTCGGGCTCGACGTCTACCCGAACCAGATCGAGGTCATCACCGCCGAGCAGATGCTGGACGCCTATTCGTCCGTCGGCATGCCGCTGTTCTACAAGCACTGGTCGTTCGGCAAGCACTTCGCCTATCACGAGGCCTCGTATCGCAAGGGCCTGATGGGTCTTGCCTATGAGATTGTGATCAACTCCTCGCCCTGCATCTCCTACCTGATGGAGGAGAACACGGCGACGATGCAGACGCTGGTGATCGCGCACGCCGCCTTCGGCCACAACCACTTCTTCAAGAACAATTACCTGTTCAAGCAGTGGACCGACGCGGAAGGGATTCTCGACTATCTGGATTTCGCCAAGAACTACGTCATGCAGTGCGAGGAGCGCTACGGCCGCATCGAGGTCGAGCGCACGCTGGACGCCGCGCATGCGCTGATGTCGCACGGCATCGACCGGTATCCCGGCAAGAAGAAGCTGGATTTGCGCGCCGAGGAGAAGCGGGCAGGGCGCCGCCGCCAGCACGAGGAGGAGGTCTTCAACGACCTCTGGCGCACCGTGCCGACAGGCAAGAGCAAGAGCCGGTCCGCGCTCTCGATCGAGCGCCGCCGCAAGCTGCTCGGCCTGCCGCAGGAAAATCTGATCTACTTCCTGGAGAAGAGCGCGCCGCGCCTCGCGCCCTGGCAGCGCGAATTGTTGCGCATCGTCCGCCACATCGCGCAATATTTCTATCCGCAGAGCCAGACCAAGGTGATGAACGAGGGGACGGCGACCTACGTCCACTATCGCATCATGACCCAGCTGCATCAGCAGGGCCGCATCACCGATGGCAACTTCCTGGAGTTTCTGGGCTCGCACACCAATGTGGTGTTCCAGCCCGAATTCGACGATCCACGCTTCTCGGGCTTCAATCCATACGCGCTCGGCTTCGCCATGATGCAGGACATCGAGCGCATCGTCACCAGTCCGTCGGACGAGGACCGCGAATGGTTCCCTGATATCGCCGGCAAGAACGACGTGATGGGCGTGCTGCGCGACGTCTGGGCCAATTACCGCGACGAAAGCTTCATTGGCCAGTTCCTGAGCCCGAAGCTGATGCGGCACTTCCGCATGTTCCATTTGCACGACGATCCCGAGGAGCGCGCCGGCATCCGGGTCGACGCGATCCACGACGAGCGCGGCTTCCGCCGCGTCCGCCGCGAGCTGGCGCGCCAGCACGATGTCGGCTTCATCGATGCCAATATCGAGGTGGTCGACGTCGATCTCTCCGGCGACCGCCGGCTGATCCTGCATCACCGTGTCATCAAGGGCTCGCAGCTCAACGAGACCGACGCCAAGCGCGTGCTGCAGCACCTCGCCGATCTCTGGACCTACGACGTCGCGCTGATCGAGGTCGATGCCAACGACAAGGTGCTGCGCGAATACGTCGTCAGCCCGCGTCCAATAGCGGCCGCGGTGGCCTGAGGCATCTTTCAAGGTGATATGAGACCCGCGCGCAGAAGGCGGTGCGCTCCCTCGCCCGCCTGCTTGCGGGAGAGGTTAGAGCCAGTCCGCGGCTTCTGAAGAGATCAGGTCAGGCTTTCTTCCCCGGCTTCTTCTTCGCCGCATTCAGCGCCACCGCCGCGCGGATCAGCGCCTTCAGCGCCTTCTCGTTGATCTTCGCGCCCTCGCTGATATCGATCGCGCGCCGCACATTGCCGTCGAGGCTGGAATTGAACAGGCCGGCGGGGTCGTCCAGAGCCGCGCCCTTGGCAAAGGTCAGCTTCACCACCGCCTTGTAGGTCTCCCCCGTGCAGATGATGCCGTCGTGCTCCCACACGGGAACGCCGCGCCACTTCCATTCCTCGACCACATCAGGATCGGCCTCCTTGATCAGCGCGCGGATCCGCTTCAGCGTCTCGCCGCGCCAGTCGCCGAGCTCCTTGATCCGGCCGTCGATCATCCTGGATGGTGACGGCCCATCCGTCTTTTTCTTCGCGGTCACGGTCTTCTTCATGGCCTCGCCTCGCTGCCGCGGTCGAGATAGGGCAGTGCGAACAGATAGAGCCCGGTCGCGAGCAATGGAATCAAGGGCACGAAAGCCATCAGGCCAATCCATGTGGCCTGAATCTGCATGGTCAGCGCAACGATGTTGGCGATCACAGCCAGCGTGAAGGCAATCGACAGCCAGCGATGGATTTGCCGGACCCACATGTTCGAGTTCATCTAAAGTCTCCTCTGGGAATATTCGGGATCAACGTTTGTGGCTCGCTATTCGGCCCGTGCCAGCAGCTCGTCGAGCTTGGTGAAAAACTGCTTCCAGCCGGCATGTGCGCCGCCATAGGCCTGCTTCTGGCTGGGGCGGAAGCCCGCCTGCTCGACACGCAGATGCGTGCCCGATCCTCGCGGGGTCAGCGTGAACGTCACCACGCTTCTGAGGTCGTAGGCTGCGTCCTCGTTGGTGAAATTCCAGGTATAGGCGAGGGAGCGCTGTGGCTCGATGGCGAGCACCTCGCAATCCAGCACGCCGCCCCATTCGCCGCGCAGATTGAAACGGTGGCCGACCTCGGGCTTGAAGTCGTTCTTCATCAGCCATTCCTCGATCAGATGCGGCTGCGTCAGCGCGCGCCACAGCCGCTCAGGCGGATAGGCGAATTCCCGCTCGATCACCACGGAACGTGTTTCGGTCGCAGCCTCAGTCATTGGTCCATCCTCTTCAGGAGATCGTCGAGTGCATCGAGCCGGTTCTGCCAGAAGCCGGCCATCTGGCTGGTCCAGTCGATCAGCGGATTGAGCGCGCCGGGCTGCGCGCTGTAATGGGTCTGGCGTCCCTCATGCCGGTCGCGCACCAGGCCGGCGAGCTTCAGCGCGCCGAGATGCTTTGACACCGCCGGCTGCGAAACGCCCGATCGCGCCGTCAGTGCTCCGACCGTCTGCTCGCCCTCCCGGCACAGCCGTTCGAAGATCGCCCGCCGCGTCGGGTCGGCGAGCGTCCGGAACAGAAGGTCAGGGGTGGAGGACATGGGAAATCCATAACTCCTAGGTTATGGATTGATTCATAACCGCAGGGTTATGGGTAAGTCAAGGGGCGGCAAAGGGGTTGGTGCTGGCGGGCGCAACTCTCTCGCCCGTCATTGCGAGCGTAGCGAAGCAATCCAGGATCTCTCCGCTGAGGCAGCCTGGATTGCTTCGTCGTAAGGGCTCCTCGCAATGACGGAGGATGGGGGCGAAGTGGCTCACGGCCGCAAGTACAAATACCCCTGCGACTGCAGTTCAGCGAGCCGAACCACGCCGCCCTTCTCCGCGCTCGCGAAGCCCGGCAACAGATCCGTCAGCGTGATGTTCTGCGCCTTCATGGTGTTGCCGCAGGCGGCGAGCTCGACGCCGTCCTTGGCGAAATTGCTGATCCGCCCCCTGACGTCGGGATTGGCCTGTGCCTGATGGAAGGCCTTCAGCGCCGGCCCGTGGATGACGAGCGCGAGGGTGACATGGTCGGGGCCGCCGACGCCGTCGATGTGGTTCTGGATGTTGCCGAGCACGAAATTGACCTTGTCGGCGTCGCTGAGGTGATACACCACCTTCAGCTTGTCTGACTTTGCAGCTTCAGTCGCAGCGTTGGCGCGCGAGGCGGCAAAGGCCGCGCCCAGCGCCGAAATCGTGCTCCACAGAATGTTCCGGCGGTTCATGGCGATGTCCTTTGATGACGCCCGTCTTTGCCGGAGCGATATCACTTGTGGCGGAGCGCGGCGAGTTCCTTGCGGTCGGTCGCGAGCGCGGCGCATTCGCTGTTGTCAGCCCGGTCGAGCCGGAAAATCCCGTCATCGCTGCCGGCGACCAGCGACCGCTCGGCCTCGTCGTCGGGCTTGTTGTGCAGCCAGACCCTGACGCTCTCGAGCCGTACGATGGCCGATTTGTCGTCCTTCGAGAGCGCGATACCGATGCCGCCGCCCTCGCAATCGACGCCGCAGCCGAGTCTGACCTCGTTGCCTTCCTTGGTGAGCACCGTGTGGTGACACGAGCCGCTGGAATCGAAATCACCGCTACGGTGGCGATAGCGGAAGCCGAGCCGGAACGAGTTGTGGAGCTCTTTGTCCTCGCTGTCGGTCTCCGCGGAGACCAGCAGCTTCATGGAAGCGACCTTCTGCTTCGGATGTCGCGCCAGATGCTCGGCATCGTAGCGGCGGACGAAGCAGGCATAGGCTGTCTTGCCTGGTGTGCCCGCATAGATCCGTGCGTTGAAGGTCTCGGCTTCGGTCTTGTTCGCCTCGCGGAAGTCGTCGGCCTCCTCGGCCCCAGCGACGCCGATGAAGGCCACGAAGGCAAGCGGAAGGATAAGGGCAATTTTCATGATTGCACCGGGTCAGCCATTTGGGCCCCGCATCGGGATGGTGACGGGCCACCAGCGGTTAGTCGCAAGCCGCACGCGGCGCGTTCAACCGCGCGCCTGGCCGGCAGCCTCGCGCAAGGTTCCAGGCTTAACCCTTGCGAGGGGGCGCAGAAAAACCCCGGGCGTTGCAAATGGCTGGAGGCGGTTGAACATGTCCGAAAGTCAGAACTTGCCCAATCTTGCGATCGGCTATTCCCTGGCCAGGTCGTTGAAGGTGCTCGGCGCGGGCCTGCTGCTGACGTTGCTCTGTGCCGCCGTCGCCTTCAACTGGCTGCACGGCAAGGAGATCAGCTCGCTCCAGATCGTGATCTGCTCCGCCGGTGTTGCGCTGTTCGGCTTTGCGACCTGCCAGGCGATCTGGAGGCTGGTCTCCGCCCGGGAGCCGGTTATCTTCATCACCCGCGTCGGCATCCGCGACACCAGGATCGCCGACGACACCATCGCCTGGCGATCGGTGCGCGACATCCTGGTCTGGCAGCTTCGCACCCAAAAGATCGTGGTACTGAAGGTTGATCCCCTCGTTGCCGAGCAGTTTGCTGGAGGCATGCTGAAGCACATCGTAACGCTGATGAACAAGGCGCTCGGCGCCGACGGCGTGATCATCAATGCCGGCGGCCTGACCATGGACGCCGAGACCTTGTCCCAGACCTGCAGGCAATATTGGACGGCCAGCCGGCTCGCTCATTTGCGCCGTGCGACGCCGGAGCCCGTCAGCTAGCGACCGATCGCTCGGCCGGTCGCGTCAGCGCGTCAGCGCAGGCTGGCGTTGATCTTGTCGAGCACCGCCGAGCCGGGGCACAGCGTGTCCGCTTCCAGCGTATTGAGCGGCGTCTCGACCGTGTTGAGATGGGCGTGCAGATCTTCCGCGTCAGGATCGACGTAGAGCAGCCCGGTGACGATCTGGCCCTTGGCGGCGTGCCTGGCAAGGAAGGTCTGGGCGCCCAGCCGATCATGCGGATCGTAATCGGCGTCGATCTTGCGCAGCGCGATCTTGCTGCCGTCATGCTGCTCCACCACCTGCACGGTACCAGGCGCGTAGTCCACCGCGATCGGATCGCGGCCGACCAGCACGTCGAGCCGGTTCACGGCGTCATTGTGCTCGCGGACATAATCAAAGCTCTTGGTCGAGCCGGCGTGATTGTTGAAGGCGATGCAGGGGCTGATGACGTCGATGAAAGACGAACCTTTGTGTCGGATCGCGGCGGCGATCAGCGGCACCAGTTGGTCCTTGTCGCCGGAGAACGAGCGCGCCACGAAGGTGGCGCCAAGCTGCAGCGCGATCGCGACGAGGTCGATGGCGTTGTCGGTGTTGGTGACGCCCTTCTTCGACTTCGAGCCGCGGTCGGCAGTGGCCGAGAATTGGCCCTTGGTCAGGCCGTAGACGCCGTTGTTCTCGACGATATAGGTCATGTTGACGCCGCGCCGGATCGAATGCGCGAACTGGCCGAAGCCGATCGAGGCGGAATCGCCGTCGCCGGAGACGCCGAGATAGATCAAGTCGCGATTGGCAAGGTTGGCGCCTGTCAGCACTGAGGGCATGCGGCCGTGCACGGAGTTGAAGCCGTGCGAATTGCCGAGGAAGTAATCCGGCGTCTTGGAGGAGCAGCCGATGCCGGAGATCTTCGCGACGCGGTGCGGTTCGATCGACAGCTCGTAGCAGGCCTCGATGATCGAGGCGGTGATCGAATCATGGCCGCAGCCGGCGCACAGCGTCGAGATCTTGCCCTCGTAATCGCGATGCGTGTAGCCGAGCTCGTTCTTCTTCAGGCCCGGATGGTGGAATTTCGGCTTTGCGATGTAGGTCATGACACGGCCTTGCGGAGCGGGGTCACCTTGAGGTGATCCTGATGGTCGCCAATGGCTTTTGCGATGAAGCGGGCGGTGATCGGGGTGCCGTCATAATGCACGATCGGCACGAGGCGGACTGGATCGATGCCGTTCTCGTTGACGATGAGCTGACGGAGCTGGCTGTCGCGGTTCTGCTCGACGACATAGACGAAATCGTGCTCGGCGAGAAAGCTTGCGACGCTGGAGTGGAACGGGAAGGCGCGGATGCGCAGGCGATCGAGCTGGTGCCCGCGCGCCTCCAGCATTCCGATCGCCTCGTCCATCGCCGGCGAGGTCGAGCCGAAATAGATCACGCCATATTTGGTCGGCCGTTCCGCGTTGGCCTGCAGCGGCCGCGGCACCAGATCCTGCGCGGTCTCGAATTTGCGGACCAGGCGCTGCATGTTGTCGGCATAGACGGTGCCTTCCTCGGAATAGCGCGCGTAACGGTCACGCGAGGTGCCGCGGGTGAAATAGGAGCCCTTGGTCGGATGCGTGCCGGGATAGGTGCGGTAGGGAATGCCGTCGCCGTCGACGTCGAGATAGCGGCCGAAGTCGCGGCCTTCTTCCAGCATCTCCGCGGTCATCACCTTGCCGCGGTCGTATTGCCGCGCATCGTCCCATTTCAGCGGACGGCAGAGCCGGTGGTTCATGCCGATGTCGAGGTCGAGCATCAGGAAGATCGTGGTCTGCAGCCGCTCGGCGAGATCGAACGCGGCCGCGGCGAACTCGAACGCTTCGGCCGGATCTTCCGGGAACAGCAGCACATGCTTGGTGTCGCCATGCGAGGCATAGGCGCAGGCGATGATGTCGCATTGCTGGGTGCGGGTCGGCATGCCCGTGGAAGGGCCGGCGCGCTGGATGTTCATGATCACGGCCGGGATCTCGGCAAAATATGAGAGACCGATGAACTCGGTCATCAGCGAGATGCCGGGCCCCGAGGTCGCGGTGAAGGCGCGGGCGCCGTTCCAGGAGGCGCCGATGACGATGCCGATGGACGCGAGCTCGTCCTCGCCCTGCACGATGGCGTATTTCGCCTTGCCGGTCTCCGGATCGTGCCGGTACTTCTTGCAATGCGCGGTGAAGGCTTCCGCCACCGACGATGACGGCGTGATCGGATACCAGGCGCACACCGTGGCACCGCCATAGACGGCGCCGAGCGCGGCGGCGCTGTTGCCCTCGATGAAGATGCGGTCGCCGACCTTGTCGGATTTCTTTACCCTGAGCCCGATCGGGCATTTCAAATTCTGCAGCGCCCAGTCGCGGCCTAGATGCAGCGCATGGACGTTGGAGGAGAGCAGCTTCTCCTTGCCTTTGTACTGCTCGCCGATCAGCTGCTCGATCAGCTTCGGGTCCATCTCCAGCAGCGCACTGAGCGCACCGAGATAGATGATGTTCTTGAACAGCTGGCGCTGACGCGGATCGGTGTAGGTCGAGTTGGTGATCGCGGTGAGCGGCACGCCGATCACGGTGATGTCGTCGCGGAATTTGGTCGACGGCATCGGTTTGGTGGAATCGTAGAACAGATAGCCGCCGGGCTCGATGCCGGCGACGTCCTTGTCCCAGGTCTGCGGGTTCATCGCCACCATCATGTCGACGCCGCCGCGGGCGCCGAGATGGCCGGCTTCAGTCACCCGCACCTCGTACCAGGTCGGCAGGCCCTGGATGTTGGAGGGAAAGATGTTGCGCGGGGATACCGGCACGCCATGGCGCAGGATCGCGCGCGCGAACATCTCGTTCGCGGAGGCCGAGCCCGAGCCGTTGACGTTGGCGAAGCGGACGACGAAGTCGTTTACGCTGCTGATCGGCTTTTTGTCGGGCATGTCGAACCTGCGTGAGTCATCTCGATGAAATATTTCTGCATGTCCCAGGCCCCGGTGGGACACCGCTCGGCGCACAGCCCGCAATGCAGGCAGACGTCCTCGTCCTTGACCATGACGCGCCCGGTCTTGAGATCGGACGAGACGTAGAGATCCTGGTCCGGATGCGGCGAGGGCGCCTTCAGGCGCGTGCGCAGGTCGCTCTCCTCACCATTGTCAGTGAAGGTGATGCAGTCCATCGGGCAGATGTCGGCGCAGGCATCGCACTCGATGCAGAGCGAGGTCGAGAACACCGTCTGCACGTCGCAGTTCAGGCAGCGATGCGCTTCGCCGAGCGCGAGCTTGACGTCGTAGCCGAGCTCGACCTCGGTCCTGACGTCCTTCAGCGCGATCACCTTGTCGCGATGCGGCACCTTGAAGCGCTTGTCGATGGAGATGTCGTTGTCATAGCTCCATTCGTGGATGCCCATCTTCTGCGAGGAGATTTGCACCTCCGGCAGCGGCCGCTCGGTGATGTCCTCGCCCGACAGCATCTTGTGGATCGACAGCGCGGCGTCGTGGCCGTGCGCCACCGCCCAGATGATGTTCTTCGGCCCGAAGGCGGCGTCGCCGCCGAAGAACACCTTCGGATTGGTCGAGACGAAGGTCTTCGGGTCGACCTTGGGCATATGCCATTTGTCGAACGCGATGCCGCAATCCTGCTCGATCCAGGGGAAGGCGTTCTCCTGGCCGACCGCGACCAGCACGTCGTCGCAGGGAATGGTCTGATCGGGATCGCCCGAAGGCACCAGGTTGCGGCGGCCCTTGGCGTCGTATTCGGCCTTGACGTGCTGGAAGGTGACTCCGATCAGCTTGCCGGCGACATGCTTGAAGGCCACCGGCACCATGTAGTTGAGGATCGGGATATCCTCGTGGATTGCGTCTTCCTTCTCCCAGGGCGAGGCCTTCATCTCCTCGAAGCCGGAACGCACGACCACCGTGACCTTCTCGCCGCCGAGACGGCGCGCGGTGCGGCAGCAATCCATCGCGGTGTTGCCGCCGCCGAGCACGATGACGCGCTTGCCGATCTTGTCGACATGGCCGAACGACACATTGGCCAGCCACTCGATGCCGATGTTGATGTTGGCGGCGGCCTCTTTCCGGCCGGGAATGTCGAGCTCGCGTCCGCGCGGCGCGCCGGACCCGACGAAGATCGCGTCATATTTCTCCGCGAGCAGCGCCTTCATGCTCTCGATGCGATGGCCGCCCCTGAACTCGACGCCGAGACCCAGGATATAACCGGTCTCCTCATCGATGACCGAATTGGGCAGGCGGAATTTCGGGATCTGCGTCCGCATCATGCCGCCGGCTTCGGGGTCGGCATCGAACACGGTGCAGTGATAACCGAGCGGCGCGAGATCGCGCGCCACCGTCAGCGAGGCGGGACCACCGCCGACCAGCGCAACGCGCTTGCCGTTTCTGGCTGCGGGCCGCGGCAGGCGCTGCTTGATGTCGTCCTTGAAGTCGGCCGCGACGCGTTTCAAGCGGCAGATCGCAACCGGATTTTCCTCGACGCGTCCGCGGCGGCACGCCGGCTCGCATGGACGATCGCAAGTGCGTCCCAGAATTCCGGGAAACACGTTCGATTTCCAGTTGATCATGTAGGCGTCGCTGTAGCGGCCTTGCGCAATCAATCGGATGTATTCGGGAACCGGGGTGTGCGCGGGACAGGCCCACTGGCAATCGACCACTTTGTGAAAGTAGTCGGGGGCCGCGATATCGGTCGGTTTCATTCCTACCCTCGTCCGCGCAGGCTCAAAGACCTGGCGGCCTCTTCTTTGAGCTTGTCGACGCCTAACGCGCGGCGATCTCGTTTCTGAATGACGTCATCGGGTTAGCTTATTAGAACCGTTCCGGAGTACAACGGCAAATTTGTGCGATCACCGCGTTTCATGGGAGCTAAGCGCACACAGCATTAGCGCCGCGCGCGCGAGCTGCGTGCGGTGCAGCATCGCACTCTGCTCCATCCGTCGTCATCGCGAGCGCAGCGAAGCAATCCAGACTGCCACCGCGGAAAGACCCTGGATTGCTTCGCTGCCCTCGCCATGGCGGTGTTGGTGGCAGCGCAGCAATCTCGGCACCTCAGCTGCCCGCAATATCGCTCTTGGCAAGGTCCCACATCAGGCAGTAGGTGCCGACGGAGACCGGGAGCGGGAAGGGCGCGGCCGCAGGGCCGGTGAAGCGTTCGGCGATGACGGCGGAGACGGCGCCGACATGGGTGCCGTCGATCAGCACGAACCAGTCGCGCGCGCCTTCGTTGCGCACCGCGGGGATGTCCGCCGTTGCGCCGGACAATTCCGGCTCGCTTTCGAGCAGATGCATCGAGATGATGCCGTCACGATCCCCCGGCGCCAGCTTTTCTCGCAGTGCGTCACGCCATGCGCCGGCGTTGTCAGGCGTGGGCCGCAGCCGCACCAGGCCAAGCGCGGCGCCGCGGCCGGTGCCCTTGCTGATGGTGATGCGGGCGACCACGCGCAGCATGTTCTTGAAATGCGCCATGGTCCGCCGCGACCATTCGGTCTGGTTGGCAAGCCGGGCGCGGTAGGCGGGACTGTCGAGCACCTCGAGGGTCGTGGTCGAATACAGCGAGAGATATTTCGGAGAGGCCGCGTGCGCGACATAGCGGCGCGCTTCGAGAAATCCCTCGATCGCGACGCGCTCTTGCAGATGTTCGCGATCGTACCAGCGGTTGAAATCGGCATCGTCAGCCGCGTCGATATCCATCGATGTCAGCAGCATGCCTGTCCCGGCGAGCGGCATTTTCTTGTTGTCCTTACTTTCGCGCGTCAGCGCGCGGCCTTCGACGCAAGGTCGGCGATCGACTTCATCACCGCATCGCGCACGCCGGCATCATAGAGGGAATGTCCGGCTTCTTCCACGATCCTGACCTCGGAACCCGGCCACAGTTTCGCGAGCCGCGCGGATGTCTCAGGAGGACACAACAGGTCGTAGCGGCCTTGCACGATAATGCCGGGAATGTCGGCGAGCCTCGTAGCATTTCGCAACAACTGGTTGTCGCTCATGAAGGAGTTGTTGACGAAATAATGCGCCTCCATGAACGGCGTCGCCGGCAGCGTGCGCCAGACGTTCAGTGATGCAAGGTCGATGCGCGTCTTTGCCGCCTTGTGCTCGGACAACGCGCGCTCGGTGTCGTGCCAGGCGCGCGCGGCGGGACCATGCACGGCCGGATCAGGATCGAGGATGCGGCGATAATAGGCCTGCACCGGTTGCGCGCGCTCCTCCGGCGGCAGCACGCTCAAGAAATCCTCGTGCAGCGCCGGATAGAATTGTGCGAGGCGCGAGGTGAAGGCGGTCTCGACTTCGCCTTGCGTGCCGAGGAACGTCGCGCGCAGCGCAATGCCGCAGACGCGCTCGGGATGAGCCTCTGCGTAAGCCAGGGCCAGCGTCGCGCCCCAGGAGCCGCCCACGACGATCCAGCGTGCGACGCCGAATTTCTCGCGGATCTTCTCCATGTCCGCGACCAGATGCGCAGTGGTGTTATGCTCGCGCGATCCCTTCGGCCGGCTGCGGCCACAGCCGCGCTGGTCGAATAGCACAGCGTGCATGCGCTCGGGATCGAACAGCCGGCGGTGATCGGGCTGGCAGCCGGAGCCCGGGCCGCCATGCAGATAGATCGCGGGAATGCCGCCAGCGCGGCCGATGCTTTCGACATAGAGCTCATGGCCGTCGCCGACATCGAGCATGTCCGATGTCAGCGGCGCAAAGGGATCGGCGCGCCTGGCGGATGCGGCAGCGTCGGCGTCAGGCGCCATTCTCGGATTCCAGGGTGCCGCCGGCGAAATTGCGGTAGAGGAAGCGGTTGGTTTCGCCCTCGGCCTCGGCTTCCGCCTGCTTGAAGATGGTCTCGTGCAGCGGCGACAGCGCGCAGGCCGGATCGGTGTTGGCGGCATCGCCCGTCAGCGCGAAGGCCTGGCAGCGGCAGCCGCCGAAATCGATCTCGCGGAATTCGCAGGACTTGCACGGCTCCTTCATCCAGCCGGTGCCGCGATAGCGGTTGAAGGCGTCGGAGTTCTGCCAGATCCAGGCGATCGAATGGTTGGAGCGCACGGACAGGAAATCGAGCCCAGTGATGCTCTCGGCGGCATGGCAGGGCAGCACCTTGCCGGCGGGCGAGATGTTGAAGAACTGTCGGCCCCAGCCGCCCATGCATTTCTTCGGCCGCAGCGCGTAATAATCAGGGACGACGTAGTCGATCGTCAGCCGGCCCTTCAGCCGTTCGCGCGCGTCCTCGACGGTGCGGGTGCACTCGTCGAGTTGCGCCACCGTCGGCATCAAGGCGGCGCGGTTCTTCAGCGCCCAGCCGTAATATTGCACATTGGCGACCTCGAGCCGGTCGGCGTCGAGATCGATCGACATCTGGATGATCTCGGGGAGCTGGTGCAGGTTCTGCCGGTGCATCACCGCGTTCACGGTGAGCGGCAAATCCAGCTCCCGCGTCCATTTGGCGACCTCGAGCTTCTTGCGATGGCCGCCCTTGTAGCCGGCGACGCGGTCGGCGAGGCCTTCCTCGATGCCCTGGAACGAGATCTGCACATGGCAGAGCCCGGCATCGGCCAGCTCGCCGAGCTTCTCGCGCGTCAGCAGCACGGCCGAGGTGATGAGGTTGGTATAGAGCCCGACGTCGCTGGCATGCTTGACCAGCTCGACCAGGTCCTTCCGCGCGGTCGGCTCGCCGCCGGAGAAATGCACCTGCAGCACACCGATCTCGGCGAGCTCGCTCAGCACCTTCTTCCACTCGTCGGTGGTCAGCTCCTTGGCCGAGCGATCCAGCTCGATCGGATTGGAACAGTACGGGCATTGCAGCGGGCAGCGATGGGTGATCTCCAGCAGCACCGCGAGCGGAATACCGAAGGTCTCCGCCGTCGAGCGGCTCTTCTCCAGCACCGCGAGGCTGTCGCTGGCGTCGGGCGGGATGACCAGGGGCACATCGCTCATGGCGTCTTCTCCCGGGCTTCGGCCAAAAAGCCCTTGTCGGCGAGATCCTGCAGCATGGCGATGACATCGGTCAGGATCGCCTCGCGGGGCGCGGCGTATTTCGCCGCCAATTGATCGGCGACCTCGCCGACATTGCGCTCGCCATTGCAGAGCTGCAAGACCTCGACGGCAATTTCGTCCGGCGCCAGCACGCGTTCCGGCGCCAGGATCACCCAGACCTTTCGCGTCTCGTCATATTTCAGCTTGGCATGCCGCGGCAGCACGGGGCGGCTTGCCTCGCTGACGCTGATGTTCCGCGGCCCGGCCATCTGTTGTCCTTAGCTCGCCTTGGGCACGAACGCGCCCGGCGGAATGTTGCCCTCGACATAGGCATGATAGAGCGCGTCGAGTTGCACCCACAGCACGTTGGTCTTGAAGATCAGCGCATTGCAGACCGAAGCCCGCTCTTCCGGGGTCCGCGCATGCGTCCGCACATAATCGAGCGCGAAATTGGCATCGCGCGGCGCCTGCGTCAGCCGGCGCTTGAAGTAGCTCATGATGTCAGGATTGACGAAATCATAATGCTGCAACATGCCGGCGATGCGCTCTTCATGGATGCTCGGCGCGAACAGCTCGGTGAGCGAGGAGGCGATTGCCTCCAGCGGGCTCTTCTCGCGACAGAAATGCACGTAAGCCTCGACCGCGAAGCGCGTCGCCGGCAGGATGCCCTCGGTTGATTCCACGTAGGCCGTGTCGAGGCCGAGGCCTTCGGTCAGCTTCAGCCAGCGCTCGATGCCGCCCTCGGAGCCGACATCGCCGTCATGGTCCTCGATGCGGTGACGCCATTCCAGCCGCGTGGCGCGGTCGCGGAAGCGCGAGATCACCACCGCGTCCTTGATCGGGATCGTGCTCTGGTAATAGTAGCGATTCAGCGCCCAGGCCTGCACCTGGCCCTTGTTCAGCTTGCCGCCATGCAGCAGCTTATGGAACGGATGCAGGCTGTGATAGCGCGTCGCGCCGATATGGCGCAGCGTCGCCTCGAGCTCCTCGGCGCTCGTGAGCCTGATGTCCTTGCCGATCGAGAGCGCGGTCATTCCCGTCATGGATGCAGCATTCACAGCACGATCTCCGTTCCGTCGGCGGGTATCTGCCAGCCCGCGCCCTCGGCCATCTTGCGTTCAGGCGTGGCAGGCAGCAGTGCCGGGTTCGAGTTGTTGATATGTAGAAATATCTTTCTGCCGATCGAGAGATCGGCCAGCCGCGCAATGGCGCCGTTCTCGCCGGACATCGCGACATGGCCCATGCTCTTGCCGGTCTTGTGGCCAAGGCCGCACCTGATCATTTCGTCATCCTGCCAGACCGTGCCGTCGAAGAACACCAGCGCGGCGCCGTCGATCTCGGCCTTGAGCGCATCGGTGACCTCGGCGCAGGCGGCGATGAAATAGAAGCACTTGCCTGATGATTTGTCTGATATCTTCAGGCCCAGCGTATCGCCATCGCCGCTCTCGCCGCCGGGATGGACCTTGCCCTCGAGATACCAGGCCGATTTGCCCGGCACCGCGAAGGGCAGCACCTCCAGGCCCGAGCGCGCACCATCAGGCAATCGCGGCTCGAACGGCTCACCGATTCCGATCGGCTGGCGCTTGACGTTCTTCTCGTTCAGCACGTTGAAGATGCTGTTGCTGGCCAGGATCGCCAGCACCTTCTCATGCGCATAGACCGTGAAGGGCGAACCCTCGCGCATCGAGAGCAGGCCGGCGACGGCATCGACTTCGCTGTTGGTCAGGATCACGCCTGCGACAGGCGTATGGCGCAGCGCGCCCGCCTTGGGATGCAGCCGCGGCGTGGCATTCAATTGCTGGCGCAGATCAGGGGAGGCATTGATCAGGAACCAATGCTCGTCGTCGCCGCTGAAGGCGACCGAGGCCTGGGTTCGACAAAGCTCGTGGCCGTTTTCACGGGCCGCCCGGCAGCCCTCACACCCGCAATTCCATTGCGGGACTCCGCCGCCAGCCCCGGCGCCCAGGACGACGACGCGAAGCATGATCCGTCTCCTGGAGGCAACGTCGCGAGGTGGATCAAAAGGATCAAAAAGGACTCGGACGACACAGTTTCCATCAGTCGGAAACCGATCGTGACCGAGAGACCCACCTGCGCAGAACGCTTGACTGCCGACCGCTTATTTGCGGGTGGCGCTCACATACATGTTGATTTCCATGCCGCAGGGCACTTCGACGATCTTGGGGGCTTTCCAGGCCATTTCGGCTCTCCATTTTCGCGATTTTGGGACGTCTCCGCCCGGGGGTTAAATTACTGCGGGCGGAAAAGTTCGCCAGTGAAATTTTCCCGAGCACGGCCATATTGCGCCGCGAGACATACGCGGGGAACAGTACTTTCTGGTGATACGGCCTTGCGCCCGGCGCATTCGGTCGTGAACCCTGTCCTGATAAAGCAGTTGTGAGTGCAGTGCAGCTTTCAATCCGGTACAGGCCGCTTTAGCTGGATCTCGTGATGCCAAAATATTTCTTCAACACCCGTATCGGCGATGAACTGATCGTGGACCCCGATGGCGAGGATCTGCGCAATCCCGATCGCGCCTGGGAGGTCGCCCGCCAGATGATCCTGGAGGTGGTGAAATCCGAAGGCGCCCAGCCGGCCTTGCTCGAGGCGGTCATCGAGGTGACCGATGACGACGGCGAGATCGTGCTCGAATTCCCCTTCACCGAGGCGCTGCTGGACCTCCCGGACGAATCCGCGACAAGGCATTAGGGGGAGATCCGCCGCTCCCTCCACGTCATTGCGAGGAGCTCGCGACAAAATTGCGTAGCAATTTTGCGCAGATGCGACGAAGCAATCCAGACTGCCTCCGCGGAGGGATTCTGGATTGCTTCGCTTCGCTCGCAATGACGGAGGATGAGGCACGACCCGGGACCAAACCCGCCTTTCCTCCCTGCGAATTCCGCATGGCTTTGCCGCGATCCCGGCGCTAAAAGACGCCGGTCATACGGAGCATGTCATGCAAGATCTATGGCGCCTGTCGGCCGCCGACCTCGCTGCCCTCGTCAAATCCAGGAAGGTGTCTGCTCGGGAGGCGGCCAAGGCCGGTCTCGACCGCTTGGATGCCGTCAATCCCAGGCTCAACGCCGTGATCGACCACCGGCCCGAGGACGTGCTCAAGCAGGCCGACGCCGTCGATGCCGCCATCGCCAGGGGCGAGGACCCCGGCTTGCTGGCGGGGGTGCCCGTCACCATCAAGGCCAATGTCGATCAGGAAGGCTTTGCCACCACCAACGGCTTGAAACTCCAGCGCGACCTGATCGCGCGCGAGGACAATCCTGTCGTCGCCAATTTCCGCAAAGCCGGGGCGGTTCTCCTCGGGCGCACCAATTGCCCGGCCTTCTCCTATCGCTGGTTCACCACCAATCTCGTCCATGGCGATACCAAGAACCCGCGCGATGCCGCGCTGACCCCGGGTGGCTCGTCCGGCGGTGCCGGCTCGGCGGTGGCGGCCGGCATCGGCGCCATCGCCCACGGCACCGACATCGCCGGCTCGATCCGCTATCCCGCCTATGCCTGCGGCGTGCACGGCCTGCGCCCGACCTTGGGCCGCATCCCCGCCTTCAACCCGGCGCTGCCGGAGCGACCGATCGGTCCGCAGATCATGGCCGTCTCGGGCCCCTTGGCGCGCACTGTGAATGACCTCAGGATTTCCCTCGCCGCCATGTCGGCGCGCGACGTGCGCGATCCCTGGTACGTGCCCGTGCCGCTGGAAGGCCCGGCGCGCGAGAAGCGCGCCGCGCTCTGCCTCAACCCGGATGGACTTGCCACCACGTCTGAGGTCAAGGCCGCCGTGACCGACGCCGGCAAGCGCCTCGAGCGCGCCGGCTGGACCGTCGATGTGATCGAGAACACGCCGCCGATGCGCGAAGCGGTCGAGTGGCAAATCAAACTCTGGCTCGGCGATGCTTTCGAGGCACAGCTCGAGATGGCCGAACGCGAGGGCGATCCCGGCGCGCTGGCCTGCCTGCGCGGTGTCCGCGCCAGGGTCACGCCGATGGACCAGGCGACTTACGCCAAGGCGCTGACCCGAAGAGCCACGCTGACCCGCGAATGGATGCTGTTCTTCGAAAAATATGCGGTGCTGCTGACGCCGGTCTCGGGCGAATTGCCGTTCCCGGATCATCTCGACCGCAAGGACGACGAGTCCTTCAAGCGGGTCTGGGAGGCGCAGCTGCCGCAGATCGCCATTCCCTTCATGGGCCTGCCGGGCCTCGTGGTCTCCACCGGCCTCGTCGGCAAGACGCCCGTCGGCGTGCACATCGTCTCCGGCCGCTACCGCGAGGATCTCTGCCTGCTCGCCGGCGAAGCGATCGAGGCGGGCGGCGTGCCGGCCTCGCCGATCGATCCCGTGGGTTAGCGATGCCTGGGATTTACGACTTCAAGGCCAATTCGCTTGATGGCAAGGAAGTGTCGATGCGCGCCTTCGAGGGACAGGTGCTGCTGATCGTCAACACCGCGAGCAAATGCGGCTTCACGCCGCAATATCGTGGTCTGGAAGATCTGCATCGCGACCTGTCGCCGCGCGGCTTCTCGGTGCTCGGCTTTCCCTGCAACCAGTTCGGCGCGCAGGAGCCGGGGCAGGCGAGCGAAATCCAGGAATTCTGTTCGACTCATTACGACGTCACCTTTCCGCTGTTCGCGAAGATCGACGTCAACGGCGCCAATGCGCATCCCCTGTATGAGTACCTCAAACGCCAGCAATCCGGTCTGCTCGGTTCCTCCATCAAATGGAATTTCACCAAATTCCTGGTGGACCGTGCCGGCAAGGTGACCGCGCGCTATGCGCCGACCGCGCGACCGGAAGGGCTGCGGCAGCAAATCGAAACCCTGTTATGAGCGAGACATCCATGAGCGATGAATTCCCCGATCGACTGTCGGTCGACCCCAACAGCCCCTATTACAACGCCGACATCCTCTCGCGCGACGTCGGCATCCGATTCAAGGGCATCGAGAAGACCAATGTCGAGGAGTACTGCATCAGCGAGGGCTGGGTCCGCGTCACCGCCGGCAACGCCAAGGACCGCTACGGCAACCCGCTGACCATCAAGGTGCACGGGCCCGTGGAGCCGTATTTCAGGGATAAGAAATAAGCGCGACGTGCCTAAATGTTTCCCCGTCACCCTGAGGTGCTCGCCTCTTCGGCGAGCCTCGAAGGGCGACGGCCCGGCTGCATCTCGGCCGTTCATCCTTCGAGGCTCCCGGCGCGAAGCTTTGCATCGCGCGACTCGCACCTCAGGATGATGGGAAGACAGTCGGCGAAGTCCCTCTCGATCACGAAGGCCGCCCATGTCCGTCCGCATCGTCGACGTCCGCGAGATCACCAAGCCGATCTCGTCGCCGATCCGCAACGCCTATATCGACTTCACCAAGATGACGACGAGCCTGGTCGCCGTCGTCACCGATGTCGTGCGCGATGGCAGGCGCGTCGTCGGCTACGGCTTCAACTCCAACGGCCGTTACGGGCAGGGCGGGCTGATCCGCGAGCGCTTTGCCTCGCGCATCCTCGAAGCCGATCCGAAGTCGCTGCTCGATGCGGCCGGCGACAATCTCGACCCCGACAAGGTCTGGGGCGCGATGATGACCAATGAGAAACCGGGCGGCCATGGCGAGCGCTCGGTCGCGGTCGGCACCATCGACATGGCGGTGTGGGACGCGGTGGCGAAGATCGCGGGCAAGCCGCTGTTCCGCCTGCTCGCCGAACGTCACGGCGTCACCGCCGATCCGCGCGTGTTCGTTTACGCCGCCGGCGGCTATTACTATCCCGGCAAGGATCTCTCGATGCTGCGCGGTGAGATGCGCGGCTATCTCGACCGCGGCTACAACGTCGTGAAGATGAAGATCGGCGGTGCGCCGATTGAGGAAGACCGCACCCGCATCGAGGCGGTGCTGAAGGAGATCGGCAAGGACGCCCAGCTCGCCGTCGACGCCAACGGCCGCTTCAATCTCGAGACCAGCATCGCCTACGCCAAGATGCTGCGGGATTATCCGCTGTTCTGGTACGAGGAAGCCGGCGATCCGCTCGACTACGCGCTGCAGGCCGCACTCGCCGAATTCTATCCGGGTGCGATGGCGACAGGCGAGAATCTCTTCAGCCACCAGGACGCCCGCAATCTGATCCGCTATGGCGGCATGCGCCCCGACCGCGACTGGCTGCAATTCGATTGCGCGCTGTCCTATGGCCTGTGCGAATACCAGCGCACGCTGGACGTGTTGAAGACCCACGGCTGGTCCCCCAGCCGCTGCATCCCCCACGGCGGTCACCAGATGTCGCTCAACATCGCCGCCGGCCTTGGCCTCGGCGGCAACGAAAGCTATCCCGACCTGTTCCAGCCCTATGGCGGCTTCCCGGATGGTATCAGCGTCGAGAACGGCCACATCACCATGCCCGACCTTCCGGGCATCGGTTTCGAAGGCAAGTCCGATCTCTACAAGGAGATGAAGGCGCTGGCGGAGTAAGCCCGTCTGCGTCCACACCCCTCCGTCATTGCGAGCGCAGCTCTCTCCACACGTCATTGCGAGGAGCACTTGCGACAAAGCAATCCAGAGTCTCTCCACAGGAAGATTCTGGATTGCTTCGCTGCGCTCGCAATGACGGGGAGAGAGCTAAGTCACACCTCCGCCACCACCATCGGCTGCCGCACCCCATACATCAACGACCGCCACAGCCATTCCAGCGGTCCGTAGCGGTAGCGGCGCAGCCACCAGGCGCTGAACAGCACCTGTGCGAGGTAGACGGCGATGCCGATGGCGAGGGCCTCGGTGATGCCGAGCCGGCCGAACAGGCCGAGGCCGTAGCCGTAGAAGATCCAGCCGAAGATGATGGATTGCGCGATGTAGTTGGTGAACGCCATCCGTCCCAGCGGCGCGGCCCAGCCAAGCAACTGCTTGCCGCGCTCAAAGCTGGCAAAACCAAGGATGGCGGCACCATAGCCCAGCGCCAGCAGGATGGTGCCGAGCGGCTCCATGCCGCCACAGAGCAACGCCGCACCGAGAGCGATCGCGGGAATCGCGATGACGAACAGGGCGCGCGTATTCCGCACGAGGCCGCTGCGCCAGGCCAGCGCCCCCAGCAGAAACAGCCCGATCGTGCGCAGGAAGACGAACGCGTGGAGCGAGGCGATCAGGGGAAGTTCGCGCAGGCGAAACGCCAGCACGTCGAGGAAGCCGCCGGTCGCATAGATGCGGTTGGCATCCATGACATCGCGCCAGATCAGGGTCCGGCTCGGAAAGAACCCCTCCGGCGGAAAGTCCTGTATCGTCAGATACAGCGCCAGAAACACCAGTGCAGCGAGAGCGATCAGCCAGCGCGGACCAAACAGCAGCGGCAGCACAATGAACCCGGCCAGAGCATATTCGGTGAGGATGTCGCCGTTCCAGATCAGGCACAAATGGATGACGCCGAACACCAGCAGCACGGCGAGCCGGCGCGCCAGCAGCCTGGTGCGGTGCTCGCTCTTGGCGAGCCGGTCGAATTGAATGGCAAGGCCGGCGCCGAACAGCAGCGAAAACAGCGCAAATGCCTTGAGCTCGACGGCCTGCGTCAAGATCGTCTCGACGGCGCGATCGATTGACGAGGCGAGCGTCTTCGGCCCCAGAAACTGCTCGAAGATCGAAACGCGAAATTCCATCACGACGTTGATGGCCATGACGCCGAACAGGGCGATGCCCCTGAGCACGTCGATGGCGTCGATGCGGTCCGCAGGGTTCGTCGGTCGGGCTGATGCTGTGCTATCGGACGTCATGCATGCATTCCAAATGAGTCTCGGCGAATTTTACCGCAAGTCCTGGGACACCAGGCGAGCTGCCGCCACACCCTCCGTCATTGCGAGCGCAGCGAAGCAATCCAGAATCCTTGCCGCGGAGGGACGCTGGATTGCTTCGCTGCGCTCGCAATGACGGTGTGGCGACAGTCTCGCGATTCACCGCATTCAGTGCGGGTGCTTGCTCGCAATCACCTCTTGGTTGTGATATGCTCCAGACTCGCTTGAAGTGAGGGTAATCATGAAGCAACCCTGCGTCTACATGTTCGCCAATTGTCGCAACGGGACGATCTACACCGGCGTCACCTCAAACCCGCCGCGCCGCGCGTTCGAGCACCGGGAAGGCCTCGTGAAAGGCTTCTCCGCGAAATACGGCTGCAAGGTCCTCGTCTGGTACGAACTGCATGCGACCATGACCGACGCGATCACGCGCGAGAAGCAGATCAAAGGCGGTAGTCGGGCCAAGAAGCTCGCGCTGATCGAAAGCGTCAATCCGGACTGGCGAGATTTGTACGAGACGCTGATCTGACCTTGCAATGCGCGAAGGCGCCGCCACGCTTTTTGTCATTGCGAGCGTGGCGAAGCAATCCAGTCTGCCTCTGCGGGAATAGTCTGGATTGCGTCGTCGCAAGGGCTCCTCGCAATGACGGGGATAGAGCGGCGATATCTATCGGAGATCTTGCTTGCTGGGAGCGAATTGCTGAATTGCGCGAGGTGCCGCCACACACTCCTTCATTGCGAGCGTAGCGAAGCAATCCAGAGTCTTTCCGCGGTTCTGGATTGCTTCGCTGCGCTCGCAATGACGGCGGAGAGAACGCGCTCCCTACGACAGCCGCATGTCCAGCAGCCGTCGTCCTTCGCCCTTCAGCAGCTTCTTCACCGCGCTCGACGCCACCACCTCGCCGTCATTGGCGTAGGCCTCGTGGTTCTTCTCGATGTCGTCGAGACGGTAGAGATAGTTGACCATCACGCCGGCGGATTCGCGCAGGCCCTTGGGCGAGAGGTCGCCGAGCCAGTTGATGCGCTCGAGCCGCGCGCCGTTGCCGAGGTGGAAGCGGGCGACGGAATCGATCAGGCGGCCTTTCGGCGTGCGTGCCCTCAGGAAGTAATAGGCGGCGAGCGGCTCGATCACGGCGCGCAGCTGCGTGGTCGTCTCCGGATTCTCATACCATTTGGGATCGTCGAGGCGCTTCATCACCTCGCGGTCCTCGTCCGACAGCGGCAGATCCTTGTCCTGCTTGATCCAGGACATGAAGCCCGGCACCGGCGACAGCGTCACGAAATTGTCGAGCTTGGGCAGCTCGCGGCGCAGCTCCTCGACCACCTGCTTGATCAGGAAGCTGCCGAAGGAGATGCCGCCAAGCCCGCGCTGGGTGTTGGAGATCGAATAGAACACCGCGGTGCGCGCCTTCTCGATTCCCAGATGCTGGCGATCGACCGCGAGCAGCGGGGCGATCGCGCCGGGAATCGTCTCGGTCAGGGCCACCTCGACGAAGATCAGGGGCTCGTCGACCATCGCGGGATGAAAGAAGGCGTAGCAGCGGCGGTCGACCGGATCGATGCGGCGGCGCAGATCGTCCCAGTCAGAGATCTCGTGCACGGCTTCATAGCGGATGATCTTTTCGAGGATGTTGGCCGGGGTCGACCAGTCAATCCGGCGCAGCACGAGAAACCCCCTGTTGAACCAAGAAGAGAGCAGATGCGAGACGTCGCGGTCGAGCGCGGCGAGGTCGGTGTGTCCGTTCATCATGCCGAGCAGGTCGGCCCGCATGGCGACGAGATCGCCGGTGCCGCCGGGCGCGCGGTTGAGCCGGCGGATCAGCTCCTGCCGTCGCGGTTCCGAGGCGAAATGCAGCGCGCTGGCGTCCTCGTCATCAGGTTGACTGCGCCACTTTTCGATCGCCTTGCTCAGGCGCTCCCGGTCCGGTCCGAAATCGCGCACCAACCCTTCGAAGAAGGCGCGTCGTCCCGCCGCATCCAACTCCTGGTAGATGTCGAGCACCTCACGCGCCATCGCGGTGCCGGAGGCTTCGCCCCGGCCCGACAGTAGCGCGTTGCAAAGCGCGATCAGCCCGTCGGCATCCTGCTTGGTGTCAGCGGAATCCCTCCGGCGCAGCAGCGTTCGGCCGCGCTCGGAAATTGTGGCGAGCAGGTCAGAGAAGAAGGCATTGGCCATCAGGGCTTTTCGAATCCGGGTTTGTGCGATGCGCAAGCTTACACGGGATTTAGGCGGAAGCCGATCACAATCAAGCAGGGGAATGCGGCAACTTTCGTTGGTGCCGTGCGTTTGGAGAATGCCGCTATGCTCGGTGAAGGCGAGAGGGGGCCGGCTGCCTCAACCACCGTCATTGCGAGCGTAGCGAAGCAATCCAGGGTTTCTCCGCGGTGGCAGTCTGGATTGCTTCGTCGCAAGAGCTCCTCGCAATGACGAGGCTGGAGCTACACCTTCCCCGCAAACTCCGTCGGCGTCCGTCCCGTCACCTGGCGGAACGCGGCCGAGAACGCCGGCACGCTGGCGTAGCCGAGCTGGGTCGCGAGCTGCTTTATGGACACATTCGCATCCGTCGACAGTCTCTGGATCGCCGCCGCGATCCTCGCGCGCTGGCACCAGCTCTTGAAGCTGAGCTGCGTCTCCGCCGAGAACAGCCGCGACAGCGTGCGCGCGGAGGTGCCGACCTCGCGCGCCAGCGTGTCGATGTCGTGCAGGGCGGTGGGATCGTCGAGCACGATCATCGCCGCGCGGCGGCAGCGCACTTCCTGCGGCAGCGGCACGAAGGTCGCGGAATCCTCGGCCTGGTGCAATTCCAGCATGACGAGGCGCACCAGGAGCTCCGTTCGCTCTTCGGTGTTGCGGGCGTCGAACAGCGCCAGGATCGCCTGGTTGAGCAGCGGCGACACCCGCACCACGAATTCCCGCGTCAATCCTTCATAGCGCTGTTCGCGCTTGAGCCAGGCGAGGTCGAAATACAGCGTGCGCATCTCGGTGTCGGCGAGCAGGTCGATGGCGTGCTCGAGCCCGGCCGGCACCCAGACCGCGCGGTCCGGAGGCACCAGCCAGCGTCCGCCGGGCGTATTCACCTGCATCGTGCCCTTCACCGCGTAGATCAGCTGCGCTTCGCGGTGCATGTGCAGATCGATCCGCATCCCCCTGGGATAGTCGCGCGCAACCAGGTGCACGCCCGCGGGCGAGCGATGGTTGCTCCGGACCTCCCGCAGGATTGGCGTTTCCAAGATTGGCGTTTCCAAGACAGTCATTGGCAGCACCCCGTCATGGCCAAGACATATAACTCATTTCGGAGCAGGAGAGGATTCGGGACATGAACAGCCCCGTCAGGGTCATCAGTTTCGTCAACGCCGGCCATTTCATCGACCATTATTCAATGCTGATTTTCGCCGCCGCGGTGATCATCATGGGGCCGGCGCTCGGCATGGCCTATTCGGAACTGCTGCCTTACGCGACGCCGGGTTTCATCGCCTTCGGCGCCGGCTCGCTCTTGACCGGCTGGCTCGGGGACCGCTGGAGCCGCCGCCACATGATGCTGATCTTCTTCGTCGGCATCGGCGCCTCCATGATCTCGGTCGGCTTGGCGCAGACGCCCGTGCAGCTCGGCGCCGCGCTGCTCGCGATCGGCGTCTTCGCCTCGATCTATCACCCTGTCGGGACCGCGATGATCGTGTCCTATGCCGACAGGCTTGGCCGCGAGATGGGCATCAACGGCGTCTGGGGCAATCTCGGCGTCGCCTCGTCCGCGCTGGTGACCGGTGTGATCGGCCAATATCTCGGCTGGCGTGCTGCCTTCATCATCCCTGGAATCGTCACCATCCTCATCGGCATCGCCTTTGCGATGCTGGTGGTGCACGAGGACCGCAAGGGCTCGAAGCAGGCCGCAGCCCAGGCTCGCGTGGCCAAGCAGGACATGTGGCGCGTGGTGCTGTCGCTGCTGATCGTCGTGATCGCGATCTCCACCACCTTCAACGCCGTCACCGTGGCGCTGCCAAAACTGTTCGCGGAGCGGCTCGCCGATCTCACCAAAAGTCCGGCGCTGCTCGGGGTCATTGCCGCCTGCGTCTACGTGTTCGGCGCGATGACGCAGTACACGATCGGCCGGCTGCTCGATCGCTATTCGCTGAAGACGGTGGCGCTGCCGCTGTCCTTCATGCTGGCACCGTTCCTCTATCTGGCCGCGAGCCTGAGCAATTTGCCGCTGATCCTGGTCTCGATCGGCATCGTCATGGGCGCCTTCGGCCAGGTCACGGTGAACGACGCCATGGTCGGCAAATACACCAGCGAGGAATGGCGTTCGCGCGCCTACGCGGTGCGCTACTTCATCGGCTTCACCGCGGCGGGCGCGTCAGTCGGCCTCGTCGCCTGGCTCTACGAGCAGGGCGGCTTCGTGACGATGCTGCACGCGTTTGCGGGCCTCTGCCTGCTCGCGATCGCCGCGGCGATCATCCTGCCGCGCGAGATCCGCATGCCGCCGGCGGCGTGAGGCTAGGCGACTTCCCGCACCGTCTCCCGCGGCGCGGCCAGGCATGATCTGACGCAGGCCTGCGCCAGCAGGTCGGTGGGATCGAGCAGCGCCGCGCCGACATCGCTGTCGAGAGCCGCCAGTGCCAGGGGAATCTCCGTGCAGGCCATCGCGATGTGCGAACAGCCTCTGGCCGCGAGCGCCTCTGCTTCCCGGCCGAGGATGCCGGCCGCTTCGTCCGTTAGTCCTGCCTTGACGAGACGGATCGCGCGCATCACCTCGGCTTGCGCCGTGGCGGCGGGCACCACGCAGGCATAGCCGCGTTCGGCGAGACGCTGCTGGTAGATACCGGCGTGCACCGTGCCGTCGGTCGCAAGCACCCCCAGGGTCGGGTTCGTCCGCCGCTGCGCAAGCGCCTCAGTGACGGCATCGACGATGTGGATGATCGGCACCGACGTCTCGGCCTGCAGCGCGCCGTACCAATGATGCGCCGTATTGCAGGGGATGGCGATGCGGGTCGCGCCTGACAGCTCGAGCCGGCGCAAGGCATTCAGCATGGCGGGAAAGGGATCAGCGCCGTGCCCGAGGATGGCGGCGGTGCGGTCGGGCACGTCGGTCGCCGAACACACCACCATCTGGATGTGGTCCTGATCGCAGGACGCGGGGGTGTTCCTGACGATCTTGCCCATGAAATCCACGGTCGCCATCGGCCCCATGCCGCCCAGAATGCCAAGCATCGAACTCTCCTTGTTGGAGCCACGATGCACGGCCGCGTCAGGCAAATCCAATGCCTGTTCAGAACGGCATATGCGGCTTCTACATAGTTTTGGGGGCGGCTGCCTGCGCCGCGTTCCAGACCTTTTCCACGATGGGCCGGGTCCGGCGTGCGCTGCGATAGAGCCGAACCTCCAGCGGGATCTCCGGCCCCACGATGGTGAGGGTGCCCTCATCGATCTCCCGGGCCACCAGGCTGCGCGGCAGCCACGCCAGGCCATAACCCTCCAGCGCCATGAATTTCAGCCCCTCGGCCATGGCGTTCTCGTTGGTATGGGTCACGTGCGCCGGCGGCGAGCCGGCCTGGGCCTGGGCGAAGGTGGCGACCCGTCCCAGGAACGAGTTCGCGGCGTAGCTGAGCAGGGGCAGCGAAGCGGTATCGTCTCCAGCGAGCGCCGTGCTGCGGACGGCGACGAAACTGTCCATGCCGACGACGATATGCGGGTAGAGCTCCGGCTCCAGCAGGATCGGCACATTGGCATGATGGAAGGTGAGCAGGAAGTCGTAGCTGCCTTCGACGAGCGCCTGCAGGCAGCTGTGAAAATCATCGGGCAGCAAGCGGCTGCCGATCGGCCCGACCTCTTTCTCGATGGTCCGGAACCAGCGCGGAAAGAAGTGCAGCGACAGGGTGTGCAGAGCGGCGATGGAGACCACTTGCGTGCTCGGCCGCTTGCTCGCCTGAAGCGCGAGACGACTCGCATGGAGCATGCGAACGGTTTCTTCCGCGGTCTCCAGGAACTCACGACCCTCGGCGGTCAGCGTCGTCGGGTAGCTGCTGCGGTCGACGAGGGACACGCCGAGCCAAAGCTCCAGCGCCTGGATCCTGCGGCTGAACGCAGACTGCGTCACGTGCCGCTCGTCGGCCGCGCGCGAGAAGCTGCGCGTTCGCGCCAAGCTGAGAAAATCCTCCAGCCATTTCAATTCCATCGGGTCTGCTCCGGGCGAGGCTCGCCTTGCGAAGATGCCCTGATCCTGGCGGGAAATCTATGCAAAATCGGAATAGAGCTTGCCGGCATAACATTGGACGGCCCGCCGTCCCCAGGCGCATGCATCGCCCCGCAATGCCAGGCCTCAGCGCGAGGCCCACTGTCTCCGGACAACGGAGCTGACCAGCGGGAGATGACATGCGGACGGAACATGATCTGCTTGGCGAGCGCGAGGTGCCTCTTGAGGCCTATTACGGCGTCCACACGCTGCGCGCCGTCGAGAACTTTCCGATCTCGGGGATCGCGATCTCGGCCTATCCGGAGCTGATCGGTGCGCTCGCCGCCATCAAGCAGGCGGCGGCCCTGTCCAACATGGAGCTCGGCCTTCTCGACCAGCGACGCGGCCGGGCCATCGTCGCGGCCTGCGAGGAGCTGCGCGCCGGCCGGCTGCACGACCAGTTCGTCGTTGACGTCATCCAGGGCGGCGCCGGCACCTCCACCAACATGAACGCCAATGAGGTGATCGCGAACCGGGCCTTGGAAATTCTTGGCCACGCCAGGGGCGCGTATGCCGCGCTGCATCCGAACGAGCACGTCAACATGAGCCAGAGCACCAACGACGTGTACCCCACGGCGCTGAAGATCGCGACGTCGCATGGCCTGCAGATTCTCGTGAGAGCGATGGACGTCCTTCGTCTCGCTTTCGCCGACAAGGCTGCGGAGTTCAAGGACGTCCTGAAGATGGGGCGGACCCAGTTGCAGGACGCGGTGCCGATGACGCTGGGGCAGGAGTTCAACACCTATGCCGTCATGATCGGCGAGGATCAGGAGCGCCTCCGCGAAGCAGGAACCCTGATCCACGAGATCAACATGGGCGCAACCGCCATCGGCACCGGCATCAACGCCCACCCGGATTATGCGCGTCTCGTCTGCCGCTATCTGAATGCGATCACGGGATTGCCGCTGGTGACCGCGCCTGATCTCGTCGAGGCGACGCAGGATTGCGGCGCCTTCGTTCAGATCTCCGGCGTGCTGAAGCGCGTCGCGGTCAAGATCTCGAAGATCTGCAACGATCTCCGGCTGCTCTCGAGCGGGCCGCGGGCCGGGTTCGGCGAGATCAATTTGCCGGCGGTCCAGGCCGGCTCCTCGATCATGCCCGGCAAGGTCAATCCTGTTATCCCCGAGGTCGTGAACCAGGTCGCTTTCGAAGTGATCGGCAACGACGTCACGGTGACCATGGCCGCCGAAGCGGGCCAATTGCAGCTCAATGCCTTCGAGCCGATCATCGCGCACAGCCTGTTCAAGAGCATCAGCCATCTCAGCCGGGCCTGCCTGACGCTGGAACGAAGCTGCGTCGCAGGCATCACCGCCAACCGCGACCGTCTCAAGGCCGATGTCGAAAACTCGATCGGCCTCGTCACCGCACTCAACCCCTATATCGGTTACGCGGCCGCGACGGCCGTCGCCGTGGAGGCACATGCCTCCGGCCGCGGCGTTGCCGAGCTCGTGCGCGAGCGCGGCCTGCTCACCGAGGCCACGCTGGCGGCGATCCTGAAGCCGGAAATGCTGACGCGGCCGCAAAGTCTTGCCGCTGCGGACCAGGACGGCCGCCAGCCACAGCCGATTTGCTGAAACGATCAGCACAACTGCGTCGACGCGCCTGTGGGCCGCGGGTCGTCTCCGAACCGTCGTGATCAGGCGTACCCTAGGGAGGTCATAGACAATGACGATAAGTGCCGACAATTCACCCGCGCGATCCAACCGCCTGACCAATGCTCTCGTGGTCAGCCTGCTGCTCGGCATCCTGGCGGGCTATGCCTGTCATGAGCTGGCGCCGACGCCGGAGACGGCGAAGACCATCGCCGGCTATTTCTCGATCGCGACTGACGTGTTCCTGCGCATGATCAAGATGATCATCGCGCCGCTCGTCTTCGCCACCATCGTGTCAGGGATTACCAGCCTCGGCTCCGAAGGCGGGGCGGTCGGCCGCATTGCCGCCAGGTCCATGGGCTGGTTCGTCTCGGCCTCGCTCGTCTCCCTCGGCCTCGGCATGATCTTCGCGAACCTGTTCGCGCCGGGGCGGGGCTTGCAGCTGCCGCTTCCCAACGCCGATGCCGCCAACACCTTGCAGACCGCCGGATTCAATCTGAAGGACTTCATCACCCACGTCTTTCCGACCAGCATCGCCCAGGCGATGTCGACAAACGAGATCTTGCAGATCCTGGTCTTCGCCGTGTTCTTCGGTCTCGCCCTCAGCAGGTTGAAGACGAGCCACGCCAAGACCATTGCGGCGTCGATCGACGAGCTGGTCCACATCATGCTGCAGATCACCAACTTCGTGATGAAGTTCGCCCCGCTCGGCGTGTTCGCGGCCATTGCGGCCGTCATCACCACGCAGGGCCTTGGCGTGCTCGTGACCTACGGCAAGTTCATCGCGACCTTCTATTTCAGCCTCGCCGTGCTCTGGAGCGTCCTCGTTCTCGTGGGCCTCCTGGCCCTCGGCCGGCCGGTGCTTCATCTCATCGGCCTCTTGCGTCAGCCGATGCTGCTGGCCTTCTCGACCGCGAGCAGCGAGGCCGCGTACCCCAAGATGATCGAGCAATTGACCAAGTTCGGCGTCAGCGAGCGCATCTCGGGCTTCGTGCTGCCGCTGGGCTATTCGTTCAACCTCGACGGCTCGATGATGTACCAGGCCTTTGCGGCCCTGTTCATCGCCCAGGCCTACGGCATCGAGCTCAGCTTCACGCAACAGCTCGTCATGCTCTTGGTGATGATGGTCACCAGCAAGGGCATCGCCGGCGTGCCGCGCGCGGGGCTCGTGGTCGTCGCCGCGACGCTGCCGATGTTCAACCTGCCGGTGGGCGGCATGCTTCTCGTCATGGGCATCGACCAGTTCCTGGACATGGGCCGGACCATGACCAATGTCATCGGCAACGGCATTGCGACGGCGGCCGTGGCGAAGTGGGAAGACGAGCGTGGTCTGATCGAAGAGCCATCCGTCGAGACCGCAACGCCGGCCGTTGCCGTAGCTGGTGCGGCGGGCGGATAGAAGGCTGGTCCGGCCCATTCGAAAACATGCTGCGCTTGATTCAAAGGCCCCGGCGGTAGCCGGGGCTTTTGTCTTTGCCGGACACGTTTGCCGCGCTTCGATGCAAGACACGACTAGCCGATGCAAATTTCGCATAAGATTTTTGTGCAAGGCGCCGCGTTCGGCGCCGTTAGTGAAAGTCCTCGTCAAGTTTTCGATCGCAAGGTTCGGCCATGATTGCAACGACAAGGGATTTCGCATGAAGAAGATCAAGATCGCGTGGCGATTGGGCATGCTCACGCTCGGCAGCGTGCTCGCGATGATGGTGCTCGTTGGCGTGTCCCTGGTCCAGCTGCGCGATCAGATGGAGGCCGAGAGGACGCGGGCGCTGCGCGGTGCCGTGGACGTGGTCGCATCGCAGATCGCGGCCTATCAGCAGGATGTGCTTTCAAGTCGCTTGAGCCGCGACGAATTGATTGCGAGGGTCAGGGAGATCGTCGCGAAATCGCGATATGACGGCAACAACTACTTCTTCGTCTATGATTGGGACGGGCTCAATCTCGCCGATGGCGGCACGCCCGAGAACGTCGGGAAGAACTTGATCGACAAGGGCGATGTCAATGGACGCCTGTTCCGGCGCGAGATCGTCGATCTCGCCCATAGCGCAGGCAGCGGGACCGTCACCTATTATTTCCCCCGCAACGGCCAGCCGCAGCCGCTGCGCAAGCAAGCCTTCGTCAGGGCGATTCCGGACCTGAAGCTGATGGTCATCAGCGGCATGTATGTCGACGATCTCGACGCATCGTTCAATGCTGCGGCGCTGCGGCTCGGCGGTCTTGCCTTGCTGGTGGTGCTCATGAGCGTGGCGTTTGCGGTGGTGATCGCAGCAACGATCTCCCGGCCGCTGCGGCGCCTCGAGGAGCGGCTGCGCAAGATCGTGTCGGGCGAGATCGAAGGACACATTCCGGGGCTGGACCGGCGCGACGAGATTGGCGCCATGGCCGCAGCCGTCGCCGTCTTGCGTGACCATTCCGCCGATCGATTGGCGCTCCAGGCCTCGCAGGCAAAGCTCAAGCTGCAGGCGGAGAGCGAGCTGAAAGACGTGCTGGCGCGTGCGACTTCGTCCTTCGAGGAATCGGTCGTCGGTTCGGTGGATGAGGTCGTGGAGGCGGCCGGACACATCGCCGATGCGATCCAGGAATTGGAGCGGTTCAACGCCGACAACATGCTGCGCAGCCGCACGGCATCGGCGTCCGCAGGAGAGATCGCCGGCAGCGTGCAGACCATGGCCGCCGGGGTCGAGCAGCTCGATGCCTCCACCCGGAACATCAATGGCCGCGCCCAGGAAGCGAGCCAGGTGGCGGATGTCGCCAGCGGTCGCGCAACCCAGGCCGGACTGATGGTGGAAAGCATGGTGCAAGCCGCGACAAAGATTGGCAGCGTCGTGGAATTGATCAGCGATATCGCCGGCCAGACCAATCTGCTGGCGCTCAACGCGACCATCGAGGCGGCGCGGGCGGGCGAAGCGGGCCGCGGCTTTGCGGTGGTTGCGGCAGAGGTCAAGACGCTGGCGACGCAAACGGCGCGCGCGACGGAGGACATCTCGTCCCAGGTGCTCGGCATCCAGTCGGCGACACAGGCAGCGGCAAGTGAAATCGCTGCGATCGTCGCAGTCATCGGCGATATCAGGGAGCAGAGCGCGAGGATTGCCCGAGAGGTTCAGGAGCAGAGCGGCGCCACCAGCGACATCAACCGCGCGGCGAGGTGCGCCGCGCAAGGTGCCGAGCATCTGCAGAAATCGGTCGAGGATGTGTGTTCGAAGGCCGTCATGGGCCAGTCGATTGCGCAAGGCGCGGGCTCGCGCGCAGAGGCGTTGCGAAGCAGATTTGGCGATTTGAACGAAGCGGCGCTGGGCTTTGTCCGCAAGCTCCAGGCGCTCCAGTCGGCGGCGTAGGACTCTCGCCAGCTGCGCCTGCGCCCCTTTGATCATCACCGGGGCACAGGCCGCAGCTATGCGCTGACTGCCGCCATTCGTTCAGCCATATAGTCCACGAACACCCTGACCTTGGGCGGAATTGCGCGGTTGTCCGGCAGCACGACCCATGTGGCCATTTCATCTCGGCCTTCAATCTTCCAGTCCGGCAATATCTGCACCACCGCCCCGGATGCGAGTTCGGGACCGACGGCCAGGCGGTTGAGCATCCCGATGCCGTAGCCGCCCAGGACAAGTGCGCGGTACACCGGACCGTTGTCTGTGCTGACAAAGGCGCGTGGCTCGTGGACGACCCGCTCACCCTGCCGGAACACCCATGGCACCTGGTTGCGGAAGGGCAGGCAGACGTGCCCGGCAAGATCACCGGGACTGCGCGGCGCACCGTGTGTCGCGACATAGGAGGCTGACGCCGCGAGAATGTAGTCGATCCCGCCGATCCGGCGGGCGACCCAGTCCGGACGGTCGACCGTGCCGAACCGGATCGCGACGTCGGCGCCAACATGGGCGGGATGGACGACGGCATCGTCGGCGATGATGTGAAGGTCGATGTGGCGATAGCGTGCACGAAAGTCGGCGAGCGCGGGGACCACGAACAGGGTGGCCCCGTTGATCGTGGTCGCCACGGTCAGGCGGCCGCGCGGTTCCTGACGCAGATCCTGGAGCGCGCCTTCGGCGCTGCGGATTTCGTCGCGAATGCGGTCGACGTGCTCGAGGTAGACGGCGCCGGCCTCGGTGAGCCGCACGCGTCGCGTGCTGCGGTCGAACAACCGGCAGCCAAGGCGCGTCTCCAGCGCCCGGACGCGTTCGGAAACCACGGACTTCGTCAGCTTCAGCCGGGCCGCCGCAGCGGTGAAGGAGCCGGCCTGCGCAACCGTGGCAAACTCCTCCATGCCAGTGAGATCGCCGTGACGACCCATGTGACCACCCCTCGCACGGGACCTGACGGCGTCCCGGCCCTGATTGTCGTCCTATGTCGAACAGATATTCCGCCGATGGCTTCTTATCACGGGAGGAGCGCCGGACTATACCCCCGACGGATTGAACCGGAGGCCCCGCAATGACCATTCCCAAGTCCGATGAGACCGTCGTGCCGGATCTCTCGGCAGCCGCGGAGCGGCTTGCCGACAGTCTTGTCGCTGCCTGGAATGCGGCAGATGCCGCCGCCTGGGCGGCGCATTTTGCCGATGATGCGGACTTTATCCACGTGCTTGGCGGTCATGGCGCAGGTCGGACCGGAATCGGGGCGGCGCACCGTCGGCTGTTTGACACGATCTACCGCGGCAGCCGGCTCAGCCTCGGCGTGGAGGGTATCCGCCATCTCGAGGCGGATCTTGCAATTGTTCGTCTTTACCAAACGCTCGACTATCGGGCGCCGGATGGTCCAACGCGCTTGACCGGGCGCCCGAGCCTGGTTGCCCAGCGCCGCGGCGGTGCCTGGCAGATCCTGTTCTTCCAGAACACGCTGGAAAGCGCGGCGATTGCCGGCCATCCCTTCGCGCCGCAAGCTCTCGGGGGCCGCGCATGACCGACTTCAGCAATGCGCGCGAGATGACGGCTCTCGGCGTGCGGATCCGTGTGCTCTCCTCATGCGGCGCGCACACCGTGCTCGACTACGTGGCGCCGCCGGGATTCGATGGCGTGCGGCCGCACTACCATGCCGTGTCGACCGAGTGGTTCCGCGTCCTCGACGGGCGAATGGCATTCGAATTTCCGGACGGAGTCCGTCTCGCCGGCGCAGGTGATTTTGTCGAGGTCGCGCCGCGGCGCGTGCACAAATGGCGCAACGCCGATCCGGATCGGGCGCTCGCATTTCTATTCGGCTTCGATCGTGCCGGCATGGAAGGCTATTTCCAGAATCTTCTCACGCTGGCAACCGAATCCCCCGTATGGCCTCCGTCCGATCCGAGTGTTCTGGCGAGGCTTGGCGCGGCCTATGACACGTTCAGCGCTTGACGAGCAGGAGCGCCATCCCTGCGATGTGCTCCCGCTCGTCCCGGCCGCTTCGACCTATCCAATCCAGCGCGAAGCATCCGCCCTTGGCGGGTCGGAGCGCCTGATCAGAAGACGACGGCTTTCGAAATCCCGGCGCGATCTCGTTCTCAGCGGGAATCTGACGGGCGAGCGGCAATTGAGACGTTTGTCGCCGGTTGCTTCACAATGGCCCGCCTGTCTTTCACATAGGCAATGGGAACACCCAACCTTTCCACGCGGCCGATGATGGCGCCATCAAGGTCGCGATCGCAGTTCATGTGCGTCGGAGCGATGAAGAACTCCGATTCGTCCCATTCGGACCGGAAGTCCCAACGCAATTGCGGAAGCGTGACGGTGTGATCGAACGCCGGACGTTCCCCACATACCGCGACCGAATAGACCGCCGGCGATTTGATATTGTCGAGCGGTGTCGTTTCGCGGACGAATGCCTCGAGGATGCGGATCGCCTCCGGCATGCTGTTGAACCAGTAGTCCAGGTCATAGCGGCGGAAGGCTCCCGGAAGACCTCCGACCACGGCGTTGTAGGATAGATTCTCGTAAGGATGAAGCCTTGCCAGCGTGATCCCTTCGGACAGGAAAGCCGCGCACATCGTCGCAAGTGCCGCCGAGGCCAGTCGGCGGCTACGCACGGCCATCGTATTGAGAACGTCGTTCAACCCCACGCCGGCCAGCATGGCCAGCGGAGGAAGCACAAAGAGAAAATGGCGCATGCCGCTGAACGCAGGGCCATGAATGAGGGCTTGGCTTGCCAGGGGAAGCAGAACCATGGTCGAGAGCAATGCGAGTTCGCGGCACCGGACCGAGCCTCGCCTGAGGGGGCGCCAAAGAAGCGAAACCATCGCCAGCGCGGCGCCCGCCTGTGTCATCAGCGGCAATCGGATCAAGAGGTAGAAGGGAACATAGGCGCGCGGTACGTTGGCCATCTCGTACACGCGCCCGTCAAAAAGGGTGCGGATTGCATACTGAAATTCCGAGAAGGCAAACAGGCCACGGATGGGATTGAGGGGCGACAGGGCAGCCCACGGCCAGGCCAGGATCATCAGCAGATAGGCGACTGCGACCGCGGGACATGTCGCTATCAGGGAGTTGGCCGCAAAGGCCAGGCGCGCGCCGCGGCTTTCCGGCCAGGGCAGATAGATCAGGATTGCAACGCCGAGATAGACGAAGAGCAGCAAACCATAGCTGCGCTGCCCGAGCGCTGCCCCGGCAAGACAGCCGAAGACCACGACATCGAGGGCGCGGGGCGCGGGAAGTTGGCGCGCCAGGCGGAGAAGGAACAGCGTCGCTCCGGCCATGGCCGCCGCAAATGGAATGTCCTTGGTATGGTTGAACATGGCGCCGTACCAGGCGCCGCAGAGTGCAAGCGCGACCATCGCAATCAGGCCGGCGCGCGGTCCGGCGATCAGTCGCGCGGCGGCGCCACTGGCGGCGATGCCGGCAAGGCCCGTAACGGCACAGAGGATGTGCCGCAATTCGTAAATGTCGATGGGGATAACCCGGCCGAGCGCGATTGCTATGACGTCGAACAGACCTCCGTAGAGATACAAATTATCGAAGGTGAAGAGATCGCGGACCCGCAGTCCGCTCTGATAATAAGCAATGATCAATTCGCCGTAGCGATGCTGGACGCCCTCGTCATTTGAGATCGCGTAATCCTTCGCTGTGGAGAACACGAGGAATGCCAGGACTGCAAGAAAGGCCAAGGCCAGGAAATCGAAAGCCTGCGAAGGGATGATGCTGCGCGGAGTGCCCTCGACATCATGCTTTGCTGCGTGATGAACGGAAACCCGGTTCGCCGCCCTTTCTTCAACTCTCCAAAGTGCATTGTCGGATCTCACGTTCGGCCCGCTCGCTTGCAAAGCGAGCCGAGGCCGCTTCTCGGAGCCGGCAACTGGTGCGCTGTCTCCCGCTTCGTCCCTCATGACCGGTGGTCCTAGAGCTTATGGTCCTCATGCATGCCTGTCTCATCCCCGAATCAGGTCACGCGGCGCTCGGCTGAGTGCGAGCCGCGGGCGTGGCCTCCGCTTGGAGCGTCGTGTCCAGGCGCTCGTCGCCGCCGGCGTCCACGAAGAGATTGGGCACCCGCTGTGCGCGATCCAGAAGCCAGGCGACAGCGGTCATGATGACCATTCCACCGATGCTGAGCAGAATTTGCTCGATCACCTGGTGCTTCCACTGAACCAGCATCCAATGCACTCCGAACGACAGGAAGACGCCGAGGCAGAACAGCGGCAGCGAATGCCGGCCGCACAACACCAGCGGTCGCAGCCATTTCGACTTCAGTCCTTCCCAATCCTTGTTGAGATAACGCGAGACGATGACAGCCAGCGCGAGAAAGTGCGTGAACCGGAGCATGTCGAGGTCGGTCTTGTCGATCGGATAGATCAGCTTGATCATCCATTTCGGGATCAACGACTCCAGAAAAGCGCTGTGCCAGCTCATCACGATCACCAGCGCAAAGGCGATCCAGCCGATCGCGACCGCGAAGACGATGCGCGACTGAAGGATTTTGCTGATTTGAGCGACCGCGCCGCATCCGCACCAGGCACCAAAAAAGAACATCAATTGCCAGGCGAACGGATTGAAGTACCAGGTCGCTCCTTTCGGATAGGACGGCAGGTTCCAGTCGAAATAGCGGGCGAGCAGGTACAGCACGATCGAACCTGCCAAGGTCAGATTCGGGCGCCGCACCAGGCACCACACCACGAACGGCGAAACCAGCACCAGGGAGATGTAAAGCGGCAGGACGTCCAGATCGACGGGTTTGTATTGCAGCGTGAGCGCCTTGCCGATCAACTCGTCGGGATGCGCCAGGAAGTTGGCGACGTTGAACTCGTCCTTGTACATGGGGTTGTCCCACTTCCTCGCTGCGCGGGCGATCTGTGCCGTGAAGGCAAGGAACAGCAGGAGGTGGGCAACGTACATCTGCCAGGCGCGCAGCCACAATCGCTTCAACGCCGGAAGAAACTGGCCCGCAGCCACGATGGGCACGTAGATGAATCCGAGGAGATAACCGGAGATGAAAACGAAGAACTCGGCTGCGTCGCTGAAGCCGTAATTGCGCAGCGTGAGCCAGGCCACGACGTCATCCGGAATGTGGTCGAGAAAGATCATCCAGAGGCCGAGGCCGCGCAAAAGGTCGAGCCTCAAATCTCGCTCTACGACAAACCGATCCTTGCTCTCTGTTCCCATGTCCGTCAGTCCCATTAATAAGAGTGAATTGTTTTCAAGCATCTTGCGTAATCAGCTTGGAAGTATCCGTCTTGGCGCGCTCGCGCCCGGACATCGCCCATTTGTACCAGGTGAATACCCTTGCTATGCCGTACAGGATCAAGATGCCGCCGGCGCCAACCATCACGTGCAGCACGATATCAGCGTTAAGCTCGGTGAGCAGCGCGTAGCCTGCGAATGACAGGGCGACGCCGAGCGCAAAAATCTGAAGAGAATATTGTCCGCAAAGAATGAGTGGGCGCGCCCAGGCCGATCGTAACCCCGCCCAGTCGCCCGGCACGAAGCGCAGCGCGACGACGGCCAATGCCAGGAAATGCGCAAACCTCAGGATGTCGAAATCGGTCTTGTTGATCGGATAGATCAGCCGCGCCACCCAGCCGGGGATCGCCCGCTCCAGTGACGGAAAATACCACGTCATGGTCACAAAGAAGGCCGCGCAGAGATAGGCAACGGCCAGCCACAACACCGATCGGGAATTGAGGATCGGCGACAGTCGCTTGCCTCCTCCAAGCGCGCACCAGGCGCCAAACACGAACAGCAGCTGCCATGCATAAGGATTGAACGACCAGAAGCCGTCCGGATAGGTCGACAGATGCAGGTCGTATCGAAGCATGAGCACATAGAGTCCGGCCGACAGGACGAGCGGCAGATCCCTGTGCAATCTGGCGAGCAGCAGCACCAACGGCAGAAAAGCCATCAGAACGACATAGAGCGGCAGGACATCCATGTTCAGGGGACGGAATCGCAACAGCAGCGCCTGGATCATTTCGGAACCGGGTTGCTTGAAGAAGTCTCCGACCTCCATCTCCTGGATGTAGAACGCCGGCTTCTCGGAAACCGTGGTGACGAGAGCGATTTCGGCCATCAGGACCAGGAAGAGCAGAAGATGCGCGGTATAGATCTGCCAGACCCGCCGCAGCACGCGCGCTGTCCCGATCACGAAGCCAGCCTCGAAGGTTGCGCGACCGTAGACCAGAGCTGCGGTGAAGCCGGAGATGAAGATGAACACTTCGGCTGCGTCGCTGAACCCGTAGTTGCGTATCGTGACCCAGGTCAGGACGTCGGGTGAAACGTGATCGATATAAATGAGCCAGAGGGCCAGGCCGCGGAAGAAGTCGAGTCGCAGTTCTCGCTCGCCTTTGGCGAGGGCAAAGCCAGGTGTGGCGAGGGGCGGCGACGACGCCGGCACGACACCATGCCGTTTTGATTTGGGGTAACTTCTGGCGAACCAGGCGGCGAGCCAGATCAATCGGCGGTGCTGAGGGCGACCAGTCACCCCACTCCCGGCCCGCGCGCCATGGATACCAAGAATCGGCGAACGCCCCATTGGTCCCCCTCTCTGTTCCCAGGAGTTTAACCTCCGCTCCGGAACAAGAACATCGAAAATGCGATGCCTCCATGTGCAAACCTCACACAACGAATGCCGTGCGTGAGGGCTGCATAATCGGTACGGGGTGACCGATCCAATGCCTTGGCTCTATGGCTTCGTTAGCCGGTCGGCATTGGAAGTGACCGAGAAGGGATGCCAGAGCCAACGATCGAGGGGTGCACCGGTTGGCCGTTCATGGCGCCTGGCTTCGCGGCGCGCCAATGTCGGGAATCCAGAATCGTTCCGGTGGGGGATTCTGGATTGCTTCGCTCCGCTCGCAATGACGGAGGATGCGGCAATGATGCAGGATGCGGCGGCGACGGAGCCTGTGCGGCCCCTGCGTAACTCCCTCCCCGTCATTGCGAGGAGCCCTTGCGACGAAGCAATCCAGACTGTCTCCGCAGCGAAACTCTGGATTGCGCTACGCTCGCAATGGCGGGAGAGGCGACGCGCCACCTCGCGCACATCCCGATGATGCCATTATGCCGGTGTTTTGCCCGACGGCGCAAGTGATTTTCGGTATAAACGAAAACCCTCGAGCCTTTTCAGCCCCATCCCTACTGTGCATGGGGTTGTTTTAAGACTTCGCCTCCGCGACCGGCTTTGCCTTCGGCGCCTTGCGCTGCTCCAGCCAGTTCTCGAACCGTTGCACCACCACGAAGAAGGCCGGCACGAACAGCACCGCGAGGCAGGTCGAGGCCAGCATGCCCGAGAACACGGTTATGCCGATCGACTTGCGCGCGCTGGCGCCGGCGCCGGTCGCGAGCACCAGCGGCACCACGCCGAGGATGAAGGCGAACGAGGTCATCAGGATCGGGCGGAAGCGGGCGCGCGCCGCCTCGATCGCGGATTCGATGATCGGCTTGCCGTCGCGCCCGTGCAGCTCGAGCCCGACCTCGACGATCAGGATCGCGTTCTTGGCCGACAGCGCGATCAGGAGGATCAGGCCGATCTGGCAATAGAGGTTGTTGTCGATGCCGACCCCCCTCAGCACCAGCATCGGCCCGAGCAGCGACAGCGGCACCGCGAGGATCACCGAGATCGGCGCGTACCAGCTCTCATACTGGCCGGCGAGCACGAGATAGACCAGCAGCATGGCGAGGCCGAACACCCAGTAGATCTGGTTGGAGACCGCCTTCTCCTGGTAGGACATCGCGGTCCATTCGAAACCGGTACCCGGCGGCAGCGTCTTGTCGGCGATCTCCTCCATCAGCTGCAGCGCCTGGCCGGATGAATAGCCCTGCGCCGGCAGGCCGACGATGGTGGAGGACGGGTAGAGATTGTAGAGGCTGATCAGCGACGGGCCGGTCACCGGCGTGATGGTGGCGATCGTGCCGATCGGGATCATGTCGCCGTTCTGGTTGCGCACCTGCATGTTGGCGATGTCGCGCTCGGTGACGCGGAATGCGGGATCGGCCTGCGTGTAGACCTGGAACACGCGGCCGAACTTGTTGAACTGGTTGACATAGGACGAACCGAGATAGGTCGACAGCGCCGAGAACACCGCGTCCGTCGTCACATGCAGCGTCTGGGTCTTGACGCGGTCGATCTCGACATTGAATTGCGGCACCGCCGAGCGGAACGAGGACGAGACCCGCTGCAGCGCGCTCTGGCTCTGGGCGTTGGAGACCATGGCGCCGGTGATGGCCTGCAGCTTGGCGAAATCGCTGTTGCCGTCGCGCAGCTCGACCTGCATCGAGAAGCCGGCGGCATTGCCGATGCCCTGGATCGGCGGCGGCGGCAGCACCAGCGTGCGCGCCTCCATGATGGTCGATACCCGGTCGTTGAGGCCGTAGACCAGCGAGCGCAGATCCTCGCCTTTGCCGCGCGCGGACCAGTCCTTCAGGATGATGTAGGCAACGCCGGCATTGGCAAGGCTCGCGCTGTTGTCGAGCGCGGAGATGCCGGCGATGGTGATGACCTGCTGGACGCCGGGCGTGTCCTTGATGATGTCGGCGGCGCGGTCGAGCACCTTCTGGGTTCGTTCCAGCGAGGCGCCGTCGGGCAGCTGCACGGCCGCGATCAAATAGCCCTGGTCCTCGATCGGCAGAAAGCCGGTCGGCACCCGTGACAGGCCGTAGCCGCTGAGCCCGATCACGAGAAGCGCGCATGCGACCGAGGCGCTCGCGTGCTTCACCAGAAACGTGATCAGCCGCGTGTAGCCCCGCTCGACCCTGTCATAGACGGCGTTGAAGCCGCGGTAGAAGAAATTGCGCTGCTCCGGCGGCACCGCCGGCCGCAGCCATAGCGCGCATTGCGTCGGCTTCAGGGTTGCGGCGTTGATGGCGGACAAAAGCGCGGTCGCCGCGATCACCAGCGCGAATTGCGAATAGATGCGGCCGGTGAGGCCGGCGAGGAACGAGGCGGGCAGGAACACCGAGATCAGCACCAGGGTGATGCCGACGATCGGCGCGAACAGCTGGTCCATCGCCCTGATCGCGGCGTCGTGCCCGTTCATGCCCTGCTCGATATTATGCGCAGCGCCTTCCACCACGACGATGGCGTCGTCGACGACGATGCCGATCGCGAGCACGATCGCAAACAGCGTCGACATGTTGATGGTGAAGCCGAGCGCCGCCATCGCGGCGAAGGCGCCGATGATGGTGACAGGCACCGTGGTCGCCGGCACCAGCATCGCGCGCCAGTCCTGCAGGAACACCAGGATCACGACCAGCACGAGCAGGCCGGCCTCGATCAGGGTCATGTAGACCTCGTGCACCGAGGCGTTGACGAATTTCGTGGTGTCGAACGGCGTGTCGTACTTGATGCCTTCCGGAAAGCGCTTGGCGAGCTCGACCATCTTCTTCTCGACGGCCTGCTCGACCTGAAGCGCGTTGGCGCCGGGCGACTGGAACACGCCGATGCCGGTCGCGGGCTGCTTGTTGAGGGAGAAGATCTGGCTGTAGGTCTGCGCGCCGAGCTCGACCCAGCCGACGTCGCGCACGCGCGTGACGTCGCCGCTGGTCCCGGTCTTGACGATGATGTTCTCGAACTGGCTGGTGTCTTCGAGCCGGCCGTTGACGTTGAGCGTGTACTGGAACGCCTGTCCCGGCGGTGTCGGCGGCGCGCCGACCTGTCCGGCCGAGACCTGCTGGCTCTGCTGCTGGATCGCCTGGATGACGTCCTGCGGCACGAGTCCACGCGCCTGCAGCTTGTTCGGATCGAGCCAGATGCGCATCGAATACTGGCCGGCGCCGAACACCGTGACGTTGCCGACGCCGGGCAGGCGGGACAGCTCGTCGCGGATATTGATGGTGGCGTAGTTGCTCAGGAAAAGACTGTCGAACCGGGAGTCCGGCGAGGTCAGCGTCACGAACAAGAGGATCGAGGTCGATTTCTTCTGAACGGTAACGCCCTGGTTCTGCACCGATTGCGGCAGCTGCGATAGCGCGCTGGAAACGCGGTTCTGCACCAGCACCTGCGCGAAATTCAGATCCGTTCCGATCTTGAAGGTCACCGTCAGGGTGTAGGTGCCGTCGGAGCCGCTGTAGGACTGCATGTAGAGCATGTCCTCGACGCCGTTGACCTGCTGCTCGATCGGCAGCGCGACGGTGTCGATCACGGTCTTGGCGCTGGCGCCGGGATAGCGCGTCGTCACCTGCACCGTCGGCGGCACCACGTCGGGATATTGCGCGATCGCGAGGTTGAACAGCGCCACGCCACCGATCAGGATCATCAGCAGCGCAATGACGTTCGAGAGGACCGGCCGCTCGATGAAGAACTTTGAGATCATGGCTGGCGGCCCCTCACTTGGCAGACGCCTGCGGCTGCTCGATCTTGGTCTGTTGCGGATCGATCTTCTGGCCCGGGATCACGCGCAGCAGCCCCGAAATGACCACGCGGTCGTCAGGCTGCAGGCCGCTCTCGATCACGCGCAGGCCATTGTCGGTTGGGCCGATCTGCACCTTGCGCTGTTCGACGACGTTGTCCTTGTTGGCCACCAGCAGATAGCGGCCGCCCTGGTCGCTGCCGAGCGCCGTATCAGGAACGAGCAGGGCGTCCTTGTCCTGGTCGAAGGGCACGCGGACCCGGACGAAATAGCCCGGGAGCAGCACCCGCTTGTCGTTGGGGATGACGCCGCGCACGGCGAGCGTGCCGGTTGATGTATTGAGGGTCGGCGAGACGTAGTCGAGGTGGCCTTCATGCGGATAGCCGGTCTCGGTTTGGAGGCCCACCTGGACCGGCAACTGTCTGAGCTCGGCCACCGTCAGTCCGCGGCGTTGCGCCTCGGCCCGGATGCGCAGCACGTCCTGCTCGTTGACGGTGAAGTTGACCCAGATCGGGTCCATGGCAACAATGGTCGCAAGCTGCGTCGGGGAGGAGGCGCCGACCAGCTCGCCGACCGAGACCAAATGCGCGCTGACGATGCCGTCGAACGGCGCGCTCACCTTGGTGTAGCTGTAGTTGAGCTCCGCGATCCTGGTGTTGGCCTGGGCCTGCTGGAGATTGGCCTGGGCGTTGTCGCGGGTCGATGTCGACGTCTCCAGCGTCGCCTGCGAGACCGCCTGCCGCTGCACGAGATCCGCCTGTCGTTTGAAATCAGCTTCCGCCTGCCTGAGCGAGGCCTGCGCGCCGGCCTCGGCGGCCTGCGCCTGCTCGAGCTTCAGCTTGTAGGTCTCGGGCTCGATCGTGAACAGCTGGGTGCCCTGCTTGACGAAGGTGCCGTCGGTGTAGTCGATCGTTTGCAGAAAACCCTGCACGCGCGCGACGAGATCGACGCTCTTGATCGGCGCGGTGTTGCCGGTAGCCTCGACATAGCGCGTGACCGGGCGCTGTATGGGTGTGGCGATATCGACCTTCGGGGGCGGCGGCGCCACGTAGGCGTTCTTGTCCTCGCAGCCGGCGAGCGCAACCACGGCCATTGTCGCGGTCAGCGTCAGACAGAGACGTCTCCACGGTCCGGTGAGTCGAGCGGGATTCGCGCAAGTCATTCGGTGGCCCCTGATGATCGTCTGTCGGTGCGGCAGGCTAGCAACAAATCTCCGTTCGTGGAACACCATAGCCATGGTGTAGTCCGCTGTGGCGGCACCCACAACGGTCGACATGGTGCTGCGCGCGCATCCCGCCGCCGGTTGTCACGCCTCGGCCGTCGCGCGATGGCCTGCCGCCGCTCTTCACCGACCACCAATAGGAGGCGCTCGGCGCGCCGCGCAACGCCGCGCTCGCTGGCAAGCGATCCGGACTATTTCGACAAGGCGGCGATGACGGAACAGGACGGAGCCGCCATCATCGCGTTCCTGAAAACGCTGACCGACGGCTACAAGGTGGAGAACGAACGCTCTCTCCGATGAAGCGAGCACTACAATCCCGGTGATCTCGCCGCCCAAGCCTTGGTGGCCTGGCAGCTTTCCATCGCTCGGGCGTAGGCGGGACGTGCCGTCGTGCGCAAGAGATAGTCCCGCTCGGTCGGACCGGGGACGTAGTTGCCCGTTCGCAGACCGAGCAGGAGGGCGTAGCTCACCGAGATATCGGCGGCAGTGAATCGGTCGCCGACGAGATAGGGGCAATCCGCGAGGCGACGGATGACCAACCCAAGCCGGCTCTCGAAGGTCTCGGCTGCCCAGCGGGTCACCCGGGCGCCTCGCTCGGCTTCCGGCGCCAGCTGGCGACCGACAAGGACTGTATTCATCGGCCCGGCGAGCCCGGCCTCGCCCAAGTGGAGAAATTGCAGATAGGGAGCGAAGGCAGGATCATCGGGGGTGACGGCAAGCGAATTCGGGCCGTGGCGGGCGAGCAGATACTCAAGAATCGCGATCGACTCGACCATGATCGTGTCGCCGTCCTGCAGCACCGGAATGAAGCCGGCGGGGTTGACCGCAAGGAAATCGCGGTCATCCTCGGCTGCGAGCAGATCGACCGGGCGCAGCCGATAAGCCAATCCGAGTTCCTCAAGCAGCCAAACAACACGGAAGCCGCGGCCTTCGCCATAGACGGTGAGCATAGTTGAACATTCCTGGATTGGACTGGATAAACTGACTCGCAGACGATCTAGCGCGGTCTGATCTCCGCATATTTCACCATCGCCTTGTCGAACTTCCGCTTGAACAGCCACATCGCGCCCAAAATCTCGCGGAAGCTCGCCGAGCTTCGCGCCCGGTCGACCTTGCCGAAGGCGAAGATGCTGTTGTTGCGCAAGTGCTTCATGATGGTGGGATTGGACACCCTGTAGTTCAGCAGATCGCCGGACCTCAGCGCGGCTCGCGTCGGCGTCGGGATGATCTGGATCAGCTCGAACAGCTTCATCTGCTCGATCGGATCGGGCAGCGTCTTCACGATCGCGGGGATTTCGGCAAACAGCTCCGCATGCGCGTTCATGAGGCCGTCGCGGACGTTGGTCCAGTGATTGAAACGGCGGTCGGTGCCGCGGGACCGCGCCTCTTCCTTGTCGTCGCGCGCGTTCAAAGCCGGATCGATGGCCGCGATCGTGCCCTTGATCGCCTCCCATTTGCGCTGGCCGTTGCGGTCCTCGGAGGGGCCGGTCTGCAGGCTGCCCATATAGGTATTCGAGCGTGCGTTGCGGACGTTCTGCTTGCCGTTCGTCTCGGCATAGAAGAGTCCGAGGCTGATGCGGCCCGCGGCCTCGGCGTCAGCAGGCGCAAGCCCTTTGGCGCGCGCGATCGCGGTGCCAAGATCGACGACGTCCTTGAACGGTGTCGGCGAATTCTGAGCGCTCGCGGGCGGCGCCTCCATGATCTCGAAGATATCAGCATATTCGTCGACCAGCGGCTCGATCGCGGCGTCGAAATAGGCCGGAGGGATCCCGAACTTGTTCGGCTGGCCGATCCGCGACGGCATGGCATCGGTCAGATCCTTGTAGGTGCTGATCACAGCGACGCGGGCGAGATAGAGCGCCTGGCCCGGCAGGTTCGGCAGCGGCTGCTTGGTCTCGATCTGGCGGCGCCGCTCGGCAAGGATCGACTTGAACTCACCGAGCGCGTGCTCGTAAGCGGCTGATGCCTCCGACTGCGCCGGCGTCGGTGCGCCCTGTCCCGAAGCGGGCGTTATGAGGAACAGGGCCAGCGCCGCAGCGGCGGCATAACATCGTGTTCGCATCGCGAGGTTCCCGGGCCTGCCGATTCGGCTTCCGTGGAGATCGTAAGCCCCAAAGATGCGGGTTGGCGAGGGGTGGCCGGGAGGAGGAATGGGCCCACTTTTCACCGCACAACTTTACGATTCGGTAGCGCCCGACCTGCACAATGTACCGTCATGTCCCGGGGGCTACGCGAGGCCTTTTACGCGAAGTTTATCATCTTCGCTAACCAAGCGCTGGTCCCGGCGACTGTTTCGTCTCGTGACCCTTTTGACTCCTGTCAATCATTTTTCCGCGAACCGTCGAGAAGGCTTGGCAATGCCGGATTTTGGAATGGTACAGCGCCTTGGCCGGCTCCTGTCGCGATGGCAGCGCGACTCCCGTGCGAACGTCGCCGCCATCTTTGCAATCGCGCTCGTGCCGCTCATTGCGTCGATCGGATGTGCCATCGACTACAGCATGGCGACGCGCATCAAGGCGAAGCTGCAAAGTTCCGCGGATGCGGCGAGCGTGGCCTCGATCTCGGTCAACTCGGCCGGGTACAACGCCGCGATGGCGATGACGTCGAACGGATCGGTTGCCGCCGGCGTTACGGAAGCGAACAACATCTTCAACGGAAACGTCACCGGGTTCGCCAACAGCTACACCAATCTGGGTCTGACGAGCACCGTCACCAAATCGGGATCGAGATTGTCGGCGTCCGTGCAATTCAGCGCGGACGTCCCCGTCACCTTCATGCAGCTTCTCGGCTACCACAAGCTGACCGTAACCGGCAGTTCGTCCTCGTCCACGACGCTGCCGCTGTATCTCGATTTCTATCTGACGCTGGACGTCTCGGGCTCGATGGGCCTTCCCTCGACCACCGCGGAAGCCCAGCGCATGCAGTCGATCAATCCCGACAACTACCGGCAATATCCGACGGGCTGCACGTTGGCCTGCCATTTCTCGCCGCAGAACAGTGCCTGCACGGATTCCGGCACGCAAGGCTATCCCACCAACAATTATTGCCTTGGCTACGCGATCTCGCGCGTCAGTCAGAGCGGGTACAGGGGCCTGCTCAGCCCCAAGGCCACCAATCCCATGGGCGTTCAGCTGCCGTCCTCGATCGTCTCCGGACTGCCGAATTCGCTCTACTCAAATCTCGCGACGGTGGCGAACTGCCCGACCGACGGGACCGATTCCTGCATCCAGCTGCGGCTTGACGCCGTCGGCTATGCGGTGAACCAGCTGTTCGTCACGGCGAACAATACGGCGAGGGTGACGAACCAGTTCCGCATCGGCCTCTATCCTTTCATCCGCTATCTGTACTCGTATTTCCCGTTGACCAGCAGCATCAACGGTTCGACGACCAATCCGTCGACGATCAACTATGCGGCGGCCAATCTGGCGACGCTGCTCGATACCAACATGAATGCGAGCCTCGGCTCGGGCGGCACGCATATCGACACGGCATTGTCGAGCGTGAACACGCTGATCACGAGTGTGGGCGACGGCAGCGCGTGGAACAACACGCTGCCCTATGTCTTCCTCGTCACCGATGGCGCGCAGGATCCGCAGGTCAAGGGCGTTCCCAACGGGTCCTGGTCGGGCAGCAACCATGCCACCACGATAAACCCGGCCACGTCGTGCACGCCGCTGAAGAACCGCGGCATCATCATCTCCGTGCTGTACATCCCCTATCAGAAGATCAATCCGGTCAACACGTCCTTCGCCGGCGACGAGGACGATTACGCCAACTGGAACATCCCGAATATTCCGGCCAGCCTGCAGAACTGTGCCTCTCCGGGCTTCTTCTACACCGCGAACACACCTGCCGACATCACGGCGGCGCTGAACGCGATGTTCAATCATGCGGTCCAGGAGGCCCACATCACCAACTAATCCGCTGCCTGATACGCTGGTGCCGTCGTCAGGAATTTTGCATAGGCATCGGCATCGGGCGGCAGGAAATGTCCTTTGAGCCCGCCGCGCATCCGGGTCTTTGCGCCGATGTCGGCCATCAGCTCGTCGAAATGCCGGTAGTGATAAGGTGCGACACACAGGCCGCCATAGACGCCGGCGGCCGGTCGCTCCACGCGCTTGAAGTGCAGCATCATCTCGATGTTGTCGCGCATCTCTCGCTCCGTCGGCTGCTTCGCGAGCCGTCCATCGGCATAGCGCACCAGCCAGTTGGCGGCGAGATCGGCGCAGAGCACGGTGCAGAATGACGAGTTGAAGCCGACGAAGCCGAGGTCGGGCAGGTCGGGGTTGGCGATCAGGCGGTAGAGCCGGTACTGCCCGTCCGCATCGACCAGCTTTTGCTGATAGGCCTCGGGAAGGAAGGGCACGCCGAGCTTGTAACCGATCGCGAGAACTGCGACGTCGGCACCGATGCGCTCGCCGCCGCTCATCACGATGCTGTCGCCTTCATAATGATCGAACGTGCCGAACACCGCCTTGATGCGGCCGTCGGCGACCATCGGGTAGAAGCCGGGCGTCGCGATCGGCACCGAGCAGTTGACGCCATCCTCGATCCGCTCTTTCGGCACCATCTTGCACTTGCCAAGCTTGAGCTGCGCTTTCAACAGGCTCTCGAGGCCGCGCCAGTTCGCCCAGATCACGGGCGCAGCGAGACGGTACGCGAGCCGTGACATCGCACCGAGGCCCCAGCCCGGAAACATCTCCTCCTGCGCGCGGATATAGAGGATGCGCTTGAAGTTCACGAGCCCGCCGATGAAATAGGGGATGCGCCAGACCGGCTCGCGCATCACGATGGTGACTTCGCGCGCTCCCGATTTCACCGCGTTGACGGCAATGTCGGTCGCCGATTTCGATCCGCCGAGCACGACGACGCGGCGGCCTTTCGCAAGCGTGGCATCGCCGTATTTCGACGAATGCAGGATCTGGCCGCCCTCTGCCAGAAAGCCGTCCTCGCCCGGGCAATGCAGCTCCCGCGGCTCGTTGAACTGCCCGGTGCAAACAGCGACGAAATCGAAATCCTCGTTGCTGGTCGCGCCATCCTTGCCCGACAGGGCGAGCGTCCAGCCCGGTCTGTCGTCGGTGCGCCGCGCCATGCCCGAAACCGTCGTATTGAGGCGCAGCATGCGGTCGAGACCGAAGCTTTTCGCGTAGTCGGCAAGATAAGCATGGACCTGCGGCCCGGTCGGCCATTCCGGATAGGTCTCGGGCATGGCGCGATCGGTGTAGCGGTAGAGATCCTTGGGGCTTTGGGTCTGCACCTCCGGGTAGGAGCGCGCCGGCTCCCAGACGCCGCCGAGATCGGCGCTGCGTTCGACGATGGTGACGTGGTGGCCGCGGGCGGAGAAGGCTTTCGCTGTGGCGAGGCCGGAGACGCCGGCGCCGATCACGCAGACATGCTTGGGGCTGACCATGGGATGGCTCGCAATCGTTGTGTTTTGCGCGCGAGCGGCCACGTTCGGCCGCAAGGTGCGGCCGGCGGGGCTGCAGGCAGGTGAATGTGAACGAGGAGGCGGGCGCCTAGTCGTTGGCCTCGGGCGGCAGGAAGTCGACCTCGTGCAGCGCCGAGATGCGCACGACCTCGGCCGGGTCGGTCAGATTGTGCAGCTGGTTGAACAGCGCTTCCAGCTTCTGCATCGGCGAGACCCAGAACAGCGCGCGGCACGGTTTGTCTGACTTGTTGAAATAGCCGTGCGGAATGCCCCGGGGCATGCGCACGAGGTCGCCGGCATGGGCCTTGACCCAGACGCCGTCGAGCTTGAGGTCGAGCGTGCCTTCCTGCACCAGGATGAATTCGTCCTGGGTCGGATGGATATGCACCGGCACGAACTGGCCGGGATCGCTGTTGGTCTCGAACGCGAAGGTGGAGTCGGTGACGGCCTTGGGGAAGTAGACCTGGCCAAGGATGTTCCAGCTCTTGCCGCCGTAGCCCGTGCCGTTTGCGGTAATGCCCTTTTCGAGTGCAGTCATGCTCGCCTCCTGTTGGATACCGGCGAGAATGGAGCTTCAGCCAGACGCGAGCGGCTGTCTATCCGCTAAACGAATCCGGCCGTGGCTATTGCCCTGCAGCACGACGAATTTGCGACACGGCCCTTTTCGCATCCCCGGAACTATTATAGGCTTAAAGCAATTCCGCGACGCGAAGCGTGGTCGATCATGTCCGCAGCCGTGCTGGAAATCAGCGCAAGGGCGCCCGCAGCCGAACGGCTTGCGGAGTTCGCTCGCGTCACCACCGATGATGTCGACGAAGCGGCCGAACAGATCGGTCGTATTTTCTGTCCGCACGATCTCAGGCCGGCGCAGGCCCGTGCGTCCGGATTTTCGGCCCGGCACAATTGCGCAGCCTTCGACGGCTTTTCCATCAACTATGTCGGCTATGGCGGGACCGTCAGCATCGATCCGGGCTGCCTCGAACGCTTCTTTCTGGTCCAGGTCCCGCTCACAGGCAGTGCCCATATTCACGCAGGTGCCAGCGGATTCGACGTCGCGCCCGGCAAAATTGCTTCGCTGTTGTCGCCGACGATCGCAACGCAGATGACGTGGCGTGACTGTGCGCAAGCGATCTTGCTGCTCGATCGCCGCATGGTGGAGCAGCGTGCCGCGGCGCTGTCGGGCAGGGCGGCGGCCGCGGTCGAATTCGATCCCGTGATCGACCTGAGCGCGCCGTCGGGCCGGCATCTGCAGGCCAGTCTTGCCGAGCTGATGACGCTTGCCGAACGGCTGGGACCGTCCGGCAGGCTTTCACCGACGGCGATGGCCGGATGGCGCGAGGTGCTGCTCGATCGTCTGCTCAATGGCCAGCGGCACGGCCTGTCGGATGCGATCACGACGTTCTCGGGTCAAGCCGAGCGCCTGCCGCGCGCGCTCCGCGCTGCGCGGGACTATCTTGCTGATAATGCCGATGAGCCGCTCGATCTCGCGCAGCTCGCCTGCGCGTCCGGCATCGGCATCCGTGCGCTTCAGCTCGGCTTCCGCCGTCACTTCGGGATGTCGATCTCGGAGATGCTGCTCGATATCAGGCTTGCCAGTCTCTACGCCCGGCTCGCGCGGGCGTCATTCGACGTCTCGATCACCGACATCGCATTCGATCTCGGCTTCACGCATCTCGGCCGCATGGCCGGAGCGTATCGCGAAAAATTCGGCGAGACACCGTCGGCAACGCTGCGACGGCGGCTGAGTTAAAGCATGATCCGGAAAAGTGTGAAGCGGTTTTCCCTGGTGACATCAGCGGAACGCGTTTGCGCGGAGATCATGCTCAAACAAAGAGCTAAAGCGTGATGACGATTCAAACCGATCTCATCGCGCTTTTAGCGAGAGGGCAGATCTATTTTCGGGATCGCGTGGCGCTGTCCTCGGCCGCCTGCCTGCGCAGGAAGCCCTCGAGATCGGCCTGCACCGAATAAGGCGTCGGGATCGCATCCCCCGCGGCATCGACGGCGGTGTCGAGCGAGCGGCGCAGCATGCGTGCGAGTTCGGCCTTGCGGTAGGGTTTTGCCAGCAGGGGCGCGCCCGTGGTCGCACTTCCCGGCGCGTGCTGGGAATCGTGAGCGTAGCCCGAGGTGAACAGCACCCGCAGCGACGGACGCGCGGCCACCATCCGGTCCGCAAGCTCGCGGCCGTTGATGCCGCCGGCCATCACGATGTCGGTGAACAGCAGGTCGAACGGCGTGCCGCTCGCCGCAATCGCAAGCGCTTCGGTCGCGTTGGCGGCGGGGACGACCTTGTAGCCGAGGCTCTCGAGCTGGACCGTGACGTATCGGCGGACGTCGCGGTCGTCCTCGACGCAGAGAATGGTCTCGGTGCCGCCCACGATCTTGCGCGCATCATAGCTTGCGGGACGCAACGCGCTGGTCTCGGCCTTCGGCAGATAGATCGTGAAGGTCGTGCCGCGGCCTTCCTCGGATTTGACCTTGATGCCGCCGCCGGACTGCTTGACGAAGCCGAACACCATGCTGAGCCCGAGGCCGGTGCCTTTGCCGACCTCCTTGGTCGAGAAGAACGGATCGAAGATCCGTTCGACGTGCGCTTGCGGGATGCCCGTGCCGGTATCGATGATCTCGATCTCGACATAGTCGCCGGCGTAGCCGGCGCCGACCGCAACGGCCTCGCGCACGCCGAACACCACATTGCGCGTCGTCAGCGTCAGGCGGCCGCCCTCCGGCATCGCGTCCCGGGCGTTGATGGCGAGATTGAGCAGCGCCGCGCTGAGCTGCCCGCGGTCGGCGTAGGCGAGCCAGACATTGCCGTCGAGCTTGCGCACGATCTCGATCTTCTTGTCGAACGTCGCCAGCAGCAGCTTTGAAAGCTCCTCGAGCAAATCGTTGACGTCGATCTCGGCCGGCTGCAGCGCCTGCTTGCGCGCAAACGACAGCAGGCTGGAGGTCAGCGCGGCGCCGCGGTCGGCAGCCTCGCTGATCAGCTTGGTGATGGAGACGAGCGGCGGATTGTCCTTCACGGCCTCGGCCAGGATCTCGATCGTGCCCGTGATGACCGTGAGCATGTTGTTGAACTCGTGCGCGATGCCGCCGGTGAGCTGGCCGACCGCCTCCATCTTCTGGGACTGGATCAGCTGCTCCTCCGCCGCGCGCTTTTGCGTCACGTCCTTGACGAAGACGTTGATGACGGAGCGGTCACCGATGCGGAGCGCGGTGCTCGACGCCTCGATCAGGATGTCGTCGCCGGTTCGGTGCAGGATGTTTGCCTCGAAGCGGATGCCGATCGGCGTATCGCGGAGTTCCGGCAGGATGCGCATCATGCGCTGCCTGAAACCTGGGCGCAGCGGCTCGGCGACGAGCAACTCGACCACGTCGGCACCCAGAGCTTCCAGCCGCGACCAGCCGGTCAGGGCCTCGGCCTGCAGGCTCCACTCCAGGACAATGCCGGTGTCGTCGGTCTGAATGAAGGCGTCGAGCGCGGTCCTGATGATGGCTTGCGTCATCTGCGCGCTGCCCGTGCGCGCCTGCGCCTGCTCCGCCAGTTCGGCGGTGTGGCGTTGGCGCTGTGACGTCGCGATGCTGCGTGCGCAAATGCGGGCGAGCAGCACCGCAACTGCGCCGCTTGCGAGCAGGGCAACGATCTGGGCAGCGCCGAAACCGCTGCCGGCCACGGCATAGGAGACAAAGAGAGCCGCGGCGGTCACGACGGACTGCGCGGCCATCGCAAATGTCAGAAGCCCCCTGAGTTTCATGCTCCCACACCAAAGACGACAACCGCACCGGCCACCCGGTCCCGGCTGCCGCTTGATGTGAGCTACAGACTCCGCGCGGCGGCGTCGAGGGGCAATTTGAGGTAGTGTCGTCCTCCTGCCTTTCCTTTGGGTTCACCCCCGGGGCGAACCGGTCTGGCGCGAAGGGCGTGCATACAAGCAATGCGATTGACAGCTGTATTGAGGTGTGATCGTTCGAACTGACCTTCCAGGAGTGCATCATGTCCCCGCCGCTCAACCGAATAAGCAGCGACGAGCGTCTGCCGGCGCAGGCTGACGTCGTCGTCATCGGCGGCGGCGTCATCGGCGTCTCTGCGGCCTATCATCTGGCGAAGAAGGGGCTCTCCGTTGCCCTCGTCGAGAAGGGCCATGTCGGCGGCGAGCAATCGAGCCGCAATTGGGGCTGGTGCCGTCAGCAGGGCCGTGCGCGCGAGGAGATTCCGCTCGCGCGCGAAGCTTTGCGGCTGTGGGAAGACATGCAGAACGATGCCGGCGTCGATGCCGGCTTCCGCCGCACCGGCGTGCTGTTCCTGACCAAGAACAAGGACGAGCTCGCCGGCTGGGAGCGCTGGGCCGCCGTCGCGCGCGAGATGCAGGTGCACTCGACCGTGCTGACGCCGGCCGAGGTTGCCGAGCGCATGCCGGGAAATACCGACACATGGGTCGGCGGCCTGCACACGCCGAGCGACGGACGCGCCGAGCCGTCGATGGCGGTGCCGGCGCTTGCGACGGCTGCGCGCAAGCACGGCGTCACCATCCATCAAGGCTGCGCCGCGCGCGGGCTGGAGACGACAGGCGGGCGCGTCAGCGCCGTCGTCACCGAGAAGGGCACCATTCGCACCCAAGCCGCGCTGCTGTCGGGCGGCGCATGGTCGTCGCTGTTCTGCCGCCGCCATGGCATCGAGCTTCCGATCGGTCTCGTCAATGCCACGGCGTGCCGGACCACGCCGGCGCCGGAGATCACCTCGGGCGCGCTCGGCACCGATCTCTACTGCATCCGCCGCCGCCTCGACGGCGGCTTCACGCTGGCGCTGCGCAACCGCGGCACGGTCGAGCTGTCGCCCGATTTATTCCGCTACGCGCGCACTTTCTGGCCGACCTATCAGCATCGCAAGGGCGGACTGAAGCTGTCATTCGGCAAGTCGTTCTTCGACCAGATCATGCGCGGCACCAGCTGGAGCTTTGACAAGCCGTCGCCGTTCGAGACCGAGCGCGTGCGCGATCCCGCGCCTGACATGTCGCTGGTTAGCGCGGCATTGGCCTCGCTGATCAAGGCGAACCCCGAGCTGAAAGACATCGAGATCGCGGAGGCCTGGGGTGGCACCATCGACTGCACGCCGGATACGATCCCGGTGATCTCGCCGGTTGATGCGCTGCCGGGCTTCTTCCTCGCCACCGGCTTCTCCGGCCACGGCTTCGGCATCGGCCCCGCCGCCGGCAAGCTCGCCGCCGACCTCGTCACGGGTGCGACGCCGCTGGTCGATCCCGCCGCCTATAGCCACAAGCGCATGATCGACGGCCGGCGGCTCGCGCCGGTCAGCCCGTTCTAAAGGCGCGGCATGACGGTTCTCTACAAGGCCAATCTGGTGCGCGGCGCGGAGTGGGCGCGCTTGTTCGCGCAGCGCGCGCCCGACGTGCCGTTCCGGCTCTGGCCCGACATCGGCGATCCGGCCGATGTGCGCTATCTCGTGGCATGGGTGCCGCCGGACGATATCGCACGGAGCTTTCCGAATCTCGAGCTGGTGTTCTCGGTTGGCGCCGGCGTCGACCAGTTCGACTTCACGAAATTGCCGCCGCATGTGCCGCTGGTTCGCATGATGGAGCCGGGCATCACCGATCGCATGGTCGAATATGCCTGCATGTCGGTGCTCGCATTGCACCGGGACCTCGTGCAGTTTATCGGCCAGCAGCGCGAGCAGGTCTGGCGCGAGCTCCCCGCGATCTACGCGAGCGAGCGGCGTGTCGGTGTGATGGGGCTCGGTCTGCTCGGTCTGGCCGTGCTTGACCGGCTCAAATCGTTCGGCTTCTCACTGCTCGGCTGGAACCGTTCACCGCGCAGCATCGACGGCGTCACCTGTTATGCGGGCGCGGACGCCTTGGCGGATTTCCTCGGGCAGACCGACATTCTGGTCTGCCTGCTGCCGCTGACATCGGAGACGCGCGGCATCCTCGATGCAAATCTGTTCGCGCGTCTGCCGCGTGGTGCGCGCCTGCTCAATGTCGGCCGGGGCGGCCATCTGGTCGAGGCCGATCTCATCGCGGCGCTCGACAGCGGGGCGTTGTCGGCCGCCGTGCTCGATGTCGCCGAGCCGGAGCCGCTGCCTGCGGGCCATCCATTCTGGAGCCATCCGCGCATTCTGCTGACGCCGCACATCGCCAGCACGACGAAGCCGGAAACGGCCGTCGACTACGTGCTCGACACCATCGCCCGTCACCGTCGCGGCGAAGCCCTGCCGGGCTTGGTCGATCGTCGTCGCGGTTACTGAGGCTGCGGTGGTGATGGGGACATCGGCGCGGATCTCGATGAATCTCGGGTGCCATATCAAGCAGCACGCTCGAACCATTCGATCGGCTTGCTCTTGGCGAAGTCGTTGACCTTGGTCGTGCGTCGCCGGCGCGAGGGACGATCGCCCTCGCACCGCCGCCATTCGGTCGGTACAAGCGCCGCGCCGACTTCAAGCCGGAATAGGTCGGCATCTTGTTCTTCGCTTCGGGTGCCGTAGTTCTCCGGTTTTGACACGTATTAACCTATTGTGGTGAAACCTAGATATGCTTCTCGTGGTTGCGAGGGCGAGTCTGCTTCGGCGGCGAATTCTGATTTCGGCCAGCGGCAATGTTGTCGGATTGCTCCTTGCCTCAAGGCGCCGACTTCATGCCAACGCCCAGGCCATGCGGCGATTGTCGCCTTCGCAGCGGCAGTCGAAGCGACCAAAGCTCATTGGAGATCCAGTCGTGGTTCGCTTGCATGTCGAACGTTTCATTCGCAGCCGGATCGTTCGCCGATCCCTGGCGCTTGGGATTATCGCTCTCAGCGGATGGGCCCTGTTGCCGTATGTGACCTACCGAATCGCTCCCTCCGCCTATGTCAATGCCGAGCTTATGCGGGTGACTGCGCCGATGGCGGGTCAGCTTTCGTCAGATCTTCCACGCAAGGGTGAATATTTCGAGCACACCCGGATGGTGCCGCTGGTCGAGGCGCGTTCGCCGGATCGCAGGCACTTCATGGACCTTGACCAGCAGCTTGCCGTGTCCACCAAACGCGCCGAGCTCGCACGTCGGCAACTCGAGGAAATCGCCGAGCTCGATCGCAAGCTCCGCGAGCGCAGCGACGACTATCGTTCGGGGATGGTGACGCGCCTGAGCCACGAGATCGGTGAAACCGAAGTTGAGAAAGGCGGCTGTCTCGCTGAGGCGCGACAGCGGAACGATGTCGCGGGCCGGATGGAGAGGCTCGTGAAGCTCGGCATCAGTTCGCAGATCCGCTCCGGTGAGGCCCAGGCCTCGCAGGAGGCAACTGCAACGCGGTGCCAGATGGCCGATCAACGCCTGCAGCGCCTCAGGACGGAACTGGGGGCGGCCGAGAAGGGCATTTATCTTCGTGGCGATGCCAATGACGTGCCCTATTCTCAGCAGCAGCGCGAGCGGCTTGTCCTCCGCCGACAGGAGCTCGAGACGGACCTGTTGCAGAACAGCTCACGTGCCGCGCAGCTGGCCGCGGAAATCGCAGAGGAACGCGCTCGACTTGATCGTCTCGATCACTACGATCTGTCCTTGCCCGCGGCCCATGTGGTCTGGTCGGTCGCGGCCAGCCCGGGCTCGATGGTCACGGAAGGACAGTCGGTCTTCGACTTCGCAGATTGCGAACGGCGGTTTATCGTTGTTGAACTACCCGAGCGCGATTTCGAGAAGATCAAGGCCGGAGATGCGGCTACCGTCCGCCTGATTGGGAGCCGCGAATGGAAGACCGGCCAGATCCGGCAGGTCCGCGGATCGGCGGCGTACGGCGATGATCGGCTGCTTGCGGCTCGGGTGCCGCGGCCTGATCCCGGCAACATTACCATTGAGATATCGCTTCCGCCCAATGAGACGTCGGCCGACCGCAACGGCTCCTGCGATATCGGACGGCTGGCTGAGGTGCGCTTCGAGCGCAGAGCCGACGGCCTGCTACGATTGGTCAGCTCGAAGTTGAAATGGCTGACCGCTCGCCTGGAACTCGACCAATCGTCCCTGTGAGCGAGCTGTTCCATGCAGGCCATGACTCTGCCTTTCTCTCAGCTGTTCGCGCCGATGCTGGCCATCTTTGCCGTAATGTACCTGTTGGCGCCGACCTTCCCGGTCGCGCGCCCTTGGGCGCGTGTCGCGGTCTTCGTCGTGGTTTGGCTTGTGGTCGCCCGCTATCTCGAGTGGCGTATTTTCACCACCGTGCTGCCGGCAGGCGGGACCTGGTATCAGGTCGGCTGGATCTGGTTCTGCCTGTTCGTCGAGCTTCTGACCTTCACAGATCAGTTCATTCTCTATCTGACGTTCCTTCGCAGGACCGATCGTCGAAGCGAAGCAGATCAGCACGAGCGTCGGCTGCGCAGCCTGCCGGACGACGAGCTGCCCTCGGTGGACGTCTTTATTCCGACCTATGACGAGCCATTCGAGGTGCTGGAAAAGACGATCACGGGCGCGCTTTGTCTGGACTATCCAAACATCCAGGTCTGGGTCTTGGATGATGGTCGCAGGCCTTGGCTCAGGGCACTCTGCACGCAAAAGGGCGCCGGCTATCTCACGCGCGCCGACAACTTGAATGCCAAGGCCGGCAATATCAATCATGCGCTGACCAAGACGAGCGGCGAGTTCTTCGCGATCTTTGATGCGGACTTCGTGCCGCAGCGCAATTTCCTGATGCGCACGATGGGCTTCTTCGCTGATTCAAAGGTCGGAATCGTTCAGATCCCGCACGCCTTCTACAATGAGGACCCGATGCAGGCGAATCTCGGCCTGCACAGGGGACTGCCGGACGAACAACGGTTCTTCTTCGATTCCATCATGCCCGCGCGCGACGGCTGGGATGGTGCCTTCTGTTGTGGTTCCAACTCCGTCACGCGTCGCGCAGCACTCCGCGCGGTGGGCGATGCCTTGCCGACCCAGTCCATTACGGAAGACATCCTGTTGACGCTCGTCCTGCTGCGCAAGGGATACGTCACCCGCTATCTCTGCGAACCGCTGGCGATTGGACTGGCGCCGGAAAGCCTTGATGCCTTTTTCGTGCAGCGGCAACGCTGGGCGCGTGGCGCGATCCAGACGCTGTACCTCGCCGCCGGCCCGCTCGGCCCCGGACTGGGCTTGATGCATCGGCTTCTCTTCTTTCCGACGCATTGGCTCTCATTGGGCTTGCGGGCGCTCATGGTTGTGGTGGTTCCGATCGTGTTCATGTGGACCGGCCTGGCGCCTGTCGTCGACGTCACCCCCGAATCGGTGTTCTTTTACTTGTTTCCCGCGATCCTGGCGCTCAACGGCGGCATCTCCTGGTTTGCGCCGCACGTGCATTTTCCGCTCGCCGCTCAGGTGTCGGCGACGATCCAGAGCTTCAAGCTCCTGCCAACGGTGCTGGGGACTCTCGTCAAGCCGACGGGACATGCGTTCAGGGTGACGCCCAAGGGCGCTGCGGCGCGGCGTGCAAGTTACGCTGCGGAGATATTCTGGCCGTCGGCGATCCTGATGGCGTTGACGGTTGTCGGTGTGGTTCTGAACACGATCCCGGAATGGCGGGTGATCGATCATCCGGCGGCTCTACCGATGGTCGCCTTCTGGTCGGTCGTGAACATCATCGTGCTTTTCTTCGTCTGCATGACCTCGCTGCAGGCGCGGATGGGACGTACCGAGGAGCGTTTCGACGTCGACGAAACGGTCTTGATCCAGACCGGGACCGGCGAGCAGCTCTCCGGGCGCGTGAGCAACATCTCCCTCTCCGGCGCCGGCGTTACGCTCGGCTCCGGCATTGACTGTCCTCGCGCCGGAGAACCGCTGCGCGTGCACATCATGCAAGTGGGTTGGGTCGATGCGGTGATTGCGCAACAAAGAAGCCGGCTCATCGGGGTGCGGTTCAAATTGCCGCAGTCGCTTGAACGAGACCTGCTGATCCGCAAGCTCTTTACCGTCGCCCGTCTGAAGCGAAACGATGTCGTCGCGTGCTCGGTGAACAGGGCGATGCTCAAGAACATCTGGTCAATGGCCGCGCCGTTGCCCCATATTGTTGCAGGCGGCGCGAAGCCCGCGCCGCTCCCGCCGACCGAGCGTCTGCCGGCAGAGAGCATGGTCATTCGGCCTCAACCGCGGACAGACGATTTTGCACATCTTGCCGGAGTACGAAGCCTGCATCCGACGAGTTTCACGGAACCTGGCTTTGGCCGAGTGGCCGGCACAGTGATCGAGGCCGTCGCGCCGAGCTGATTGCCGTGTTGTCCTTCTCGTCGGACCAGTCCACGGGCCATCGATCGACGGTCAAGCCGCTCGTCGATGGCGTCAGTCTCCTTCCGGTGCTCTGCCAAAAATCTCAACCGGAACGAGCAACCATCCCTTAGCCCAAGGCGTTTACGGGCTTGAGGGTGCAGGGAGCCTCTCTTGATCGATCACCGCAGCGACCTTCGCAAAGGGCGTCCGACGCTCTGGGCCTCCGCATTCGTGGCGGCCGCTTGCCTGGCGATTGTCGCGCTCAGCGGCTGGCGCGAGTGGTCCTCGCGACAGACGCTGCTGAAGGCCTCCGAAACAGACATGGCCAATCTTGCCCGGTCGGTGACGCAACACGCGGACGATACGTTCGAACTTGCGGACACCGTTCTCAATGTGTTGGTCGGCCAACTCGAACTCGAGGGAACCAGCCCGGCGGCGATCGCCAAGATTCAGACTTTTCTTTCCCGGCGCAAAGCCGCGAACCGGATCCGCGCTGTGTTCATCTATGACGAGGCCGGGCGCAGGCTCGCAACCAGCGAGCCCGTGGATTTTGCCGGCCTCAACGACAGCGACCGCGAGTATTTCCAGCATCATCGCGCCGTGGCTGAGCGTGGAACTTTCATTGGGCCTCCGGTGAGGAGCAGGTCGGGCGGGCAATGGATCATCACAGCGTCAAGGCGCTTCAATCATCCTGACGGCAGTTTTGCCGGAGTGTCTCTTACCACGATCGATGTCGACTATTTCTTACAATTCTATCGCGGATTCGACGTTGGCCAGAACGGTTCAATTGCACTGGCGACGGCAAACGGCATTATCCTCGCGCGTAGCCCGGACAACGGATATACGGGCCGCGATCTGTCGAGTGCTCCGCTCCTCAAGATTATCCATGAGCGGCCGGCTGCGGACGTCTACTACTTCACATCGCCTCTCGACGGCGTTCGGCGTCTAAGCTTTTATCAACTCAGCAGTCGCTACCCTGTTCTCGTGGTTGCGACGGAATCGGAAGACGACGTCTTGGCCCCCTGGCGCAGAGCGGCGCTGACGCGCATGGCTGCGGTGCTGGGACTGATAGGAGGGCTCGCTGTTGCAGGGCTTTTGCTGGTGCGCCAGTTGCACCTGCGGCAGAAGATGGCCGCTGCTCTGATCGCCAAGGAGGCGGATTTTCGTCTGCTCGCGGAGCAGTCGGGAGACATGGTCATGCGCATAGCGGTTGATGGACGGATCCTCTACGCATCGCCGTCCAGCGCGCGAGTTCTCGGCTGGGCTCCGAACGAATTGGTGGATACGTCGGCCCTCGCCGGCATAAATCCGGCGGATCTGACGCGGGTTGGGGAGACGATCTCCGCGTTGATGAACGGCGAAGCGGAGGAGGCTAGAATCACTTATCGCACTCGGCATCGCGAGAAAGGCGAGGTCTGGATCGAAACCGCGCTGCGCATCGCCAGGGATGCGCAGAGTGGGGACATTAACGGCGTGGTGGCGATCTCGCGCGACATGACCGAACGTAAAGACCTGGAAGATAGGCTGGCGGCTCTCGCCAGCTCGGATGGCCTGACGGCCTTGGCAAACCGCAGACACTTCGACGAGCGGCTGGAGGCGGAATGGGACCGGGCCAGGCGCGAAGGAAGGCCTCTGTCACTGTTGCTGATGGACGCCGATCATTTCAAGAGTTTCAATGATCAGTATGGGCATCAGGCGGGCGATGCATGTCTTCGCTCGATCGCCGGGGTCCTGGCGGAGCAGGCCAGGCGGCCGGCAGACTTAGCCGCTCGGTATGGTGGTGAGGAATTCGCCTTGCTGCTACCAAATACCGACATGGGAGGATGCGAGCAGGTCGGCGAGCGAATCCGGCAGGCGATTCAGGACCTCGGCATCCTGCACGCGTTCAACGCGCCATCCAAGCAGGTCACCCTCAGTATTGGTGGCGCCACACATATGTCGTTCGACGACAAGGCGAATTGCACGTCGTTGATAGCGGCTGCGGATAAGGCGCTCTACGCCGCCAAAGAGAGCGGACGCAACCGCCTTGTGATGTCAGGACAAGTCATCGCCTGGCCCGGCTCGATACGGGCTTGAAGAGCAGCTGTAGTGCGCCGCCGCGCGCCTCACGAATTCACGTGTACGAAATCCCGCAGCAGCGGATAGATCTCGTTGTTCCAGCGCTTGCCGGAGAACACGCCGTAATGGCCGACGCCGGCCTGCATGTGGTGGACGCGGCGATAGGCGCGCACGCCGGTGCAGAGGTCCTGGGCGGCGAGCGTCTGGCCGATCGAGCAGATGTCGTCCTTCTCGCCTTCCACCGTCATCAGCCCCATGCGGCTGACGGCCCTGGTGTCGACGGGGCGGCCACGATGCATCAGCTTGCCCAGCGGCAACAGATGCTCCTGAAACACGTCGCGCACGGTCTCGATGTAGAACTCGGCCGGCAGATCCATCACCGCGAAATATTCGTCGTAGAAGGTCTTGATGGTCGCCGCCTTCTCCTTCTCGCCCTTGGCGATGTGGTTGGCGAGATCCATGTGCTGCTTGATGTGCCGCTCGAGATTCATCGACACGAAGGCGGTGAGCTGCACGAAGCCGGGATAGACTTTCCGGAATGCGCCGCGGCATTGCACCGGCACGAAGTTGATCAGGTTGCGCTCGAACCATTCGATCGGCTTGCTCTTGGCGAACTCGTTGACCTTGGTCGGCTGGATCCGCGTGTCGATCGGGCCCGCCATCAGCGTCAGCGTTGCGGGGCGCGAGGGATGGTTGCCCTCGCACATGATGGCGGCGGCCGCGAGCGCCGAGACTGACGGCTGGCAGATCGCCACCATATGTGGGCGCGGGCCGAGCTGTCCCAGGAAGTCGATCAGATGCTCGGTGTAATCGTCGAGCCCGAAGCGGCCCTCGCTGCGCGGAATGTCGCGCGGATTGTGCCAGTCGGTGATGTAGACATCGTGGTCCTGCAGCAGCGTCTTCACGGTGCCGCGCAACAGCGTGGCGAAATGGCCGGACATCGGCGCCACCAGCAGCATACGCGGCTGCTCGCTCGCGCCGTCTTTCTTGAAATGCAGCAGCGAGCCGAATGGCGTGGCGTAAGCGATCTCCTCGGTCACGCCGACCTCGCGATTGCCGACCGTCACGCTGTCGATGCCGTAGGCCGGGCGGTCATAGGTGAGGGTGGAGCGCGAGATCAGCTCCAGCGCCGCCGAGAGCCGGCCGACGGCCTGGTCCGACATCCCCTGCGGTACCAGATTGAGGAATTTCAGCGCCGAGGAGGCTCCCGCCCGCAACGGCGCCGTCAAATCCATCTGGTTCTGAAAAGCCTGATAATACATCGACATCATACTGAAGCGCCCACTTATCCGCTGCTTCCATGCAATATCGAAGCCAGACGAGACGTCGCCGCCCTCCTGGAATTGGCACGTCGCTTGCTGCGCGTTGGGTCGGAAACGTGAGGGAAGGCCCTATGGTGAAGGCGACACTGACCATCAGCAGCAAGAACTATTCATCCTGGTCGCTGCGTGGCTGGCTGCTGACGAAATTTTCCGGGCTCGATTTCGAGGAGATCATCACCGCGCCTGATGACGCATCGGCGCGTGCTGAAATCCTGTTGCTGTCGTCCTCGATCCTGGTGCCCTGCCTGCGGCACGAGGGCGCGACGGTCTGGGATACGCTCGCGATCGCCGAATATCTCAACGAGGTGATGCCGTCAGCCGGGCTGTTGCCTGATGATCGCGTTCAGCGTGCGCATTGCCGCTCCATCTGCGGCGAAATCCATTCCGGTTTCACCACGCTGCGCGCCTCGCTGCCGGTGAACCTGAAGGGGCACTTCCCCGGCTTCAAGATCTGGTCGCGCGCGCAGGCCGACATCGACCGCGTCTGGTCCATCTGGCGCGACTGCCTGGCGAAATCAGGCGGCCCGTTCCTGTTCGGCGAGAAACGCACCATGGCGGATGCGATGTACGCGCCCGTGGTGACGCGCTTCGTCACCTATGACGTCAAGCTCGAGCCGCTTCTGAAGACCTATGCCGACACCATCATGGGCATGCCCGAGATGAGGGAGTGGATCGCGGCGGCCAAGGACGAGCCGGCCGAGATCGAGGAGCTCGAGGTCGAATATTAGGCAGGCCGCGCAGCGCCTTGCCTGTTTCCGGAGCGGATGCGGCCAGCGTCCCCGCCTGCCTCTATGTCCTTGCGATGATTAACTTTTGCGGACGGTCTGCGGCGGCGGCCAGCTCGCGCGCTGGGCAGATATTGTGCGTGCCATCAGTACTTTGTCGACATCTAGCCGTGAACAGCCGCGTACGGAGCCACCAGGCTGATTCGGACGTGATTCGTTCGGGCCGCGTTCCGTTCGTTAAGGTGGAGCGCGGCGCCGTTGCATTTTGAGACAGAGGCGCCCGTCAAGCCGCGCCGGAATGTTTCACGCGCGGCACGCGCCAGCCGATGACGGTGGCTTCCACCGGGACGCCGGCCACGTGGTTCTGCCAGCGGCCCTCGACATAGCGGCAGGCGAACGGCAGTTGATACGTTCCACTGTGGTCCTCACACAGCACTTCGACCGGCAGACCAGGTGGCGGTTCTCCGGCGCCATCGAATTCAGCCAGACGTCTATCACGCGTTGCCATTCCAAAAATCTCCCCTAATCAAAGCCGCGGAAAGAGCGCCCACCTCTTCCGCGCGCGGTTTCCTGCTCCCCATCCAAAGGATCATCCGAGGGAACGTGCCAAGCTCAACGCGAGAATGCGGTGCCAGTGTGGTAGCCTCACGCGGCTCTGCGCAATCGGCGCACATTGCCGTGATCGATGATGAGGAACCTGGATGCCGCGCCGGATCGCCGCTGTTTGTTTCGCCATGTTACCGCTCGTCGCGCCTACGCGGGTCGCGGCGCAGGACGTTCCCGGCATCGAGATCTGCACGGTCGAGAAGACCATGGAGCGGCGTACCAGCTGCCTGCAGAGCAATGTCGATTTCCTCCAGAAGACCATCACCAAGCTCAATCTCGATCACCAGCAGAAACTGGATGCCGCCATGAGGCAGATCGATACGCTGAAGGTGACGCTGGCCGGTTTGCAGAAAACCATCGGCGATCTCCAGGCCGCGCAGGCGAAGCAGGCGGAGGATATGAAGAAGAAACAGGATGCGCCGCCGCCGAAGGATGCGAAGTAGGTGCCGTAGGGTGGGTTAGCCCTGCAGATGCACGAAGTGCATATGCAGGGCGTAACCCACCATGTTTCCGCAAATGCAGAACGAAGTTGGTGGATTACGCCTTCGGCTAATCCACCCTACGAGTTCCGCGCTAGCGGCACGACAGCAATCCCGATCAAGCGAGGCGCGCGGTGAGGGCGCATCATCACCCCGCTTCGAACGAGAGCCTTGAGCCATGAACCCAGCCCAGCGCGCGCTCTGGTACATCGAAAGCCATCTGGCCGAGCCGATGACGCTCGATGAGATCGCTGCGATCGGAGGCGTGTCGCGGTTCCACATGGTGCGTGCGTTTGCCGCAGCCACCGGCTTCCCGGTGATGCGCTACGTGCGGGCGCGGCGGCTGAGCGAGGCGGCGCGTCGTCTCGCCAACGGCGCGCCGGACATTCTCAGCGTCGCCCTGGAGGCGGATTACGGCTCGCACGAAGCGTTCACCCGCGCGTTCCGCGACCAGTTCGGCACCACGCCCGAAGCGGTAAGAGCGGCGACGTGCACAAGCCAGCTCAAGCTTCAGGAGCCGATCCTCATGGACTCCACGATCTCGGACACTCTCAAAGCCCCGCGTTTCGAAACCGCAAAGGCCTTCCTCGTCGCCGGCCTCGCCGAGCGCATCACCTGCGACAATGGCGCCATCATCCCCGGGATGTGGGCCCGCTTCCACCAGCAGGTCGCCGACATTCCCGGGCGCATCGGCAACGTGGCTTACGGCGTCTGCTGCAACGGCGATGATTCCGGCAATTTCGACTACATCGCCGGTGTCGAGGTTGCCGACTTCTCCGATCTGCCTCGCGGGCTCAGTCGCATCCGTATCCCCGAGCAGCGCTACGCGGTGTTCACCCACAGCGACCACGTCGCCTCGATCCGCCGCACCGTCAACGCGATCTGGAATCAATGGCTGCCGGCTTCCAGCTACAAGGCCGCCGACGCCCCCAATTTCGAGCGCTACGACGAGAAGTTCGATCCGGTCAGCGGCAATGGCGGCTTCGAGATCTGGGTGCCCATCAAAGGATAAGGCTGCAACGCAGCATTGCGCCCGCTTGCTTGGCAAGGGAGACCTGTTTTGTCATAACCGCTGGCAAAACTTGCCAGCGGGGCCCGTGCCGGACATCCCGAGCAAGCCATAACAAGCAGCCCGGAGGGTCCCGCCAATGTCCACTGCCATGTCTGACATCCGCGTTCTCGCCACCGACCTCGAATTCCCGGAAGGCCCCGTCGTGATGCCTGACGGTTCGGTCGTGCTGGTGGAAATCCGTGGCCAGCGCCTGACCCGGGTCTATCCTGATGGCCGCAAGGAGGTCGTCGCTAAGGTGCCGGGCGGGCCGAACGGCGCCGCACTTGGCCCGGACGGAAAAATCTACATCTGCAACAATGGCGGCTTCTCCTGGATTCCGACCGGCAAGATGATCATGCCGGGCCCGCAGCCGGAGGATTATCTCGGCGGGTCGATCCAGCGCGTCGATCTGCAAACGGGCAAGGTCGAGACCGTCGTGACCAAATGCGGCGCGCACGATCTGCGCGGGCCGAACGATCTCGTCTTCGACAAGCATGGCGGCCTCTGGTTCTCCGATCTCGGCAAGCGCCGTCCCCGCGAGATGGATGTCGGCGGCATGTACTATCTCAAGCCCGGCATGACCGAGATCGTCGAAATCGTGCACGGCGTGCTGCCGGCCAACGGCATTGGCCTGTCGCCGGACGAGAACACCGTCTACATCGCGGAGACGCCGACGGCCCGGCTCTGGGCCTATGAGCTCTCCGCGCCCGGCGTGCTCAAGCCGCGCGAGGCGATCTATCGCGGCGAGCGGGGCAAGCCGATCTGCGGCCTTGGCGGCTACCAGATGTTCGACTCGCTCGCGGTCGAGGCCAACGGCAATGTCTGCGTCGCCACGCTCGTCTCCGGCTGCATCTCGGTGGTCGCGCCCGACGGCGCCCTGGTCGAGCAGGTCCCGACCGGCGACCGCGTCACCACCAACATCGCCTTCGGCGGCCCCGAGCTGAAGACCGCCTATATCACGCTGTCAGGCAAGGGCGAGCTGATCGCCATGGACTGGCCGCGCAGCGGTTTGCCGTTGAATTTTCTGAATAAGTGACGATGGCGTAGTACGCCATCGTCATCCCGGGGCGGCTCGAAGAGCCGAACCCGGGATCTCGAGATTCCGGGTCTGGTCCTGCGGACCATCCCGGAATGACAACCATGAGGACGATCGAATGCCCTGGCCTGATCCCATCACCCTGCGTGGACAGCACGCCCGTCTCGAGCCGCTGTCGAAACAGCACCTTGCGGGGCTGACCGAGGCCGTGAAGGACGGCGAGCTGTCAAAGCTCTGGTACACCGCGATCCCGCTGCCCGAGAACATGGGCAAGGAGATCGACCGCCGCCTCGGCCTTCAGGCCGCTGGCTCGATGCTGCCATTCACGGTGTTCGACGCCGGCGGCAACATCGTCGGCATGACCACCTACATGAACATCGATGCCAACAACCGCCGCGTCGAGATCGGCTCGACCTGGTATGGCAAGAGCGTGCAGCGCGGCCCGCTCAACACGCAGTGCAAGCTGCTGCTGCTCACCCACGCCTTCGAGGCGCTGAACTGCATCGCGGTGGAATTCCGCACCCATTTCTTCAACCACCAGAGCCGCCGCGCCATCGAGCGTCTCGGCGCCAGGCAGGACGGCATTTTGCGCAGCCACCAGGTCGCGCCCAACGGCACGCTGCGCGACACCGTCGTGTACAGCATCACCGCCGCCGAATGGCCGACGGTGAAGGCGCATCTGGAATATCAACTCAACGACAAGCCGCGCTAGCTTTCATGCATGCTTTTCGCACCAATGCCGCCGCGGGCTCGATCACCTCTCCCATAGGGAGAGGTCGCGCCGAAGGCGCGGGTGAGGGGACCGGTCTCTCGTGGGACCTGAAGCCCTCACCCGATTTGCTGCGCAAATCGACCTCTCCCTCCGGGAGAGGTGAAGGGCGCCAGCTTCAGGCACCGATTCAATCAAGACTCATTTCGCTTTAAAGGCGCAGGCACCATGGATAGATTTGACTATGTGATCATCGGCGCTGGTTCGGCCGGTTGCGTCCTCACCTCCAGGCTCAGCGAAGATCCCAACACCAGCGTCTGCGTGCTCGAAGCGGGGCCGAACGACTGGCACCCCTACATCCATCTGCCGGCGGGTTTCATCAAGACCTTCCACATGAAGAGCATCAACTGGGCCTATCAGCAGGAGCCCGGGCCCTACACCAATGGGCGCAGCATCTACGCGCCGCGCGGCAAGACGCTCGGCGGCTCGTCCTCGATCAACGGCCACATCTACAACCGCGGCCAGCGCATGGATTTCGACACCTGGGCGCAGATGGGCAATCGCGGCTGGGGCTATGCCGACGTGCTGCCCTACTTCCGCCGGCTGGAGAAGCGGATCGGCGAAGGCGAGGACATCTATCGCGGCCGCGACGGCAACCTCATCGTCACCACGATGGACTGGCGCGATCCGCTCTGCGAGGCCTTCATGGAAGGCGCGGTCTCGCTCGGCATTCCGCGCAACCCTGACTACAACGGCAGGACCCAGGAAGGCGTCTCCTATTGCCAGCGCACCATCAACAACGGCCTGCGCGTCTCGGGTGCGACCGCTTTCCTCAAGCCGGCGATGAAGCGGCCGAACGTGCATGTGCACACCCATGCGCATGCGACCGAGATCATCTTTGAGGGCAAGCGCGCCGTCGGCGTACGCTACAGCAAGGGCGGTCGCGGCGGCACGCCGGTGGAGGTGCGCGCCAACAAGGAGGTGATCCTCGCCGGCGGCACCTATAATTCGCCGCAGCTGTTGCAGCTCTCCGGCATCGGCTCGCCCGACCTGCTGAACGCCCATGGCATCAAGGTGCGTCACGCGCTGCCGGTCGGCGAGGGGCTGCAGGACCATTACGCCCCGCGCACGGTGGCGCGGGTCAAGGACATCAAGACCATCAACGAGCTTCGCCGCGGCTGGCGGCTCTGGGTCGAGGCGATGAAATGGGCCACCGCACGCCGCGGCCTGCTCTCGCTGTCCCCGACCATGGTCTATTGCTTCTGGCACTCCGGGGAGAGCGCGGAGTCGTCCGACCTCCAGCTCACCTTCACGCCGGCAAGCTACAAGGAAGGGGTGCAGGGCCAGCTCGAGGACGAGCCCGGCATGACGGTGGCGTCCTGGCAGCAGCGCCCGGAGAGCCGCGGCTATGTCCGCATCCGCTCCAATGATCCGTTCGCGCCGCCGATCATCCAGACCAATTATCTCGATGCCGAGCTCGACCGCCGCGTCATCGTCGGCGGCATGAAGCTGGCGCGGCGGCTCTTGAAGAGCGCGCCGCTGTCGCCCTATTACGCCTATGAGGATTTCCCCGGCCCCAACGTCGTCACCGACGACGAGTTTTTGCACGCGGCAACAGAGCGGGGCACCACGACTTTCCACCCCGGCTGCACCTGCCGCATGGGCCCGGCGGACTCGACCTGGGCCGTCGTCGACGACCAGCTCCGCGTCCACGGCCTCGAAGGCCTCCGCGTCATCGACGCCTCGGTGATGCCTCGCATGATCTCGGCGAACCTCAACGCATCGACGATGATGATCGCCGACCGCGCCTCCGATTTGATCCGCGGCAAGGCCCCGATGGAAGCCGCGCGGATTCCGGAGACGGCGGTGGGAACAGCAGCGTAGGGTCGGTTAGCTAGCGGGTTGCGCGAAGCGCAATCCGCTGGCGTAACCCACCCTACGAGACGACCCGTCGGGCAAAACACCCGCCACCCCGTCAACCCCTCCGTACAAAAATATTCCGCTTTGCCGAAATTCGGATTTGTCGTATGTTTCGCCCATCCTGATCCGGCGAAGAGGGGCGGTCGTACGTCGTCACGAGCCGCGGATCGGGCTGCGGTGGACGTGGGCAGCGTCGTCGCGGATGCGGGTGGCAGGGCGGGGCGATGGATTGAGCCGAACCCCGTGAGCGACTTGCAAGCCGCGTAGTACGAACGGCGCCTCGCTCGCGTACGGCAAAACCGTGTGGTCCCGACCGTCGTCGCTACGGTCAAGTCTTGCGGATGCGGCATCAGCGTCAACCGGCGCGGTGCCGGTGACTTCCGCAAGGCGAGGGAGGCCAGAAGGAATTCGGCTCCCGGGAGAGCGCGGCATAAGCCGTCCGACCATCGCGCAGGGAAGGCCGTGTGTTCGGCTTCACCTGTATGCCGCTGTGCATTTCTCATTGCGCTACACGCGCACAGCGGACCGTGGGTGCTCAGTCGGCACCCGGCCTTCCCTGCACCCTCTGTTCTTGGGGGTGACGGAACGAAGCAAAGCTCGGGCGGGATCAGCCGCGAGGATGCGAAGGTATGTCTGCGAGTCAAAGTGCGAGCTGAACGAGCGGCGATGCTGCCTCATACTCCGTCATTGCGAGCGCAGCGAAGCAATCCAGAGTCTTTCCGCGGAAGGATTCTGGATTGCTTCGCTGCGCTCGCAATGACGATGTGGAGGTGATGGTGCGTCACACTGCACTCCCGTGCCCCGGACGCGGATATCGTAGGGTGGGCAAAGCGAAGCGTGCCCACGTGTCGTTACCGATTGGTGGGCACGGCCCGTCGCGCGTTTGCTCACCCTACGGCACCGTGAGATTCGCCGCAGCTCGCCTCACACTTCCCTTCTGCTCAAGAACGCCAGTCGCTCGAACAGGTGCACGTCCTGCTCGTTCTTCAGCAGCGCGCCGTGCAGCGGCGGGATCAGTTTGCGCGGGTCGCGTTCCCTAAGCTGCTCGACGCTCATGTCCTCGTTGAGCAGAAGCTTGAGCCAGTCCAAAAGCTCGGAGGTCGACGGCTTCTTCTTCAGGCCGGGCACCTCGCGCACCTCGAAGAAGATGCGCAAGGCTTCCTCGACCAGGCGCTTCTTGATGCCGGGGAAGTGGACGTCGACGATGCGGCCCATCGTGTCGGCATCGGGGAACTTGATGTAATGGAAGAAGCAGCGGCGGAGAAAAGCGTCCGGCAGCTCCTTCTCGTTGTTGGAGGTGATCATCATGATCGGGCGCTGCTTGGCCTTGATGGTCTCGCCGGTCTCGTAGACATGGAATTCCATGCGGTCGAGCTCGAGCAGCAAATCGTTGGGGAATTCGATGTCGGCCTTGTCGATCTCGTCGATCAGGAGCACCGGGCGCTGCTCGGCCGTGAAGGCTTCCCACAGCTTGCCGCGCTTGATGTAGTTCTTGATGTCGGACACGCGGGCATCGCCGAGCTGGCTGTCGCGCAGGCGCGACACTGCATCGTATTCGTAGAGGCCCTGCTGGGCCTTGGTGGTGGACTTGATGTGCCAGGTCAAAAGCGGCGCGTTCAACGCCTTCGCCACTTCCTCCGCCAGCACCGTCTTGCCGGTGCCGGGCTCGCCCTTCACCAGGAGCGGCCGCTCCAGCACGATCGAGGCATTGACGGCGACCTTGAGATCGTCGGTCGCAACATAGTCCTTGGTGCCGGTAAATTTCATCGCGCGTCCTTGTTGGTCGTCGGCGGGAAGAGTGCCCCGGTCGCGACATGGGAACGGCCGCACGTGGCGGCCGTTCCTGGTTCGGTCAGGCTTTCAGACCCGTCTTATCAGCGAAAGGATCACCAGCACAATCACCGCGCCGATCGTGGCATCGACGATGGAGCCGAGCGTGCCGGTCGCGAGCTCGATGTGCAGCTGCGGCAGCACCCAGCTGGCCACCAGTGCGCCGATGATACCGACGACGATGTTGCCGATCAGCCCAAATCCCGCCCCGTGGACAATCTTGCCGGCCAGCCAGCCGGCGATCGCGCCAATGATGAGCGCTGCGAGAATACCCATTGCATCATTCCCCAAAACGACCCGTTGAGGTGGTCAATTCTAGAGCAAATAGCCTCCCGGTCCATGTTGAATCGCAGGCTCGCGATTGTCCTTCACCTCTCCCCGACGGGGAAAGGTCGGATCGCGCTTGCGATCCGGGTGAGGGGGCGCAGGTCCCTCGAGGAAGCAGAACCCCTCACCCGGCACTGCGTGCCGACCTCTCCCTGTGGGAGAGATGAAGGCGCGCCCCTTGACGTTCGCCAAGCGACGGGCAATCTGTCACCCATGTTCCTGCAATTCTTCACGTCTCTGCGCGATGCGCAGGTCCCCGTCACGCTGCGCGAATACCTCACGCTGATGGAGGCGCTCGACGCTGACCTGTCGGACTATTCGGTCGAGAATTTCTACTACCTCTCGCGCGCCTCGCTGGTGAAGGACGAGCGCAATCTCGACAAGTTCGACCGTGTCTTCGGCACGGTGTTCAAGGGGCTGGAAAGCCTGCTCGACGCCATGGAGAAGGCGGAGATTCCCGAGGAATGGCTGAAGAAGCTCGCCGAAAAATACCTTTCCGAGGAAGAGAAGAAGCAGATCGAAGCCATGGGCTGGGACAAGCTCATGGAGACCTTGAAGAAGCGCCTCGAGGAGCAGAAGGGCCGCCATCAAGGCGGCTCGAAATGGATCGGCACGGCCGGCACCTCGCCGTTCGGCGCGCATGGCTACAATCCCGAAGGCGTCCGCATCGGCCAGGAGAAGAACCGCAACAACCGCGCCGTGAAGGTGTGGGACAAGCGCGAGTTCAAGGATCTCGACGGCAATGTCGAGCTCGGTATCCGCAACATCAAGGTGGCGCTGCGCCGCCTGCGCAAATTCGCGCGCACCGGCGCGCCCGACGAGCTCGATCTCGACACCACCATTCGCGAGACCGCCAATCACGGCTATCTCGACGTTCACATGCGCCCCGAGCGGCGCAATGCGGTGAAGCTGCTGGTGTTCTTCGACATCGGCGGCTCCATGGATTCGCATATCGAGCAGGTCGAGGAGCTGTTCTCGGCGGCGAAGAGCGAGTTCAAGCACATGGAGTATTTCTACTTGCACAACTGCCTCTATGAAGGCGTGTGGAAGCAGAACAAGCGCCGCTTCACCGATCGCACCCCGACCTGGGACGTGCTGCACAAATATCCGCACGACTACAAGGTCGTGTTCGTCGGCGACGCCTCGATGAGCCCTTACGAGATCATGGTGCCCGGCGGCTCGGTCGAGCATGTCAACGAGGAGCCCGGCTCGGTCTGGCTCGACCGCATCATCCGCACCTATCCGCACACGGTGTGGCTCAACCCGGTCGCGCAGAAGCACTGGGACTATTCGGAATCCACCACCATCATCAAACGCATTTTTGCCAATCGCATGTACCCGATCACGATCGAAGGTCTGGAGAATGCGATGAAGGAATTGACGCACTAGCCTCGCGTCATTCCGGGGCGCCCGAAGGGCGCACCCGGAATCCATCGGGCGGCAGAGTTAGTCGAGAAATGGATTCCGGGTTCGCGCTGCGCGCGCCCCGGAAGAGAAGAAGGGAGAACCACATGCCCCAAAACATCACCCGCGGCATCAAGCAGCTTTGCGACGAGGCCAATGCCGAGATCGAGACGCTCTCGGCCAAGGACGCCATCGAGATCTCCAAGAATGGCGACGTGGTCATCGTCGATATCAGAGATCCCCGCGAGATCGAGCGCGAGGGCCGCATTCCCGGTGCATTCTCCTGCACCCGCGGCATGCTCGAATTCTGGATCGATCCGCAGAGCCCCTACGCCAAGCCGATCTTCCAGGAGGACAAGAAGTTCGTGTTTCACTGCGCCGGCGGCCTGCGCTCCGCGCTCGCCGCCAAGACCGCGCAAGACATGGGTCTCAAGCCTGTCGCCCACATCGCCGGCGGCTTTGCCGCCTGGCGCGATGCCGGCGGACCGACGGAAGCCTGGGAGCCGAAGAAGAAGTAATTGCTCTCGTCATTCCGGGGCGTGCGCAGCACGAGCCCGGGATCCATTCATCCACCAACTCCGCGGCCCGATGGATTCCGGGTTCGCGCTTCGCGCGCCCCGGAATGACAAAGGAAACACCAATGCCGACCGATCCCCTCGTCTCCACCGAATGGCTCGCCGCCCATATCAATGATTCCAACGTCAAAGTGCTCGACGCCAGCTTCAAGCTGCCGGGCGTGCTGCCGCTGCCGAAGGATGATTATCTCGCCGCGCATCTGCCGGGTGCTGTGTTCTTCGACGTCGACGCGGTGTCCGATCATTCCAATCCGCTGCCCCACATGTATCCGAGCGCCGAGCAGTTCGGCCGCGACGTCGGCAATCTCGGCATTTCCAACGCCGATACAGTGGTGATCTACGATGCCGGCGGCTGGGTCGCCGCGCCCCGCGCGTGGTGGATGTTCCTGGCCTTCGGCCACAGCAATGTCCGCATCCTCAATGGCGGGCTGAAGAAGTGGCGCGCCGAGGGACGTGCGGTCGAGGGCGGCGAGGTCAAGCCGAAGCCTGCAAGCTTCAGGGCCAGTTACGATCCGAAGCGCGTGCGCAGCATGCAGCAGCTGATCGCCAACCTCGAAAGCCGCGCCGAGCAGGTGATCGACGCCCGCGCCGCCGATCGTTTCGAGGGCCGCGCTCCCGAGCCGCGCGCGGGCATCCGCTCCGGCCACATCCCCGGCGCGCGCAATGTGCCTTATAGCCAGCTGTTCGATGCCGCGACCGGGGTGATGAAGCCACTCGAGGATTTGCGCGCCGCCTTCACCGGTGCCGGCGTCAAGCTCGATGCGCCGATCGTCACGAGCTGCGGCTCCGGTGTCTCTGCCGGCGTGCTGACGCTCGCGCTCTATCGCCTTGGGATTACCGACACCGCTCTCTATGACGGCTCGTGGTCGGAATGGGGCCAGGAGGGCGGCCCGGCCATCGCGACCGGACCGGCGTAAGCCTTATTGGCGCGGGCGCGTGGACGCCGTGGCGAGCATCTGCTGCTGCCGCTGCTGTAGCTGCTGCTGTTGTAGCTGCTGCAGCTGCTGCTGTTGTAGCTGCTGCAGCTGCTGCTGTTGTTGTAGCTGCTGCAGCTGCCGTTGCTGGCCGAACGGATCGAGCGCCTGGTTGACCTGCTGAGGCGGCGCGCGCCGTACGATGCGGTGACGCTTCTTCGGCTTGTATGCACGCGGCTTGCTGTCTTGCTTTGCGCTGTTGGCCTTGGGCACTGCCGGCGGCGCGAGGTCGTTCAGTGCCGCCACTCTGGCCGCTGCGATGTCGCTCACGCGCGAGGCCAGCGCCGGCGTTGCGGTGCGCGGCACGTCGGTGGCGCTCGTGGCCGGGGCCGGAATCGTCATGGCGATGGAAGCCGTGGTGTCGGCCGGGGTGAGCGTGTCGGTGGGCGCGGAAGCTGCCGCCTCACTCCTGGCCGGCTCAGGAGCCTGCGCTTCGGTGGCGGACGCAGCCGGCTCTGCCACCGCCGCAACGGCGACGACCTGAGGCTCAGGCTGGGGCTCAGGCTGGACCTTGGCGTCGAGCGTCACCGCAGCCATCTGCTCGGGTCCCGTTTCGACCGCGGGCAGTCCGATGCTCGGGACCTGGTTGCTCGAGACCTGGTTGCTCGAGACCTGGCTGCTCGAGACCTGCGCGGGCATCGCAGGCGCCGCATCGTTGGCGACCGGCGCGGCGGGCTCGATGTGCAGGGCCGCAAGCACCGGCTGGGCAGGCTCGGAGGCTTGCGCGAACATCTGCTCCTGCGGGCCGTTCCGCCAGGAGGGGTTGCTGACATACTGCTCGTGGCTCGCCCGCACGAGCGCGGCGGCGCCCAGGCCGAACACCAGGATGGAGGTAGACAGCAGGATCGCGGCAAGCAGGAAGCGAAAGCCGGGAAGCATCGACGGGTTGCGAATTTCCGCCCCGGCGGCGTGTGGCCAGGGCCCATGAGCCATCTGAACGCGGTGACGGTACTGGTTGCCGCCTTCGCCACGCGGGGATTCGAGCTCAAATCGGTGGCGAATCAGGCTGATTCGACCATATCGCAACGCCTTCGCCCCGTTCCGTAAAAATCGGGGCTGATGACTCCGGCAATCTACGGCGGGGTGCGATTTTCACCCCGTGATGCAACGGGGCAACTGTGTGCGATTGCATCACAAATCGCTAAATCGGGCACAAATCAGCCTGTTATGTCTTGAATGTGCCGCTATCTTCGGTCATCTGGCCGTCATCGGCTCGGACGGGGCCCGGGGACTTACAAGAGCGATGATGATCAAACATTTTCTGACGATATGCGCTGCCGCAACAGTCGCTGCGGCGGGAACTTCGCTTGCACAGGCCCAGAGCTATCCGGTTCAGCAGGCGCCGAGCTATGGCGCTCCGGCCGAGTATCGGCCCGGCGACCGCACCCCGAATTTCGACGCGCTGGACGACGACGACGCAATGCCGCAGGCCTCGCTGCCGCCGCCCGGGCCGGCTGAGGATCCGCGCTACGCTCGTCCCGCCGGCCCGCCGGTCTATTCCGCGGCTCCGCCGCAGGGCCCGGTGATGTCGCCGGATGACCCGCGTTATGGCCGCCCGGCTGGCGCTCCGCCGGTCTATTCCGCCGCACCGCCGCAGGGGCCGGTCATGTCGCCCGACGATCCCCGTTATGGCCGCCCTGCCGCTCCGCCCGCGGTGATCTATGCCGACCGTCCGGGGCAGGCGCCAACCAGCGATGGCATGCGTCCGCCCGAAGCTATCGGTGGCCCCGCCGCGACCGGCGCGGTCCCACAGCAGGGCGCCGATGGCCGGCCGACGTCGGTCGCCGCGCTGCCGCCCGAAGAGCAGCCCGACGCTGCCCCCGTGCAACTGCCGCCGAACCTGCGCCGCCAGGAGGTCGCGTTCCAGACCAAGGAGCCGGCCGGCACCATCGTGGTCGATACCCCGAACACCTACCTCTATTACGTCCTCGGCAATGGCCGTGCGATTCGCTACGGCGTCCGCGTCGGCCGCGACGGCTTCACCTGGACCGGCGTGCAGAAGATCACCCGCAAGGCCGAGTGGCCGGATTGGCATCCGCCGGCGGAAATGATCGAGCGCCAGCCCTATCTGCCGCGCTTCATGGCCGGTGGCGAAGGCAATCCGCTGGGCGCCCGCGCGATGTATCTCGGTTCGACCGTGTACCGCATCCACGGCACCAACCAGCCCTCGACGATCGGCAAGTTCGTCTCGTCAGGCTGTATCGGCATGCTGAACGAAGACGTCTCGGACCTGTTTGACCGTGCCAAGGTCGGCACCCGCGTCGTGGTGATGCCTGGCAATCCGCCGGCTGGTACGACGACCGCATCGGCCGCGCCTGCACCCGGTCCGGCTCCAATGGCCGCCCAGGCAGGCCCCGTGCCGGGCACGCAGCCGACCGTCGTGCCGCCGCTGCCCGCCCCGGTCACCGTGCGCTAAAGCGCTTCACGAATTCAGATTGCAAAAGGGCGTGCCATCGGCACGCCCTTCGTCATTTCAGGCGAGCTTGCGAGGCAGCTCACCGCCCTTGGTCCAGGCGTCGATCGCCTCGACCATCTGGCCGTAATGGATGCGCAAGCCGTCCTTGGTGGCGTAGCCGAGATGCGGCGTCAGCACGACATTGTCGAGCTTGCGGAAGGGATGGTCGACCGGCAGCGGCTCGATCGAGAATACGTCGAGGCCAGCGCCCGCGATCCTGCGCTGCTGCAAGGCCTCCAGCAGCGCGGCCTCATCGACAATGGGCCCGCGCGCTGTGTTGACGAGGAACGCGGTCGGCTTCATTCGCGCAAGATCCTCGCGGCTGACGAGGCCGCGCGAGCGCTCGCTCAGCACCACATGGATGGTGACGATGTCGGCCTTGGCGAACAGCTCCTCCTTGGTGGCGTAGCCGACGCCGGCGGCGGCGCACTTCTCCGGCGTGAGGTTCGGGCTCCAGGCAATCACCTTCATGCCGAACGCCTTGGCGATGCCGGCCATCTTGCTACCGAGCTTGCCGAGGCCGACGATGCCGAGCGTAAGGCCCTCGATCTCGACGCCGGCAAAGGTCTGCCAGGGCTCGCCGGCATGCATGCGCGCATTCTCGCGGCCGATGCCGCGGGTCAGCTCCAGGATCAGGCCCATGGCAAGCGGCGCGGTCGGATCGCGCGAATATTGCGTGCCGGCGATCACGACGCCCCTGGCCTTCGCGGCCTCCATGTCGATCGCCGCGTTGCGCATGCCTGACGTGAGCAGCAGCTTCAGCTTGGGCAGCTTGTCGAACAGGCTCCTGGGGAACGCTGTCCGCTCGCGCATCGCGCAGATGATCTCGAAATCGGCGAGCGCGCTGGCCGCGGCCTGCTCCGAGGTGAAGGGATGGCTGAACACGGTGGTGTCGATCCGGTCGGACAGTTTCGACCAATCGGCGACCTCGAGGGCGAGGTTGAAATAGTCGTCGAGAATTGCACAGCGCAGCCGCGTCATCAGCGTCGATCCAAGGCCAGAGTTGACGGCGAGAGGTGACAGCGCCGGGCGGGGCGCCATTGTCGGAACGGGGCCATGGTTGCGCGCATTCAGCTCCGCGCGCAAGCAGTCTGGGACTTCAAAAATCCGACAGGGACGGGGCGCTTCAGCGCGGCTTCAACCGGATCGGTGCATCCATGCCGTGCTTGGCGCGCCAGGCGGGGCCGGGGCCGCGCATATAGTGCAGTTCGGGCCGGTAGGGATTGAAGGCGGTGGCGAAGAAGCGCTTCCAGAAACCCTTGATCTCGGACACGAGCGCGTTGCCGCGACCGGCTTCCGCCGGAACGGGAAGGGAATGGGTCTCAATCAGAGCCATGATGGGGCCTCGCTGTGCTCCCGTTCATTCTGAGCGGGTGGCGCTGTTGCCGCGCGAAACCGAGCTTTGGCCTGATTGATTAAAAGATGGTTTCAATTGTCCGGATCGGTGGCCGGATGGTGTCCGGCCAGTATTCATCCGTGGTGAACGGAGGGAAAACATTGCCCTTTGGGGGCGGGATCGCTACATCGGCGGCTAGCAAATCTCCTCAAATTGAAGGTTTCACGGGACCGATGGCGCGCCAGTTCATCTATTTCATGCAAGGCCTGACCAAGAGCTACCCGACCCGGAAGGTGCTCGACAACATCCATCTCAGCTTTTACCCGGACGCCAAGATCGGCGTTCTCGGCGTCAACGGCTCTGGTAAGTCGACCTTGCTCAAGATCATGGCGGGCCTCGACAAGGAATATACCGGCGAGGCCTGGGTCGCCGAGGGCGCCCGCGTCGGCTATCTCGAACAGGAACCGCACCTGGATCCCGCGCTTTCCGTCCGCGAGAACGTCATGCAGGGCGTCGCCAAGCAGAAGGCGATCCTCGACCGCTACAACGAGCTCGCCGTCAATTATTCGGACGAGACCGCCGACGAGATGACCAAGCTGCAGGACGAGATCGAGGCCCAGGGCCTCTGGGATCTCGACAGCAAGGTCGACCAGGCCATGGACGCGCTGCGCTGCCCGCCTGATGATGCCGACGTGACGAAGCTCTCCGGCGGCGAGCGCCGCCGTGTCGCGCTGTGCCGTCTTCTGCTCGACCAGCCCGACCTCCTTCTGCTGGACGAACCGACCAACCATCTCGACGCCGAATCCGTGTCGTGGCTCGAAGGTCATCTTCGCAACTATCCCGGCGCCATCCTGATCGTCACCCACGACCGCTACTTCCTCGACAACGTCACGGGGTGGATCCTCGAGCTCGATCGCGGCCGCGGCATCCCCTACGAGGGCAATTATTCGTCCTGGCTGGTGCAGAAGCAGAAGCGCCTCGAGCAGGAAGGCCGCGAGGACGCCGCGCACCAGAAGACGCTCGCCCGCGAGCAGGAATGGGTCGCGTCCTCGCCCAAGGCGCGCCAGGCCAAGTCGAAGGCGCGCTATCAGCGCTATGAGGAGCTGCTCAAGCAGGCGAGCGAGAAGCAGACCCAGACTGCGCAGATCATCATTCCCGTGGCCGAGCGGCTCGGCGCCAACGTGGTCGATTTCGAAGGCCTCAGCAAAGGCTTTGGCGATCGGCTCCTGATCGACGATCTCACCTTCAAGTTGCCGCCCGGCGGCATCGTCGGTGTCATCGGTCCCAACGGCGCCGGCAAGACCACGCTGTTCAGGATGATCACGGGGCAGGACAAGCCCGACAAGGGCACGATCACGATCGGCGAGACCGTGCATCTGGGCTATGTCGACCAGTCACGCGATGCGCTCGACGGCAAGAAGACCGTGTGGGAGGAAATCTCCGGCGGCAACGAGCTGATCCTGCTCGGCAAGAAGGAAGTGAACTCGCGCGGCTATTGCTCGTCGTTCAACTTCAAGGGCGCTGACCAACAGAAAAAGGTCGGCGCACTCTCCGGCGGTGAACGCAACCGCGTGCATCTGGCAAAGATGCTGAAGTCCGGCGCCAACGTGCTGCTGCTCGACGAACCGACCAACGACCTCGACGTCGACACGCTCCGCGCGCTCGAAGAGGCGCTGGAGGATTTCGCCGGCTGCGCCGTCATCATCAGCCACGATCGCTGGTTCCTCGACCGCATCGCGACCCACATCCTGGCCTTCGAAGGCGACAGCCATGTCGAATGGTTCGAAGGCAACTTCCAGGATTACGAGAAGGACAAGATGCGCCGCCTCGGCCAGGACAGCATCATCCCGCACCGCGTGAAGTACAAGAAGCTGACGCGGTGATGGTGTGATGATGCGGCGGGCGCTCATCGCTGCGGCGATCATCATCGCCGGCGGATGGCCGTCCGCCCATGCTGCCGATGCTGCCTTTACGCAGTTCATCGCCTCGCTCTGGCCGGAAGCGCAAGAGGCCGGCGTCTCGCGCGCGACGTTCGACCGAGAGACGCGCGGGCTTGAGCCTGACTACAAGCTGCCCGATCTGATTCTGCCGGGGCGGCCCGCGACCGGTGCGCCGTCGCAGGCCGAGTTCGTGCAGGTGCCGGCCGATTACGTCCGGGAAGCCTCGATTGCGAATCTCGCGGGCGAGGGACAGCGGCTGCTGCAAAAATACAATGTCGCGCTGACGAAGATCGAGAAGAGCTCCGGCGTCCCTGCGACCGTCATGCTCGCGATCTGGGGACGTGAAACCGACTATGGTCGCTATAAACTGCCCTACGATCTCGTCCGCGTGCTGGCAACGCAGGCCTATGTCGGCCGGCGCAAGGACACCTATCGCAACGAGTTCATCCTCGCGCTGAAGATCCTCGGCGAGGGCGTGGTGACGCGCAAGGACATGACCTCATCATGGGCGGGTGCCACAGGGCTCACGCAATTCCTGCCGTCCGAATATTACAAGCATGGCGTCGATTTCGACGGCGATGGTCGCATCGACATTTGGCACTCGGTGCCGGATGCGCTCGCCTCGGCTGCGCAGCAGCTCGTCAACAAGGGATGGCAGAGTGGCGTGCGCTGGGCCTATGAAGTGCAGGCACCTGCCAAGGTCGACTGCACCATTGGCGTGCCTGAGGTGACCAAGCCGATCGGTCAGTGGTTGCGTGAAGGCTTCGTGCCGGTGCGCGGGCAGAAGCTGAGTGCCGCAGAGCAGGCTCAGCCGGCCTCGCTGCTTCAGCCGGAGGGCATCTATGGTCCGGCATTCCTGACCACGAAGAATTACTACGTCATCAAGGAATACAATTTTTCCGACCTTTACGTGCTGTTCGTCGGTCATCTCAGCGACCGCATGACCAGCCCGCTGCCGTTTGCGACGCCATGGTCGGCATCGAAGCAGCTGCGTACGAAGGATGTGGAGGCGATGCAGCGCGGGCTCACCCGCATCGGATTGTACAAGGACAAGATCGACGGCAAGGCCGGCATGCAGACGCGCGCCGCGCTCGGCGCTTATCAGAAATCGGCGGCGCTCAAGGTTGATTGCTGGCCGAGCGAAGAGGTGCTGCGCTCGATCCAGGCCGCGCGCTAGCGGCCTTCCCAAAGAAAAAGCCCGGCCGATGGTCTCGGCCGGGCTTCGATCGCAGCGCCTGGTCAGCGCCGTGCGATCGGATCAGTAGCAGACGCGAACCGGGCGAATGACCCAGCCGTAACCGTCCCAATAGCGCTGCCGCTGCCAGTAGCAGGGCGGCGGGGGCGGAGCGGGCTCGGCGACGTAAACCGGGCCACCATAGGCCGGACGGCTCGATGCGATCGCGCCGCCGACAATGGCGCCGCCGATCAGGCCGGCCGCGATGCCGGCGCCGATGTTGTCACCGGCTTTGGCGGACGGAGTGGCGGTCACCAGCGAACCGGCGATCGTCGCAACCGTGAGGGCGGCAACAATAGTCTTCTTCATGCTCTTGGCTCTCCTGGGAGAAGGACGTCCCTTGTTAGGAGCGTCCAGGGTTCAAAGGTTCACGCACACTCTAATGGAATTGGCCTTGCAGCTAGAAAGCGCGCAATTGGTCAATCCACGGTAAACGCACACGGAGCTGTGACGAGAAAAAGCGGTCTTTTTCAGGCTTTGAGATGAACGGCGCATCCGTAGTGAACCGGCCCAACGAGAACGGCTCCAGCGATCCGGTCTAACGCGCCTCAGCCACAGACTCGGACGCGGCGAACGCGCCAGGCGTAGCCGTCCCAGAAGCGCTGCTTCTGCCAGACGCAACCATCGCCGTAATAGTCGTCGGCCACGTAGCCGGGACCCGGCGCGTAATAGCGGGGCGGATAGTAGCCGTAGCCTGGGCCATAGGCGTAACCGGGGCCGGGTCCGTAATAATACGGAGACGCCAGCGCGCCACCGACGATGGCACCACCGATGATGCCGGCGGCGACGCCTGCTGCGACACCTCGCTGCGCGTGGGCAGGCGCTCCCGTGGTCAGGACCAGGGTGGCGGCGGCAGCGATTGCCAATAGCGTCTTCTTCATCGGCTCGACCTTTCACAGGAACGCATAACTCTTGCGGCCAAAGTTCCATATTTCGCTTGAATGATCAATGAACGGCGCAATGGGCGGGTGCGACCAATGGTTGAGACAGAGGCTTCCAGGAGACGACGATGAATGCCCTGACCAATGCCCTGATCGCCTTCGGCGCCGTTGGCGTGGTGGGTTATGCCCTGATGACCCACCTGCAGAACCGCGCCCCTCGGACGCGTACCAGAGCAAGCGGCGATGGCGGCGCCGACAGCTATTCGGATACGACGAATGACGGCTTCTCGTTAGGAAGCTGGTTCCCCAGCGACAGTTCCGGAAGCTCGACCGACAGCGGCAGCTGCTCCGCCAGTGATAGTGGCGGCAGCGGTGGAGATTGTGGCGGCGGTGGTGATGGTGGAGGCGGCGGGAGCAGCGATTAAGCCCGGTCCGGCATCCTTTTGATCCAGCGCAACTCGCTAATTTAGAGCCGTTCTAGGCTTTATCCGGGCCAGTTTGGAATAGCTTGAAATACCGGTTTTTCCTTTTGCGTCCGGCCGGCCCCTTAAATATCGATGATGGTGCATCACCGAAGGGGCCTATCGCTTCCATGATCGTTTGTTCCTGTAACGTGCTGAGCGATGACGATATCCGCGCCGCCGTCGCCGAGTCCGACGATGCTGTGCGCCATGCCAAGCAGGTCTATGGATGCCTCGGCTGTAGCGCCGAATGCGGTCGCTGCGCCCGAACGATCAAGACGATCATCGACGAAGCGCTCGGCCCGTGTGCGCAGTCCTGCTGCGCCGGTTGCCCGCACAGCCACACGGTGGCTGCGAACGACGAGTTCGCCGAACCCGCCCAGTTCGCCCTCGCGGCCTGCTGAAAATTTCCGCGACGCCGGCTGAGCTTTTCCCCGGCTGCGTCCCGGCAGTCAGTTGCCCTTGTATTTAAACTCATTTAGAAGCGTTCTAAATCGGATGGAACCGATTTGGACTGCAGGAGCTGGAGTGGACCATGCAAGGCGACGCAAAAGTTATCGACTATCTCAACAAGGCGCTGCGTCACGAACTGACTGCGATCAACCAGTACTGGCTGCACTACCGCTTCCTCGACAATTGGGGCCTTCTCGACATGGCCAAGGTCTGGCGCAAGGAGTCCATCGAGGAGATGGAGCACGCTGACAAGCTCACTGCGCGCATCCTGTTCTTCGACGGCTTCCCGAACATGCAGGTGCTGGATCCGCTCCGCATCGGCCAGAACGTCAAGGAGATCATCGAGTGCGATCTTGCCGCCGAGATGAGCGCGCGTGCGCTCTACCAGGAAGCGGCGACTTACTGCCACGGCGTCAAGGACTACGTCACGCGCGACCTGTTCGAGAAGCTGATGAGCGACGAGGAGCACCACATCGACTTCCTCGAAACCCAGCTCGACTTGATCGGCCGCATCGGCCTCGAGCTCTACACCCAGAAGCACGTCGGCGGGCTCGAGGGCGAGGGGCACTGAGCCTCGCTCTCTCGTTTCGTCATGGCCGGGCTTGACCCGGCCATCCACGTCTTGCGACGCGGGACGAAGAATGCGGATGCCCGGCACGAGCCCGGGCATGACGGTCTGTTTGAGCCGCGAACATCCCGTTACAGCTGCGCCTTGTAGCGCTCCTCCACGATCTCCTGGCTTTCGGGCTCGCCGAGGCTGGTCTGATCGTGGATGACCTGGCTGATGCTGGGCATCACTGAGCGCGGCACCTTCTCCGTCGACCACAGCTTGGAGCGCATCAGAGCCTTGCCGCAGTGGAAGTAGACTTCGTTGACGGCGACGCTCAGCACCGCGCGCGGCGGCTTGCCGAACTCCACCATCGCGGCGAGCAGATCCGGATCGGCCGAGAGTGTTCCGCGCCCGCCAACGCGCAGCGTTTCGTCAATCCCAGGGACGAAGAACAGCAAATGCACGAACCCCGAGCCTTCGACGACATTGCGAAAACTGTCGATGCGGTTATTGCCGGCGCGGTCGGGCATCAGCAACTGGTTTGGGCCGGCGACATGGACAAAGCCGACGCCGCCACCGCGCGGTGAGGCATCGACGCTTCCATCGGTGCCCGATGTCGCGAGCACGCAGAACGGCGACATCTCGATGAACTTCCTCGCATGCGCATCGATCGCGGGACGCGCCTTGGCGATCACGCGCGGGGTTGGCTTCGCATAGATGGTGGCGAGGTCTTCGGCGCAAAGGTCAGTCAACGGCGTGCCTCCGGATGAGCTCGGCGTCAAACTACCCGATCGGGCTACGTCCGCCAATGAATTCCCCTTGAGACGTCAGACGGCGTCGGCAGGCACGAAGCAGCTGATGATGATTGCGCCGCGGTGGTGGACGTACCACACCACGGCTTGACCGACCGGATTGCCGCGATCGCGGATGATGGCGCGCTCAGGCACCTCCATCCACTGTCCCTCGATCGGCACCCAGTACGCACCTTTGCGCACGTCGTAGTCCGTGCGGTGGCCATCGGAGATGTCGCAGCAGGGTACGCCGTTCGGCGCGATTACGCTCTTGAACCACGCACGGATGTCGGGTGGAACGCTATCGTACTGGCCATTGTCGAACGCGAGCGCGGTGCCCGTCATCGCGGCGAGCCAAACGCACAGCGCAAGCCTGTGCATGCAAATCCTCCTCATCGCGTTGTCGATTCGTATCGCTGACGCGATTAAGCCCGAGCCGTCCGCTCATTGCATGCTCAAATAATATGCGGCGCGGGGGCGCCGCACATGATGCGTTGCGATATTGAGGTCGCTGGAAGATGTCTACATCGTGCGCTGCGGTGCGGTTTGCAGCAGTTGCCGGACCTGTTCGCTGTAGAATTTTGCGTTGCTGGTGGTGCCGTGGCCACGCGTCTCGGTGCTCGCGGGGATGAGGTACAGCTTGCCGTTCTTGACCCGCTTCATCGCGGCATCCGTGATCCCGGTCTCGGGCGGGTTGCGCTCGTCGTCGGCGGAATTGATCAGCAGCAGCGAGGCCTCGATCGCCTCGAGCTTCTCGGCGGCTTTGTAGTCATGCGAGGACTCCCATTGATAAACGTAATCGTTCGCGTCAGCGGTAATCGGCGTCGCCAGCCGCTCGTCAACGATCGCGTCGGCCTTTGCCGCGGTCGGCGCCTGTTGCTGGTAGGCGAGCGTGCCACCGATGCTGGCGATGCCATAGGCGGTGATCGCATACTTCATCATCCGTGGCTGGCCGGTATAGTTGCCGCCGTTGTAGTCGGGATCGCTCCTGATGGTGTCGAGCATGATCCGCCGCAGCATCCAGTTGCGTGACGCCATCTCGGTCGGCTGTGAGGCCATCGGCACCAGCGCGTCCATGTCCTTCGGATATTTCTCGCCCCACAGCCATGTCTGCATGCCGCCCATGGAATTGCCGATCACGAGCCGCAGGTGCTTGACGCCAAGGCCTTCAGTCACGAGGCGATGCTGCGCCTCGACCATGTCGTTGTAATTGTATTTCGGGAAGCTCGTCTTCATGCCATCGGAGGGCTTCGACGATTTGCCGTGGCCGATCGCATCTGGAAGGATGATGTAATATTTGGACGCATCGAGCGGCTGGCCGGCTCCGAACAATTCGCCGGCGAAGGCGGGCGTCAGCATGCTCGCGCCAGAGCCCCCGGTGCCGTGCAGCACCAGCACCGGCTGTCCGGTCGGTTCACCGATCGTGGCGTAATGCAGCCTCAGTTCCGGCATGACCTCGCCGGTATGGAACTTGAAGTCCCTGGCGATCCAGTCGCCCTGTTTCGGTGCCGGGTAGTCTGCCGCGAATGCCGATGCCGAAATCGACAGCAGGACGGCCGACAGTGCTGCGCAAGAAGCTTTCACGTTTCTCTCCCCATGCGGCTCATCTCTGGCGGCCGCGTTGGCGTGGACCTTAGCAGAAGTGTCCGGACGGATGTAGGATTTCGGCTTCGCCGACCGTCTTATGAGGACATCACCGGGAGAGACTGCATGTGTCGCAACATCAAGACCCTGTTCAATTTTGAGCCGCCGGCGACGGAGGAGGAGATCCATGCCAGCGCGCTTCAGTTTGTGCGAAAGCTCTCCGGCTTCAACAAGCCCTCACAGGCCAATGAGGCGGCCTTCGACCGGGCGGTGGCGGAGGTTTCAGAGGCTGCGCGAAAACTACTGACCTCGCTGCATACCCACGCGCCGGCGCGCGACCGAGAGGTCGAGGCGGAGAAGGCGAAGGAGCGTTCGCGTCTGCGCTTCGGCTAGACGTTACACAAAGTCCCACCGTGACCTGCCTCACGGTGGCGTTGGCCGTGACGCGCGATGATGTCTGCCGGGGTTCTGACAACCCGGAGCAGGAACCATGAGCCGTCCCCTTCTTCCGCTGAAAGCAGGTGCCATCATATTCACGCTGTTGTGGACAGCGTGGATGATGTGGTGGAGCGGCTCGTTCTCGAGCGCGAACGTGGTGATCCTGGCGGTTTGCGGCGCGGCTGTCGGCTATCTCTGGTACCGCGCCATGCGCTGGCAGTTCGAGCGCATGGGCATGGTGCCGCGACGTGACAACCAGGCGAAGTAACGGCGCAAAGCGCGATGATCATCGCGCTTCAGCTCGTGGTTTGAGCATGATCTTTCGGAAAACCGCTTCGCATTTTTCCGGATCATGCTTTAGCCCTTCTGGCCGTGCTTCTTCTTTTTCTTCTTTTTCTTGGGCTCGTCGCCTTCGTCCTCGTCGCTATCGTTATCCGAGGACGCATCTTCAACCTCGTGCACTGCAGCTTCGAGGGCGGTGCGCTCGGCGGCTTCCTGCTCGCGCTGGCGGCGGCGCTCGTCCCAGGCGTCGAACAGCTGATCGAGCCACGGCAGCACTTGCTCGATCGATGGCAACTGGCCGGGCGGGCCCGGCTCGCCGCGCGGGCCCTGCGGACCGACTGGGCCCTGAAGTCCTGCGGGGCCCTGAGATCCTGCGGGGCCCTGGGGTCCTGCGGGGCCCTGGGGTCCTGCGGCACCCCGCGGACCGACCTCGCCTGGCTTGCCTGGCAAGCCAGGCTTGCCCTGAGGTCCAGCCTTTCCGGTCGGTCCAGGCTTGCCTTGTGGTCCCGGCTTGCCGCGCGCGCCGTCCGGGCCGCGCTTGCCCGGATGACCCTGCGGCCCCGGCCGTCCCGGTTCGCCCTGCCGTCCGCGCGGACCCTGCGGTCCCGGCCGTCCCTGATCGTCTGCCACGCCGCTGCTCCCTCTTGGCACGCTTGCTACTTAGCGGCGTTTGACGGCAGCAGCAATTCCGCCCGCGCGTCGTGGCGGGCTTGATCAACATCAATCGGCGCTGCAAGACGGCATCGTGCCCCGACGTCGTCCCGGTTGGCTACGCCGAGGAGCCGCAGCCGTCATGGGCGATACTGACGGCCTTCGCGTTGTGCGCAATCGCATCGACCGCGACCTGGGTCGCGATCATCACGACGTCACTGCTTGTCGGCACGAAGCTGTTACCGGACGCTCTTCGGCCCCGTCACGCGCTAGTCGTGATAGGCCGGCACCTCGATGCCGGAGGCCGCATAGATCCTGATCTTGTTGCGCAGCGTGCGCACCGACAGGCCGAGCACGCGCGAGGCACGCGTGCGGTTGCCGTCGCAGCGCGCGAGCGTCTGCAGTACCAGCTCGCGTTCGACCTCGCCGACGGTCGCGCCGATCAACAGTGGGACGATCTCATTGGGTGCAAGCAATTGCGTGCCCTGCTCGGGCGCCGCGACATGAACAGTGGTCATCAATACACTCCCCCGATCAACGCCCGCTTCCATCGTTGGAAGCGGATCGAGAACAACGACTCCTAATCCGTAGATCTACGGTGGGCGGCTTTGGTTAATGAAAGGTTAATTCCAGGCGATCGCTATGAATTGACCTTGGGAATGCCGCAGCGTTGCCGCGATTGGCACGAGATGCATAGCGATGCGGACCGATCTCTTGCGGCTCACACTGTGCGATATCCGCCGTCCACCATCACGATCGATCCTGTGACGAAGGACGACAGGTCTGACGCGAGGAAGATCGCGGGACCGACGATGTCCTCGGGCTTGCCGGTGCGCGCGAGCGGGGTGTGGTCGACGAAGGCCTGCACCAATGCCGGATTGGTGGCGCGCACATGGGCGTTGAGGTTGGTCTCGATGAAGCCCGGCCCGATCGCGTTGACGCGCACGCCCTCCTTGCCGAGCTCGACCGCGAGCGCCTTGGTGAAGCCGAGCACGCCATGCTTCGAAGTGGTGTAGGCCGCCGAACTCGGCGTCCGCAGATGCACGAAGGACTGGATCGAGGCGATATTGACGATACGCCCCTTGGTTGCGCGCAGGGCGCTGAGGAACGCCTGCGTCGTGTTGAAAACGCCGTTGAGGTTGAGCGAGATGATGTCGTTCCAGTCCTTTGCCACCGCCTCGGTCTCGGCGGTAAAGGCATTGCGGCGGGTGATGCCGGCATTGTTGACGAGGATCGAGACCTGACCGACCTTATCGGCGACCTGCTTGGCCAGTGCGAAACAGTCGTCACGCCTGGTCACGTCGAGCGCGAAGCTCGTAGCCTTGCCGCCGGCCTTGCGGATCTCCTCGGCGGCCTCCGCGGCCGTGGCGGCGTTGACGTCGAGCAGCACCACTTGCGCGCCTTCGCGGGCATAGCCGGCGGCAATCGCCCGGCCGATGCCGGATCCGGCGCCCGTGACGACAGCGATGTGGTTTGCGAGCAATGCCATGGCAATTTTCTCCCGGATTCGTTTCTAAGTTTCATGAAAGGCTAACCCGAAATTAAGGCGGCGGAAACGGCGGCCTAGGCATACTCGTCCGCGTTGCTAAACGTTGCGCGCATGATGGAACGACTTGAATCCTGGAAACTGGCGCTCGAGCGCCTGCGGGCGTCGGACACGGCGGATTGGGCCGAGGCTGGCCGGCTGGTGGCCGAGATCATCAGGATGAGCCCTGACGCCACGCTGCGCCAGGCGGCCGAGCAAGCGCTGCCCGTGCTGCGCCAGGCCGCGGACAATGACGATCACGGAGTGACGCTGGCCGCGCGCCGCCGCATCGGCGTGATCCTCGACGTCGTCCATGATCTGACTGCGCCGCGCTTTGGCCGTCGCAACGCGGCGCCAAAGAAACTGTCCAGCGAGGATCGGGCCCGCAAGATGCTTGGCCTGCCACTCGCGGTGCAGCTCACTTGCGAGGATATCAACCAGGCCTATCGCCGCGCCGCCAAGGGCATGCATCCCGACCAGGGCGGCAGCGCGCAGGCCTTCATCGACCTCGCGGCCGCGCGCGACGTTTTGATTCATCCGGGCGCGCACAAGGACGCCTGAGAGCGCTCAGCTCTTGTTGACGCAGCTCGGATAGGGCGCGGCTTCGCCCGGCATGATCGGGCAGAGATCAATCGGACTGAGGTCGCGCAGGCGCGCTTGCCAGCTGACGTCGTTGACCGGCGGCTCGTCGCTTTCCGGGCCGCGCTCGGCCCATTGGATTGTGTAATAGTCGCTCGTGCCCTTCAGCGTGATCAGCAGTGTGGTCTCGCTGTGCCGCGTCGGGCCGCTGTCGATGCGGCCGCAGCCGATCACCGCGACAAAGCCCTCGAAGCGGCCGAACCTGGTCTCGCCCAGGGGCCGCGCCGCAAAGCTGTCGGGGCAGGCCGATTTGAAGCCGCCGGCGATGGTGCCCGCGAACATCTCCGGCGAGCTCCCTGGCGTCAGCGTCATGCCCTTTTCGCCTGTCACCGTGATCATCTGCGTCCAGCGCTCGGGCGTCTCGCCCTTCAGCACGGCTTCGCGGATGTAGTGGCCGCCCCTGGTGTTCTCGAACACCGCAGCGAAATGCGACGGCATCGCGAAGGCGACGAGCTGGCCGAAGATCGGCGAGATGACGCGGAAGGATTGCGGGGCTTGCGCCTGCACTGCAGCGGCAAGCAGGAGCGAAGCGGCGAGGGCCGCCAGCGTCGTGGTCGGTGCGCGCATCGAGCTGCTCCTGTTCGGGAGGCAAAAAAACCACCGGGCAAGGATGCTAGCGTCGCATCCTTGCCCGGCCCTGTCGTCCGCCGATCGAAGACTTACCAGCGGCAGTGACCGGCCTTGAGCGCGCTGTCCTTTATCGCCAGTGCGTCGACGAAGGTCGGAACGGTCGTGCTGGCGCGATGATAGCCGGCGGGCCACGGCGTGGTCGGAATGCTCTCGTCCCAGATCTGGCAGAAGCCGCTGTCCTGCCAGCGGATCAAATGATAGCCGGCTTCGGCGGGGCTCGCAGCGACGAAAGCGGCTGCGGCAAGACCGGCGGCAGCGCAGAGCATGGAAATACGACGACGCATGGATCAGCTCCTCAATTGAAAGATGTGATGCGCCTCCCGACAATGACGGGGAGGAGTGCGGAGCGCTTCCTCAGCCTGCGCCCCGGACAAGAGGTGAGTAGTTCCGTGTGCTGATCAGGTTCAAAGCCGCCAAAAGGAAAGGGCGGGCTGCATGCGCAACCCGCCCTCGATATCAGGACCCGCCTGATGGCTCAGAGCGTACAGCGGCGCTCGCCACGCATCTTGATCTGGAGGTCGGAAGCCTGGGCGAAGGTCGGGAGCGGCTTGCTGACGACCTTGTAGGTCGAGACGCCCCACTGCAGCGGCTTGTAGTGCAGGTCCTCGTTCCAGACCTGGCAGATGCCCGTGTTGTCCCAGCGGATCACGTAATAGCCGACCTTTGCGGAGGCGGGCGCGGCAAAGACGGAGCTGGCGATGCCGGCAACGGCACAAAGGGCGAAAACGCGACGCATGGAAAATCTCCTCAGTCTGGACGGGTGAACCGAAAATTCGTGCGGTAAAAACAGCTGCTTTGCAAGCCGGGGAGCCGGCTTTCACGGACATGTCAGACCGGCGCGACCACTTGGTTTGGCTGCGTGCCCTGCAGGACACACACGCTCACTTCGCCAGCGACGCCACCGCCTCGATCTCGATCAGCATTTTGGGATCGGGCAGCGCCTGCACCACGCAGGTGGTGCGTGCAGGGAATGGCGGCGGGCCGAACGCGCCGGCATAGAGCGCATTCATCGCGGCAACATCAGTGGGGCGGGTCAGGAGCACATTGACCTTGACGAGGTCGCGCGTCGTGGCACCGGCCTCGTCCAGCACGCGCTTGATGTTGACGACGACGTTGGCGAACTGCGCCTCGAAGCCGTCAGGCAGCGCGCCATGGGCATCGAAGCCGGGAATGCCTGACACGAACAAGAGGTCGCCGACACGGGTCGCGAAAGAGAGCGGCGGCGCCTTGACGTGCGGCGGGGGCGCGAAATGCTGGATCGGCATGGGGGCCTCGGAGGGTGCGGGTAAGTTGGGCGAAGCGTAGCGGGATGCGCGGCCTGCTCCAACACAAAACGCGAAAACAACCCCATGCACAGTAGAAATGATCGGCAAAACCGCAAATTCGGGAAGGAAGAAATGCGCATTGACCCGTCGGGCAAAACAGTGGCAGAATGGCATGATGGGGGAATGCGGGCATGAGGGCCCTGTAGCGCCAAGAACTCGGCTGTCATGCCCCGGCTCGTCCGGGGCATCCAGTACGCCGTGGCGGATGTGGTGAGAGCGAGCTTTTCAACGCTGGCCTCTGGAATACTGGTTCGCCCGGTCGAGCCGGGCGATGACAGTTGAGTGTGTGGGTACCCACCTCGCGCCTCATGGGCCACACCCCATCATGTTGCCGCCGCGATCGATCGGATAGATTGCTGCGTCTGATTCGCTTTTCCTCCCGAGAAAAATAGCCCCCGGAGACGCCTCATGAAGATTGCTTCCACCTTGCGTGCCGCGCTCATCGCCATGGCCGCTTTTGCCGGCCTTTCGACCGCGGCGCAGGCCGACGGCGGCACCGTGGTGCTGACGATCTACAAGGCGGGCTGGTTCATCGGCGGCTCCGGCGGTTCGGGCGTTTTGAACTTCCACGGCCGCTCCTATGGACTCTCGACCGGCGGGCTCGATTACGGCCTCGTCTTCGGCGGCTCCAAGACCGTGCTGCGCGGTCGCGTCTCCAACATCGTCAGGCCGTCCGACGTCGCCGGCGTCTACGGCGCTGCCGGGGCAGGCCTTGCCGTCGGCCGTGGCGCCCGCGCCATCGTGCTCACCAACCAGAAGGGCGCGGTGCTGGAGCTGTCGGGCACCCAGACCGGCCTGATGGCGAATGCCGATCTATCCGGCCTTGCGATTACGATGCAGTAGGGCACGGTGCCCTAGGGTGGGTTGGCGTCGCGACGGCGCGAAGCGCGGTCGCGATGCGTAACCCACCTCTTTGGTTTCCGCAGTGACAGAAATGGTGGGTTACGCCCCGCGGCCTGCGCTTCGCGCATCCGCAGGACTAACCCACCCTACGAGATCCCGGACGTGGCTACCCGCTCACCATCGCATGCACCCGCTCGCAATGCGCGACGAGATTGCCATGCGCATCGACGAAGGCCTTCAGCGGCGTCGGGATCGGAAAGTAATAGATATTCGCGATGAAGCCGTAGATGCCGGCATCGCAGCTGGTGGGGCGCTCGCCATCGACGAAGCCATTTGCGGGCACGATCTCGGCCAGCACCTGCAAATCGGCCAGCCCCCGCGCGTAGGCCTGCTCCGGCGTGTAGCGGCCGATGCCCTGGTAGTGGTAGCGCTGCGCGTTGTAGGCTTTCGCCTTCTCGAAGCCGGCAGCATCGATCTGCTGATGTTGCGCGATGAAGCCGTCGCGAAACGCGGGATAATAGCGCTCGTCCTTCCAGCGCGAATAGGACATCACCCAGTAGAGATCATCGAGCATGCGCGTGACGAAATGATGGGTGCGGCGCTGTGCCGGCGACAGTCCGGCATCGATGGTCAGATGATATTTTGCGATCGCATGCGCGATGATGGTCTCGCTGTCGCCGATGGTGTCGCCGTCGTCGACGATATAAGGCAGCTGCCCGCGTGGTGCGGCCGAGGCATCGAAGATATGCTCATGCACGAACGGAACGCCTGACAGCTTCAGGAACGCGTAGACCTTGAGCCCATAGCCGTTGTTGTCGGCGACGCCGAACAGCTCCGGATAGGAATAGAGCGTCAGCATGATGGCTCCCTTTACTCGCGGGCGGGCGTCGTGGCTCGTTTGTCGGTGGTGGCGGCCTCTGCGCGCTTGCCGGAGCGGATCATCAGGAACGATCCTGACGTGCCCGGAAGCCGCCAGCGCCCGTCGATCTCGGTCGCCTCGCCGTTCATGATGCCGTCATAGTGGACGATGTCGAAGCCATAGCCGGGCGGCTCGTAGCGCTTGACGAAGGACACCACGCTGCCGGCGCGATGGCCCGTGATCGAGGCGCTGTGGGTTCGCACCGGGCAGCGCGGATTGGAGCACGGTTCGGTGACGCAGCCTGAGAGCGCGCCGCCGGCCTCGACCAGCGTCGCCGTGAACGTGACCATCCCCGTGCCGGGTTGGATGTAAGTGCCGTCCCAGACACCGGAGAGATCGTCGCTCATGCGGCGGCATCCTCGACATGTGCGCTGGTTGAGGCCCGGCTGTTCCAACGCGATTTTTCCACTCAAAGTCGTATCGCTGCTGTCACGCCCTGGCAAGTGTCCGCACACGACGCCGATCGGAGGATACCCCGGCATCATCCGTTTGGCGGAGGCCGCTCTCCGGATCAAAAAATGCCATTCCGCCTGTCGGATTATCGCCCCCGCCTTCGTCCTTCGTGCGACGGCGTGCGTGGGCGCGCCTGGTCCAAGGCAAAGGATATCCTGACATGACCTCCATCACGCCGTTTCTCTGGTTCGACAACAATGTTCCTGATGCCGTCGCCTTCTACAAATCCGTATTCCCCAACGCTGAGGTCGAGACCGTCAGCGACTTCATGGCGGTGTTCGAGCTCGAAGGGCAACGCTTCCACGCGCTCAATGGCGGGCCGCAATACCGCTTCAACGAGGCGGTGTCGTTCTTCATCAGCGTCGAGACGCAGGAGGAGGTGGATTACTTTTGGCAAGCGCTCACCGCCGACGGCGGCGAGGAATCCCGCTGCGGCTGGCTCAAGGACAGGTTCGGCCTGTCCTGGCAGGTGATCCCGTCCGCGCTCGGCCGCTATCTCAGCGATCCTGATCGCACCAGGGCGAACCGCGTCATGCAGGCGATGATGGGGATGCGGAAGCTCGTAATTGCGGAGTTGGACAAGGCGTATGCGGGGTGAGGATGATGGGATGTAGGGTGGGCAAAGGCGCGCTCTTCGCGCGCCGTGCCCACGTTCTGCCGGATTCGGAGAGAGACCGTGGGCACGGCGCTTTGCGCCTTTGCCCACCCTACGAGGCCGGCGATCTGCTTCGCGAGCGCGCCTCGCATCGCTATACTGCCGCTCCCAGCAGAATGGTGATCTCATGGCAAGAGCGTTGGAAGGCAAGGTTGCGGCGGTGACGGGCGCGGCGTCGGGCATCGGGCTGGCGAGCTCGGAAGCGATGCTGGCCGCGGGCGCGCGCGTGGTGATGGTCGATCGTGACGAGGCTGCGCTCAACACGCTTCGCAACAAGCACGGCGATGCCGTGATCCCGCTGGTCGTGGACCTGCTCGACCCCAAAGACTGCGCGGCGCTGCTGCCGCGCGTGCTGGAGCAGGCAGGGCAGCTTGACATCTTCCACGCCAACGCAGGCAGCTATGTCGGCGGCGATCTGGTCGATGCGGACACCATTGCGATCGACCGGATGCTGAACCTGAACGTCAACGTCGTGATGAAGAACGTGCACGACGTGCTGCCGCACATGATCGCGCGCCGCAGCGGCGACATCATCGTCACCAGCTCGCTGGCGGCGCATTTTCCGACGCCATGGGAGCCGGTCTATGCCTCGTCGAAATGGGCGATCAACTGCTTCGTCCAGACGGTGCGGCGCCAGGTCTTCAAGCACGGCATCCGCGTCGGCTCGATCTCGCCCGGCCCCGTCGTCACCGCGCTGCTCGCGGACTGGCCGCCTGAGAAGCTGCAGGAGGCCAGGGATTCCGGCAGCCTGCTGGAAGCCAGCGAAGTCGCCGAAATCGTGATGTTCATGCTGACCCGCCCGCGCGGCATGACCATCCGCGACGTGGTGATGATGCCGACCAATTTCGATCTCTAGGCACGCTCTCGTAGGGTGGGCAAAGGCGCGCGTCTTGGCGCGACGTGCCCACGTTCTGTCGAACTCATGGAGAGGTCGTGGGCACGGCGCAAGGGCGCCTTTGCCCACCCTACGAGAGTTGTGTCCTTGGAGAGCGTTGCGGATTGCCTCATGTGCCGTAGGATGGACCAAACATCGCTCGGGGGAGATCGCGATGGCCATCAATACTGACAAGATCGACAACGCGACGTTCGAGGAGTGATGCCTTGATGAAGCGCGACCAACTGGCTGACGCGTATGCGGCGCCTGGCCGCCACTATCATAATCTCGCGCATATCGAGGATTGCCTGGCCGCGCTCGCGCGGGTCGAGGGTCTTTCGGCAGCCGAGCGCGAGACGCTGACGGAGGCGATCTGGTGGCACGATGTCGTTTACGATCCGACCCGGTCCGACAACGAGGAGCGCAGCGCGGAGCTCGCCGAGCAGCACGTTCGCGCCGAGCTTCGTCAGGTGGTCGGCCGCCTGATCCGCCTGACGAAGACACACGATGTGGATGCCGGCGATCGCTTGGGGGCGATCCTGATTTCGATCGACCTCAGCATTCTCGGCGCTGATCCCGCGCGCTACGACGCGTATGCCGCCGCGATCCGCCGCGAGTTCGGCCATGTCAGCGAGCACGATTATCGCATCGGCCGCGCCCGGGTGCTGCGCCGCTTCGCGGCCCGCGAGGTGATCTTTCCCGATCCGGATTTCGCCGCGGCGTATGACCGGCAAGCCCGCGCCAATCTCGCGCGGGAAGTGGCGGCGTTGGGCGGCGGTGGCGGTGCGTAGGGTGGGTTAGCCGCTCGCAAGCGTGGTCCATCAACACGGAACTGCGCAAGGCGTAACCCACCGCTTGCGCTTCCGCGGCGACCGAAGCGGTGGGTTACGCCGCGCGGCCGCGCTTCGCGCAGCTAACCCACCCTACGAAGCAGCGAGATGAGTTGTTCGGCGTAGCCAAACAAACGGTGTCGTCCCGGCGAAGGCCGGGACCCATACCGCGTGATCTAACGGGTGAGGCCGGTAAGCGTACCGAACGACGAGTCTTCGCCAAACTCCTGCCTGTGGTTATGGGTCCCGGCCTTCGCCGGGACGACCGCTGTGTGTGGAGTGCTATCGTTCATCCACCCACGCAGTGCGTAGGGTGGGTTAGCCGCTCACAAGCGTGGTCCATCAACACGGAACTGCGCAAGGCGTAACCCACCGCTTGCGCTTCCGCGGCGGCCGAAGCGGTGGGTTACGCCGCGCGGCCCGCGCTTCGCGCAGCCGCACAGCTAACCCACCCTACGAAGCTGCGAGATGAGTTGTTCGGCGTAACCAAACAAACGGTGTCGTCCCGGCGAAGGCCGGGACCCATACCGCGTGATCTAACGGGTGCGGCCGGTAGACGTACCGACCGACGAGTCTTCGCCAAACTCCTGCCTGTGGTTATGGGTCCCGGCCTTCGCCGGGACGACCGCTGAGTTTGGAGCGCTATCGTTCATCCCCCTCTGCCGCAATCCACACCGCCAGTGCCCGCCACGGCTCGATCGTCCAATGCCCCGAGGCAGCGCCCGACGGCGACGGCAGCACAAATATCTCCGGCAGGTCCGCATCGCGCACCTGCCGCCCCAGCGCAATCGCAGCTGACGACCTGCCGTAAAACAGGCTCGCCGCCTTCTTGCTCGTGAACGCAATCGTCCGCGGCCGATACTTTTCCATCTTCGCCCTGAAGCCCGGCACATCGATCGTCTCCGCCGCGATCTGGTGATCCATCCCCGCGCCCGACTTGGAGAGATCGGTGAAGCCGATCCCGAGCTCGATCAGCGATGCGAACTCGCCCGGCTGATACCGCCGTGGCGTGATCCCGGCCTCATGGATCGCGCGCCAGAACCGGTTGCCGGGATGGGCGTAGTAATGCCCAAGCTCGGACGAGCGCGTCGAGGCGGCGGTGCCGACGAAGACGAGGCGGAGGTTTTCGCGGAGCTGGTCGGGGAGGCGGTGGGCTTCAATCAAGTCAATTGTCCGTCGCGACGTAGCCCGCATGAAGCGAAGCGCAATGCGGGAGCTGGATCGCTGATAAGGTGGTCCCGGATTGCGCTTCGCTCCATCCGGGCTACGGATCATCCGATCCTGCGCGCCGCAGGCCGCGGCTGACAGTTGCCCGTGACACCCCGACCTCGGCTGCGATCTGCTTGCCGGTGTGGCGCTGCCGGCGCAACACCTCGACGGCGGCGCGCGTGGCTGGCGGGGTTTGGCTTGGCGATGAAAGGGGCCTTGAGGAGCGATCACGCAACCCCTCGACACCTTCTGCGCGGAACCGCTTGACCCATTTGGCAACGGTCTTCGGCGTCGTGTTGAACTGATCGGCCGCGGCGGCTTGGCTCAGCCCGCTCTCGACCACGCTTCGCACCATCGCCTCTCGACCTTTAGGCGTCAAAGGCGCATTCTTGTGGACGTTCATCTGGTCTTTCCTTGGAACGTTGAAGCTTCGCAACCTCAGCTTCCTCGGTTCAGACCAGATGGACAACCTCCTGAAACACCAAAGCTAACCCACCCTACGAGCTGAATGCTGCTTGATGGAGCGGAGAGGCCCTCACAACACCCGATTACTCTCCTTCACCTTCTCCGCATCCAGATAAACGCTGCTCCCCATCTCCTTGAACTTCGCGCTCATCCTGGCCATGCCGTCTTCGGCGGTGCCCTGCATCGACATGCCCACGCTGTTCGGATCGTTCAGCGTCGCCGCATAGTCCCGCACGTCCTGCGTGATCTTCATCGAGCAGAATTTTGGGCCGCACATCGAGCAGAAATGGGCGACCTTGTGGGCTTCCTTCGGCAGGGTCTCGTCGTGGAAGCTCTTTGCCGTGTCCGGATCGAGGCCGAGGTTGAACTGGTCGGTCCAGCGGAATTCGAACCGCGCGCGGGAGAGGGCGTCGTCGCGCAGTTGCGCGGCGGGGTGGCCCTTGGCGAGGTCGGCGGCGTGGGCTGCGATCTTGTAGGTGATGACGCCGGTCTTGACGTCGTTACGATCCGGCAGGCCGAGATGCTCCTTCGGCGTGACGTAGCAGAGCATGGCGCAGCCGAACCAGCCGATCATGGCGGCGCCAATCCCTGACGTGATGTGGTCATAGCCCGGCGCGATGTCGGTGGTCAGCGGCCCAAGCGTGTAGAACGGCGCCTCGCCGCACTCCTTGAGCTGCTTGTCCATGTTGATCTTGATCTTGTGCATCGGCACATGGCCGGGGCCTTCGATCATGACCTGGCAGCCCTTGTCCCACGCGATCTTGGTCAGCTCGCCGAGCGTTTCGAGCTCGGCGAATTGCGCGCGGTCGTTGGCGTCCGCGATCGAGCCCGGGCGCAGGCCGTCGCCGAGCGAGAACGAGACGTCATATTTGCGCATGAGATCGCAGATCTCGTCGAAATGGGTGTAGAGGAAGCTTTCCTTGTGATGCGCCAGGCACCACTTCGCCATGATCGAGCCGCCGCGGCTGACAATGCCGGTGACGCGGTTCGCGGTGAGGTGGATGTATTGAAGGCGCACGCCGGCGTGGATGGTGAAATAGTCGACGCCCTGCTCGCACTGCTCGATCAGCGTGTCCTTGTAGAGCTCCCAGGTCAGCTTCACCGGATCGCCGTTGCACTTCTCCAGCGCCTGATAAATGGGAACGGTGCCGATCGGCACCGGGGCGTTGCGCAGGATCCACTCGCGCGTGGTGTGGATGTTGCGCCCCGTGGAGAGGTCCATCACGGTGTCGGCGCCCCAGCGGATCGCCCACACCATCTTCTCGACCTCCTCCTCGACCGACGAGGTCACCGCCGAGTTGCCGATATTGGCGTTGATCTTGGTGAGGAAGTTGCGGCCGATGATCATCGGCTCGAGCTCACTGTGGTTGATGTTGGAGGGAATGATGGCGCGGCCGCGCGCGATTTCGCTGCGCACGAACTCCGGGGTGATGAAGGCTGGGACCGAAGCGCCAAAGCTTTCGCCGTCGGCAAGGGCGGCTTCGGCGCGCTCGAGCTGCTGCTTGCGCCCGAGATTTTCGCGCGCGGCGACGTAGATCATCTCCTTGGTGATGATGCCGGCGCGGGCGAATTCGAGCTGGGTGATCTTGTGGCCGTCGAGGCCGCGCAAGGGCTTGTGATAGGCCGAGAAGGCGCGCGCGGCCTTGTCGGTGGAGACGCTGCCATTGTCCTCGGGCTTGATCTGCCGGCCCTCATATTCCTCGACGCCGCCGCGCTCCAGCACCCACTGCTTGCGGTTGCGGGGAAGGCCGGCGTTGACGTCGATGGTCACGGACGGGTCGGTGTAGGGGCCCGAGGTGTCGTACACCGGCAGGTTCGGCTCGCCGGCGCCTTCGGACAGGATGATCTCGCGCAAGGGCACGCGCAGATCGGGCGCGGCGTCTGGCGAGGCGAAGATCTTTCGCGAGGAGGGCAGCGGGCCGGTGGTGACGGCGGGGACGGTTTTTTCGGGGTTGGAGCGAATGTTCATGGGGTTCTCCGGTTAATGGGCGTCGTTCCGGACGGACCGCATAGCGGTCCGATCCGGAACCTCGAGGTTGTTGAGCGAGATTCCGGGTTCACGCTTCGCGTGCCCCGGAATGACGCCGGGTGGAAGGCTCTCCGTCATCCCCGCGAAGGCGGGGATCCAGTATTCCGAGGCGGTGCGGCTGGAGCCGTGAAGCCGCGGCGGTCAAGACGGGCGATGACAGTGTTGTGTGGGGTGAGAGCAGGATATGCATCATGCCGCCTCCTTCTGGCCCAGCCATTGACGCACGCGCGCGTCCGGGTCGGCGTTCTGGGTGACGTCGCTGACGACGGCAATGGAATCCGCACCCGCCGCAAAGATCTCCGCGGCGTGCTCGAACTTGATGCCGCCGATCGCGACCAGCGGGATGGTGCCGATACGCTGCTTCCACTCCGTGATCTTGGGAATGCCCTGAGGTTCGAAGCGCATCGATTTGAGCGTGGTGAAGAAGATCGGGCCGAGCGCGACGTAGTCGGGCTTGGCCTCGAGCGCGGTCGCGAGCTCATCGTCGTCATGGGTGGAGATGCCGAGGAGAAGGCCCGCTTCGCGGATCGCCTTGAGGTCGGCCTCCGCCAGATCCTCCTGGCCGAGATGCAGATATTTGGCGCCGGCGACGATCGCCGCGCGCCAATAGTCGTTCACGACCAGCTTGGCTTGCGTGCCTTTCGTGATCGCGAGCGCGTCGGTGACGATCTGCAAGGCCTGCGCGTCGTCGAGATTTTTCGCGCGCAGCTGAATGGTGCCGACGCCGAGCCTGGTCAGGCGTTCGACCCACGCCAGGCTGTCGACCACAGGATAAAAGCGATCAGGATACGCGTCGCGATCAGGATACGGCATGCCAGAACGGGGTCCCAACGACAGGGGTGGAAGGAGAGGCGAAGTCGCGGGCGTTCATCAGCCCGGCCTCATAAGCGGTGCGGCCGGCCTCGACGCCGAGGCGGAAGGCGCCCGCCATCGCGACGGGATCGGCGGCCTTGGCGATCGCGGTGTTGAGCAGCACGGCGTCATAGCCGAGCTCGAGCGCTTCGGCCGCATGGCTCGGCGCGCCGATGCCGGCGTCGACCACCAGCGTGATGTCGGGCAGCCGCTCGCGCAGCAGCTTGAGCGCGTCGCGGTTGATGATGCCCTTGGCGCTGCCGATCGGCGCGGCCCACGGCATCACCACCTTGCACCCCGCTTCGACCAGGCGATTGGCGACCGAGAGATCCTCGGTGCAATAGGGGAACACCTCAAAGCCGTCCTTGATCAGGATGGTGGCGGCCTCGACGAGGCCGACGACGTCGGGCTGCAGCGTGTCGTTGTCGGCGATGACCTCCAGCTTGATCCAGGAGGTGCCGAACAACTCGCGGGCGAGCTTTGCGGTGGTCACGGCCTCGCGCACGGTGCGGCAGCCGGCGGTGTTCGGCAGCACCGCGACGTCGAGCTCGCGGATCAGCTTCCAGAACGCGTCCCCGGTCTTGCCGCCCGCGGATTCGCGGCGCAGCGACACCGTGACGATGTTGGAGCCGGAGGCGCGGATGGCGTCCTGCATGATGGAAGGCGAGGGATAGAGCGCGCTGCCGATGAGGAGGCGGGAGGCGAAGGTCTTGCCGTAGAAGGTCACCATGGCTCTAATTTCCTTGCAGGCAACTTGCACAGACCGTCATCCTGAGGTGCGCGCACTTGCGCGCCTCGAAGGATGACAGCGCCGCTTGCGGCCATCCTTCGAGGCGAGCCGAAGACGGCTCGCACCTCCAGCGACGAGCGCTATGCGCTCGCGCGGGGATGACGGCTGAGTTCGTGGAGGCATTCATTCCCTCACCCTCCCTGCCGCGGCGTGATGATCTCGATCTCGTCGCCGGGCTTCAAGCTCGTCTCGGCCCAGCGGCTCTTCGGCACCACGTCGTAGTTCAGCGCGATGGCGAAATGGGTGCCCTCGTAGTCGAGCTCGGACAGCAGCGCATCGACGCTGGCTGAATTGATCTCGCGCTGCTCGCCATTGACGATTACAAGCATTGGACGATCACGCGCATTGCATCACCTCATTGTCGATCTGGCCGCGCTCGACGAAAGCCAGCGTCAGCTCGGCGAGGGCGGGGGCGATCAGGAAGCCGTGGCGGTAGAGCCCGTTGACGCTGATCGTGCCGCCGTGCACGCCGATGCGCGGTAAATTGTCGGGAAAGGCGGGGCGAAGGCCGGAGCCGAATTCGACGATGCGGGCCTCGCCGAACGCCGGATGTACGGCATAGGCGGCGCCCAAGAGCTCCAGCGCCGAGCGGACGCTGACGCCGGTGTCTTCGGCCTCGATCGAGGTCGCGCCCAGCATGAACAGATTGGCCTCGCGCGGGATGACGTAGAGCGGCCAGCGCGGATGGATCAGCCGCACGGGGCGCGACAGCTGCACCTCGCGGGTCTCGATCAGGATCATCTCGCCCTTGACGCCGCGCAAGCCAGGCTGCTCCTCGCGCGCGGCAAGGCCGCGGCAGTCGATCACGAGGCTTTTGGGATCAAGGTTTGCGAGCTCGGCGGCCGTGACGTCGCTGCCGAACTTGATGGTGCCGCCGGCGGCGACGATGCGCTCGTGCAGCTTCGGCAGCACGCGGCGTGGCTCGACATGGCCCTCGGTCGGGAAGAACAGCGCCTCGCGAAAACGGCCTTCCAGCGACGGTTCGAGTTCGGCAAGGCCCCCGGCATCGAGCCGGCGATGGCCCTCGGTCATCCGGGCAAAGCGCTCGAAATCGTTGCGCTCGCGCGGATGGGCGACGACCAGCGAGCCGTTGAAGGGGGTGTCGGGCAGCTCGCGGCGCCAGATATCGAGCGAGCGAAGCCCCAGGCGGCTGATGATGGGCTCGGCGACCTCCGCCTCGCAATAGGGCGCAAGCATGCCGCCGGCCCAATGGCTGGTGGCATCGGTCATGTCAGCGTCACCGCGCTCGTGCAGGGTCACGGCGTGGCCGGCTTGCGCGAACAGCAGCGCCTGCCAGGCTCCGGCTATGCCTGCGCCGATGATGGATACCGGGGAATCCGGTCGCTTGGTCGTCTGCAACATCCCTGTCCCTTCGCCGGCATGACCCGGATCAGGTTCAAAGGGTCACCGCGGTCCTGGGCGTGCTTGCCGAAGTGCAGGCTTGCCCATTTAGCGGTATCTCAGCTCCTCCTCGGAGCACCCCTCGGAACGGCTCTAATGTAGGCCAGTAGGACAGGGTGGTCAACGCATGTTGCAGCCCCGTCATTCCGGGGCGATGCGAAGCATCGAACCCGGAATCTCGAGATTCCGGGTCTGGTGCTTCGCACCATCCCGGAATGACGATCAATCGTGTGGAACCTGCGCCCGCGCGTTGCGGACCTGCTGGGCCAGCTTGCGATGCGGCGCGGGGCCGAACATCGGCTGAGGATTGCCGTTCGGCTCCAGCTGAGGCTCGAAGCTTGCCTCTCGCACCATCTCCTGGCGCTGCCGCTTTGCAGCATAGTAATAGCCGCCCGCGAAATAACGCACGGCCCGGTCGTGATCGCCATTGGCGGCGTGATAGGCACCGGCGAGATATTTGACGGCATAGGTGAGATTGGTGTTGGGGTCGCGCAGGCCGCTCGCATCGCCGGTGTAGCCGAGGCCGCGGGCGGTCGCGAGCTTGATCTGCATCAGCCCGATGGTGCCGCCATGGCCGACCAGGCCCGGCTGATAGCGGCTCTCGCGCATGATGACGCGATGCACCAGCGCCTCCGGCACGCCGTTGGCGCGCGCATGCATCGCAACCATCTCTGCATAGTCGGCCTGGCCTGCGATTGCGGCCTGCGGCAATATCAGCCCGACTGCCGCGAGAACGGCGATGCGCAAAATTTTCATTGAAATGTTCCCCGGCAGAACTGACCTGGACCGTGCGCGTTAGGCCTGCCGAACACGGCGATGATGTGGCGAAACGCCGCCACCGGCGATTTTCGCCGAGCCGTCGTTTTTACGACTCAAACATGGGTTAGGTTCGGAGCCGGCGGAGTGCCTTACGCGACAGCAGGTCTGTCCATTGGTGCATCCGCCCAAAAACCGCACCACCAGCATTCGGGAGGACGTCCGTGACCCCAGCAGACATCGGCGACATCCCCACGCATAATCCGTGTGCACAATGCGGGACACCGATCCCGTTCCCGGACTGGATCGAGCCGGGCGAGGGACGCATTTCCTATCTCTGGAAATGCCAGGCTTGTGGCTATCACTTCGAGGCGATCGCGATCTTCGATGAGCCCGTGACCGTCCCGCTCGCGGCCTGAGGCGAAGGCCTTAGGCGGCCAGCCGCGGCTGCTGCCATATCGGCAATTGCATTCGGACGATCAGCCCGTGCGGCTGGCGGTCGTGCAGCGACAGCTCGCCGCCATGGGCGAGCGCGATTGCGCGCGCGATCGACAGGCCAAGGCCGAAGCCGGTCGCATCGTCCATGGTGCGCGCATCGTCGCCGCGCACGAACGGCTCCAGCATCTCCTGCTTGCGCGCGTCCGAAATGCCGGGGCCGTCATCCTCGACATCGATGACGAGTTTTGTGCTGGATACATCGAGGCGGATCGTGACCTCGGCGCCGAAGCGCACCGCGTTCTCGACCAGGTTGGTGACGCCGCGATGCAGATCGTCGGGCCGCGCTGCGGCGGTCGCGGATGGCGGGCCTTCGTAATGCACGACATGGCCCGTGTCGCCGAACTGGTCGGCGATGAGCTGCAGCGTAGAGGCGATATCGACCAGCGTCACCGCCTCGATCTTGCGGTCGTTGCGCAGCAGCGACAGCACGCTCTCCAGCATCGAGCGCATCTGGTCGAGGTCAACAAGCATGCGCTTGCGGTTGCCTTCGTCCGCGATGAACTCGGCGCGCAGGCGCAGCCGCGTGATCGGAGTGCGCAGATCGTGGCTGATTGCCGCCAGCATCCTGGTGCGATCCGACATCAGGCGCGCAATGCGCTCATGCATGCGGTTGAGCGCGCGGGCCACGGAGCGGATCTCCTCCGGACCGCGCTCGGGCAGCGGATCGGCGGTCCCGTCCAGGCTGAAATTCTCGGCCGCCTTGGCAAAGGACGACAGCGGCGCCGCCAGCGCGCGTGCGGCCCACAGGCCGAGCACGGTGATGCAGATGAAGGCGGTCATCAGCGTGATGAGCCACGGTGCGCCCCAGAACCACGGACGCGGGCCGCTTTCGACATGGCCTGCAATCACGGTGCCGTCGGGCAATTCCACGCCGACGCGACGGGCATCGCCCTCCGGCGCGAGCTGCACCACCTTGTAGCCGCGGCCGAGATGACGGCGGATGCCACGCAGGTGCTGGGCTTCGCTGTCGTCGACCATCGCCGCTGCGCCGGGCGCCAATGTTTCGAGGTTGAGCTTCGGGAAGGCGCGCGCGAGATCTGCGACGAGGCGCGGCCGGTCGTCGGGCCTCGCCGAGCCGAGCAGCAGCGCCGCATCGGTCAGCTGATGCGCGCCATCAGGCGACGTGTCCGGGCGGTCGGGGCGGCTGAGCAGGAACGCGGTGGTGACGACGAGGTGCAGCGCGACGGTCGAAGCCAGCACCAGCGCGGCGATCTGTCCGCCGATGCCCTTGAGGTGAAAGAACCCGAACGGCTTCATCGTCGCAGAGCCCGTCAGTAGCTCGCCGGCGTGGCACACACTTCCGTTCGAGGCGTAAACAGGTAGCCTCCGGAACGCACCGTCTTGATGATGGTGGGATCGGCCGGATTGGGCTCGATCTTGCGGCGGATGCGGCTGACCAGCACGTCGATGGAGCGCTCGAACGAGCCGGTGTTGCGGCCCTGCGTCAGGTCGAGCAGGCTGTCGCGGGACAGCACGCGACCGGGACGCTCGCAGAACGTCCTGAGCAGGTCGAACTCGGCGCTGGTCACCGCGACGCGGGCGCCTTCCGGATTGCGCAGCTCGCGCAGCCGCAAATCGATGCGCCAGCCTTCGAAGGCGAGTGTCGGGGCGCCCTCGATCGAGCTCGCGGCCTGTGCGGAAGCCTGACGCCGCAGCACCGCATTGATCCGCGCGAGCAGCTCGCGCGGGTTGAACGGCTTCGGCAGATAATCGTCCGCGCCCATTTCGAGGCCGACGATGCGATCGACGTCCTCGCCGCGCGCGGTCAGCATGATGATCGGCGTCTGCGCCTCGGAGCGCACCTTGCGGCACAGGCTGAGGCCGTCTTCGCCGGGCAGCATGACGTCGAGGATGATGAGATCAACGCGGTGGTCGGCCATGGCTCGCGACATCTCGCGGCCGTCGCTCACGGCGGTGACGTTGCAGGCGTTGTTGCGCAGATATTTCGCAATCAAGGTCCGGGTTTCGCGATCGTCCTCGACGACCAGGATGTTGGGAGAAGGAATGGCCATGGGCCTTGTTTGTCCAAGATTCGGGCCAAAAGGCGAAGATTATTGTTTCAGTATATTTCCGAGCGCATGTCGGCAACGCCCCGCAACGCCGGCGCCGCCAGCATGCTTCATCCCAGGGCGCATGATTGTCGGCGAGGAACTGTGCGCCTCGCGCGTTCCAGGAACTTTTCCTCGCGCCGCAGTGCCACAAAGGCGCGACGAAATTGCCGCACCTTGGGAACTGCTGGTGACCGTCGCTGTTTTCCCCGCACGAGTTTTCTGCTGAAGGAGAGGACAAACCATGTTGATGAAATCGATCGCTGCCGGCCTGGCCGGCACTGCCTTGCTTGCGACCGTTGCGTTTGCGCAGAACCCGGCCGCCACCACCGCCGACAAATCGCCCACCGCTTCGACCGCGACGACGACAACCACGAGCGCGTCGGGCGAATGGCGCGCCTCGAAGATGGCAGGCGTGAAGGTTTATAACGAGGCGAACGAGAACATCGGCTCGATCAACGATCTGCTGATGGACAAGAGCGGCGCCGTGAAAATCGCTGTGATTGGCGTCGGCGGCTTCCTCGGCATGGGCGAGCATCTCGTTGCCGTGCCGTATGAGAAGTTGAAGTTCGTCAATGAGGCCGTGGCCTACACCGGCGCCGGGACGAACCCGGGCGCCAAGCCCGCTGCGACCACGACGACGGGTGCTGCGACCGGCACCGACAGGCCTGCTGCGACCACCACCACGACGGCGTCGTCGAGCTCGAAGTGGTATCCTGACCACGCCGTGTTCAATGCGACCAAGGACGAGCTGAAGAACATGCCCGAGTTCAAGTACTCGGAGTAATGGCTTCTAAACGCCTGAACGCAGCGCGCCCGGCTTTCACCGGGCGCGCTGTCGTGTCTTTTTCACGGGAAGAAGATCCTCAATTCCCCTTCACCAGCGGGCAGCCGCCCTTGTCGAGCGGACGGAAGGCTTCGTCGCCGGGCACGGTGGCGATCAGCTTGTAGAGATCCCACTCGCCTTTGGATTCCTCGGGCTTCTTCACCTCGAACAGATACATGTCGTGGACCATGCGGCCGTCGATGCGGATCTTGCCATTCTTGGCGAAGAAGTCGTTGATCGGCGTCTTGCGCATCTGCTCCATCACCTTCGGCGCTTCGTCGCTCTTGATGGCTTCGATCGCCTTCAGATAATGCATGGTCGCGGAATAGAGGCCGGCCTGGATCATAGTCGGCATGTGCCCGACCTTCTCGTTGAAGCGCTTGGAGAAGGCTCGCGTCTCGTCGTTCATGTCCCAGTAGAACGCGTCCGTGACGATCAGGCCTTGCGTTGCCTTGATGCCGAGTGAATGCGTGTCGGTGATTTCCTGCAGCAGCGCGATCATCTTCTGGCCGCCTTGGGTCAAGCCGAACTCCGAGGCCTGTTTCAGCGCATTGGTGGTGTCGCCGCCGGCATTCGCCAGCGCGACCACCTTGGCCTTCGAGGCCTGGGCCTGGAGCAGGAAGGACGAGAAGTCCGACGAGTTGAGCGGATGGCGGACTTCGCCGAGCACCTTGCCGCCGCTCTCCTTGACCACATTCGCGGCGTCACGCTGGAGCGCCATGCCGAAGGCATAGTCGGCGGTGACGAAGAACCAGGTGTCCTCGCCGCGCTTCACCATCGCCTTGCCGGCGACATTCGACAGCGCGTAGGTGTCGTAGGTCCAGTGCACCGTGTTGGGCGAGCAGGCGGTGCCGGTGATGTCGGACGAGCCGCCGCCGGAATTGATGTTGATCTTGTTCTTCTCGCGCGTCAGCGCCGAGATCGGCAGCGCGACCGAGGAGGTCGGCACGTCCATCACGGCGTCCACCTTCTCGTTGTCGTACCAGTTGCGGGCGATGTTGACGCCGACGTCGGGCTTGTTCTGGTGGTCGGCGGACACGACCTGGATCGGCACGCCCGCGACCTTGCCGCCGTAGTCGGCTACGGCCATCTCGACCGCGGCGAGCGAGCCCTTGCCGGTCGCGTCGGCGTAGAGGCTCGACATGTCCGTGAGCACGCCGAGCTTGACGACGTTGTCGGAAATCTGCGCCTGTGCCGCGCCCGGTGTGGCGGCGACGGCGAGGCCGGCCGCGACCGCGGCGATGAGTTTATGCATATCGTTTCTCCCTGTGTATTGTCGTTGGGGCGTTGTTGCGGGGACTGTTCTAGCGGCTATCGGCGATCGCAGCTAAGCGCTCCGCGCCATAGCAGAATGCAAAATCGGAAGGGGCGGGCGGTGTTCCTAACCCTCTCCCCTTGGGGAGAGGGTGGCTCGCCGCGATAGCGGCGAGACGGGTGAGGGGTTCTCTCCGCGAGTCCAACTCTCAATTGAATGCGCGGACAGATACCCCTCATCCGGCGCCGTTCGAAGCTTCGCTTCGGCATCCTCTTTGGAACGGCGACCGAAGGTCGCCTACGCCACCTTCTCCCACAAGGGGAGAAAGAAGAAGATCCCCGCGGCTCAGCCGCCGCCCTTGAGCCGCTCGTTACGCCGGCGCAGGCCCTCCAGCGTCGCGAGCAGGATCACCGAGACCGTCGTCAGGATCACCGCGGCTGCCGTGATGGTCGGGCTGATGTTCTCGCGGATGCCGCTGAACATTTCGCGCGGCAAAGTGCGCTGCTCGGGCCCTGCCATGAACAGCACGATCACCACCTCGTCAAAGCTGGTCGCGAAGGCGAACAGTGCACCCGATGCGAGTCCCGGCAGGATCAGCGGCAGGATCACCCGGCGGAACGCCAGAAGCGGCGAGGCGCCGAGCGAGGCGGCGGCGCGGGCGAGGTTGGTGTCGAAGCTTTGCAGCGTCGCGCCGACCGTGATCACCACGAACGGCGTTGCCAGCGCGGTGTGAGCCAGGATCAGGCCGAGATAGCTGCCGGTGAGGCCAATCGGCGCGAAGAAGAAATAGAGACCGACCGCGGTGATGACGCCGGGCACGACCACCGGCGACAGCACGAAGGCCAGCACCAGCGGCTTGAACCGGCTCTTCCACTGCGCCAGCCCAAGGGCTGCCAGCGTGCCGAGAACCATCGACAACAGCGTCGAGGCCACGCCGATGATCATGCTGTTCTTCAGCGAGTTCATCCAGCGCGGTGAGCTGATGAAGTCGTCGTACCAACGCAAGGAGAGACCCGGCAGCGGATAAGTGAGATACGAACCCGAGCTGAAGGACAGCGGCATGATCGCCAGGATCGGCGCGATCAGGAAGATGAAGACCAGCGTCGAGATGACGATGGTTGCGGTCCAGGCGATGCGCTGGCTGGGTGTGCGCAAGGAGGAAGCGTCGCTCAATTCTTCATCCCTCCCGTCACCTGCTGGCCCTGCACCAGCTTGCCATAGACGAGCGCGAGCAGGACGGTCGCGAGCAGCAGCACCGCGCCCAGCGCCGAAGCCAGGCCCCAATTAGCTGTTTCGGTGGTGTAGAGCGCGATGAAGTAGCTGATCATCTGGTCGGCGGCGCCGCCGACGAGGGCCGGCGTGATGTAATAGCCGAGCGCCAGGATGAAGACGAGCAGGCTGCCCGCGCCGATGCCGGGCAGGGTTTGCGGCATATAGATCCGCAGGAAAGCGGTGATGGGCGATGCACCAAGCGAGGCGGCGGCACGCATATAGGCCGGCGAGATCGCCTTCATGCTGCTGTACAGCGGCAGGATCATGAACGGCAGCAGCACGTGGGTCATGGCCACGCAGACGCCGAAGCGGTTGTAGATCAGGCGCAGCGGCTCGTCGATGATGCCGAGCCAGTGCAGGCTGTCATTGACGACGCCCTTGCTTTGCAACAGCACGATCCAGGCGCAGGTTCGAACCAGAAGCGAGGTCCAGAACGGCAGCAGCACGAAGATCATCAACAGGTTCGACCGGCCCGGCGGCAGCGTCGCCAGCAAATAGGCGACCGGGAAGCCGAGGACCAGGCAGAGCACCGTGACACCGAGGCTGATCAGGAAAGTGCGGCCGAAGACATCGCGGTAGATGGCCTGATCCGGCGGAGCCGCGACGATCGCGCCGTCCGCGTTCCTGACAAGGTCGAGCGCGCCCAGCAGGTAGAAGCTGGTGACCGGACCACTGGCGCCCCTGATCGTCGTCCAGGTGGCGCGGTCGCGCCAGGCCGGGTTGATCTTGCCCAGCGTCTCCTTGGCCGTGCCCGGCTCCGGCATCGCTTTCAGATTGCGTGCGGTGCTGGTGAGGATCGTGCGAAAACCGTTTTGGGCGTAGTTGAGCCGCTTGGCGGCGATGGCGATGGTGCCGGCGGTGCGCGCCGCCTCGATGTCGCTTGCCAGGGCGGCATAGGCCTTTTCGTCCGGCACATCCTTGCCGTCCCAACTGGCGAGAGCCGCGACCGTCTGCGGTAGAACCTGGCGCACCTCGTGGTCATCGACCGCGTGCCACAGCATGCCGGCGATGGGCCCGGCGAAGGTGAACAGCAGAAACAGCAGCAGCGGTAGAACCAGCGCCAGCGCCTTGATCTGGCGCGCGCGCTCCGCCCGCTTCAGGCGGCGCTTGAGCGACACGTTGGTCTTCACATCGGCGCCGGTGAGGGAGGCTGCTGTCATGGGTTGATCATTTCAGGCAAGGGGCGGTGCGCCGGCGAAAGGGTCTCGCCCCTCCGCCCGCGCCGCACGCCGGTTCGATCGCGCGCTATTTCGCGGCCCATTTGTTGAAGCGCTCGGTCAGCTTGTCGATGTTTTCGAGCCAGAAGGCGACGTTGATCTCGACCGCGTTCTTGATGTTGTCAGGCGCCGTCGGCAGATCCTTCAGGACGGCCGGCGGGATCAGGGCGGCGGCATCCTTGTTCGAGGTGCCGTAGGCAATGTTCTGCGACAGCTTGGACTGGTTTTCCGCCTTGCCGACGAAGTCCAGGAATTTGTAGGCCGCGTCCTTGTTCGGGCTGCCCTTCAGGATGACCCAGCTGTCGAGCGTGAACAGCGCGCCGTCCCACACCATGCCAAAGTTCTTCTTCTCGTTCTTGTTCGCAGTGTCGATCCGGCCGTTGTAGACCGAGGTCATGGCCACCTCGCCGGAGGCGAGCAATTGCGGCGGCTGGGCGCCGGCCTTCCACCAGACGAGGTCGCCCTTGATGGTGTCGAGCTTCTTGAACGCGCGATCGACGCCTTCGTCGGTCGCCAGCACCTTGTAGACGTCCTTCGGCGGGACGCCGTCGGCCATGAGGGCGATCTCGAGTGTGGTCTTCGGGCCCTGGCGCAAGGCGCGCTTGCCGGGGATCTTCTTGGTGTCGAAGAAGTCGGCCCAGCCATTGGGCGCTTCCTTCAGCTTGTCCTTGTCGTAGCCGAGCACGAAATCATAGAGGATGGCGCCGACGCCGCAGGGATTGACCGACGGCTGGATATAGGCGGCCTCGCCGCCGATCTTGGAATAATCCAGCTTCTCGTAGAGGCCTTCCTCGCAGCCGACCGCGAGCTCGTCGCTCTCGACCTGCACGACGTCCCAGGTGGCGGCGCCACCCTGCACCTTGGCGCGCAACACGCCGACGCCGCCGTCCCAGGATTCGTCGTTCATGGCAATGCCTGACGCCTTCTTGAACGGCTCGAAATAGACCTTCTTCTGCGCGTCCTGATAGGCGCCGCCCCACGACACGACGGTGAGGTCACGCGCCTGCGCAACCGTCGCCAGCGCCGCGCTGGCGGTGAACGCCGCGACGAAACCCAGAGCAATCTTGCCAGTCATCTTGCTGGTCTTGCGCTTCAGCATGGTCGTTGTCCTTCTTCTGGTGAGTTGCGTTGAGGTTGATCGGTCAATCAAACGGGGTCGAGCGCGAGGCAGTCCTCGGGGCGGAAGCTGATGAAGACGCTTTCACCTGATCTCAGCCGGTCATGCGCGCCTGGCTGCAGCTTGACCATGAACTCTGTATTCCCGGCGACATCGAGCACGGCCAGCGCATGGTCGCCGAGATAGATGGTGTTCTGCACCTTGGCCGGCAGCCGGTTCGCACCGTCGCTGGAGGCGCCGTCGGGGACAATCGCGACCCGCTCCGGCCGCACCGACAGCGAGGTCGCAGCTCCCGCGCCCGAGACGTTGACCGCACGGGCCATGACGGTGCCGCCGGCGGCCAGCAAGACGCGGCAATAATCCTTGTCTGTTGTCTCGACCGTGCCTGACAGCACGTTGTTCTCGCCGACGAAATTGGCGACGAAGCTGTTCACCGGACGCTCGTACAGCGCATCGGGCCTGTCGATCTGCTGCACGATGCCGTCGTTGAACACGGCGATGCGGTCCGACATGGTGAGCGCTTCGCTCTGGTCGTGGGTGACGTAGACGACGGTGATGCCCATGGTCTCGTGCAGCTGCTTGATCTCCAGCTGCATCTGCTCGCGCAGGCGCTTGTCGAGCGCGCCGAGCGGCTCGTCCATCAGCACCAGCTGCGGGTTGAACACCAGCGCGCGCGCCAGCGCCACGCGCTGCTGCTGGCCGCCGGAAAGCTGCCCGGGCCGCCGCTGCGCCAGCGTTTCCATCTTGATCATGCGCAGCGCCGCCTTGACGCGCTCCTGCGTTTCCGCCTTGCTCGTCTTGCGCACGGAGAGCGGGAAGGCGACGTTCTCCTCGATCGTCAGGTGCGGAAACAGCGCATAGTTCTGGAACACCATGCCGATGTCGCGCTTGTGCGGCGGCATGTTCTTGATCGGGCGGTCGGCGAGGTAGATCTCGCCCTGGGTCGGCACCTCGAAGCCGGCCAGCATCATCAGCGTGGTGGTCTTGCCCGAGCCCGAGGGGCCGAGCAGCGTGATGAACTCGCCCTTTTTGATGTCGAGATCGAGGTGCTTCACCACGAGGTGCTCGCCATCATAGGTCTTCTGAATGCCGGAAAAGCGCACCAGGATGGGCGCGGGCATGGCCATGCTGCCTTGAATGGCGTCCTCTCGTGCTGCCGGCATATCCTGAGCGGTCGCCATCATCGATCAGAACTTCCGGAAGGTGCGCGCGTGTCGGCCTTGGTTATCGAAAAGTCGTGGCCGCTCGTCATGACTATCAATGTCTCCGGATAGGGTTGTCGAGACGGGAGCGTCGTCCAATTCTGTCTGAGGCAAAGGAGCCTGGACTGGCCGGGAATGCCACTGCCTTGTTTCCGTTCATGGTCACGCGATGGTGGATGTGGCATGAATTGCACGAGCCAAACGCCTCGACCAAGAGCAACGTAGCCATCGCCCGCCTCGGATTTCAAGCCCGAACTGCAAGACATGCGTATTTCAGTTCAGTAAATTCGAGAATCCCATGGTGCGATCCTTCGCGGGAGTTGCCGCTCTCTTTCACTCCGCCGAAGGGAGCGAGCTCGGTTGAAATCAGGCCCGTGTTGATCCCGACGATTCCGAAGTCGAGTCTCTCGAGGACGCGAAAGATGCGGCTGACGTCGCGGGAGTAGAGGTAGGCGGCGAGCCCCGATGTCGTGCTGTTTGCCGCCGCGACGACCTCGTCCTCGCTCCTGAAGCGAAAGATGGGGGCAATCGGACCGAACGTTTCTTCCTGGCTCAGAAGCATCTCGTCGGTCGCGCCTTGAAGTACGGTCGGCTCAAAAAAAGTGCCACCAAGGGGGTGGCGCTGACCGCCAATGACGATTGAGGCGCCCTTGGACACGGCATCGTCAAGATGCGCCTCGACCTTGGCCAATGCCCGTTCGTTGATGAGAGGCCCCTGCTCGACATTGTCATCGAGTCCATCGCCCACGCGCAGCGTGGCGACCTTGGCAGCCAGTTTCTTCACGTAAGCGTCGTGAACACCATCCTGAACGTAGATCCGGTTGGTGCAGACGCATGTTTGTCCCATGTTTCTGTATTTTGAAACGAGTGTACCTTCGACGGCACCATCAAGATCGGCGTCGTCGAAAACAATGAACGGCGCATTACCACCGAGTTCAAGAGCAACTCTTTTGACGGTCGCCGCCGCCTGAGCCATCAACACCTTCCCAACAGCCGTGGAGCCCGTAAAACCCACGAGGCGCACCGCCGGATGCGTCGTAAGAACCGAGCCGATCTCCTTGGCATCTCCGGTGATCACATTCAGCGTTCCGGCAGGAAACCCGGCGCGATGGGCGAGCTCGGCGAGAGCGAGCGCCGTGAGCGGCGTTTCCGGCGCGGGCTTCACCACGGCGGTACAGCCAGCCGCGAGCGCCGGAGCGATCTTGCGAGTGATCATGGCAGCTGGAAAATTCCAGGGCGTGATGGCCGCCACGACTCCAATCGGACGCCGCTGCACTAAAATGCGCGCGTCTGCACGATGCGAGGAAAGGAGCTCCCCAGCAACCCGCTTTGCTTCTTCTGCGTAGAATTCGATGTAGGCCGCCGCGTAGTCGATCTCTCCTCGTGCCTCGGCGAGTGGCTTCCCCTGCTCACTGGTGAGAATGATCGCGAGATCCTCGCGCGCGGCAACTACGAGATCGAACCAGCGGCGAAGGATTGCGCTCCGCTCCTTGCAGGTTCGTGCCGCCCAGGGCCCAAAGGCAGCGGCAGCAGCCTCGACTGCATTCGTCGTTTCCTGAGCGCCGACACCGGACACAGCTGCAATCACTTGTCCATTCGCAGGATTCTTGACGGTGGTGTTTGCGACACCGACAAATTGACCGTTGATGTAAGCCTGCAACCTCAGAAGCGAACGGTCGGCAAGCCGTTCGACAAGCGGCATCGATTTCAGCATGGGCTTGTACTCAGCGCGCGTTGGCGAGGGCGTTTTGAAGCTTGGCAAGCCCCTCGATCAGGAGGGTGTCCGATATCGTGAGTGGCATCAGCAATCGGATGGTATTGGCATGTGCGCCACAGGCCAGGAGAATCAGCCCCTGCTTCAAGGCCTCCTGAATCACCCGTTTTGTCCCGTCGGGATCGGGCTCCGCGGCCCCGCCCGACTTCAATACATCGAATGCGACCATCGCTCCTGGGCCGCGAACGAACCCAATTGGAATCGTATCGTTGCGCCGCGCGATGTGCTGAAGCTCGTCCCGCACCAGCGCGCCAAGCCTGTTGGCTCGGTCGAGCAGTTTTTCCTCGACAATGACATCGAGAACCGCAAGCGCTGCTGCGCACGCTATCGGGTTACCGGCATACGTGCCGCCCAGACCACCGGGCTCTGGAGCCTCCATGATGGCCGACCTCCCGATGACGCCGGAAAGCGGAAATCCGCCGGCGAGGGATTTCGCAATCGTGACGAGATCGGGTTCGATGCCGGAATGCTCGATGCCAAACATCTTTCCGGTGCGCCCGAATCCGGTCTGCACCTCATCGGCGATCAGGACGATACCTTCGGCGTCGCAGATGCGTCGTAACGCGGCAAGCAGTTCGGCCGGAGCCGGGTGAAACCCACCCTCGCCCTGAACCGGCTCGATGATGACCGCCGCAACGTTCGCCGGTTCGACGTCCGCACGAAACAGATGGTCGATCGCGTTCAAAGTGTCGGCGACCGACGTTCCATACTGCGGCACCGGGAAGGGGACGTGCCAGACTCCGGCCGGCATCGGACCGAACTTTTTCTTGTAGGGCGCAATCTTTCCCGTCAGCGCACTCGTCATGAGAGTACGGCCATGAAAACCGCCGGAAAACGCGATCACGTCCGTGCGGCGCGTGTGGGCGCGCGCGATCTTCACGGCGTTCTCGACCGCCTCCGCGCCGGTCGAGAACAAGATGCTCTTGGCATCGCCCTTGAAGGGCGCAAGTTTACTGAGTCGTTCGCACAGGGCCACATAGGGCTCGTAAGGGATGACCTGGAACGCGGTATGAGTGTAGGCGGCCAATTGAGCCTGAACCGCCTTCAGAACCGCGGGATGTCTGTGCCCGGTGTTCAGGACCGCTATGCCGCCGGCGAAATCGATAAAGCGATTGCCGTCCGCGTCCCATAGCTGGGAATTGTCCGCGCGAGTGGCAAAAACGGGAAACGCGGAAGCGAGCCCACGTGGAATTGCAGCGGCACGACGGGACTGGAGCAGAGCGTTATCGGACACGAGCTACTTTCCTCCTGAATTCGGAAAAGGCTACCTTCCTTCACGGCATGGCCGGTATCGTTTTGATTGCGACGCAGTGGTTCACGAGACGCACCACCATTGATTCCGGAGGCGGTGGTGCATTACAGTTTCCACTGAAGAGCAAGGGCGAGACGATGAAGTCACTTACGAGGCCTATGCCGAAAGCCAACGGTGCAGAGGATGTCCCCCTCGAATCGCCCAGAATGCCACCACTGATCATGGTCCGGGCATTCGAGGCGGCGGCGAGAGCCGGAAGCATGCGGAAGGCTGCCGACGATATTGGCGTAAGCCACACCGTCATCAGTCGTCACGTTCGAAACCTAGAGGTTTGGTCTGGTCGGAAGCTGCTCGATACCGGGCCACGGGGTACCCTGCTGACACAGGAAGGCGCGATTTTTTACCGAGCCGTATCCGAGGCATTTCAAATCATCGCCGCTGCGGCGGTCGAGTTGCGCCCCCGCACGCGCAGGGGCATGTTGCGCATCTGGGCAATGCCGGGCCTTGCAACGCGCTGGCTCGCTCCACGCTTGTCTGAGATCGAACGAACGCTGGCTGGTGCAGATATTGTCCTCAGGGCGATCGATCGGTTGCCGGACTTCTCGAAGTCGGAAGCAGACGTGATGATCGGTTTCGGTTCAAAAGCCGACCTGCCCGCGGGCGCAACGTGGCTGATCAGTCCGAGAGCGTTCCCGGTTGCGAGCAAGGTCTGGATCGAGAAAAACGGGCAGCCGGAGAACTTGGCAGAGCTCTCGAGACTCCCGTTGATCCACGAGGAGAGCCGCCAACAGTGGACGAATTGGTTCAAAGGCGCCGGCTACAAGCTAAGAACCGCACTGAAAGGGCCCCTGCTCTGGGACGCCAACATGGCAATAGACGCCGCCTTGGCGGGCCAAGGCATCGTCTTGGCTTCCCGCCTTACCGTTGCTCGAGAGATCGATGGCGGAAACCTCGTCGAGCTTCTAGGCACCAACGTTAAGCTCAATGGATATTATCTTCACATTAGGCCGGAGCGCTCTCATGCCCCTCTTATAGAGGGGTTTCGTTTATGGCTCGAGGACGGCCTGCGAAAGGAAGAGCAAAGCAGGCAAGATCTCAAGCATGTGTCGGTGCACCACGCACGTTCCTGATCAGTTCGGCGCTGACATCTGCATTCGCAATCCGCGAAGTTCGGGGGGAGGGCTCCGCCTTGCGTCATGGCCGATGACGGCCGTCGGGACGCGCGCGGACCCGCCGAGAAGGCGCGCTACGGCAGCTTCGTCAGCGAGACGTTCAGCGTCCCGCCCGGCACGGGGGCGGTTAGCAAGCGCGCGCACTCCATGGGATCGTTCAAGCGGGTTACGTCGCGGTCGAGGTCAAATGAAAGCAAATTGCTGCAGCTACGAAACAAGCCAATCCGAACCCTGTGCCAACTGCCGGTCCCCAAAACCAATATCGAAGCGATAGTCCGACATAAAGGCCTGCCACCGCAATTGCGGTAAAATGAAGCGATGGCGACAAAGCGAAGCCTGGAAAGCATTTCCAGGCGATAGCTAGAAATGCGCCCCCGAAAAGCATCAAGCTGACGCTATGACTGATGTTGAATCCGACCCACGCATCCCAGACGAAACATCTCGACTAAGCCGTAGTCGAGCTCCTTCCATCGCAATACGCACGCCATTATCAACCGGAACTAAAGCGCGAGGAATCCACTGATCCCGTAGGATCAAAAATAAATGGTAGACGCCGAGCGTCAAAAACACCGTCGCGCCCAACGATAAAAACCCTCGCGCCATGATCATTCCTGGTCATTTGTTACAGAGCAATTGTAGCTCTCGAGCGGACACTTTACCTAGCCGCCTTGATATTCTATAAAAGTGCACGATCGTGCACTTTTGTCAAGAGAAGCCTGCTTGCACCGACCCCGGTGCACCCGGCTCTTCAATGCACATTGAAACGTTGAATTTGTAAGCGAGTTGTCCATGAACCTTCATTTCGATCTGGCGGCCATGATCTGGCTGGCTGACCACCGCATGTCATGGTTGACCTCTCTGCTGGCGGTCGTCGCTCGGCTGGGAGATGTGGAAGGGTATATCGTCGTGAGCACCTTCATTTATGTTGCTTACGACAAGACTCTCGGTGTCCGTTTGACGTTGATCGCGTCGTTGACGATGTGCCTGAATCACGCCCTGAAGCTGGTGATCGCAAATCCCAGGCCGTTTATCCTCGAGGGAACGCATCTTTGGCGTTGGGCTGTATCGCCTGAGCAGGTCCATGCGCTCGCAGCAGAGTTCTCAACTCCCTCCGGAAATGCGATGACAGCTGCCGCGTTCTATACGTACCTTTATGCGGTCGTTCGAGTTGGATGGGTCAGAGCGACGGCGATAGTCTCAATACTGGGTATCGGAATGGCCCGGCCCTACCTTGGCGTTCATTATATTGAAGATATTTTGATCGGCTGGAGTCTCGGAATCCTCTGCGGCCTGATTGCAATTTCTCAGGAGAATAACATTGCCGAATTGTGGAGGGTCATCTCGATCAAGTGGCGGACAGCGACGGCTATTGCGGCGGGGCCACTTGTCGTGTTGGCGTTCGCCATTGTTCGCTGGCAAATCGATCTCCAGCCGCGATTGCTTCTTGGTTATGTGGGCGCTGCAACGGGCGTGCTGATTGGTCGGCATCTCGAACTACGGCTTGTGAGCTTCGATCCGCAAAGCGGAACATGGGCATCAAAGCTCGTTCGTTTTGTTTTGACCATTGCAATTGCGCTGGGCGTACTTTCCGGTCTTGGGCGGGTTTGTGCGACTGTTGCTTAAGTGGACAGCGTTGCCGGCTATGCGCTGCAATACTTGCGTTACACCTGCGTGGGCCTTGTCGTGATTTTCGGGGCGCCCTTTGCATTTGTTCGCTTAGGCCTGGCAACACGTGTTGTAGAGTTATCTGGCACGATTGACTCCCGATTCATGCCGACAGTGAAAGCTCCAGTACGATGATGACATCCAAAGCTGTTCAAACGCGCGATCGGATAGTTGGCGAGGCGCTTTCGCAGGGAACGCGGCGCGGCTATGCCGTCGTCAGTTTGGCGGACATTGCAGCGGCCCTTGAGCTATCGAAAAGCGCTGTTTTCAAGCACTTTGGTGCAAAGGAGACGCTGCAACTCGCAGTTATCGAGGAGCTCGCACGGCGGTTCACTCACCATGTATGGCACCCCGCCAGGCGGCTACCAGCAGGTGTTCCACGTTTGGACAGCATATTTGACAACTGGCTGGCATGGATCTCGGACGGCGACGGAGGGTGTGGCATCGTGCAAGCGCAGATTGAGTTTGACGATTGTCCAGGTCCAGTGAGGGCTTATTTGAAGAAGCAGCAGAGAGTTTGGAATAAAACCCTGGCCCGTGAATTCGCTGCAGCCTCGCGACGCAAAGCCCAAGATCCTATGGTGCATCAATTCGCGTTCGAGTTCCGAGGTTTCATGTTCGGTTTCAACCAGAGTTTCCGGCTGTTGGACGATCCTAGTGCCCGCGCAATGACAACTCGCGCGTATCAAGCCCTGCTTGAGCGTGCCGTCCCAAATCGGTGACGGCCCTGCGCGAGCTTGTGCAGGGGGGCGCGCAGGCCGCGCAACAAGTCAAATGCGATAGCCCTGACGGTGAGCGGGGGCACGCTACATTCCTGACAGCTTCGTCACATAGACGTTCAGCGTCCCGCCGGCTTCCGCGACCACGCGCAGCGTCCTGGAATCGAAGGCGATGTCGGTCAGCGTGAGGCTGTCGATTTTGGCGTCGATCCTGAGGCCGTCCTCGCTCTTCTGGTAGTCGGCGATGGCGGCTGCGATCTTCTCGCGCGCATTGGCGGCGATCGGCTTCAGGTCGAGCGTCGCTTTCTGCACCAGCGCCTGCTGCATCTGCGGCACCACCGCGCGGGCCGCGGCGCCGAGCAGGCCGAAGGCCGCCTCGGATTCCACCGCGAGCTGGATGTCGGCAAGCCGCAGCGTCTGCTGCGCCTGGTCGAGCATCGGCCGGCCCCAGATGTGCACGGTGGCCTCGGCACCCAGGCCGAGCCAGCTCTTCTTCTCCTTGGCGCGCACCAACAGCGAGATCAGCAGGCGATCGCCTGAGGGGATCACGTTGACGCTCTTCACCGTGACGTCGACCGGACCGGAGCCGTCCTCGGGATAGGTGTGGCCGACCATTTGCGCCGCGATCAGCTTGTTGATCTCGGTGAAGGGCACGTCGATGGGAACGCCGATGTTCACGCCGGTGCCGGTCGGCGGCACGATCGAGATCTTGTCGGGGAAGGGGCAGTCCGGCTTGGTCTGCGCCGAGGTCACGCGCGTCTCGGCCTCGAGGCCGAGCAGCAGGGTCACGGCCTGCGCGTCGACGCGCGGCTGCGCCGCAATGGCGCGGGTCGGCTTCATCTCGAGCCAGAGCGGCGGCAGTGCCGCCGAGGAGCCGGTGCCCTGCAGCGGGATCGAGCGGCAGGCCTTGGCCCATTGCACCCTGGCATTGTCGCGCAGGGCAGGATCGTTGCGGATGCGCTCGGCGACGACGTTGAGCTGCTCGCCGACGGTCTTGTCGATCAGCGGCTTGACCTGCGCCGGCACGTTGACCTTGGCGCCGGCGACGTTGACGTTGGTGTCGCCGAGATTGACCTGCGCGCCCAAATTCGGCTCGAGGTGCCAGGCGGCCGCGAGCTTGGGGCGCGAGGTGACGACCACGCTGCCCCTGATCTCGGCGCTGGCATTCAAATTCTTGATGTTGACGGCGCCGATCCGTTTCGCCGCGTCGCCGCCGAGCACGCTGCCCAGGGCATCGCCGAGCGCGCCGGTGGCCTTTGCCGACAGCGACCCTGTTACGTTCAGCTTGCCGGTGATCGGTGTCGACAGCGTCAGCACATCCTTGTCGCCGGTCGCCGACATTGGCCCGCGGGCGGCGCTCCAGCCGATATCGGCGTTCTCCAGGATCTGCGAGATCGGGTTCTCGGCCTTGCCGGCGAAATTGCGCGGCGAGGCCTTCTCGGCCTGGTCGCGGATCGCCGACAGCGCGATCGCGACGGGTGCCACCACGATCGAGCTCTTCGCGGCCGGCGGCAGCGGCGGCAATTGTGCGATCGGCGGCGCCGAATTGACCGCGCGCGGCGAAAGCCAGTCCATCGCCTTCAGGCTGATGAAAAACGACGCCGCCAGCACCGCAACAGCGATCAGCACGGTCTTCAAATTCAACGTCAGACGCATCGATCCCCCAGGCCGCCCAACGGGGATTTTACAGGGCGGGCGAGGAGGGCGCTAGAGCGCACCGGTGGGGTGGAATTGCGGCAAAAGGGGTTAACGGAAGCGCCGGCTGTGTCTCAGGGGTAGCCCGCGCCAGGCGCATCCACCGTGACGGCGTCGATCCGCGCGGAGGACTTGCCGCGCCGCAGGTCCTCATGCGAGGTCGCGGCGCTGATGCAGAACAAGGTTCGCCGGTCGGGGCCTCCGAGCGCGCAAGCAATGGCGCGGCGGCCGGGGACAGTGATGCGCCGCAGTTCCTGCCCGCCGGCGTCGATCCGGATGAAGGCATCCTCGGAATAGGCGGCAACCCAGACCGCGCCGTCTTGGTCGAGGCAGATGCCGTCCGGCTCCTTGCCGCAGGGCAGCCTGCGGCGGAAGGTGAGGCTGCCATCGGGCGCCATCTCGTAATCGGCGACGCATTCGCCATCCATCTCCGCGACGACGAGCCGGCGATGGTCGGGCGAGATCGCGATGCCATTGGGAAAGCGCAGTCCCTCAGCGACGACGCGCGTCGCGCCGTCCGGTGCGACCTGGATGATGCGCCCGTCGGCGCCGCGATCCGGCGGAGGCGGGAAGTTGAAGCCGAGATCACCGACATAGGCGCGCCCGAGCCCATCGACGATCATGTCGTCGATGACACCGGTCGCGACGCGCGACAGATCAGCATAAAGCGACAGCTTCTCGTCGGCGAAGACGAACAGGCGCTTGCGAAACATGGTCAGGACGATCAGCCTGCCATCGGGCAGGAAGCCGGTGCCGCACGGCATGTCGTCCTCGAACGTTGCGTGCGTTCTGCATTGGCCTGCGGTGTCGATGCTCAGCAGCGTCCGCGCCAGGCAGTCGACGAACCAGAGGCGGCCATCATGCCAGCGCGGGGCTTCGTAATATTTGCCGCCGTCGAGCAGCGTGGCCAGCGCGGTCATTGGTTTCTCCCGAAGGGCGGTGCCATATCTTTACACCGTGATCACGGGACCCGGCTATCGCGAGTTAGCTGCGCCGGGGGCGGCGGACCGCTCTCACCTTGCCGCTGTCGCCGCCGCCGCAGAACAGCTGGTCGCCGCCGTCGGATTCCAGCCCCGAGACCATCGTCCCTTCGGGCATATCGAGCTGCTCGAGCACCTTGCCCGTATCAGGATCGATCCGCCTGAGGTCGCTGTCATCGCCTTCCCAGGTGCCATGCCAGAGCTCGCCGTCGACCCAGGTCACGCCGGTGACGAAGCGCTTGCTCTCGATGGTGCGGAGGATCTTTCCCGTTTCAGGATCGACCTGATGGATCTTGCGCTCGCGATATTGCCCGACCCAGAGCGAGCCTTCAGCCCAGGCCAGCCCGGAATCGCCGCCACCGCCCGGTGCGGGAATCGTGCTGACGATCGCGCCGCTCGCCGCGTCGATCTTCTGGATGCGATCCTCCGCGATCTGGAACAGGTGACGGCCATCGAACGCCGTGCCCGCATGTGCGGCGACGTCGATCGAGCGCGAGATCTCGCCGCTCGCGGGATCGAGGGCGTTCACCTTGTCGCCGGACGCGAACCAGACCTGGCTGCCGTCATAGGTGACGCCGTGCACGGACTTGACGTTCGAAAAAGGCCCGTACTCGCGGATGATCTCGGCGGCTGATCGTTTCATGGTGTGGTCCCTGTGCGGCGATCAATGAATTCTACGCTTTCAAGAGCGGCGAGGGGAGTAACAAGCCTGTCGGGAAACCCGGGACCGGCGGGGTCATCCAGCGCCGTGCCCTGCCATGGCCGAACGACTGCACCTTGTTCGATCGCGCCAGCTCCTCGAGCGCCCGCTGCACGGTGCGTGCGCTCATACGAAGCGCGAGCGCGAGCGCCGAGCTCGACCATGGCTCGCCATCGGCAAGAATGGCAAGGACGGCGGCGTGCTTCTCCTCGACCGGGCGCGCCAGCACGATGACGTCGCGGGTCTTTCGCGGCGCCAGCTCGAAGCCCTGTTTTGTGGCGCTGATCTCGGCCAGCGGCTTGAGCTGGGTGCGGAGCCGTCCGATCTCGACGCGCAAGCGCGCGCGGTGCGACTCGTCGGCGTGCCTCGCCTGGAACGCGCCCGAGATCAGCGCCTCGCGCGAGACATCTTCGGGCCATGCCTGCGCCAGCAGACGGGCGAGCGCGAACAGCACGGGCCGCGTTCCGAGCGGCACGGCAATGCCCTGCCTGCGCACGACATGATGAAAGGTGTCGACGACGAGCGCGGTCGAGGTCGCCAGGCGCTCGACCTCGCCGAGCAGCAGCGGGTGCTCGCTGCCGCGTGCGATCAGGCGCGCGGCCGGCGTCTTCAGAATGAGGCTTGCGCCGTCGACCTCGGCCACCAGCGCCGGGATGTTGGCCCGTCGCGCAGCGCGGGCCGCGAGGTCAAGCGCCGCGCGCGCCTCGTTCGATTTGAGCCGCCTGATGGCGATGCCGGCGACCACGAGCTCGCGCACGACCTGGGACGCAGGCGGCAGCGGGCAGGCGCGGATCTCGGCCAGCGTCCGCTCCGCCTCATCGATCCTCCCGAGCAGGAGCAGGCGGCGCGCCTCGATATGGCCGGCATGGGCAGCATTGGCGAGATCGCCGTGGCTTGCCAGCGTCGCCCGCGCCGCTGTGAGCGCCTTCGCCGGCCAGTTCAGGTCGCGCGAGACCAGCGCGATCTCGGCCTCCGCCACCACGCATCTGGCCCGCGCGACCGCCTCTCGCGGCCCGAAGGCGCGGGCGGCGCTGCGCAGCAGCGCCTTGGCTTTGGCGAGATCGCCGAGCTGAGCCATCGCGATGCCGCGCAGCGCCAGCGAGGGCGCATCGTTGCGCAATGCGACGCGGTTCAGCGCGCCGAGCGGATCGCCGGCCTCCAGCGCACGTGCGGCGGCCGTGATCAGCGACTCCATGAAAATCCCGCCACACTTGTTACTCCCACCGTGCGCACTTGCGGTGCGACAACTCCCGCACGGCCGACGATGTGCGGCGAGCGAGAGATTTGGAGAGCCATGATGACATCAGCCAACAAAGCAGCGACCAACGGACAGCCCGCCATGCTAACACCGCCAGTGGTCTCGCCGGAGGAGTGGGAAGCAGCCCGTCAGGTGCTGCTGGTGAAGGAGAAGGCACATACCCGCGCCCGCGACGCACTCGCCGCCGAACGCCGGCGCATGCCGTGGATGGAAGTGACCAAAACCTACGCATTCGAGACGCCATCGGGCAAGGCCAGTCTGCTCGATCTGTTCCAGGGCCGGAAGCAGCTGATCCTCTACCGGGCGTTCTTCGAGCCTGATGTGTTCGGCTGGCCCGACCATGCCTGCCGCGGCTGCTCCATGGTGGCCGACCAGGTCGCCCATGTCTCGCACCTGAACGCCCGCGACACCACGCTGGTGTTCGCCTCGCGGGCTCCGCAGGCGGATATCGCGCGGCTGAAGGCGCGGATGGGCTGGAACATTCCGTGGGTCACCATCACCGACAGTTTCGATGCCGATTTCGGCGTCGGCGAGTGGCACGGCACCAACGTGTTCTACCGCGACGGGAAGCGAATCTTCCGTACCTATCTGATCAAGAGTCGCGGCGACGAGCAGATGGGCGGCACCTGGAACTATCTCGACATCACCCCGCTCGGCCGCCAGGAGGTATGGGAGGATTCGCCTCCGGGCTATCCGCAGACGCCGACCTACAAATGGTGGAACTGGCACGACAGCTACGAGGCGGGTGCGGAGCCCGACAAGAAATGGGTCGAGGTCTCCGACGCCGGCGAGATCGCGCTCCGCACACCGGGTGCCCAATGAGCGACGTCCATCCCGGCAGCGCCAGGCGTGACGGCAGCGAGGCCGCATCCCAGCTTGCCCCATCCCATCTTGCTCGGTGGCTGGGCCTTGCGGCCACGCCGACCTTCGCGGCCATGGCGGTGCTGACGGCCGCCTTCAGTGGCGGCCCGGCGGACATGCTCTGCTCCGCCGGGCACGGGCTGTCGCTGGGCGGGATGGCGCCGATGTATCTCTTGATGAGCGCGTTCCATTCGGCGGCGTGGCTGCGGTTGCTCTCGGGGCGGCTGGCATAAGAGATCATCGGTGCGGATCGAAGACGGCCCTGGTCTCTCCTGGGCCGTCTTTGTTATTTGCCGCTTCCGTCGACGAATAATTCCATCAGGACTTCATCGAAATATCGGCCGTTCTGCTTCAACGCCTTCACCTCGCGGCCGTATTCGACGAAGCCGGCGGCCTTGTAGAGGCGTAACGCCGGTTCGTTCTGGCTCGCAACGGTCAGCTGGAGCTTTTCAACGTGCTTGGCGGCATGGGCAATCACCGTATCGACGAGACACCGGCCTACGCCGGCTCTTCCCGCCTGGTGTCGCACATACATGCCCCAGAGATCGGCCTTGTGCATGGTCTGGGGACCATCCTGCCGGTGGAAGCCGGCTATGCCGACGATCTCGCCGTCGATGAAGGCGCCGAACACGTCCGAACTGGTGAGACGTTCCTCGAACCAGGCGAGCGGCTTTTCCTGCTCGCGCGCGAAGGTGCTGGAGAAAGCCTCGGGATGCGCCTCCAGCGCTTCCAGCCTGATCGCACGGTAGAGAGCGGCATCAGCGGGTGTGAGCAGCCTGATCATGCGAGTCATGATATCCCACGACGAACCATGTGGCCTCAAACGAAAACGGCCCCGGTCTTGCCGGGGCCGCTTGCATTCTATTTTCTTCCAGGACCTCGCGTTACCTCAGCTCCGCGCGCCGCTCGGTCATCGGCAGCACGATCACCTTGGTGCCGACGTTGACGCGGGCGTAGAGGTCGGAGACGTCGTCATTGGTCAGGCGGATGCAGCCGGAGGAAACGTGCTTGCCGATCGTGTCGGGAGCGTTGGTGCCATGGATGCGGTAGACGGTGCCGCCGAGATACATGGCGCGGGCACCTAACGGGTTGCCGGGGCCGCCGGCCATGTGGCGCGGCAGATAAGGCTGGCGCTGGATCATTTCCGGCGGCGGGGTCCAGTCCGGCCACTCCGCCTTCTTGGTCACCGACTGCGTGCCGGACCAGGTGAAGCCGTCACGGCCGACGCCAATGCCGTAGCGGATCGCCTGGCCGTTACCGAGCACATAATAGAGATAGGTGTTGGGCGTATCGATGATGATGGTGCCTGGCGCTTCGCGCGTCGCATATGAAACGGTCTGGCGGCGGAAGCGGGCCGGCGTCTCGACGGCATCCTGGTTCTCTGATGGCGCGGCCTGGTAGGTCGGCGCAGAATAAGGCTGATAAGGCTGAAGCGGCTGTGGCGCAGTCATCACCGGCAGCGGCTGGAAGAACGGGAAGAGCTGCACGGGCGCGGCTTTTGCCGGGCCGGCACATGCGATTGCAGCAACGGCCACTGCACTGACGGCAACGGCGCGCGAATACGTCCTGAACGTGTCCAGATTGAACATTGGTCGCCCCTGTTTGCGTGGTGTTTCTTGGTCACCCCGGCACCGTTGCGGTGCTCCGTTGCTTAAGTTCCTAACGGAAACAAGTTTCGGGACGTTTGCGCGGAAAATCGAAAACGGTTTCATCGCGGCAAGGATTGTTTCATGACAGTTTCGTGGCCGCGAAGGTTCGTTAACGAACGAAACACTGGGCCGACATTTCTGTGACGTCACACGCCTGAAATATCCGTGGTTGATGGTCGATGCCTGAGAATCATCAAACTCTCGGGATTTCCCCATGCGGGTATTAATCGCGACCGACGCCTGGCATCCGCAGGTCAACGGTGTGGTCCGGACATTGACCTCGCTGGCTGCCGCCGCCAAGGCGCTCGATGTCGAGATCGACTTCCTGACGCCTGACGGCTTCAGGTCCTGGCCGCTGCCGACCTATCCGGGCATCCGCATTGCGTTGCCGAGCGGGAAAGAGATCGCGCGCCGGATCGAGAAGGCCGCCCCTGAAGCGCTGCACATCGCCACCGAAGGCCCGATCGGCTGGGCCGCACGGGCCTATTGCCGCCGCAACCGCCTCGCTTTCACGACGTCCTACACCACGCGCTTTCCGGAATATGTCTCGGTGCGAACCGGCATCCCCGATGCCGTCGGTTACGCCGTGTTGCGCCACTTCCACGATGCCGCCGCAATGACCATGGTGGCGACGCCGTCGCTGCGGCAGGAGCTTTCGGCGCGCGGCTTCAAGCGCCTCGGCTACTGGGGGCGCGGCGTCGACACCGAGCTGTTTCATCCTGATTCCCCGGCCGAGCTCGATCTGCCGCGCCCGATCTTCATGACCATGGGGCGCGTCGCGGTCGAAAAGAATCTCGAAGCCTTCCTCTCGCTCGATCTGCCCGGCACCAAGGTGGTCGTCGGCGACGGACCGCAGAAGGCCGCGCTGGAGAAGAAATATCCTGATGTGGTCTTCCTCGGCGAGAAGAAGGGCGCCGATCTCACCGCGCATCTCGCCGCCGCTGACGTGTTCGTGTTCCCGAGCCTCACCGATACGTTCGGCGTGGTGCAGCTCGAGGCGCTCGCCTGCGGCACGCCGGTTGCGGCATTCCCCGTGACGGGACCGAAGGACGTCATCTCCGATCATCCGATCGGCGCGATCGACCATGACCTGCGCGCCGCCTGCCTGCGCGCGCTCACCATGTCGCGCGAGACCTGCCGCGACTTCGCGCTGGAGCGCTCCTGGGAAAACAGCGCGCGCCAGTTCGTCGGCAATCTCACCTCACTTCAGCCCAGCCGCGCCTTGCGCGCTTCACCTCGCATGGCGCAGCGGCCGGTGCGCGGGTGATCCATATTTTGACCCAAAGCGAGAACCTCATCGATGGCTAAGATCATGAACCTTGACGGCACCCAGCAGCTCGACCTCACCCGTGGCTCGGTCGAGCAGGCCTATGACCGCTGGGCGCCCGTCTACGATCTCGTGTTCGGCGGCGTGTTCGCCAAGGGCCGCCAGGCCGCGATCGCAGCCACCAACAAGATCGGCGGCCGCGTGCTCGAGGTCGGCGTCGGCACCGGCATCTCGCTGCCGCTCTATGCCCCGCATCTGCGCATCTTCGGCACCGACATTTCGGACGCGATGCTCGACAAGGCCCGCCGCCGCGTTCGCGAAGGCAATCTCAAGAACGTCGAGGGCCTCGCGGTGATGGACGCCGAGAAGCTCGAATTCCCCGACAATTCCTTCGACGTCGTGATGGCGCAATATGTCGTCACCGCGGTGCCGAATCCGGAGACGGCGCTCGACGAATTCGCCCGCGTGCTGCGTCCGGGCGGCGAGCTGATCATCCTGACCCGTGTCAGCGCCGACACCGGCATGCGCCGTTTCATCGAGCAGAAGCTGCAGCCGGTGGTGCGTCCGCTCGGCTTCCGCACCGCCGAGTTCGCCTGGTCGCGCTACGCCAAATGGCTTGCCGGCGCCAAGGGCATGGAGCTCGCCGAGCGCCGCCTGATTGCGCCGCTCGGCCATTTCTCGTTGGTGCGCTTCCGCAAGGTCGACATCGCCAAGGCAGCTTGAGCAAGGCAGCACCGCTCGCGCGTTCTTTGCGTCATCGCGTCGCTGCACGTCGTCATATGACAAAACGATGATGTCACACGCCGTACATCGAATCTCTGTAAATCCTGAACCCGAAAGCATTTTGGGGAAGAGCATGATCAAGAACTATCTCGAGCAGCTGCGGATCCAGCGCTGGGACGACCATCGCTACTATCACCACAGCCGCATCAATCAGAGCCTGCACTTCGTCAGCGCGCTGAGCTTCCTCTTTGCCTACGTCTGGCTGTTCGTCGATCCCATGATCTCGGCGCTGGTCGGCTGGCTGGTCTCGATGACCTCGCGCCAGGCCGGCCACTTCTTCTTCGAGCCGCACACCTACGACCACATCAACCAGGCGACGCACGAGTACAAGGAGGAGATCAAGGTCGGCTACAACCTTCAGCGCAAGGTGGTGCTGATGGCGATCTGGGCGGCATCGCCGTTGGTGCTGGTCGTCGATCCCACGCTGTTCGGCCTGTTCACGCCGTGGGCGAATGCGAGCGACTTCGTCCGCCAGGTCGCCAAGATCTGGCTGGCAGTCGGCGGCGGCGGTCTTCTGTTCCGCACCGTGCATCTGTTCTTCATCCGCGATGTCGAGACTGGCCTCGTCTGGATGACCAAGATCCTGACCGATCCGTTCCATGACCTGATGCTGTATCGCAGAGCTCCGCTCGCCCTGATGCGCGGCGAGCTGATGGATCCCGGCCTGCACCTCAACCCCGAGCACACGCTGGGCTTCATCGACGAGCCCGTGCTCGAAGAGCAGCACGCCTGATACAGCCGTCGCCCAGAACACGAATGTCTATGGTTACGTCATGCCCGGGCTTGTCCCGGGCATCCACGTCTTGGAGCCGTTGCGCGGAAACACGTGGATGGCCGGGCATAGGCGAGCGGAAGCGACGCCGTCCTTCGGACGGCTGTGCCCGGCCATGACGAGGATGGATAATCCGACCTCAGCGCCCAAGACGCTTGGCCAGCATCTCTTTCAAGATCTGCCGCTTGATGGTCTTGTTGGTGAGTGCGCCGTCGTGCCACCAGAAGCCGTCCGCCTTCATCTTCTCGGCGGCGCGGACGAAGCGATCGGCGACTTCAGTGAAGTCGGCGTCGGTGTAGTTGAGGCTGAAGATCAGACGGCCGGTGCCGACCCAGCTCAACGCCAGGCCTTCGGCGCGCAGGTAATATTGCAGCATCCAATTGTAGCGGGACGGCGTGGTGTATTTCACTGTCCAGATCGAGGAGAAGTTGGCGAAGCGCACCGGCAGGTCGGCATCCTGCATCATCTGGTTGAGCTTGTTCACGCGCCCGTTCCAGGTCTCCTCCAGCCCGTCATAGACCGCGCGAAAATTCGGGCTGGCGAGCCGGCTCAGGAACTCGTCCATCGCCGTCATGACGTAGGGATGCGAGTTGAAGGTGCCGCGGGCGAAGCAGATGTCGGCGGGACGATCGTCGCGGAAGCGGCGCATCAGGTCCTTCTTGCCGCAGACCACGCCGACCGGCAGGCCGCCGGCGAGGCTCTTGCCGTAGGTCACCATGTCGGCCTTGATGCCGAAATATTCCTGGGCGCCGCCGGCGGCGAGCCGGAAGCCGACAAAGACCTCGTCGAAGATCAGCACGATGCCGCGCTGGTCGCAGACCTCGCGCAGCTTCTTCAGCCATTCGGTGTAGGCCGCGCGGTCGAAATTGCCGCCGCGCGAGGAATCGACCAGCGAGGAATCGCCGGGCGCGTTGCTGTTCGGATGCAGGCCCTGCAGCGGATTGACCAGCACGCAGGCAATGTCCTTGCGCGTCCTCAGCACGTGCAGGGTCTTCTCCGACATGTCGGCGAGGGTGTAGGTTTCGTGCGTGGGAAGCGGATTGCCGACGCCGGGCTGCACGTCGCCCCACCAGCCGTGATAGGCGCCGGCGAAACGAACCAGATGCGTGCGCTTGGTGTGGTAGCGCGCAAGGCGCACCGCCTGCATCACCGCTTCGGTGCCGGACATGTGGAACGAGACCTCGTCGAGGCCCGAGATCTGGCAGAGCCGCTGCACGTTGTCGAGGATGACGGGGTGGTAGGGACCGAGCACCGGACCGAGCGCATGCGCGCGCTTCTCGGAACCTTCGATGCACTCCTTGTAGAAGTCATTGCCGAAGATGTTGACTCCGTAGGACCCGGTGAGGTCGTAGAAGGTGTTACCGTCGACATCGGTGACGGTGACGCCGCTCGAGGACTCCATGAACGCCGAGGTGCCCAGGTGCTCGCGGACGAGGCGCGAGAACTGGAAGGGCACGCGGTAGCTTTCGGTGAAGTCGAGGTCGGAGATCGTCTCGGCCGCCGCCTTCGTCATGGCGCGACCCCTGGGGTAGCGATCGGCGTAGATGCGCGCCAGACGGAAGAAGGCGTCCTTGCGTTGCATCACCACATTGGCGGGCGCGCCGTCGCAGCCGAAATATTTGTCACCCTCGAACTCGTAGAACGGCAGCAGCTTGGCCACCCGACGCGACATCTTGGAGTGTCCGGCGAGCGAGCGGTGCTTGGCGCGGGACAACTCGACCCGCGCTTTGATCTTCGGGAGGACGGCGGCAGCAGACGCTGCGGCGGCCACGGACATCGAGAGAATCGGGAGTGTCGTTTCCATGACAACAAGCGCTAATACTGTGAGCTGACAGATTCATGACAGTCAAAGCCCTCATCGCCTCTTTCACCCAGCAGGAAGACCTCAACTTCCTGCTGACCAACCGCATCCCCCGCGCAGGCTTGACCCGCTTCATGGGCTGGTTCTCCAAGATCAGGAATCCGCTGGTGCGGGATTTTTCCATCGCGCTGTGGAAGCTGTTCTCTGATCTCGATCTGTCGGAAGCGCGCAAGACCCATTTCACCAGCCTGCACGACTGCTTTACGCGCGAGCTGAAGCCGGGCCTGCGTCCGTTCGATCCGGATCCCTCGGTCGTGGCCAGCCCCTCCGACGGCATCGTGGGCGCCCACGGCAAGATCGCCGATACCGAACTGTTCCAGGTCAAGGGCGCGCCCTATTCGCTGCTCGACCTGCTCGGCGATCCCGCAATGGTCGAGCAGCACCGCAACGGCAGCTTCGTCACGCTGCGGCTGACCTCGAGCATGTATCACCGCTTTCATGCGCCCTATGACGCGCATGTCGAGCGCGTCACGCTGATCCATGGTGACGTCTGGAACGTCAACCCGATCGCCTTGAAGCGGGTCGAGCGGCTGTTCTGCAAGAACGAGCGCGCGGTGATCCGCACGCATTTGTCGACCGGCGAGCCCGTGACGCTGGTGCCGGTGGCGGCGATCCTGGTCGCCAGCATCCGCTTGCACTTTCTCGACATGGTGCTGAACGCGCAGACCAGGGGACCGGTCAATTTTCCTTGCGACGTCAACGTCACCAAGGGCGAGGAGCTTGGCTGGTTCGAGCACGGCTCGACCATCATCATCCTCGCGCCGGGCGATTTTTCGTTCTGCGACGGAGTTGCGGAGGGCACGCGCATTCGTGCAGGTCAAGCGCTGCTGCGGCGGAACTAGTCTTCATTCCGCCGCGTCCTGCGTCTATATCGTCCAGGGGGACGAATAGACGATCCAACGGGATTGGTGATGGCGCGGGCGCCGGTGATGGCGGCGGGTGGTATTGTGTTGCGGCGTGGCGACGCGCCGCTGATCGCGATCGTGCGTCAACGCAAGCGCAATGAATGGGTCTTGCCCAAGGGCAAGCTCGACGACGGCGAAACGCCGAAGCAGGCCGCGCACCGCGAGGTGATGGAGGAGACCGGCCACGACGTCGTCATGCACGAATTCCTGGGCACGCTCGTGTACCAGTCGGGAGGGCGCTCGAAAGCGGTGCATTTCTGGCGGATGGAGGCCGAGGGCGGCCAGGTCCGGAAGTTGATGAACGACATCAAGGCGGTCGATTGGTTGCCGCTGGACGACGCGCTCGCGCGCCTCTCACGCGAATATGAGCGCGCCTTTCTCACCCAGGTCGGGCCGATCGCGATCGCCGCGGCCGGCCTTGCACCGTCACCCGCGCCCGTACCGACGCTGGCCGCCGACGAGACCGACGCAACGTTGCAGACGCTGACACCGGGCGAGGCTGCATCCGCCGACGCGCTGCGGTACGGCCTGTTGCAAAAGGTGCGCGCCTGGCTGCGCGGCGAGGCGTGAGCTAGCTCTCTCCGCGAGTCCGGAATCGTAGGGTGGGCAAAGGCGCACTTGCGCCGTGCCCACCACCTCTCTCCGTCGCGAAAGATGGGTGGGCACGCTTCGCTTTGCCTACGAGAGCTTCGCGCGCGACGAAGAGCTGAGCTCAATCACCGTTTCTTCTTTTCCTTCGGCGGCGGAGCCAGCGCCGGCTTGCGCGGCGCGGCGGGGCGTTGTGCGCCGGGCAGGCGCTGCTGGAAGCCGGGCTGGCGTGGCGCGGCGCCTTGTTGCGGCTGCACGGTCGGTGGTGCTCCGGGCTGACCGGGCTGCAATCCGGTGTGCGGCGGCGCCTGCGGTGTGGTGCCGTTCGGCTGCGCGGGCGTGACCGCTCCCGGCCGCTGCGGACGTTGTCCGCCGCGCTGTGGCTGCGCCGGCGTCGCGGTCCCGGGTTGCGCGCCTTGTCCCGCGCGCGGCTGGCCGGCTGGCTGACCCGTGCCCTGCTGGCCCGGTTGCTGCTGACCCTGGCCCGCGCGCGGCGTACCCGGCTGCGTCGCTCCACCTTGTCCTTGGCGCTGCGGTTGCTGCGTGCCCTGACGGTTCGGTGCTCCCGGCTGCGGCTGCTGACCCGGACGGTTGTTCTGGCCGGGCTGGCCGTTCGGCTGCTGCGGGGTCGGCGTCGGGTTCGGACGCAATTGCTGTTGCTGCGGCACCTGCGCCGGCCGCGGAATGCGGCTCACCGCAGTCGGGTTGGCGCGGCGGAAATCGCGCTGCTCGGTGACGATCTGGCGTCCCGTGGTTTGCGCTGCGTGGACCTGGCTGACGATGCCGCGGTCGCGCGCTACCTGCTGGGCCGGAATCGTGATCGGGACTGCGGCGAAGCGCATGCCGCCGGGACCGGCCGCACCGGGCCGGATCGCAAAGCCGCTCGAGGCTTGCGTCAGCGCGCCGAGCCGCGTGCCGCTGGCACGATCGTGGACGTCGATATGGCCGACGCCGCCATCGGCGTCGGGATAGAGCTTGATGTTGACGTTGTTGGCGCTGTTCGCCGCCGCGTTCGCGGGCACGTCGACGACGCCGGTGGTGCCGCGGATGCCGAGCGTTGCAGTCGGCGTTGCGATCTTCATGTCGCCGGTCTTTGCCACGGCGGCCGCGACGAAGGCGACCGTGCCCTTGCCGATGTCGAAGATCGCCGAGTTCTGCTTGCCGCCGTCCTCATAGACGTAGTTGTCGATGGTGATCTTGGCGCTGGCGGAGAGATTGAACGTGGTGGCGTCGTTGAAGGTGATGCCGAGCGAGGAGTTCGAGGACGTCTGCACGACATCGTTGAGATAGATGTCGTCGCGCACCTTGAGCGGATAGGAGTTCTTGTCGCGGATCACGGTCGCAATTCCCGTCACGGTGGCGACGTTGCCGATCGGCTCGACAGCGGCCGGTTGCGCGTCCGCTGATGGCGCCGGCGAGGCTGATGGCGCGGGGGAGGGCGCGGGCGTCGGCTGCGCTTGTGGCTGGGCCTGCGCAAGCTCGATTGTGTCGGAGGCGCGCGCATTGTCCGCGCCGGCCAATGGCAGCGCCAGCAGCGACAAAGCAAACATGACGCGGCGCCAAGCCACCATCAAAGCCACGAATGAGGTCCCGGTGAGAACGCGAGGCGAGATCGGCCGATATCAGCCGGAGATTGCTGAATGGCGGATGAACATCTGTTGCATGGAACGGGCGAATGTTCAAATGCCACGTCCCTGAAACAGGGACGTGGCGCCGCCTTCTTGCTCGTCATTCCGGGGCGCGACGAAGTCGCGAACCTCAGATGCGCAATTGCGCATCGGGGAATCTCGAAGTTTTGGTGCGAGGTTGCCGCACGAGATCCCGGGTTCGATGCTTTGCATCGCCCCCATTGCGCAATTGCGCAATAGGGATGACACCTTCGGTGTCAGCTCACCCGCTTCCAGGTCTGGCCGCCGCAGAACATTCCGCCGAAAGCGCAGCCCTGCACGCGCAGCGCGTTCGGGCCCTTCATGGCGATCGTCGAGTCGTAGTTGCGGCCGGAGTCGGGATCGTGGATGCGGCCGCTCCACTTGGCGCCGTCGGACTTCATGTTGATCAGGATGCGCTCATTGGTCTTCTCGGCATAGCCGCAGAGATTGGGGCCGCACTGTTCGACGCGAACATTGCCCTTGTTCTCTTCGGTCGCCCACACGCCGATCGGCGTGTTCGCGGCCTGCACCGGCGTAACAGGAGCCGGCGCCGGCGGTGCTGTGTAAGCGGGCGCAGCAGCAACCGGCGCAGGCGCAGCGACCGGCGCGGGAGCTGCAACGGGTGCAGGCTGCGTGGTCGTGTCGACGGATGGTGCGGCGGCAACGGCCGGGGCAGCGGCGGCGGGCGCGGCAGCGGGCGCGGTCGCCTGCACCGGCGCTGGCGCCACGGGCTGCTGCTGCACCGGAGCCGGCGCGGGCTGCGCCGTCGTCGCGGGCGGTGTGCTGTCGCCATCGTCCTTGGAGGAGCCAAGGCCGTTGAGGTTGATGTTGTTGAGCCTGATCGGCTTGTTCGACAGGCCGGGCGCCACGATGGTGACGCAATCGAGCGAGGCGCAATTGCGCGGCGTCTCGATGCGGATGTTCTGGCCTTCGATCTGGAACGAGATCGAACTGCCGGCATGCGCGACGGCGGTCGAGGCGAGGAAGAGCGCCGCGGCGGCGATGGTGAGCTTGTTCATGACAACCTCCGAAAATGGTGTGGGTCCCGAGATGGATTGAAGTCGCCTTTGGGCCCGATGTGGTTCGACCCTAGGCCTGACAGCTGCGGCCTTCTGTGACGGACCTCACAACGGCTGCCGGGGCCAGCCAACGTCGCCTCGCTGCCGGCTGCGCCTGCCGTGCGGGGCCGGCATGGTTAAGGAAGGCTGAAATCGACACGTTGAAGAGTCTTTAAGTAAATTCACCGAACCTGCCGCGCATGACGCGCGGAGTTCGTTTGTATCTCGTCGGCTCCATCGTCCTCGTTTCGCTCGCGGGTTGCGGACGCGGCTTTTTCCAGGCCGAGCGCGAACCGTGGCGAGCCGAGGCCGAAGCGGCGTGCCTGAAGTCGGGCGCCGTGAAAGAGAGCGCGGACATCGTCCGGATCGATCCGATCTCCGGCCCCGGCATGTGCGGCGCCGAGTTCCCGCTGAAGGTCGCCGCCATCGGTGAACCCACCGGCAGCTATGGTTTCGCCGACGAGGAACTGCGGCCGCCCGGCAATATCGGCAATCAGCCGCGTTGGCCGGTGAGCCCGCCGCAACAGAATTATCCAGCCTCCGGCTATCCGCAGCGCTCGAACTATCCCGAAAGCGCGGTGCGCCAGCCCGCCGGCTATGGCGCGTCTTCTGGCCCGGTGTCGCTTAGCGCGCCCGGGGTCGCACCGCAGGAAGACGAGATCGACCTGCCGCCCGAGGGAACCGACGCCGCGGGTGCCGCTCGCTACATGAATGCGCCGAGCTATCCGGCGCGGCAGCCCGCTCCAGCGCCGTATTCACAGGCGCCGGCGCAACAGCCTTTGCCGCGTCTTGGCCCTGCGCAGGGCGATCCCGTCACTGCCGTCGGTCCCGTCGCGGTGAAGCCGACGGCGACGCTCGCCTGTCCGATCGTATCGGAGCTCGACCGCTGGTTTGCCGACAGCGTGCAGCCGTCGGCGATGCGCTGGTTCGGCGCCCGCGTGGTCGAGATCAAGCAGATCTCCGCCTATTCCTGCCGCGGCATGAACGGCAACCCGCACGCCCACATCTCCGAGCACGCCTTCGGCAACGCGCTCGATATCGCCGCCTTCACGCTCGCCGACGGCCGCCGCATCACCGTGAAGGACGGCTGGCACGGCATGCCGGAAGAGCAGGGGTTCCTGCGCGACGTCCAGTCGGGCGCGTGCGCACATTTCACGACGGTGCTGGCACCGGGCTCCAACGTCTATCATTACGATCACATCCACGTCGATCTGATGCGCCGCGCCAGCCGTCGCCTGATCTGCCAGCCGGCCGCAGTCTCCGGCGAAGAGGTCGCCGCGCGAGCGGGCAAGCACAATCCTTATGCGAGCAGTCGCGATCCCTACGTGACCGGCTCGCTTGGCGGGCGCAAGAGCGGCAGGCACGAGAAGATCAACGAGGAAGACGAGTTCTCGGACGATTAACCGTCATTCGTATCAGAACACGTCGATCGTCGGGAAGCGCGGCTCGCCGGTGATGCAGTCCCAGAGGTAGATCGCGAGGCCGACGTCGCCGGTCCAAAGCGAATAGCGGCCGCGGCCGACGGCCGTCTTGGAGCCGCGATACTGAACGATGGCGGTCATCGCGAATTGGCGCGCCCGGTCGAGCCAGACCGGATCGTTTGTGCGGCGAGAGAGCTTGAGGAATGCGTAGCCGTTACCGCCGGTGCCGTGGCACAGGTTCGAACCCTTGGTCAGCGGTCCGGCCGTCCAGGTGTACCGACCGGCATCGAGCAGGAGCTCGTCAAAGTCAGGCGGCGCGAACGGCGCGTCGGCAAATGTCGTCACCATGCCGGGGGCGCCGTGGCAGTGCTGACACAAGGTCGGCGGCGTCTCGCGCTTGCTTCGCGCGCCCCAAGTGGTTCCAAGCTCGGACGACCACGCATTCGCGGCCAAGGTTTTCGGCACGACCTCGGCCACCTTCGCCTGCTGTGCCGGCGTCAACAACTCCCATCCACGCAACAAGGGGATGATGTTGCCGGCGAAGCCATGGACAGGCCCAAGCCAGCGGTCCTTGGCGCCGTAAAGATCCTGGGTCCAGAGCGGGCCTTGCGGCGTGTCCTCCAGATCATCCAGCAGCCGGGCTGCCTGCACCTCGAACAGGGCGCGCCATCGCGGCTCGCCTGTCATCTCGGCCATGTGAACCGCAGCTAGCATGGACCCGGGCATGCCCCACATCAGTTCACGGATCGGAAGTCCGCTATTCGCTTCGGCCCGCGCGTGGACGAGATCGGCCAAAGCCGGCGTCGGAGCAAGTCGCATGGCGAGAAGTGCGGCACCCATGTCGCCAAACAGCAGCGAGCCATGTTTGGCATAGCCGGCCGGCGAATTGCTCTCGAATCTGGCGGTGGTCCGTTCGAGGAGTTTCGGCAGGACTGCTCGAAAGTCCGTTGCGACGGGGCTGACGCCGACCCGATGCAAATAGTCGAGCGCCCAGATCACGCCCGCCGCCCCGAAGTACAAGCTGGGGTTGCCGTCTCCCACCCCATCGTCGCCGGGATGACCGGGCCAAAACGCGTCAGGATCGAAATCTGCGATGGCATCGGCAACGATGTCGGCAATCGCGGTTCGGACAGCTGGCTCGCTCCAGACGTCCTGCACCAGCGCGCGATGGCGACCAGGGGTGATCATGATTTGAGTTTTGCGGCGTTCGTTGGCGGGGCCAGCCCCATGCAGCGCTGCACCTCGGCCGGGACGTCGTAGGTCCGCATGATATGGCGGCTGTCGCGCAGGCCCGTGGCCTCGCGCTGGACCACAAACATCCAGAGCGCCTGACCGGCCTCCATCACCAGCTTGCGCCTGGCAGGCTGCATCGCGGCTGGCGTCTCCGAGGACGACTCCGAGGTTTCATGGGCGGCGTCGAATTCGCGCAGGCGCGCCAGCGCCTGCTCGAGTGTGCGGCCCATCCGTCCAAGCGCCGAGGCTTGTTCCTGGACGATCTCATAATGGAGGATATCGACCGGCGGGCGAAGGTCACGGGACATGGTGCGCAATATAAAGCGGCACGAACCGCAGGCGCAACGCGTCGCCGGCTTCCGCTCACTTCGCCTTGTACGCGGCCAGGAACATCCGCGTCGCGCTGTCGATCACCTCCGTCATGCGTTCCTCCGACGGCGGCGGCGCGGCCTGGAAGATGAGCGGCAGGAAGAGTGAGGCCTTGCTGAGTTCCATGAACTGCGAGGCCGCAAGGTCGCAATCGTCGATGGCGAGATCGCCGGAGGCGACATGGGCCTTCAGATATTCGGACAGCCGGTTGATGGTCTTGTCCAGCACGCGCAGATAATAGCGGCGACCGACGTCGGGCATGCGCTCGGCAATCGCCATCACGGTGCGAATCGCCGATCCGCCGCCGGGTCGGCAGAGCAGATGCAGATAGGCCTGGCCGAAATCCTTCAGCGTGGTCTCGGCATCGCGCGCAGGGTCGAAATTGAACACGACCTGGCCGTGAAACAGCGCTTCCTCCTCGAGGATGGCTTCGAACAGCGCGCTCTTGTCGGCGAAGTAGACGTAGAGCGTCCCCTTGGAGACGCCGGCCGCGCGCGCGATCTCGCCCATGCTGGCGCCGTCAAAACCCAGATCCATGAACACCTTGCGGGCGCCGGCCAGGATCTGGCGGCGCTTGGAGCTGTCCTCGTCCGGGAGGACGTGCAGATGTTCGCGGTTTGCAGCAACCATTGGTTCAGGGTCTCCAAAGGTTTTGGCGCGGTCTTGGCGCGGTCTTGGGGTGATTGAACCCAAATAAAGGATTCGGGCCAGTAGGGTCCCGCCAGGAATATTTAGTATATTGACCGAACGGTTCGGTCAATGGTATTTGGGATGGGTGAGCGGGATTGCGGCCGTGCGACGGCTGCCCCCGATCGCGTTCTTATTGGGGAGGCCTTTATGGCCACATCGAGAGATCAGGCTGCGCGCGTCCTTCGCCAGGAAGCGGTGGAGACGACGACGGCGAACGGCGAAGCTGCGACCGGGACGTCCGCAGCCCTCGCCGAGCAGTTGCGGTCTCATGTGGTCGAAGAAAGCAAGCGCCGCACCAGTGAGGCGCCGGAGAAGCCTGTGACCAATCAGCCGGCTCCGACCGCCCCCGCCGCGCCGAAGCCCGGCAAGCGCAAATTCGTCATGATGGGCGTCGGCCTGGTGCTGGCGCTCGCAGCCGCCGGCTATGCCGGCTACTACACGCTGGTCGGCCGCTTCTATGTCTCGACCGACGACGCCTATGTCCGTGCCAATAATACAATGCTGGGCGCGCGCGTGGCCGGCCATATCTCCTCGATCCTGGCCAGAGACAACACGCCGGTGCATGCCGGCGAGATCATCATGCGTATCGACGACGGCGACTACAAGATCGCTGTCGACGCCGCCGCGACGAAGATCGCGACCCAGCAGGCGACCATCGACCGCATCGGCCGCCAGGTCGCGGCGCTCGACAGCCAGGTCGCGCAGGCCAAGGCGCAGCTCGTCTCGGCGGAGGCCGGGCTCAAGCGCGCCGATCTCGATTATGAGCGCCAGCAGGCACTGAGCAGCAAGGGCTTTGCCTCGCGCGCAACCTTCGAGAGTTCGGAAGCCGGCCGCGACCAGGGCGCGGCGGCAGTCAAGGCCGCGCAGGCCGCCTACGATGTTGCGGTGAGCAATGTCGATGTCGCCAAGGCCCAGCAGGCCGAGGCCCAGGCCCAGCTCGCCGAGCTCAAGACCACGCTCGCCAAGGCCGAGCGCGATCTCGGCTTTGCGGCGGTGCGCGCACCGGTCGACGGCATCTTCTCCAACCGGCTCGTCAACGCCGGCGATTTCGTTGCCGTCGGCCAGCGTCTCGGCAATGTCGTGCCGCTCGACGAGGTCTATATCGACGCCAATTTCAAGGAGACGCAGCTCAAGCGGATTCGTCCCGGCCAGCCGGTGACGATCAAGGTCGACGCCTACGGCATGCGCAAGTTCTCCGGCGTCGTCGACAGCATTGCGGCGGGCGCCGGCTCGGTGTTCACGCTGCTGCCGCCCGACAACGCCACCGGCAACTTCACCAAGATCGTGCAGCGCGTCCCGGTCCGCATCCGCGTGCCGAAGTCGGTCGCCAAGCAGAACCTGCTGCGCGCCGGCATGTCGGTCTACGCCACCGTCGACACCAACACGGGCGCTGCCGACGCCGACAGCGAGATCGATCTCGACGATCCCACCATGATCCATCCGCAGTAGGATTGGTGACATGAGCCGCGCCGCCGCATCGAATGCCGCTGCGCTCCCTCTCCCGTTTGCGGGAGAGGGTTGGGGAGAGGGTGTCTCCTCCAGGGAGACTCCCCGAGAGGAGAAAGCCCTCACCCTGATCGCATCTTCGATGCGATCCGACCTCTCCCGCAAGCGGGAGAGGTGTACCCAACTCGCAGCTTGCTCCAGCCAGAGCTGACACCATGGCGAACGCCACGACTGCTTCACCTGCCATGATGGCGGATCCCGCTTCGGAGCGCATCGCGCCCAAGCGGCTGTTCGCCTTCATCATCATGGTGTTCGGGATGTTCATGTCGATCCTGGACATCCAGATCGTCTCGGCGTCCTTGAGCGAAATCCAGGCCGGCCTGTCGGCAAGCTCCAGCGAAGTCTCCTGGGTCCAGACCGCCTATCTGATCGCGGAAGTGATCGCGATCCCGCTGTCGGGATTCTTGTCGCGCGCTTTCGGCACGCGACTCCTGTTCGCGATCTCGGCGGCCGGCTTCACGATTTCGAGCCTGCTCTGCGGCTTCGCCACGACCATCGAGGAGATGATCCTGTGGCGCGCGCTCCAGGGCTTCCTCGGCGCCGGCATGATCCCGACGGTGTTCGCCTCCGCCTACACTGTGTTCCCGCGTTCGAAATTCAACATCGTCGGTCCCATCATCGGGCTTGTTGCGACGCTGGCTCCCACCGTCGGGCCGACGGTCGGCGGCTACATCACCGATTTGATGTCCTGGAACTGGCTGTTCTTCATCAACGTCGTGCCGGGCATCGGCATCACCCTCGGCGTCTGGGCGCTGGTCGATTTCGACGAGCCGCATTTCGAATTGCTCGACCGCTTCGACTGGTGGGGCCTGCTGTTCATGGCCGGCTTCCTCGGCACGCTGGAATATGTGCTGGAAGAGGGGCCGCAATATGAATGGCTGCAGGACACGTCGGTGGCGATCTGCGCCGCGATCTGCGCCGTCTCGGCGATCGCCTTCTTCGTGCGTGTCTTCACGGCAGCCGAGCCCATCGTCAACCTGCGCACCTTCTCCGACCGGAATTTCGCCGTCGGCTGCACGCTGCAATTCTGCATCGGCATCGGCCTCTACGGCCTGACCTACATCTATCCGCGCTATCTCGCCGAGGTGCGCGGCTACAGCGCGCTGATGATCGGCGAGACCATGTTCGTCTCGGGCATCACCATGTTCCTGGTCGCGCCGCTGGTCGGCCGGCTCATGGCCAAGCTCGACATGCGCTACATGATCGCGTTCGGCCTGATCGTGTTCGCGATCGGCTCCTACCAGATGACCTGGATCACGCGCGACTACGATTTCTACGAGCTGCTGATGCCGCAGATCCTGCGCGGCATCGGCATGATGTTCGCGATGGTGCCGACCAACAACGTCGCGCTCGGCACACTTGCGCCCGAGAAAGTGAAGAACGCCAGCGGCCTGTTCAACCTGATGCGCAATCTCGGTGGTGCGGTCGGGCTCGCCGTCATCAACACCGTGCTCAATAATCGTACCGACCTGCACATCACGCGCTTTCAGGAGCGCATGACCTGGGGCAATGCGACTGCGACCGAAACGCTGACCATGCTCCAGCAAAAGTTCCAGGGGCTCGGCGACTCCGCGCTGATGGCGATGAAGCAGCTCAGCCAGATCGTGCACCGTCAGGCTGTGGTGATGAGCTTTGGCGACGCGTTCTTCATGCTGACGCTGTTCTACCTCTGCCTCAGCGTGCTGGTCACCCTGCTGAAAAGGCCGGCCTCGCCGTTCGGCAGCGGCGGCGACGCGCATTAGCCGGCCAAGCGATCAGTGTCGTCGCCCGGCTCGCCGCCTTCGCTGAAGCTTCGGCGCGCCGAGCGCTCGTGGGGGCCTTGGCGGAGCCGGGAACGGGGGCGACCCAGTATCCCAGAGACCCGCGCTGGAAAGCTCGCTCTCGCCACAGCCGCTGCGGCGTACTGGATGCCCCGGTCAAGCCGGGGCATGACAGTGGAGTGCGGAGTTATGCGCACCAAAATGCAACACTCGTGCGTGATCTCGCGCAGGCCCCGTTGCAAATCGCAAATGACACATCTATAAAGCGCACCTCATTTCAATCGAACCGGGGAGAGATTTGCATGATGTCGTCGCATTCGCAGATCGTACCCCCGCGCTCGATGTTCTTCTGGTTCGGTATGTACGCGGCCTGTTAGAGGCCTCTTCCGCCAGCTTCGATTGGGCTCCAGGTCCCGATCGTTCCGCTTTCCAAGTCAAAATCAGTCTTACGTGACGCCGTTGCGGCCTTCGGGCCGACTTGCGTCCATCGATGGAGCCGGCCCGCAGCAACAGCGGCCGGATGAAGCCATGACCGCTCTGTCAAAAAAGCCCGCGGCGATCCGCGTGGTGCTGCCCTTCGTGTTCAGGCACTGGCTGAAGCAGCCGGGGCGGGCGCTTGCGATCGCCGTCGGCCTGTTAGGTGCGACCGTCGCCGACCTGTTCATGCCGGTGTTCTCAGGGCATCTGGTCGATGCGTTGACGCGCGGGCCGTCCGATCCCGATGCGCGCCAGGCCGCGCTGGTGGCGCTGGGCGGAATCGTGGTCCTGGGCGCTGCGTCGATGGTGTTGCGCCTGGGCGGCCTCCAGGTGATCGTGCCGTTCACGCTGAAGATCATGTCTGACGTCGCGCAGGATGCCTTCCTGCGCGTGCAGCGCTTCTCGACCGACTGGCATGCCAACTCCTTCGCCGGCTCGACCGTGCGCAAGATCACGCGTGGCATGTGGGCGCTCGATCTCCTGAACGACACCATCCTGCTGGCGCTGCTGCCGTCGCTTGCGGTGCTGATCGGGTCGATGATCCTGCTCGGCACGCATTGGGGCTCGCTCGGTGCGGTGATCGCGCTCGGCGCGGCTGTCTATGTCACGATGACGGTGCTGTTCTCGACCCGCTACATCGCGCCGGCCGCGCGTGTCTCCAATGCCTGGGACACCAAGGTCGGCGGCACGTTGGCGGACGCGCTGACCTGCAACGCGGTGGTGAAGTCGTTCGGCGCGGAGATGCGCGAGGATGCGCGGCTCGCCCGCGTCATCAAGCGTTGGCGCACGCGCGTGCGTCGCACCTGGTTCCGTTACAACTACACGGCCATGTCGCAGCTCTCGCTGCTGCTGTGCCTGCGTGCGTCCGTGATCGGCGGCTCGGTGCTGCTGTGGATGTCGGGTCGCGCCTCGCCCGGGGACGTCACCTATGTGCTGACGAGCTACTACGTGATCCACGCTTACCCGCGGGATGTCGGCATGCACATCAACAACCTCCAGCGCTCGGTCAACGACATGGACGAACTGGTGGCGATCCATGACGAGCCGATCGGCATTGCGGATGCCGAAGGCGCGCTGCCGATCGCGATCGAAGGCGGCGAGATCGTGTTCGACGACGTCACGTTCCACTATGGTGGCCATCGCGCGCCGCTCTACGACGGATTGTCGCTCACGATCCGCGCCGGTGAACGTGTCGGCCTCGTCGGCCGCTCCGGCTCCGGCAAGACGACGTTCGTCAAGCTGGTGCAGCGGCTCTACGACGTCACCGACGGCCGCGTGCTGATCGACGGGCAGGATATCGCGCTGGCAACGCAGCAATCGCTGCGCAGCCAGATCGCGATCGTGCAGCAGGAGCCGATCCTGTTTCACCGCACGCTGGCCGAGAACATCGCCTACGGCCGGCCCGGCGCCAGCCTGGAGGCGATCGAGCAGGCGGCGCGGCTGGCCAACGCGCACGATTTCATCCTGCGCCTGCCGAAGGGCTACGGCACGCTGGTCGGCGAACGCGGCGTGAAACTGTCCGGCGGCGAACGGCAGCGCGTGGCGCTGGCGCGCGCCTTCCTGGCGGATGCGCCGGTGCTGATCCTGGACGAGGCGACCTCGAGCCTCGATTCGGAATCGGAGGCGCTGATCCAGCAGGCAATGGAGCGGCTTATGAAAGGCCGCACCTCGATCGTGATCGCGCACCGGCTGTCGACGGTGAAGAGCCTCGATCGCATTCTCGTGTTCGACCGCGGCGAGATCGTCGAGCAGGGCACCCATGCCATGCTCGCGAGCAAGCGAGGGGGCATCTATCGAAGTCTGTTCGAGCGCCAGGTGGTGGAGCTCGGGCATATCGCAGCGGCGGAATGACGCGCGGTGGCGGGGCGAAGATCCCGCCGTCGCGTCGTCGAGGATGGAATGACATGAAGGACCTGACGCGCGGCTCCATCGTGAGCCACATCCTGAGCATGGCGCCACCGATCGTGGCGGGCATGATCACGATCATGATCTGCCAGCTCGTCGACCTGTACTTCGTGTCCGGGCTCGGCGATGCCGCGGTTGCCGGCGTCGCCGCGGCCGGCAACGCCGGCTTCCTCGTCAACGCGTTGATGCAGATGCTCGGCGTCGGCGCGGTCGCGCTGATCGCGCATGCCGTCGGCCGCAAGGATCGCGACGACGCCAATATCATCTTCAACCAGTCGGTCGTGCTGTCGGTGCTGTCAGGGCTGCTGACGCTGCTCGGCGGCCTGGCGCTGGCGCGCCCCTATATGCGCGCGATCTCGGTCGACGCGGCCACGATCGAGGCCGGCGCCACCTATTTCCACTGGTTCATGCCGGCGCTGGCGCTGCAATTCGTGACGCAAGTGATGGGGGCGGCACTGCGGGCCACCGGCATCGTGCGGCCGAGCATGCTGGTGCAGGTGCTCGCCGTGCTCCTCAACATCGCGCTGGCGCCGGTCCTGATCACCGGCTGGGGCACCGGACACGCGTTCGGTGTCGCCGGAGCGGGTCTGGCAAGCTCGATCGCCGTGTTCATCGGCGTGCTGATGCTGTTCGCTTATTTCCACAGGCTGGAGCGCTACGTCGCGTTCCATCCGGCGCAGTGGCGTCCACAGCTGCGGCAATGGAAACGGATCCTCAATGTCGGCCTGCCCGCGGGCGGCGAGTTCGTGATGATCTTCATCTTCATGGCCGCGATCTACTACGTGCTGCGAGACCTTGGTCCGGCGGCCCAGGCCGGCTTTGGCATCGGCACGCGCGTCATCGGCCTGATCCAGATGCCGGCCCTCGCCGTCGCGCTCGCGGCGGGGCCGATTGCCGGCCAGAACTTCGGTGCGGGCAATAGCGAGCGGGTGCGGGAGACGTTCGTCAAGGCGGCGTTGATTGCGACGGCCGTGATGATCATGCTCACTGTGTTCGTGCAGCTCGCGCCCGGGTTGCTGCTCGCCGGCTTCTCGAATGATCCGGAGACCATGAGGGTCGCGTTGCTGTTCCTGAAGATGATCTCGCTGAACATGGTGGCGCAGGGACTGATCTTCGTCTGCTCCAGCATGTTCCAGGGTCTCGGCAACACCAAGCCGGTGCTGTGGAGCTCGGCGACGCGCGTCCTCACTTACTCGTTGCCGGCGATCTGGCTCTCGACACGGCCGGGCTTTCGGATCGAATACGTCTGGTACATCTCGAATGCGGCGACGACGCTCCAGGCGGTCCAGAGCCTGTGGTTGCTGCGCCGCGAGTTCAGGAAACCGAGGGTGACGCCAAAAGAGACTGCTGCGGAGCCCGCGAGTCCGGAGCCCACCGCTCCTTTGGCACGCGAGCCGGCGTAGCGACGGCTTGTTCCATCCCCGCGGCTCCGGCTAACTTGCCCGGCCGCGGGAGTGGGTTGTCGAAGGGACGAATGGGCGGAGTGGCGGACGAGGGGCGGCCGGCGACCTGGCTCTCGGCAATCTGGGCGGCGCGCTACCGCACGCCGGCTCGTTTCGTCGCGCTGATCGCTTTGCTGCTGCCGTGGACGACGACCGGGACGACGTTCGCGCTGATCCCCTGGCTGATTGCCTTCGCGTTCCTCGACCTGCGCGACTTCCCGCGCTCGCTGCTCCGTCCGGTCTGCCTGCTGCCGATTGCGCTGGTGGTCCTCGCGCTTGTCGGCATGCTCTGGTCGGGTGCCCCATGGCCGGAAAGAATTCATGCGATCGGGCCGGTGTTGAAGCTCCTGGTGATCCCGCTCCTGATCTACCAGTTCGAGCGTTGGCCCTACGGCATCTGGGTGTTCGCGGCCTTTCTGGCGTCCTGCGCGCTGGTCATGCTGGTCTCCTTCGCCGTGGCTGTTGACCCCGATCTGTCGCTGAAGCTCTATCTGTCGCGCGGACCTTATAAGATCGAGAGCGGGGTCGCCGTGCGCAACTATATCGATCAGAGCCAGGAGTTCGCCCTCTGCGCGATTGCGTTGATCTATCCGATCGTGACGCTGTTTCGAAAGGGACGCGCCCGCATCGCGATCGTGCTCACGGCCATCGCGACCGGCTTTCTCGTCAACATGATGTTTGTCGTGGTCTCGCGCACCGCGCTGGTGACGCTGCCGATCCTGCTCGTGGTCTTTGCTCTCCTTCATCTGCGTTGGCGCGCCGCCTTACTGGCTGCGGGCGCGATGGCCTTGTTGGCTGTGTTCCTCTGGGCGGTCTCGCCGCATCTGCGCGTGACCGTTGCGAAATTCCAGGGCGACTACGAGATGAGCGTGGAGGACAAGCAGGTGAGCGGCATGGGCTCACGTCTGGAGTACTGGCGCAAATCCCTGGGCTTCATTGCAGACGCGCCGCTGCTTGGCCACGGCACCGGCTCGATCCGCGCTCTGTTCGCGGGTGCGGCTGCGGATGTGGAGGTCGATCCGCTGCGCAGCGAGATCGTCGGCAATCCGCACAATCAGACGCTGAGCGTTGCGGTGCAATGGGGCGTGGTGGGCGTCCTGGTGCTCTACGCGCTGTGGTTTGCGCATTTGCTGATGTTCCGTGGCGAGGGGCTCGCCTGCTGGATCGGCCTGTTGGTCGTGGTGCAGAACATGCTGTCCTCGCTGCTCAACACCCATTTGTTCGACTTCACGCCGGGCTGGATCTATGTGCTTGGTGTCGGTGTCGCAGGCGGCATGGCGCTGGCGAAGAAGAGCTAGAACGCATTGACGCTGTTCCAGACCAGCGTCGCGCCCGACAGGAACAGCAGGCCGAGCACGACGTCGCCAAAATGCTTGTCGCTGAGCGCGTGATAGACACGCGCTCCCAGCCACGCGCCGATCAGCGTGCCCGGGAAGGCGACCATCGCGAGCCAGACGACCTTGAATGCGACCAGGCCCGAGACCGTCTGAAACACCAGCGCGGTAGCAAGCACGGTGAAATTGAACAACTGGAAGATGCCGCGCCGCTCGTGCTTGTTCCAACCACGGATGTTGGCCCACAGGATCGGGAGCGGGCCGGACAGGCCGGCAAGGCCGCCCAGAATGCCGCCGGCAAAGCCGATCGCGCCATCGGCGATGCGGCCGCCGAAGGTCACGGCGAACTGCTTCTTGTTGAAGTACAGCGCGCTCGAGAAGATCAGCAAGAGGACGCCGACGCTCAGCCTGAACACCTTGGGATCGGCGGAGGCGACCAGCGTGGTCCCGATTGGCACGCCGATCAACCCGCCGATCAGGAACGGCCACACCAGCGAGAGGTCAAAGCTCTTCCACATCGATGGCAGCGTCGAACTCTGCGCGATCACCGATCAGATCAGCACCAAGGGCACCGCGAGCGAGGGCGGCAGAACATAGAGCCAGATGCCGAGCGCCATCAGCGCCGTGCCGAACCCGGCCAGCCCCGAGACGAAGCCACCGGCCAGCGCGCCGAACAGCAGCAGCGCAATCGTGAACGTTTCCAAGCCTTAGGTTCCTGTTGGCGCGATCTCGTGATCACCGCACCGTGCATAGCACGGCCGCGGACGTGGCGGTCAATGCATGCTTGCACGCAACCGCGACCTGCAATCGTCGGGCATTTTCGAACGACATGCCCAGGTCGTCCGCATAGGAGTTCGGGTTCGCGGCTCGATGAGCGTAGCCCCGCTGATTCCGCAGTCCAGGGTGGACAATGGACAACAACCATAGGTGGGGCGCGCCGGTGATGCCACCGATGTGATTAATCGTGAACCCGCTCCTTGTTGGAAAAGCGCGACCTGATTCGTATCTGAGGCGGGCGGCTGTCGATTGGAGGAAAAACGATGCGTATGATTCTGGCTTCGAGCCTCTTGATCGCCTTGGCGGGCTCTGTGAACGCGGCCACGGTGCACCACGCGCACCGGCACCATATTGTTCGTCCCGATCAGGGCGCCTCAGACCCCGCTTCGGCTTTTGGTTACGCGCCATCCGGGCCGGCGATCTATCCCCGCGCGGCACCATACGGTGAAGACTATGGAATGTATCCGCGAGATTCCCAGGGTTACGCACCCGGCGAACGCGAGCAATTTCTCGACAGCGTGAGACAAGGTGGCTAACGCGCCTTAGACGATCTGCCTGGTATCAGCGGGTCTTTGCAGCGCGCCGGTCAGAATCCGGAGTGCTTGCGTGAGTTCCGCACGATTGCGCGCGGCGCCGAGCGACAGCCGCGCCGCATTCGGCGGGTCGCCATCGACCACGAAAGAGTCGCTGGCCACGACGGCGAGCCCTTCGCGCAGCAGCTGCGCGGTGACATCGCGGCGGCCCAATCCCTCCGGCAGCCGCAGCCACAAATGATGCGCGGCGGGCCTGGCCTGGAACTGAAACCCCTTCAGCGCGCGCTGCGCCAATTGCTGGCGGCCGACGGCCTCGCTGCGGATGGCCGTGATGATGCGGTCGGCGATCCCACCCTCGAGCCAGTGCGTCACCAGCGCGACCATCAGCGGTGCGGGCATCTGCACGGTCGCCTGCAGATGGCCTCGCATCTGAAGCTGCGCGCCGCTGTCGGGCGTGAGCAGATAGGCGACGCGTAGCGCCGGCGCGATGCATTTTGACAGTGTGGTCGCGAGATATGTCCTGTCAGGGATGAGGTTCGCAATCGGCGAGGCCGATCGCTCGAGCAGCCCGTAGGCATCATCTTCGATCAGGTCTGTATCGGCATCGCGGATGATTTTTGCGATGGCGTTACGACGATCGGCGGAGAGTGTCGCGGTGGTCGGATTGTGCAACGTCGGAATGAGATAGACAGCCTTCGGCTTGTAGCTGCGGCATGCCTTCGCCAGCGCATCGGGCAAGATGCCGCCGTCATCCATGGCGACGCCGACGAGCCTGACGCCGAGCTGCGCCGCCGCCGCTTTGATGCCAGGGAAAGTGAGAGCCTCCGTCAGCACGACGTCACCCGGCCGCGCAAGGTGCGCGAGCAGGTTGAACAGGATCGTCTGCGCGCCGGGAAAGATCACGAGCTTGTCGGCCTGCGCATGTGGAACGCGCGAGCGCATCCAGCGCGCGGCGACCTCGCGCTCATGCGCGCTGCCGCCCGGCGGCTGGTAGTTCAGGAACGCGGTCAGACCCGATTGCGCACGAAGGGCCTCAAGGCCGGCGAGGATGCGCTCGTCGAGCTGCGCCTCCAGCGGATGCGGCGGCACGTTCATCGACAGATCGATCGCGACCGGATGCGGCAGGTCGACGGCGCGGCGCGCGCTGGTCTCGGACACGAACGAGCCCTGGCCGACCCGGGCCTCCATGATGCCGCGGCGCCGCGCCTCGGTGTAGGCGCGCGTCACCGTGGTGAGGTCAATGCCCAGCGCTTTCGCGAGCGCGCGCTGCGTCGGCAGTTGCTGTCCCCGCACCAGCCGGCCGGCGGCGATGTCGGCCTCCATGGCTTCGACGATACGCTGGTAGCGCGGCCCTGACAGCTCCGAGATTGTAGGGGTCCAATCCATGCAATTTGGGTCTATATCCTTTGAATGTATGGAAACTGTATATTATTGTATGGATCAGCAAAACGGAAGAGGTGTCGTCATGGCGACCGGTTCAGTTTCTCTGGCAAAGGCGATGTGGCGCGGTTTTCGCGGCAAGTGCCCGAACTGCGGCGAAGGGCACATGTTCGGCCGCTTCCTGAAAGTGGCTCACGCTTGCGATCATTGCGGCGAGGAGCTGTCCCACCAGCGCGCCGACGATTTTCCGGCCTACCTGGTGATGGTCGTGGTCGGCCATCTCGTGGTGCCGGCGATCCTCGCGGTGGAGACCGCCTATGCGCCGCCGGTCTGGCTGCAACTGGCGGTGTGGCTGCCGGTGACGCTGTTTGCCTCGCTCGCGCTGCTACAACCGACCAAGGGCGCCATCGTCGGCCTGCAGTGGCAGATCGGCATGCACGGGTTCGAGGCGAGCAAGCTGCGGCGCGAAGCGGGCCAGCTTGCGCCCGTGCTGGTGAAGGCGCCGCGCGCGGCCTGAGGCGGCTCGCGGCGTTTACATCGCGCCGGCCATCGCTACACTCCATCGCGTCAAAACAAGAACGATGGAAACGCCGATGGCCGCACGCGCAAGAACCTTCCTGCTCTGTCATGGTGCGTGGTCCGGCGGCTGGTCGTGGCGGAAGATGCATCCGCTGATGGCGCAGGCGGGTCACCGGTTGGTCGCGCCGACCTACACCGGGCTCGGCGAACGCGCGCATCTTGCCAGTCCCGCTGTCGATCTCGACACGCACATCCAGGACATCCTGGGCGTCATCAAATTCGAGGATCTCGACGACATCGTGCTGCTCGGCCACAGCTATGGCGGCATGGTCGCGACCGGCGTTGCCGACCGCGCGCGTGAGCGCATCACGCAACTGATCTATCTTGACGCCTTCGTGCCGCGTGACGGCCAGTCGCTGTTCGATCTCAACGAAGCTGGACGCGAGCCGATGCGCAAGGCAGCCGCCGCCGGTGATGGCTACCGCATCCCGCCGAACCCGCCGCCATCAGATACGCCGCAGGCTGATCTCGATTGGCTCAACGCGCGCCGCATCAACATGCCGATCAAATGTTTCGAAACGAAGCTGAAGCTTCAGCACGGCGAACCGGCGATGCCGCGGAGCTACATCTATTGCGCCCGCATTCCGCCGGGCGACGCGTTCGGCCAATTCGCAAGGCGCGCGAAGAGCGAGGATGGTTGGCGCTATTTCGAGCTCGACGCCAGCCACGCGCCGAACGTGACGGCGCCAGAGGCGTTGATGGGTGTATTGCAGGAGATCGTGGCTTAACCCACAGCCGTCATTCCGGGGCGCGACGAAGTCGCGAGCCCGGAATCCATCCCTCCACCAACTCTGTCGCACGATGGATTCCGGGTTCTCGCTTCGCGAGCCCCGGAATGACGGCAATTGAATGGTTGCGCACACGGTCCAAAATGGTGAGGGGTCCGATGCGCTAGCATCGAACCCCTCGTTGCAAGATATCAGCCGGCCTGTAAGCCGGGTTCTGTAGGGCACCGCCTGCTTGCGCAGGCGATACGTGACGGCCATTCCTCTGGGACCGTGTTTGCACACGGCCTCGAGCAACCTACCCGGACGGCGGGCCTGACATCGCCCCGCGGCGTTATCGCTCAAAGCGAACAGCCCGCTACGCCGTCCCTATTCGGTTTTGCTCCCGGTGGGGTTTACCATGCCGGCTCCGTTGCCGGACCCGCGGTGCGCTCTTACCGCACCTTTTCACCCTTACTTCCTCCGAGGAGGGAGCGGTTCGTTCTCTGTGGCACTTTCCCTGGGGTCGCCCCCGCCGGACGTTATCCGGCACCGTATGTCAAGGGAGCCCGGACTTTCCTCCCCGGCGGCCTTTCGGCACCTGCCGGAGCGGCCGTCCGGCCGACTGACTGACAACGCAATGGGCATTTGTGACGGTTTCGTCAAGCCAAGATCGTCGCGCACGCGGCGGCGGAAATAATTTATCCTGAAGATGTCGTTTGGTGCCGGCCCCGTTCGACTGATGTCGGCGATCCCGCCGAACCACAGGAGTGAAGCGATGCAATATCTGCTGCTGATCTACCGGAACGAAAACTACATGACCGACATGAGCGCCGCCGACCGCCAGAAGCTAATGGGAGAATACGGCGCCTACACGCAGTCGATCATCCAGAGCGGCCATTTCAAGGCCGGTGACGGCCTGCAGCCGACCACGACGGCGACCACGGTGCGCGTGCGCGACGGCAAGACCATGACCACCGATGGTCCGTTCGCGGAAACGCGCGAGCAGCTCGGCGGCTATTACCTGGTCGAGGCCAAGGATCTCGACGAGGCCGTTGCGCTCGCCGCGCGAGTTCCCGAGGCGAAGCGGGGTTCGATCGAGGTCCGGCCGGTCATGATCTACAATTGATCACACCAAGCGACATCGACAGGATCTTCCGCGACGAGGCGGGGCGGGCGCTGGCCACCCTGATCCGCCTCGTCGGTGATTTCGATTTGGCCGAGGACGCGCTGCAAGATGCGTTCGCGGTCGCACTGGAGCGCTGGTCGGCCGGCGAAATCCCCGACAATCCGCGCGCCTGGCTCGTCAATGTCGGCCGCAACAAGGCGATCGACCGTATCAGGCGCCAGGCCGCCTTTCGCGGCAAGCAGCAGGCGCTCCTGCATGAGCTCGAGCTCAACGCGAATACGCCGGTCGAGCCGCCGGCGATGCTCGACGACGACATGCTGCGGCTGATCTTCACCTGTTGCCATCCGGCGTTCGCAGCCGAGGTTCAGGTCGCGCTGACGCTGCGCACCGTCTGCGGCCTCTCTGCCGCGCAGGTTGCGCGGGCGTTCCTCGTCGGTGAGGATGCGATGGCGCAGCGGCTCGTCCGCGCCAAGCAGAAGATCAGGCTCGCCGGCATCCCCTATGAGGTGCCGGAGCGCGAGGCGCTGGTGCCGCGGCTCGACGGCGTGCTCGCCGTGATCTATCTCGTCTTTACCGAGGGTTATGTCGCAACCTCGGGCGCAGACCTGATGCGGCCCGATCTTGCGACTGAGGCAATCAGGCTCGCGCGCCTGCTCGACCGTCTGATGCCCGATCGCGCCGCAATCAAGGGCCTGCTGGCGTTGATGCTGTTACACGATGCGCGCCGCGCTGGCCGCGAGACCGCGGCCGGCGACATCGTCCTGCTGGAAGAGCAAGACCGCTCGCTGTGGGATCGCGCGCAGATCGAGCAAGGCTTGCGCCTCGTCGACGACGCGCTGCGCCTGCCGGGCCGGCCGCAGCCCTATGCGGTGCAAGCCGCGATCGCCGCGCTGCATGCCCGCGCGCCGAGCTTCGAGGCGACCGACTGGCCGCAGATCGCCGGGCTCTATGAAGTGCTGTTGCGCATCAATCCGTCACCGGTGATCGAGCTCAACCACGCCGCCGCCGTGTCGATGGTCGACGGCCCGGCGCGCGCGCTCGATCTCGTCGAGGCGATCACCGCGCGCGGCGGCCTCGACGGCTACGAGTTGCTGCCGGCCGTGCGCGCGGATTTGCTGCGGCGCCTCGAGCGGAAGCAGGAAGCGCGCGAGGCCTATGCGGCAGCGACGGCGGCAACGCAGTTGGAACCGTTGCGGCGTCTGTATGCGCGGCGGGTAAGGGAGATGGGCGACTAGTACCGTCATTCCGCGGCGATGCGGAGCATCGAACCCGGAATCTCGAGATTCTCAGGTGCGCAATTGCGCGCCGGAGTTCGGTCCTTCGGACCGCCCCGGAATGACCGTTTTATTTCGACGCCGCCGTCGTCCCATCCGCCGGCAGGCTCGCCAGCAGCGCCTGCAGCGTCGACAGCGTCGAGTGATCGGCAATACCATCCAGGCGCGCGGGGCGGAAGTGGCGCTGGAAGGCGGTAACGACTTCCATGGTCGCGGCATCGTACTTGCCTGACAGCGGCACGCCATAACCATAGCGTGCGAGCGCCTGCTGCAGGTTCAGCACCGCGTCGCTGATGGTGCCGAGCATCAGGGTCTCGCCGCGCACGATTGGCGCCGGCGTCACCCAGTGACCGACGCCGGAATTAGCCAGGGAATGCCAGGGAAATTTCTCGCCGGGATCCTTCTTGCGTGCGGGCGCGACATCGGAATGGCCGAGCACGCGCTGCGGCGCTACCTTGCGGCGGAGCATGATGCCGCGGCACAGCGCGATCACGGCCGCGATCTGGCGCAGCGGATATTCCGGATAGCCCCAATCATGGCCGCGATTGATGATCTCGATCCCGATCGAGCAGGAGTTGATGTCGTCCTCGCCGGCCCAGGACGAGACGCCGGCGTGCCAGGCGCGGCGCGATTCCGGCACGCATTGCACGATGCGGCCGTCCTCCAGCACGACGTAATGAGCCGACACTTCGGTGCCGGCCGTGCACAGCCGCGCCAGCGCGCCCTCGACGTCGGGCATGCCGGTGTAGTGCAGCAAGATCATGTCGATCTGCCGTCCCTTATTGCGCTCGCCGTGATTGGGCGACGGGATGATGTCCGAGACGATCGACGAATCCGGCTCGAACGTCCGCATGTTCGCCGCGGCCTTTGGAACCGGGAGAACGCGCTGACGCTTCGAATCAGTACCCGACGGTGTTGACGGACCGGACGACATAAACAGCTCAGAATCGGAGGACGGCTGGGCCAAGCCCTTCTCTTTACTATTTCTTTACTGTCCGGTCCGCGCAATCGCGCAGGTCGGTTAATGCGTGCATTTTGCGCCTGGTGTGTGGATGACGCATCACCACCCAGGCACCTTTTCGAGATGTCGTGAGCCGATCAACGCTTTCTTAACGCTAAGCGCCGTTACTGAGAGGTGAAGAGCCGACCCGCGTCCGGAGGCGGCCAAAAGCGTTTTTGGCTCGAATCCCCATGGCTGCCCGACATATTCCACTGGGAACACCGGGATTGAGGCCTGGGACGACCGGGCGCGGCGCGCATGCTGGCAAGCATGCTGAAGAGGGGCTTTGTCGTGGAACCGCCGCGACGCGGAGTTATTCGAGGCGTGATGGGCTGCTTCGCCGCCGATTTCACCTGTCTGCCCGGCGGGCGCGACGCATGAGCGACGCGCCGCACATTCCCGTGCTCGGCGTCGAGGCGGTCGCGCATCTCGCGCCGCGCGAGGGCGGCATCTATGTTGATGCCACCTTCGGGGCCGGCGGCTACAGCCGCGCCATCCTCGATGTGCCGGGAACCCGCGTCATCGCGATCGATCGCGATCGCACCGCGATTGCCGGCGGCGCCGGGCTGGTTGCGCGCGCTTCGGGCCGGCTGACACTGGTCGAAGACCGTTTCTCGAATCTCGCCGAAGTCTGCGCCTCGCAAGGCGTCGAGACGGTCGACGGCGTCGTGATGGATGTCGGGGTGTCCTCGATGCAGCTCGACCAGGCGGGTCGGGGCTTCTCGTTCCGTCTCGACGGTCCGCTCGATATGCGGATGGGGCAGACCGGGCCGACGGCCGCCGACGTGGTCGCGCGTGCCTCGGAAGGCGATCTCGCGGACATCATCTACCTCTTCGGCGAAGAACGGCATTCGCGCCGAATCGCCCGTGCCATTGTGGCGGACCGGCAGGAGACGCCGTTCACCACCACGCGCGCGCTCGCCGATCTCGTCGGCCGCGTGGTGCGCTCGAAGCCCGGTGAGATTCACCCGGCGACGCGGACGTTCCAGGCGCTGCGCATCTTCGTCAACGAAGAGCTCGAAGAACTCCAGACCGCGCTCGCCGCGGCTGAGCGCGTGCTCAAGCCCGGCGGCCGTCTCGTCGTGGTTTCCTTCCATTCGCTGGAAGACCGCATCGTCAAGAATTTCCTCGCAGAGCGTTCCAAGACCGGCGGCGGCTCGCGGCATCTGCCGGAGGTGGCGCAAACAGCACCGAGCTTCCAGCTGCTGACGCGGCGGCCCGTGATCGCCGGCGAAGCAGAAGTCGCGCACAATCCGCGGGCGCGTTCCGCAAAGCTGCGCGCCGCCGAGCGCACCACGGCGCCTGCGCATCACGACGACGAGCCATCGTCCTGGCCAAAACTCTCCGACGTGATGAGGGGCGGCTAGCAGATGCGCTTCATCCACCTTCTCGTCATCGGCGCGCTGATCTTCGCGGCGGCCTATGTCTACCGGATCAAGATGGATTCCACCGCGCGCACCGAGAAGGTGCTGCGGCTGCATGCGGAGATCCGCGAGCAGCGCGACGCGATCGCGCAGCTGCGCTCCGAATGGGCCAGGCTCGATGCGCCCTTGCGCCTGCAAGGCCTGGTCGAGCGGCATCTGCCGCTCAAGCCCGTCAACGGCACGCAATATGATTCACTGAAGAACCTGCCGGATCGTCCGCCGCGGATGTTCCGGCCGGGCGAGCCTGATCCGATCGGGTCCATGATCAACACCATCGAGGCCGCGAGCGATCCCGATAGCGTGACCGGCTCGGTGCCCCAGCCCGAGGACAAGCAATGAGCGCTGTTCCGGTCAAACCCGCCGCGCGGCCAGCCGAGCCTTGGCGCCAGCGTCTGATCCGCAGCCTGCTCTACGGGCGCAATGTCGACCGCGCCGCGAAAGCGCGTGCGCGCGTCGGCCTTGCGATACTCGCCTTTGCCACCGTCTACACCCTGATCGCCGGCCGCCTCGTGATGTTCGCGATCGGTGCCGACGCCCACAGCGCGCGTCGTGCCGCCTCGCAGGAAGTGGTTGCGACCGCGCGGCCCGACATCGTCGACCGCAACGGCGCGATCCTCGCGACCGACGTCAAGGCCGCCAGCATGTTCGGCGAGCCGCGCCGCATCATCGACAAGGACGAGGCGATCGAGCTGTTGACCGCGACCGTGCCCGATCTCGACGAGGCCGAGGTGCGTGACCGCCTGAAAACGCGCAAGGGCTTCGTCTGGCTGAAGCGCGAGATCACGGCAAAGCAGCAGCAGGACATCCACAAGCTCGGCATTCCCGGCATCGGCTTCCTGCGCGAGAACAAGCGTGTCTATCCGACCGGCAACGAGGTCGCCCACCTCATTGGTCTGGTCAATATCGACAACCAGGGCATCGCCGGCATGGAGAAGTGGCTCGACAACCAGGGCCTCGCCGATCTCCATCGCGCCGGTTTTGCGACCGATCGCCTGCAAAAGCCGGTCGAGCTGTCGGTCGATCTGCGCGTCGAGCACGCCTTGCGCGACGAACTGCTGAAGGCCAAGGAAAAGTTCCACACCAAGGCGGCCTCCGGCCTCGTCACCAATGTCAACACCGGCGAAATCATCGCCATGGTGTCGGTGCCGGATTTCGACCCGAACAATCCCAAGGAAGCCCACGACCCTGACCGTATCAACCGCCTGACCACGGGCGTCTACGAGATGGGCTCGACGTTCAAGGCCTTCACGCTCGCGATGGCGCTCGATACCGGCAAGTACGGCCTCGATTCGATGTGGGATGCGCGCGGGCCGCTGCACTACGGCAAGTTCGCGATTCATGACGACGAGCCGAAGGGCCGCTTCCTGAGCATGAAAGAGGTGTTCACCTTCTCCTCCAACGTCGGCGCCGCGCGCATCGCGCTGTCGCAGGGCGTGGAGGCCCACAAGGCCTTCCTGCGCAAGATGGGCCAGCTCGAACGGCTGCGGACCGAATTGCCGGAAAGCGCCTCGCCGATCGTGCCGAAACGCTGGGGCGATCTGAACACCATCACCATCTCGTTCGGCCACGGCATGGCCGTGGCGCCGTTGCAGGCCGTGATGGGCGTCAGCGCGCTGGCCAATGGCGGCCTGCTGATTCCGCCGACCTTCCTCAAGCGGTCGGAAGAGGAGGCGCGGGCGGTCGCAAAGCGCGTGATCAAGCCCGAGACGTCGGACAAGATGCGGTTCCTGATGCGGCTCAATGCCGAGATCGGCACCGCCAAGAGGGCCAACGTTCCCGGTTACTATATCGGCGGCAAGACCGGCACCGCCGAAAAGGTGATCAATGGCCGCTATGCCAAGAAGAAAGTGCTGACCGCGTTCACCGCGATCCTGCCGGCGGACAAGCCAAAGTACCAGCTCCTGATCATGCTCGACGAGCCGCAGCCGCTGAAGGAGACCTACGGCTTCATCACCTCGGGCTGGAACGCTGTTCCCACCGCCGGCAACGTCATCACCCGGATCGGGCCGCTGCTCGGCATCGAGCCCCGCTACGACTTGCCGCCCGCGGACCGCCTTATTCTTGCAGCATCCAGGACAACCCAGTAATCAACTGGGGTGGCCGCCGCCGCCGCTGATTCGGCTTTTCCTGACGATTCGGCGTTCCGGCGCGGCATGTCGACTGGAAGACCATGAAGCTGCGTGACCTCTTAGGCCAAGACGCTTTGGGCCATGAAGCCGCGATCGAGCCTATAGCGGGGGCGCTCGAGGTGACGGGCGTTGCGCTCGACAGCCGAGCGGTCAAGCCGGGCGATCTCTTCTTTGCGCTCTCAGGCAGCAAGACTGACGGTGCGCGCTTCATCGACGCCGCCATCGCGGCCGGCGCGCTGGCCGTGGTCGGGGATCACGCACCCGACGGGTGCAAGGTCCCGTTCATCACGGTTGGCAATCCGCGCCGCGCGCTGGCGCTGGCGGCGGCCAGATTTTTCCCGGCCCAGCCTGCGACGATCGCGGCGGTAACCGGCACCAGCGGCAAGACTTCGGTCGCCGCGTTCACCCGCCAGATCTGGGAACGGCTCGGCCACGCTTCGGCCAGCATCGGCACCATCGGTCTCGTCTCGCCCAAGCGCACCGTCTACGGTTCGCTGACGACGCCCGATCCGATCGCGCTGCACCGGCAGCTCGATGAGATCGCGCGGGAAGGCGTGACGCATCTCGCCTTCGAAGCATCGTCGCACGGCCTCGATCAATATCGCCTGGACGGCGTGCGCATCGCCGCCGGCGGCTTCACCAACCTGTCGCGCGACCATATGGATTACCATCCGACCGTCGCGCACTATCTTGCAGCAAAGCTCAGGCTGTTCCGCGAGCTCGTTCCATCGGGTGGCGCCGCGGTGATCTCGGCCGATCATGATTGCTCGGCGGAGGCGATCGACGCGGCGAAGACGCGTGGTCTGCGTGTGATGGCGGTGGGACGCAACGGCGATGGGGCAGGCGACGGTATCCGCCTCCTCGAGGCCGTGGTCGAAGGCTTTTCGCAAAGGCTCAGTCTCCAACATCGCGGCAAGCATCATGCAGTCCGGCTGCCGCTGGTCGGCGAATTCCAGATCGAGAACGCGCTGGTGTCGGCCGGCCTTGCCATCGGCACCGGCAGCGATGCAGCCCATGTGTTTGCGAGCCTCGAACATCTCGAAGGCGCCAAGGGACGGCTCGAGCGCGTCGGCGAGCGCAACGGTGCGCCTGTTTTCGTCGACTACGCGCACAAGCCCGATGCGCTGGCGAAGGCGCTGCAGGCGCTGCGGCCTTACGCCAGGCGGAGGCTGATCGTCGTGTTCGGCGCCGGCGGCGATCGCGATGCCGGCAAGCGCCCGATCATGGGACAGATCGCGGCCGAGAACGCCGATCGCGTCATCATCACCGACGACAATCCCCGTAGCGAGAAGCCGGAAGCCATTCGCGCCGCGATCCTCGCCACCGCCAAGGGGGCGCGCGAAATCGGCGATCGCGCGGCCGCGATCCGCGCGGCGATCGAGGAGCTGGAAGCCGGCGATGCGCTGCTCGTCGCCGGCAAGGGCCACGAGACCGGGCAGATCGTCGGCAGCGAGGTGCTGCCGTTCAGTGATCACGAGGCGGTCGCCGCCGCATTAGCAACGAGGGTCGCATGAGCGGGCCATTATGGACGGTTGCCGAGGTGGCGCGTGCGCTGGGTGCAACAGGATCATTCCCTGATACCCCGATCGACTTCGTCACCCAGGACAGCCGCCTGGTGAAGCCGGGCAGTCTGTTCGTGGCGCTATCAGGCACGCCGAGCGGCGGCTTCGTCTCGGCCTTCGCCAGTGCGCGCGATGGCTGGGAGTTCGCGGACAAGGCGGAAGCATCAGGCGCGGCCGCGATGATCGTGCCGCACGAGATCGCGGGCATCAGTGTCCCGCAGATCGTCGTCAAGGACACGCTGATCGACGGCCTCTGGGGTCTCGCCCGCGCCGCGCGCGCACGCTTCAACGGCCCCGTGATCGGATTGACCGGCAGCGCCGGCAAGACCAGCACCAAGGAATTTTTGGCGGCCTATCCCAATGCCTATGCGAGCCCGTCGAGCTTCAACAATTTCTGGGGTGTGCCGCTGACGCTGTGCAATGCGAAGGCAGACGCCAGCCTTTGGGTCGTCGAGATGGGCATGAACCAGCCAGGCGAGATCGCGCGGCTCAGCGAGTTGACGCGGCCGACGGTCGCGCTCGTCGTCAACGTCCAGCCGGTGCATCTGGAAAAGCTCGGCTCGCTCGAGGCGATCAGGCGCGAGAAAGTGTCGATCGCGCTCGGCCTGCCCGACGACGGCGTGCTGGTGCTCCCCGCCGGGCTCAAGGCGTCGGAATGGAAGGGCAAGGTGGTGCGCTTCGGCGAGCATGCCGAGGTGCACGAGGTCAAGCACGCGCCGCATGGCGAGAACTGGCAGGTCGTGGCCGCGATCGGCAAGAAGGAGATCGCCTTCAGCCTGACGCCGGGCGCGCCGCACCGCGTGCAGAATGCGCTCGCCGCGCTCGCCTCTGTTCATGCCGCCCATCTTGACGTCGCGACGCTCGCGATCAAGCTCGATCGCGTCGGCATCATGACCGGCCGCGGCGTCGAGCAGGCGGTCGGCGGCGTCACCGTGATCGACGACAGCTTCAACGGCAATCCGGCGAGCGTCGCTGCCGCGCTGCAAAGCCTGCAGGCGCGCAACGTGACCGGCGGTCGCCGCATTGCGGTGCTCGGCGACATGCTGGAGCTGGGCGACGATGCCCCGCGCTACCACTCCGCGCTGGCTTCGCATCTCCAAGGCATCGACGGCATCTATTGCGTCGGTCCCCTGATGCGGCACCTCTATGACACGCTTCCATCAGGCAAGGGGCTGGGCTGGCACGACGATCCTGCCACACTTAAACCCAGCGAGGTCGCTAGCCTGCTGAAGGCAGGCGATGTCGTGGTTGTCAAGGGCAGCAAGAAGATGTTCTGGGTCAACAAGTTTGTGCCGGGCCTAGTGGCCGCCTTGCAGGCAAAGGCGTAAACTGCTTGGAAGGCGCAGTTTCCGAATCCCACCCTTTGCGCCGTCCGGTTTCTTTGGGGTCGCCCGACCCCATGACGAAGACCAGAGAATGCGCGTCAGAGGTTGGGGCCTGAGCGAAGGCCGCGCGAAAGGCGCCATAGGACCGACTGAATGTTTTACTGGCTGATAGAGCTCTCCAACACATTTCCGGGCTTCGGTGCCGTGCGCACCGTTCTGAACGTTTTCCGCTACATCACCTTCCGAACCGGCGGTGCAATTGCCACCGGCGCGCTGTTCGTGTTCCTGTTCGGACCCTGGATCATCGATCATTTGCGCATCCGCCAGGGCAAGGGCCAGCCGATCCGCACCGATGGTCCGCAATCGCATCTGGCCAAGAAGGGCACGCCCACCATGGGCGGGCTGATGATCCTGTCCGGACTGACAGTCGCCACGGTGCTCTGGGCCAATCCGCTCAATCCTTACGTCTGGATCGTGCTGGCGGTGACGCTCGGCTTTGGCTTCGTCGGCTTCTATGACGATTACCTCAAGGTGACCAAGCAGACCACGAGCGGCTTCGGCGGCAAGCTGCGCCTGCTGATCGAAGCGATCATCGCGCTGGTCGCCTGCTACGCGCTGGTGCGGCTGAACCGCGATCCCGCCTCGACCGCGCTGACGGTCCCCTTCCTGAAGGACACCGTGCTGCATTTCGGCTGGTTCTTCGTCGTGTTCGGCGCCTTCGTCATCGTCGGTGCCGGCAATGCCGTGAACCTCACCGACGGTCTCGATGGCCTTGCCATCGTGCCCGTGATGATCGCGACCGCGAGCTTTGGGCTGATCGCCTATCTCGCCGGCAACGCGGTGTTCGCCGACTATCTCCAGATCAAATATGTCGCCGGCACCGGCGAACTGGCGGTGCTTTGCGGCGCGCTGCTGGGTGCCGGGCTCGGCTTCCTCTGGTTCAACGCGCCGCCAGCCTCGATCTTCATGGGCGACACCGGCTCGCTCGCGCTCGGCGGCATGCTGGGCTCGATCGCGGTCGCGGTGAAGCACGAGATCGTGCTTGCGGTGATCGGCGGCCTGTTCGTGCTGGAGGCGGTCTCGGTGATCGTGCAGGTGGTATCGTTCAAGCTGACGGGCAAGCGCTTCTTCCGCATGGCGCCGATCCACCACCATTTCGAGCAGCTTGGCTGGACCGAGCCGCAGATCGTGATCCGCTTCTGGATCATCTCGGTGATGCTGGCGCTCGCCGGCCTTTCCACGCTGAAGCTGCGGTGATGATGTTGTCTGCTCTGAATCGTCATTCCGGACGACGCGAAGCGGCGATCTGGAATCTCGAGATTCCGGGTTCTCGCTTCGCGAGCCCCGGAATGACGGAGAAGAATTCATGATCCCGGTCACATCCTTTGCCGGCAAGACGGTCGCGGTGTTTGGCCTCGGCGGCTCGGGGCTGGCCTCGTGCCATGCGCTGAGGGCCGGTGGCGCCGAAGTGATCGCCGCCGACGACAATGCCGAGAATGTCACCAAGGCGGCGCAGGCGGGTTTCATCACCGCGGATTTGCGCAACGCCTCCTGGGACAATTTCGCAGCGCTGGTGCTCGCGCCCGGCGTGCCGCTGACCCATCCGGTGCCGCACTGGAGCGTGCTGAAGGCGCGCGAGGCAGGCGTCGAGGTGATCGGCGACATCGAGCTGTTCTGCCGCGAGCGGCGTCGTCACGCGCCGAACGCGCCGTTCGTCGCCATCACCGGCACCAATGGCAAGTCGACCACGACGGCCCTGATCGCGCATTTGACCAAGGTTGCCGGCTACGACACCCAGATGGGCGGAAATATCGGCACCGCGATCCTGTCGCTGGAGCCGCCGCGCACGGGCCGCGTCCACGTCATCGAGATGTCGTCCTACCAGATCGACCTCACGCCCTCGCTCGATCCCTCCGTCGGCATCCTGCTCAATGTCAGCGAAGACCATATCGATCGTCACGGCACGATCGAGCATTACGCCGAAGTGAAGGAGCGCCTGGTTGCGAACGTGCAGGCAGGCGGCACGTCCATCGTCGGTGTCGATGACGGCTGGTGCCGCGACATCGCCGACCGGCTCGATCGCGCCGGCAAGAACGTGGTGCGGATCTCCGTCAAGAATCCGCTCGCTTCAGGTATTCATGTCGAGCACGGCGGCATCGTGCGGACCGCGGGCGGCGCCCGCAGCGAGATCGCCAAGCTCGGCGGCATCGGCTCGCTGCGCGGCCTGCACAATGCGCAGAATGCGGCGTGCGCCGCTGCCGCTGCGCTTGCGATGGGCATCAGCCTCGATGTGCTTCAGAACGGCCTGCGCAGCTTTCCGGGGCTGGCGCATCGCATGGAGCAGGTCGGCCGCCGCGGCAACGTGCTGTTCGTCAACGACTCCAAGGGCACCAACGCGGACGCTACAGCCCATGCGCTGTCGTCCTTTGCCGACATTTTCTGGATCGCCGGCGGCAAGCCGAAGGCGGGCGGCATCACCAGCCTGACGGGATTCTTCCCGCGCATCCGTAAGGCCTATCTGATCGGCGAGGCCGCGCAGGAATTTTCGGGAACGCTGGGCGCGGTCGCGCATGAGATCAGCCAGACACTCGACGTCGCCGTCGAGCACGCCGCGCGCGATGCGGAAGCGTCAGGGCTTGCCGACGCCGTCGTGCTGCTGTCGCCAGCCTGCGCCTCGTTCGACCAGTACCGCAACTTCGAAATCCGCGGCACCAGGTTCCGCGACCTGGTGCAGGCGCTGCCGGGCGTGAAGCCGGTGGTGTGAGGGCGCGGCTGCTCCTCCGCTGTCGTCGCCCGGCCAGTGCGCAATTGCGCAGTAGGACCGGGGGACCCAGTATTCCAGAGACCGTGCTTGAGCCGAGGGGCCGCGGCGTACTGGATGCCCCGGTCGAGCCGGGGCATGACAGAGTGTTTTGTGGCGTCTGCGGAGCTCATCTCGAAACATCCGCATTCCCTTAACCCTCCGGTAACCAACCTCGGCGACCAATGGACGGACCTCTGTCCGAAAGCGGCCGCCCATGCTCTCCCGTGAAGAACGCACCCCCTTTTCCGAGTGGTGGTGGACCGTCGACAAGCCGCTGTTCGGCGCGATCCTGCTCTTGATGCTGACCGGCGTCATCCTGTCGCTGGCGGCGAGCCCGTCGGTTGCAACCCGCATCGGGCTCGATCCCTTCCATTTCTTCAGCCGTCACGTGATGTTCCTGGCGCCGTCCTTCATGGTCCTGCTCGGCGTCTCCTTCCTGTCGCCGCGCGCGATCCGGCGTTCGGCGCTGATCATCTTCGCGCTCAGCATCATCCTGATCGTGGTGACGCTCGCTATTGGACCCGAGGTGAAGGGCTCGCGGCGCTGGATCACGCTCGTCGGCGTCAATATCCAGGCCTCCGAAATCGCAAAGCCGTCCTTCGTCGTCATCGCCGCCTGGCTGTTCGCGGAATCGACCAGGCGACCGGAGATGCCGGCGACCTCGATGGCGCTGGTGTTGCTCTTGATGCTGGTCTCGCTGCTGGTGATGGAGCCGGACTTCGGCCAGACCATGCTGATCCTGATGGTATGGGGCTCGCTGTTCTTCATCGCGGGCATGCGCATGATCTGGGTGTTCGGGCTTGCCGGCCTCGGCGCCGCCGGCCTGTTCAGCGCTTATCTGTTTGTCCCGCACGTCGCCGGCCGCATCAAGCGCTTCATGAATCCGGCCTCCGGCGACACTTTTCAGGTCGATACCGCAATGGAGGCGTTCTACAACGGTGGCTGGTTTGGCCTAGGGCCAGGCGAGGGCATCGCAAAACGCAGTCTGCCTGATAGTCACACCGACTTCGTGTTTGCGGTCGCCGCCGAGGAGTTCGGCATCATCCTGTGCCTTGCCATGCTGGCGCTGTTTGCCTTCGTCGTGATCCGCACGCTGTCGCGCGCCTATGCCAATGAGGACATGTTCTCGCGCTTTGCGGCCTCTGGGCTAGCGATCCTGTTCGGCGTCCAGGCCGCCATCAACATGTCGGTCAACCTCCAGCTCATCCCCGCCAAGGGCATGACGCTGCCGTTCATTTCGTACGGTGGTTCCTCGATTGTCTCGCTGGCCTATGGCGTCGGCATGATGCTGGCGCTGACGCGGCTGCGCCCGCGCACCGAGGTTGAGGCGAGTGGCCACGCCGAGGCGATGCGGAGCTACGCGTAGTTCTTCGTCATTGCGCGCGCAGCGAAGCAATCCAGACTGTCCCCGCGGAGGGATTCTGGATTGCTTCGCTGCGCTCGCAATGACGGGGGAGACACTGTAAAACGTGAATTATGGATCAATCTCCCCTGATTCTTCTCGCCGCGGGCGGCACCGGCGGCCACCTGTTTCCGGCCGAGGCGCTCGGCGTCGAGTTGATCCGGCGCGGCTTTCGCGTGCGTCTCGTCACCGATGACCGCGCGCTGCGCTACAGCGGGCTGTTCAGCAAGGACATGATCGACGTCGTCGCGAGCGAGACCGCGCGCGGCCGCAATCCGATCCAGCTCGCTTATGCCGGCCTCACGCTCGCCACCGGTACGCTGTCCGCTTACAGCCTGATCAAGCGATTGAAGCCCGCTGCCGTCGTCGGCTTCGGCGGCTATCCGACATTGCCGCCACTGGTTGCGGCAAAATTCGCCGGCGTGCCCGGCATCATCCACGACGCCAATGCGGTGCTCGGCCGCGCCAACCGTTTCCTGTCGAGCCGCGTGAAGGCCATCGCGACGTCGCTTCCGGGCGTGCTCGACCGAGATCCGGCGCTTGCGGCTAAGACCACCACGGTTGGCACGCCGATGCGGCCCGCGGTGCTCGCCGCGGCGGCGGTGCCCTATGCCGCACCTGAAGGGAACGGACCATTGCGCCTGCTCGTCGTCGGCGGCAGCCAGGGGGCGCGCATCATGGCCGACATCGTGCCCGGCGCGATCGAGCGGCTCGAGCCTGCTTTGTGGGGCCGTCTCGTGCTGACCCAGCAGGTGCGCGACGAAGACATGACCCGCGTGCGCGCGGTCTACGACAAGCTCAAGATCAAGGTAGAGCTCGCGCCGTTCTTCACGGATCTGCCGGCGCGGCTCGCCTCCAATCATTTGATCGTGTCGCGTTCCGGCGCCGGCACGGTGGCCGAGCTCGCCGCGATCGGGCGGCCCTCGATCCTGGTGCCGCTGCCGGGCTCGATCGACCAGGACCAGTTCGCCAATGCCGGCGTGCTGGCCAGGGTTGACGGCGCGATCCGCATCCCGCAGACCGAGTTCACCTCCGATCGGCTCGCCTCGGAGATCTCCGCCTTTGCCGCCGAGCCGGCGCGCCTCGCCGCCATGGCGGCCGCAGCCAAAGGGGCAGGCCGGCTCGATGCCGCCGAGCGGCTGGCCGATCTGGTGGTCAAGGTTGCGGGACTCTGACGCCTGTTCCGCCCCGGAATGGCCAAAAAAGCCCCTTGTCATGCCCCGCGAAAGCGGGGCATCCAGTACACGACGCAGCTGATTTGAATCTCAGGCGTCGCGGAATACTGGATCGTCCGCCTTCGCGGACGATGACCCCAAGGAAACCACATGAGACTGCCGCGCGAGATCGGACCCATCCACTTCGTCGGGATCGGCGGAATCGGCATGAGCGGCATCGCCGAGGTGCTGGTCAATCTCGGCTATGCCGTGCAGGGCTCGGACGCCTCCGACAATTACAATCTCGACCGCCTGCGCAAGAAGGGCGCGAAGGTCTGCGTCGGCCACAAGGCCGAGAATGTCGACGGCGCCGAGGTCGTGGTGGTCTCTACCGCGATCAAGCGCGACAATCCGGAATTGATGGCGGCGCGCGAGCGGCGCATTCCCGTGGTGCGCCGCGCCGAGATGCTGGCCGAATTGATGCGGCTGAAGAGCTGCGTCGCGATTGCCGGCACGCATGGCAAGACCACGACCACCACGATGGTCGCGACCTTGCTCGACGCCGGCGGGCTCGATCCCACCGTAATCAACGGCGGCATCATCAACGCCTACGGCTCCAACGCACGTCTCGGCGCCGGTGATTGGATGGTGGTTGAGGCCGACGAAAGCGACGGCACGTTCCTGAAGCTGCCGACAGATGTCGCAATCGTCACCAATGTCGACCCCGAACATCTCGACCACTTCAAGACATTCGACGCGGTGCAGGACGCGTTCCGCCATTTCGTCGAGAACCTGCCGTTCTACGGCTTTGCCGTGATGTGCATCGATCATCCCGTGGTGCAGACCCTCGTCGGCAAGATCGAGGATCGCCGCATCATCACCTACGGCCATAACCCACAGGCCGACGTGCGGCTGCTCGACCTGACGCCGATGGGTGGCGGCTCGAAATTCAAGGTCGCCTTCCGCGATCGCAAGACCGGCGCCGTGCACGAGATTCCTGATTTGATGCTGCCGATGCCGGGCCGCCACAACGCCTCCAACGCGACCGCCGCGATCGCGGTGGCGCGCGAGCTCGGCGTCTCCGACGATGCGATCCGCAAGGCGATCGCCGGCTTCGGCGGCGTCAAGCGCCGCTTCACCAAGACCGGCGAGTGGAACGGCGTCACCGTGATCGACGATTACGGCCATCATCCCGTCGAGATCGCAGCCGTGCTCAAGGCAGCGCGGGAATCCACTAACGGCAAGATCATCGCCGTGGTGCAGCCGCATCGCTACACCCGCCTGCAATCGCTGTTCGAGGAATTCTGCACCTGCTTCAACGATGCCGACTCCGTTGTCGTCGCCGATGTCTATGCCGCGGGCGAGACGCCGATCGACGGCATCGACCGCGATCATTTCGTCGCAGGTCTGCGTGGCCACGGCCATCGCGAGGTGATCCCGCTGCCGGCGGCGACGGAGCTTCCTGAAATCGTCAAGGGGCTGGCAAAGTCGGGTGATCTCGTCGTCTGTCTCGGCGCCGGCAACATCACGCAATGGGCCTATGCGTTGCCGGATCAATTGAAGGCGTTGGGGTAAGGCCGTGACCTTCCCCGACATCACCCCCTCACTCAAAGCCGCGATGCCGGATCTGCGCGGCCGGTTGCTGGCGAACCAATCGCTGGCCGAGCTCACCTGGTTTCGCGTCGGCGGTCCGGCGCAGGTGCTGTTCACGCCGGCGGATGAGGATGACCTTGCCTATTTCCTCGCGCATCTCACGCATGACATTCCCGTTTATGTGGTGGGCGTCGGATCCAACCTGATCGTGCGCGATGGCGGCATTGCCGGTGTGGTGATCCGTCTTGCGCCGCGCGCCTTTGGTGAGGCCACCGCGAGCGGCGATACCGTCACCGCCGGTGCGGCCGCGCTCGACAAGCGCGTCGCGGAGGTCGCGGCCGGCGCCAATATCGGTGGGCTCGAATTCTTCTTCGGCATTCCCGGCACGATCGGCGGCGCGCTGCGGATGAATGCCGGCGCAAATGGCGGCGAGACCAAGGACGTGCTGATCGAGGCACGCGGCGTCGGGCGCGACGGCACCAGGTACATCTTCCCCAACGCCGACATGAAATTCGTCTACCGCAATAGCGGCGTCGATCCTTCCATCATCTTCACCTCCGCGCGTTTCCGCGGCGAGATCAGGGATGCAGAGGCGATCCGCGCGCGGATGGCGCAGGTGCAGAGCCACCGCGAGAGCGCGCAGCCGATCCGCGAAAAGACCGGCGGCTCGACCTTCAAGAATCCACCCGGCCACTCAGCCTGGAAGCTTGTGGATGCGGCCGGCTGTCGCGGCCTGCGGGTCGGCGGTGCCCAGGTCTCCGAGATGCACTGCAATTTTCTGATCAACACCGGCGATGCCACCGCGCACGACATCGAGACGCTCGGAGAGACCGTGCGCGAACGGGTAAAGGCAAGTTCCGGAATTGAGCTGCAGTGGGAAATCAAGCGGATTGGAATCCCTATTTAACGGTCATTCCGGGGCGCGCGGAGCGCGAACCCGGAATCTCGAGATTCCGGGTCTGGTGCTTGCGCACCATCCCGGAATGACGAAATGCGAGGAAACATGCGTATCACTATCCTCTTCGGCGGCTCCAACCGCGAACGTCTGGTTTCCGTGGCATCAGCCCAGGCGCTGCATCAGGCATTGCCCGAGGCCGATCTCTGGTTCTGGGACGTCGAGGACAAGGTGCATGTCGTGCAATCGAAGCAGCTGCTCGAGCATGCCCGTCCGTTCGAGGACGAGTTCAAGCCCGGCACGCGTGGCATTCCGCTTCCGCAGGCGCTCGACCAGGCCAGGGTGGAAGACCGTGTTCTCGTGCTGAGCCTGCACGGCGGAAGCGCCGAGAACGGCGAATTGCAGGTGATGTGCGAGACGCGCGGCGTGCCCTTCACCGGCTCCGGCTCCGCCTCCTCGCATCTTGCCTTCGACAAGATCGCGGCCAAGCGCTTTGCCGCGATCGGCGGCGTGACGCCGCCTGTGGGCATCGCGCTCGAGAACATCGACGACGCCTTCGCCGAATACGGCAAGCTGATCGCAAAGCCGGCGCGCGACGGCTCGAGCTATGGCCTGATCTTCGTCAACGCCAAGCAGGATCTCGTCGCCGTCCGCAACGCCGCCAAGCACGAAGAATATGTGATCGAGCCCTACATCGCGGGCATCGAGGCGACCTGCGGCGTGCTGGAGCGGCTGGATGGATCGATCATCTCGCTGCCGCCGATCGAGATCATTCCGGGCGAGGGCAGTTTCGACTACGCCGCAAAATATCTGCTGTCGACGACCCAGGAGATCTGCCCGGGCCGCTTCACGCCCGAAATCACCGCCGCGCTCAAAGAGCAGGCGATGCTGGCGCATCGGGCGATGTCCTGCACCGGCTATTCCCGCTCCGACTTCATCGTCTCGGAGAAGGGGCTGGTCTATCTCGAAACCAACACGCTGCCCGGGCTGACCAAGTCCTCGCTCTATCCCAAGGCGCTGAAAGCCGAGGGCATCGCCTTCGTCGACTTCCTTCGCGGCCTGATCGAGCTCGCCGAGCGGCGGGTGCGGAAATAATTAGGATTGGTTAACGGCCGGACCGGCAAAAACGCCCAGTTTGGTGCCCAAAGCCGGTAAAATGCCGGACATCGTGGCGCAACTGCCTCACTTGCCTGGGCAAAAAGCATCCCGCGTTAACGAATTTTACCTTTTGTTTACCAGGACGTCCGAAGGTTAACGCTGGCGGCGCATATGGCGTTTTGGCTGCCGGCGCGTGAGCCGTTTCGGATTGTTCCCGATCGGTGAACGCTGGAAGGGGAGCGGCTTCTTCTGCCGAAGACCATCACCCGGCCCGGCACGTCCGAGACGTCATGTTCGCCAGGACCCGCGCAATGTCGTGGGCAAACTGTTGACGAGCTCGTGCAATGGATGGAGCAGGAAGCCTCACCCGATCGTTTATGAGATCGCTGAGGCCCCAAGCTGACCTGAAGGCGGCCGCTATCGGAGCGGTCGTGCTTTTGCGCGAGTGGGTGGAAGATAAACGCGCCGAGAAGCGCATCGCCCTCAAGAAGAAAACCAAGCCCAGGGTCGTCGTCGAGCGTGAGCCGCCGCCGCGCCTGGTGGCGCTGGTCGAGCGCTATCTGCCGCGCCGGGTCGGGATCACCATGACCGTGCTGCTGCTGATCGGCAGCTGCGGCCTCGGCATCGTCAAGGGCGGCCATCTCCAGGATTTCGTCACCGCGGTCAGCGATGCGCGCAACGCCATGGCCAATTCGGCCGGCTTCCGCATCACCTCGGTCGTGATCAACGGCCGCAAGCAGCTGAGCCAGGACGAGATCCTCGCGATCGGCGGCGTCAGCGGCCGTTCCTCGCTGCTGTTCCTCGATGCCGACGACGTCCGCGACAAGCTCAAGGCCAATCCCTGGATCGCGGATGCGACCGTGCTGAAGCTCTATCCGGGCCAGCTGATGATCGAGATCACCGAGCGCAAGGCGTTCGCGCTGTGGCAAGAGGCCGGCCGGCTCTCCGTCATCGCCGACGACGGCGCGCTGCTCGAGCCCTATGTCTCGCGCCGGTTCCTGTCGTTGCCGCTCGTGGTCGGCAAGGGCGCCGACACCCAGGCACGCGACTTCCTGGCGCTGCTGGCGCGCTACCCGCAGGTGAATTCGGTGACCAAGGCCGCGATCTATGTCGGTGAGCGGCGCTGGAACCTGAGGCTGAAGGACGGCCTCGACGTCCGCCTGCCGGAGCAGGACGTCGGCAACGCACTTGCCGCGCTCTCCAAGCTCGACAAGGACGAGCGCCTGTTCTCGAAGGACATCGTCGCGATCGACATGCGCCTGCCTGACCGTCTGGTGGTGCAGCTGTCCGACGACGCCGCCAAGGCGCGCGAGGATTTGTTCAAGGACAAGAAGAAAAAGAAGGCCGGGGACGCCGCATGACCGGTCTTGATCGCACCCAGACGCCGAAGACGCGCCCGATGCCGCACAAGCGCGGGGGCCTCGTTGCCTGCCTCGACATCGGCACCAGCAAGATCGCCTGCATGATCGCGCGGCTGAAACCGTCGGCGCCGAGCGAAGCCCTGCAAGGCCGCACCCATGCGGTGGAACTGATCGGCTACAGCCAGATCCAGTCGCGCGGCATGAAGGCCGGCGCGGTGATCGATCTGGCCGAATGCGAACAGTCGGTGCGCCAGGCCGTCGGGCTTGCCGAGAAAATGGCCAAGGTGCGGGTCGAGTCCGTGCTGCTGTCCGTCTCCGGCGGCAGGCTTTCCGGCCAGCTCGTCGAAGCTGCAGCCGATATCCGCGGCGGCGCGGTGACGCCGGCCGATGTCAGCCGCGTCACCTCCACCGGCATGCGCCACGCCACCGGCGAGGGCCGCACCGTGCTGCATGCGCTGCCGGTCGGCTACACGCTCGACGGTGTCAAGGGCATCCGCGATCCCCGCGGCATGGTCGCGCATCAATTCGGCGTCGACATGAATGTCGTCACCTGCGATGCCACCGTGGCGCGGAATCTGATGCTGGCGGTGGAACGCTGCCACATCAATGTCGAAGCCATGGCAGCGAGCCCCTATGTGGCCGGCCTGTCGGTGCTGACCGACGACGAGGCCGATCTCGGCGCCGCCGTGATCGAGATGGGCGCGGGCACCACCACGATCGCGGTCTATTCCGGCGGCCGCTTCGTGCACGCGGCCGGATTTGCGGTCGGCGGGCAACACATCACGATGGATCTTGCGCGCGGACTCTCGGCGACCATTGCCGATGCCGAGCGAATCAAGACGTTATACGGCACCGTCATCACCGGCGGATCGGACTCGCGTGAGCTGATGTCTGTACCGACGGCCGGTGAGGACCAGGATCTGCCGCAGATCGTTTCGCGCGCCACTATCGCCAACATCGTCAAGCATCGTGCCGAGGAAGTCTTCGAAATGGTTCGGGACAAGCTGAAGGATTCGCCCTTCGCGGCAGAGCCCAAGGGCCGTGTCGTGCTCTCGGGCGGCGCCTCGCAGCTGACCGGCCTCGTCGAGCTTGGAACGCAAATTCTCGGCCGGCCCGTGCGGGTCGGACGTCCGCTCGGTTTTGGCCGGCTGCCCAACGAGGCGAAGAACGCCGCGTTCGCGGTGCCGGCCGGACTTCTCGTCTACCCGCAATATGTTCACCTCGAACATGTCGAACCGCGGCATACGCGGCAGCAGGTCAAGACAGGGACCGGCGGCTATTTCGGAAAGGTCGGACGATGGCTACGCGAGGGCTTTTGATGACCGCTTTCCGCAAATGTCTGATTTCACCAACTCCCGCGGCCGCAGGCCGGGGCGAACCCACGCGCGCGTGATCGAGAGGCAAACATGACCATCAGCATCAACGTTCCTGATATTCACGAGTTGAAGCCCCGCATCACCGTGTTCGGCGTCGGCGGCGCCGGCGGCAACGCCGTCAACAACATGATCACGGCGGGCCTTCAGGGCGTCGATTTCGTGGTCGCCAACACCGACGCGCAGGCGCTGACGATGTCGAAGGCGCAGCGCATCGTGCAGATGGGCACGGCGGTAACGCAAGGGCTGGGCGCGGGTTCGCAGCCGAACGTCGGCGCTGCGGCTGCTGAAGAAGTGATCGACGAGCTGCGTGATCATCTGTCGGGCGCCAACATGGTGTTCGTCACCGCCGGCATGGGCGGCGGCACCGGCACCGGCGCTGCCCCCGTCATTGCCAAGACCGCCCGCGACATGGGCATCCTCACCGTCGGCGTCGTCACCAAGCCGTTCCACTTCGAGGGCGGCCGCCGCATGCGCACCGCCGAGGCCGGCATTGCCGAGCTGCACAAGGTGGTCGACACGCTGCTGATCATCCCGAACCAGAACCTGTTCCGGGTTGCCAACGAGAAGACCACCTTCGCCGACGCCTTCGCGATGGCGGACCAGGTGCTCTACTCGGGCGTCGCCTGCATCACCGACCTGATGGTCAAGGAAGGCCTGATCAACCTCGACTTCGCCGACGTGAGAGCGGTGATGAGGGAAATGGGCAAGGCGATGATGGGCACGGGCGAGGCCTCCGGCGACAAGCGCGCGCTGACCGCCGCGGAAGCTGCGATCGCCAACCCGCTGATCGACGATTCCTCGATGAAGGGTGCCAAGGGCCTGCTGATCTCGATCACCGGCGGCAAGGACCTCACCCTGTTCGAGGTCGACGAAGCCGCGACCCGCATCCGCGAGGAAGTCGACCAGGACGCCAACATCATCGTGGGCGCCACCTTCGACGAAGCGCTCGACGGCCTGATCCGCGTCTCGGTCGTTGCCACCGGCATCGAGCAGGCCGCGATCGCCCGCAACAGCCAGGCGACCTCCGCTCCGGTCGCGAACGCCGCGCCGCAGCAGCTGCAGCAGGCCCCCGCGGCTCCCGCTGCTGTTGCCGAGAGCCGTCTTGCCGATCTCACCGCGCGCCTTCGCGCCGACAATCAGCGCCTGGCCGAGCGTGCCCAGAAGATGGAAGCGCAGATCCCGGCCGCCGCCCCGGTTGCGGCCGCGCCCGCCGCCGCCCGTCCCAATGTCGAGCGTGCGGCGCTCGCCGCCATCGCAGCGGCCGTTTCCGAAGTCCCGCCCGCGCCGCAGACCTATGGCGACGTCACCGTGCGTCCGATCGCGCAGAAGCCCACGCTGTTTCCGGAACCCGAGCAGGCCCCGCTTGCCATCCAGGAGCCGATGACGCCGGAAACCTTCATCCCGCCGCAGGCCGAGCGTGCGCCGCCTCGCGCGCCCCGGATGCCGCGCCTCGACGAGCTGCCGATGCCGGCCCAGGCCGAGCTGCGTCAGGCCCGTGGCGAGGTGGAAGAAGAGACGCCCCAGAAGACCCGCCTGTCGCTGCTCCAGCGACTCGCCAATGTCGGCCTCGGCCGTCGCGACGAGGAGACCGAGGCCCCGATCGCCGCCCGCACTGCTGGTCCCGCGATGCCGGCGCTGCCCGAGCGCAAGCCGCAGCGGTCGGTGGCGCAGCAAATCGCCGCCAACGAGCCGGTCTCGGAGTACGCCCGCCGGCCCGCGCCGCAGGGTCTCGACGCCCATGGCCGCCCGGCACCTGTTGCGCCGGCGCCACAGGGAGACGACCATCTTGATATCCCGGCCTTCCTGCGGCGGCAGGCAACCTGAGAATTGTTACAATAAGGCAGACGCAAAAAGGCCCCGGCGGGAAGGTTGCCGGGGCCTTTCCTTTTTCCCAATGCAGGTCCGGATTTCATCTTCAAGCAACTGATTTTAAATCATTAATTACCTGTTGGGTGTTTCAGTAAAGCTGCTCGTAACGCCCCCAAACCGAGGTGCAATTTGGTTAAGCCTTGGCGCGAATACGGCGGGTTTGGGGTAACAATCGGTAAAAAAGCGTGAGTTGGCGCTGTTTAGGGCAGTGACTATGGTTTGGCGTGACTTGGGGATACGGAGATTCGAACGGTCGATCTCGGTCGATCAATCAGATCTCGTATAAGTCGCAATGGGTCGTAGTGGGGCGGTTCCTGATGAAGTTTAGCCGGCAAACAACGCTTCGTGCGCAAGCCACCGTGGCCGGCGTCGGCGTTCATTCCGGTCTTCCGGTTACCCTCACGCTTGGACCTGCACCTGTGGACGCAGGTCTTATTTTTGTCCGTACCGGCCTTGAGGGAAGTGACCGCGAGATTCAGGCGACTGCCGATCAGGTGGTGGCAACCGATTTCGCGACGGTGCTCGGTGATCGCACTGGTCCGCTGATCTCCACGGCCGAGCATGTGCTTGCTGCGCTGCGGGGTATGGGTGTCGACAACGCCATCATCGAAGTCGATGGTCCCGAAGTGCCGATCATGGACGGCAGCGCTGCGGCCTTCATCGCAGCAATTGATCAGGCTGGCATCGTGACCCAGCCGGCCCAGCGCCGCTTCATCCAGGTTTTGAAGCCTGTCTCGGTCAAGATGGGCGACTCCTTCGGTGAGCTCCGGCCCTACGCCAACGGCTTCCGTGCCGAGGTCGAAATCGACTTCACCAATCCCGTCATCGGCCAGCAGAGCTATGGCTTCGACCTGAGCCCTGAGCGCTTTCGCCGCGAAGTCGGCCGCGCCCGGACTTTCGGTCTGATGGGCGATGTTGCCAAGCTCTGGGGCGCTGGCTACGCGCTCGGTGCCTCCTTCGAGAATACCGTCGTGTTTGACGAGGAGCGGCTGCTCAACACCGAGGGCCTGCGCTACGCCGACGAATGCGCCCGCCACAAGGTGCTGGATGCGATCGGCGATCTTGCGTTGGCTGGCCTGCCGCTGCTCGGCGCCTATCGCTCGGTGCGTGGCGGCCACAAGCTGAACCACGCCGTCCTGACCGCGCTGCTCGCCGACCGCACCGCATGGCGGGTGGTCGAGGGTGAGGCAGCTCGCCGCACCAGCCGGCCCGTGGTCGAGGTTGGCAGCGGTATCGTCGGCGGCCGGATCGCCGCGGCCTACGGGCCGGACGTGTCCTGAAGGGCAGTTCCCGCAGGCGGACAAGCCCTGCGGCAGGCAGCCAAGCCTGCGGCAGGCAGCCAAGCGGCGATTTCTCCGGGAAACTCCTGGTAACCATGATCGACTAGGATTGCGGCGTTTTCGCCTTAATCCGGGCGGAATGCCTGCCTATCCGATGGGTTAACGATCGTTTTCCGGTCACACCGACGTGGTCGCATGGCAGGCACCACGACACATTTCGCGCCCATGACGGGGATCATGGGCTGGCGGGCACCGCACCAAAGGGCGTCAGGTCTTAAATTCATGTCGGCACAGCGTATGACGCGCGGATTTCTCTTGGTCTCACCGCGAGCCCGTGGGCTGCTTCAAGCCGCTGCTCTCTTCCTGTTCGCATTGCCGCTGGCCGGTTGCGGCACCGGCGCGCTCTGGGACAAGTTCCTCAACAAGGACGACACCTTCGTCGAAGAGCCAGCCGACAAGATCTACAATGAGGGCTTGTACCTCATGAACGAAAAGAAGGACATGAAGGCGGCGAACAAGAAGTTCGAGGAGGTCGACCGCCAACATCCTTATTCCGACTGGGCGCGCAAATCGCTGCTGATGTCGGCCTATGCGTCCTACCAGGGCGGCGACTATGACAGCTGCATCGGCGCTGCGACCCGCTACATCACCCTGCATCCCGGCAGCCCGGACGCCGCCTACGCGCAATATCTGATCGCCGCCTCGCATTACGACCAGATCCCGGACATCAACCGCGACCAGGGCCGCACCGAGAAGGCGATCGCCTCGCTGGAAGAGGTGGTGCGCAAATATCCGAACTCCGAATATGCGACCTCCGCCAAGGCCAAGATCGAGGGCGCGCGCGACCAGCTCGCCGGCAAGGAAATGGCGGTCGGCCGCTACTATATGCAGAAGCGCGACTACACGGCCGCGATCAACCGCTACAAGGCCGTGGTGACGCAATATCAGACCACCCGGCACGTCGAGGAGGCGCTCTACCGCCTCACCGAGGCCTATATGTCGATCGGAATCGTCGGCGAGGCCCAGACGGCAGCGGCCGTGCTCGGCCACAATTTTCCTGACAGCCGCTGGTACAAGGACGCCTATAATCTTGTAAAATCCGGCGGTCTCGAGCCGAGCGAGAATCAGGGGTCCTGGATCAGCCAGACCTTCAAGAAGATTGGCCTTTAAGTCTCGGCTAGGAAATCTGGTTCCATGCTGGCGCGTCTGTCGATCCGTGACATCGTCCTGATCGAACGGCTCGATATCGAATTCGACACCGGACTTGCGGTTTTGACCGGCGAGACCGGGGCGGGCAAATCCATCCTGCTCGATGCCTTCGCGTTGGCCCTCGGCGGCCGCGGTGACGCGGGTCTTGTGCGCCATGGTGCGGAGCAGGGGCAGGTGACCGCCGTCTTCGATATCCCGAAGCATCATCCCGCAACGAAGATCCTGGCCGAGAACGGGCTCGAAGATACCGGCGAAATGATCTTGCGCCGGGTCCAGCTCGCCGACGGCCGCACCCGCGCCTTCATCAACGACCAGGCGATCAGCGTGCAGACGCTGAAGGCGGTCGGCGCCGCCCTGGTCGAGATCCACGGCCAGCATGATGAGCGGGCGCTGGTCGATGCGGCTACCCATCGCAGCCTGCTCGATGCCTTTGCCGGCCTCGAAAGGGACGTAGCTACCATCGAAGCGCTCTGGGACGCGCGCCGGACTGCCAACACCGAGCTGGAAGAGCATCGCGCCAGCATGGAGCGCGCCGCGCGCGAAGCCGACTATCTGCGCCATGCCTCGGACGAGCTGAAGCAGCTCGCGCCCAAGGACGGCGAGGAGACCTCGCTCGCTCATCGCCGCACCACCATGATGCAGGGCGAGAAGATCGCCTCCGATCTGCGCGAGGCGCAGGAGGTCGTCGGGGGCCATAACTCGCCGGTCACCGCACTGTCGGCTGCGGTGCGCCGGCTGGAGCGTCGCGGCGTCAATTCGCCGGCGCTGGTCGAGCCTGCTGTGAAGGCGATCGACATCGCGATCAATGCACTGGAGGAGGCCGACCAGCATCTCCTGGCCGCGCTCGCCGCAACCGATTTCGACCCGGCCGAGCTCGAACGCATCGAGGAGCGGTTGTTCGCTCTGCGCGCAGCCTCGCGCAAATATTCGACGCCGGTCGATGGCCTCGCCGCGCTCGCCGCCAAATACGCTGCCGATGTCGTGCTGATCGATGCCGGCGCCTCGCGCCTGAAGAAGCTGGAGCAGGCCGCGATCGAGGCCGACGCATGCTATGCTGCCGCTGCGAAAAAGCTCTCCGCCAGCAGGCAGAAATCGGCCGAGAAGCTCAACAAGGCGGTCAACGCCGAGCTCGCGCCGCTCAAGCTCGAGCGCGCCAAATTCATCACCCAGGTCACGACGGACGAGGCCGCGCCGGGGCCGCAAGGCTTCGATCGCGTCGAGTTCTGGGTGCAGACCAATCCGGGCACCAAGCCGGGGCCGATGATGAAGGTCGCCTCCGGCGGTGAGCTCTCGCGCTTTCTGCTGGCGCTCAAGGTCGTGCTGTCCGACCGTGGCTCGGCACCGACCCTCGTGTTCGACGAGATCGACACCGGCGTCGGCGGCGCGGTCGCGGATGCGATCGGCGCGCGGCTGGCACGGCTCGCCGGCAAGGTTCAGGTGATGGCCGTGACCCACGCCCCGCAGGTCGCAGCCCGCGCCGACCAGCACCTGCTGATCTCCAAGGACGCGCTCGACAAGGGCAAGCGCGTCGCTACCCGCGTCAATGCGCTCGCCGCCGACCACCGCCGCGAGGAAATCGCCCGCATGCTCGCCGGCGCCGAGATCACGGCCGAGGCGCGGGCCGCCGCGGAGCGGTTGCTCAAGGCGGCGACGGCTTAGACCTCCACCGTCATTCCGGGGCGATGCGCAGCATCGAACCCGGAATCTCGAGATTCCGGGTTCGGCTCTTCGAGCCGCCCCGGAATGACGTCTCATTTGCAGATCGATTCGTAGAGATCATTCCAGTTCGGATTGTCCTTCTCGATAAGTTGGGTTTTCCAAACTCTCTTCCACTTCTTGAGTTCTTTCTCGCGCGATATTGCGGAGATTGGATCATCATAGGTCTCGAACCAAACTAGCTGCGTGATGTTGTATTTCTTCGTGAAGCCTGGCACGGCCTTGATTCGATGCTCGTAGACGCGGCGTACAAGGTCATTGGTAACGCCGACATAGATTGCTCCGTCCCGCCGGCTTGCTAGGATATAGACGTAGTACGCCATGATTTCCGAGCCCATCCCAACAGTCATTCCGGGGCGCACGAAGTGCGAACCCGGAATCTCGAGGTTCCGGGTCTGGTCCTTCGGACCATCCCGGAACGACGAGCCACAACCTTAAGTAATAATGGCCAGAGCAGCAAAATCCAAACCGCTTCGTGACGTCGCCGATCTCACCAAGGCGCAGGCCAAGGTCGAGCATATGCGGCTGTCGCTCGAGATCGAGGGGCACAACGAGCGCTATTATCAAGAGGACGCGCCCACCGTTACCGACGCCGAGTACGATGCCCTGCGTCAGCGCCTCAATGCGATCGAAAAGCGCTTTCCGGAATTCGTCAGTGCGGAGTCACCGTCGCAAAAGGTCGGCGCGGCGCCGTCAGGGCGCTTCAGGAAGGTGCAGCATTCCGTTCCGATGCTGTCGCTCGACAACGCGTTTGCCGAGGAGGACGTCCGCGACTTCGTTGGCCGCATCGTGCGCTTCCTCAAGCTCGACGACGACAAGATCAATTTTTCGGCCGAGCCCAAGATTGACGGCCTGTCGATGTCGCTGCGCTACGAGGGCGGCGAGCTCGTCACGGCGGCGACGCGCGGCGACGGCGCGGTCGGCGAGGACGTCACCGCCAATATCCGCACGCTCGAGGACGTGCCGCAGAAGCTGAAGGGCCGCAACATCCCTGATATCTGCGAGGTTCGCGGCGAGGTCTACATGACCAAGAAGGCCTTCCTCGCGCTCAATGAGCGGCAGAAGGCGGCGGGCGACACCATCTTCGCCAACCCGCGCAATTCGGCCGCAGGCTCCTTGCGGCAGAAGGATCCCGGTATCACCGCCTCGCGTCCCCTCGGCTTCTTCGCCTACGCCTGGGGCGAGATGAGCGCGATGCCGGAGCAGACGCAGACCGGCATGATCCACTGGTTCGAGCGCTGCGGCTTCAAGACCAATCCGCTGACAAAACTCTGTCACTCGGTCGAGGAACTGATCGCGTTCCACCAGAGCATCGAGGAGCAGCGCGCCGAACTCGACTACGACATCGACGGCGTCGTCTACAAGGTCGATCGCATCGACTGGCAGGAGCGGCTCGGTTTCGTCTCGCGCACGCCGCGCTGGGCGATCGCACATAAATTCCCGGCGGAGCGAGCCATGACCGTGCTGCGCGACATCGAGATCCAGGTCGGCCGCACCGGCTCGTTCACGCCGGTCGGCAAGCTCGAGCCGGTCGGTGTCGGCGGCGTGATCGTGCAGAACGTCACCCTGCACAACGAGGACTACATCAAGGGCATCGGCAACAAGGGCGAGGTGCTGCGCGAGGGGCGCGACATCAGGATCGGCGATACCGTCGTGATCCAGCGCGCCGGCGACGTGATCCCGCAGGTCGTCGACGTCGTGCTCGACAAGCGGCCGAAGGGTGCGAAGGAATTCGCTTTCCCGAAGAAGTGCCCGTGCCCGCTGCATACCGACGTCGTGCGCGAGGAGACCGCGACCGGCGAAGAGGGTTCGCGCGCGCGCTGCACCGGCGAGTTTGCCTGCCCCTATCAGAAGATCGAGCACCTCAAGCTGTTCGTGTCGCGGCGCGCCTTCGATATCGACGGCCTCGGCGAGAAGCAGCTCCAGTATTTCTTCGATGAAGGCTGGGTGAAGGAGCCCGCCGACATCTTCACGCTGGAGAAGCGCAACTCCAGGCTCAAGCTCGAGGAGGTCGAGGGCTACGGCGCGACCTCGGTGCGCAATCTGTTCAGTGCCATCGAGAGCCGGCGCAGAATTGCGTTGGAGCGCTTCATCTACGCGCTCGGCATGCGCCATGTTGGCGAAACCACCGCGCTCGCGCTGGCGCGTGGCTACGGCTCCTGGGATGCCTTCCACGACGCCTGCCTCAAGGTCGCCAAGGGCGACGAGGAGGCGATGGCGGAGATGGATGCGCTCGACCAGATCGGCGATACCGTGATCAAGAGCATCGCCGATTATTTCGGCGAGAGCCACAACCGCGGCATCGTCGAGCGGCTGACCAAGGAGGTCGAGATCGTCGACGCCGAACAGCCGAAGAGCAACTCGGCGGTCGCCGGCAAGACGGTGGTGTTCACGGGCTCGCTGGAGAAGATGACGCGGGATGAGGCCAAGGCCACCGCGGAGCGGCTTGGTGCCAAGGTCTCGGGCTCGGTGTCGAAGAAGACGGATCTCGTCGTCGCCGGCCCCGGTGCCGGCTCGAAACTCGCGGACGCCAACAAGCATGGTGTCAAGGTGCTGAGCGAAGATGAGTGGCTGGCGCTGATCGGGGAGTGAGCTCTCACCCCGTCATTGCGAGGAGCTCTTGCGACGAAGCAATCCAGACTGCCGCCGCGGAGACATTCTGGATTGCTTCGCTGCGCTCGCAATGACGGCGGAGGCGGCTTGCCGCTCCTCACATCACCCCGCTCTCTTCCTCCTCCGCCTGTTCGATCAATTCCTCGCTCACCATGACCTCCCGGCGCGGCACGACGAAGATCATCATGCAGGCGCAGAGCAGCGAGATCGCGAGCACGGCCGAGGTCAGCGGCAGGGTCGTTGCGGAATGGCCGCCGAGATAGGCGCCGAACTGCGACATCAGCGCGCCGATACCCTGCTGGAGAAAGCCCATCGCGCCCGACGCGGTGCCGGCGGCCTCCGGGCGGACGCTGATGGCGCCCGCAGCAGAGTTCGCCATCACGAAGGCGTTGCCGACCATCACGATCATCTGCGTGCCGAACAGCCAGCTCGGAGCTTCGTTCCAGCCGGTCAAACTCCAGAGCAGATTCAGCAGGCTGCCACAGAGTTGCAGGGCCAACCCAAACCAGATCAGCTTCTCCAGCGAGTGCCGCGGCGCAAAGCGCACGCAGAGCAGATTGCCGACGAGATACGCAAAGCCTGTTGTGGCGAACCACGCGCCGTATTCGGCACTGGTCCGGCCCATCTGCGTCACGACGATGTAGGGTCCGCCGCCGGCGAAGGTGAAGATGATCTGCGAGGCCAGCACCTGGCACATCACATAGCCGATGAAGGCGCGGCTCTTGATCAGGCTGCCGACGTCGCTGCGAAAGCCGCCGCTGCCGACTGCGCGGTCGCGGCGCGTTTCGGGCAGTGCGATTGCGATGCCGATTGCGACGGCAACCGCGCCGAAGGTGACGGCGTAGAAGATCGCGCGCCAGCCGAATGCGGTCTCGATCAGGCCGCCTGTCAGCGGCGAAACCATTTGTCCGATCATCAGGGCGGCAACCACGAGGCTGATCATCGAGGCGACACGGTCGCGTTCGTAGATGTCGCGGATGATGGCGCGGCTGATCACCATGCCGGAGGCGCCGCCAAGCGCCTGGAAGAAGCGCGCCGCGATCAGTTGCGGCAGGTCTTGCGCGAAGATGCAGGCGATGCTCGCCGCGACCATCAGCGCAAGGCCGCCAAGCAGAACCGGACGCCGGCCGAATCTGTCCGACAGCGGCCCCATGGTGAGCTGCGATAGCGCGATGCCGACCATGTAGAGCGATACCGTCATCTGCGCGATCGAGATGTCCCGCCCGAAATTCGTCGCCAGCACGGGCAGCGCCGGGACCAGGATGTAGAGCGAGATCGGCGCGATGCCGGTCATGACGACCAGCAGCAGCAACACCACGCGCGAGGTCGCGATGTTGGTTGCCGCTCCCGGCGGTTGGCTGATCATACCGTGCATGGATCGACACTAGCCGCATCGCTGCGGCCGCGAACATGGTCGTTTCGGTATGCGGCTATGCGCGATGCTGGAGCGTTGCGCCAGTTGCGTGGCGCTATGCGCGCATCGTCTAGGCCGTCAGCTCCGCTGTCGCCTGATCCAGCCACGCCCTGGTCGCCTCGTCCAGTGCCGGCCCCACTTCAGCACGGACGCGGGCGTGGTAGGCGTTGAGCCAGGCCAGCTCGTCCTTGCTCAGCATCGCTGTGTCAATGAGCCGGCGATCGATCGGCGCCAAGGTCAGCGTCTCGAACGCGTTCATCGCTTTCTCGGCGCCCTTGATGTCGGCCGCGACCACCAGCTCGAGATTCTCGATGCGGATGCCGAAGGCGTCGGTCTTGTAATAGCCTGGTTCGTTGGAGAGGATCATGCCGCGCTTCAGCGCCGTGGTGCCGAGTTTCGAGATCCGCGCCGGGCCTTCATGCACGCTGAGATAACTGCCGACGCCATGGCCGGTGCCATGCTCGAAATCGATTCCGGCGGCCCACAGATATTGCCGCGCCAGCGTGTCGAGCTGCGCGCCCGTGGTGCCGTCAGGGAAGACCGCGCGCGCGATCGCGATATGGCCGCGCAGCACGCGGGTGAAGCGGTCGCGCATCTCGTCGGTCGGCTCGCCGATCGCCATGGTGCGGGTGACGTCGGTGGTGCCGTCTTCATATTGCGCGCCGGAATCGATCAGCAGGAGATCGCCGGGCACGATGCGCCGGTTGCTCTTGCGGGTGACGCGGTAATGCACGATGGCGCCGTTCGGCCCTGTTCCCGAGATGGTCGGGAACGACACGTCCTTCAACGCACCGGTGTCGCGGCGAAAGGTCTCCAGCGCCTCGACGGCGTCGATCTCGGTGAGCTTGCCGCTTCCTGCCTCGCGATCGATGAACGCAAGGAAGCGCGCCAGCGCGATGGCATCGCGCCGGTGCGCCGTCTGCGTCCCCTTGATCTCGGTGGCGTTCTTCACCGCCTTCAGCAGCGCGATCGGATCGCTGCCGCGCAGCGGCTTGCCGCCGCCCTCCGTGATCAACCGGCTCAGCGCCTCGGCCGCGGTAGCGCCATCGAGGGCGATCGCAGCGCCGCTTTTGGCCAGCGCCATCAGCGTCGGCGTCAGCGCGTCGGGCTCGCGCACGTCGGCCGATTGCTCGAGATGGTCGCGCGTCAGATTGGAGAGCTTGCGGTGGTCGATGAACACGGTGGGACGGCCGACCTTGGGCACCAGCGCGTAGGACAGCGGCAGCGGCGTGTGTGCGACGTCGGCGCCGCGGATGTTGAAGGTCCAGGCGACCGCATGGCTGTCCGACAGCACCAGCGCCTCGGCACCGAGCTTCTCGATCTCGCTCTTGATCTGCGCCACCTTCTCGGCCTCGGCGACCCCCGCATATTGCAGGCCGTGGATCGCGACCGGTGCGATCGGCTGATGTGGCCGGTCCTGCCAGACTGCGTCGACCGGGTTGCTGTCGACCGCCACAAGTTCGGCGCCGGCCTTGGTGCAGGCGGCGGAAAGGCGTTCGACTGCCGAAAAAGTGTGCAGCCACGGATCAAATCCTAGGCGATCGCCCGATTTGAGATGCGCCGAGATCCAGCTCTCCGGCGGCGGATCGATCAGCGATTCCACCGCCCATGCCTTGGGGTCGACCTGCTTGGCGGCCTGGATGGTGTAGCGGCCGTCGACGAAGACAGCGGCTTCCTGGGCCAGCACCACGGCAAGTCCCGCCGAGCCGGTGAAGCCGGTCAGCCAGGCGAGCCGCTCTTCGGAGGGCGCCACATATTCATTCTGCTGCTGATCGGCGCGCGGAACGACGAAGCCGGTCAGCTTGCGGCGGGCGAGTTCTTCACGGAGCGCAGCCAGACGCGCCGTCAATGCGACGCCGGCCTCGGGCTCCTCGAATGTCTGGAAGTGTGCTTCGAACATGGCTCAGTTTAGGATCATGAGGATCAGTCCGCAATGTAGACGCAATTACCCTTTCATCTGGCATGGACTGTGCTTGAAAATGTTCCATTCGAATTGAGTGGAGTAATGGATGCGGCAGTTGCGCTTCGTCCGGATAACAGGGAAGTTCGAGCAAGTGGTTCATCTCAACGGCGAGGGGACACACGATGCCAGCGTTTACCTTTGAGAAGATTTCGCCGCCGGTGCGCCGCGCGCCGGCTGCAACGACACCGAAGAAGCCGCGCGGCCTCATCAGCCAGATGATCGAGCGTTTCGCCGAACGTCGTGCGAGGCGGGCGTTGCGCGCTTCGGCGCGTGGTGACGAGAAGCCGATGAAGTAGCCACATCGACGGTGCCGTAGGGTGGGCAAAGGCGCAAAGCACCGTGCCCACGATATCTATCTCCTGTTCACGGACGAAAGCGGTGGGCACGCTACGCTTTGCCCATCCTGCGGCAGTTCGCTCAATCCATCTTCCGCAACAGCAGACTGCTCCACCCCTCAATCCGCAGATGCCGCAGCGGCACCAGGCCGCGCGCGCGGTAGGCGGCGATCACGGCGGGGGCCTGGTGGGTCAACAGGCCGGAGAGGATGACGCGAGCGCCGGGCGCAAGATGCCGGGCCATCGGGCCCGCCAATTGCCGCAGCGGATTGGCGAGGATGTTGGCCAGCACCAGGTCGAACGGGCCGCTTTTGGCAAAGTCCGGCGCGGCAAAGCCGGTGGCGCGGATCACCCGCACATATTGACCTGTTTCGTTCAGGGCGGCGTTCTCGGCTGCAACCCGCACCGAGGGCGGGTCGATGTCCGAGGCCAGCACCGCGCGATGCAGCGCCTTGGCCGCGGCGATGCCCAACACGCCGGTCCCGGTGCCGAGATCGAGCACGCGCTTCGGCTGCGCGCGCTTCAGGACATGGTCAAGCAGAAGTAAACAGCCACGCGTGGTGCCATGGTGTCCGGTGCCGAAGGCGAGGGCCGCCTCGATCTCGATGGCGAGCTTGTTTGGCGCCACGCGGTCGCGGTCGTGGCTGCCATGGACGACGAAGCGTCCGGCCGGCACCGGCACGAGGTCCTCCAGGCTGGCCTTGACCCAGTCCTTGGCTTCGACCGTGTCGAATGCAAGCGTCGCGGCGATGTCATTTCCTGCTGAAGTTGCAACGAGTTCACGGAGCAGTTCGTGATTGGGCGACTCTGCAAAATGCAGCGTGACATCCCATTGCCCATCCGGTCGTTCGAAAGCGGCGACCGCAGCATCGCCCTCGAAAAAGACTTCCGTCAGCACGTCGACGACACGCCTGGCAGCAGCCTCGTTGCCGATGGAAAAGCTGGCGCGATGGGTGGGAGAAGGCTGCATGCTCAGGGTTCCATTGGATTCAATTTGGAGAACTTTTGTTCCCAATTTTCCTCATAACTTGCGGTTCCCGGGTTAACCGAACTGTAGGTTGTGCTCCGTAGATTCCCCGACGTTCCAACCAACACCGCTCGGAATGAAAAACGGAGGCGAGTCTTGAAGCACATGATTTTGAAGTTCTGGTCCGATGAATCCGGCGCGACTGCGATCGAATACGGCCTGATCGCGGCCGGCATCGCGTTGGCCATCATCACCGTGGTGAACAGCCTGGGTACCACGATGAACGACAAGTTCGGTTCGATTAGCACCTCCTTGAAGTGATTTCTGCCTCCCATTTCCCAGCGGGGCCATTTTCTTCATAGACGGCTTTTTTCGACGACCGCCTGCTAGGGAGTTGCCCCCTGGTGGGCGATGTCGTTTTGGGAGCGAGCGAGGGTGACATCGCCGCCTGTGCCCACAGGTTGTCCAATCGCGATCGTGAAGTCTTCCACCGGCTTGTCCGCGGTCTATCCAGCCCCTTCTCCACAGCTTGATCCCTCGATGTACCTGGCGGTCACGTGAGGATCCCACCGCTTCACCACAGCCCTGCCAACAGGTCTGTCCACAGCCCATCCACAGACCTATCCACGGCCTGCGAACAGGCTGCGGTGATCGCGCAGGATCGCCTGCGCCGCGTTGTGGCCGGGGGCGCCGGTGACGCCGCCGCCGGGATGGGCCCCTGAGCCGCAATGGTAGAGGCCCTTCAGGGGCCCGCGATAATCGGCATGACCCAGCATTGGCCGCGCCGAGAACAGCTGGTTCAGCGTCAGCGCGCCATGGAAGATGTCGCCCCCTAGCAGGCCGAATTGTCGCTCGAGATCCAGCGGGGAGAGGATCTGGCGGCCGAGCACGCTTGCCGCAAAGCCCGGCGCGTAACTGTCCACCGTCGCGATCATGAGATCGGCGACCTCCTCGCGATGATCATCCCAGGATCTGCCGTCGGGCAGGTCCGGCGCGACGTGTTGGCAGAACAGGCTGGCGACATGCTTGCCCGCCGGCGCGAGCGTGTCGTCGAGCGTCGAGGGGATCAGCATCTCGACGATCGGCTGTTTGCTCCAGCCCTGCACCCGCGCGTCGAGCCAGGCGCGGTCCATGTAGGCCAGGCTTGGTGCCACGATGATGCCGGAGGTGAGATGATCGCCGTCGCCAGGCAGCGCCGTGAAGGTGGGCAGGCGGTCCAGCGCCACGTTCATGCGGAAGGTGCCGGAGCCGTTCTTCCAGTGCCGGATGCGGGCGAGGAAATCTGCGGGCAGTGCGTCGGCTGCGACCAGCTGCGTGTAGAGCAGTTTGGGATTGACGTTGGCGGCGACGTATCTTGCGCGGATCATGGTGCCGTTCTCCAGCACCACGCCGGCGGCGCGGTCGCGCTCGACGACTACCTCGCGCACGCCGGCATCGAGATCGATCGTGACGCCGCGCGCGCGGGCGGCGCGCGCCATGGCCTGCGTGATCGCACCCATGCCGCCGATGGCGTGGCCCCAGACGCCTTTCTTGCCGTTCACCTCGCCGAAGGCGTGATGCAGCATCACATAGGCCGAGCCGGCCGCATAAGGGCTCGCGTAGTTACCGACGATGGCATCGAAGCCGAACAGCGCCTTGACCAGATCGTGCTCGAAGCGTTCATCCAGCATCTCGCCGGCCGATCGGGTGAAGAGATCGAGCAGGCTGCGGCTTTGCTCCAGCGTCAGGGCGCGCAGGATGTTGGCTGTCGCCAGCGCATTCGCGGCCTCGCGGATCGCGCCGATGCCAAAACTGTCGAGCAGGTTCGGCGGCGCGCGCAGCACGAACTGTCGCAGCACGTCGGCGATGTCCTCGAGCTCGCGCGAAAAACCATCGAGCGCATCGGCATCGCGCGCGCTGAGCCGCGCAACCGACGCCTTGGTCCGCCCCTCGCCGGTGAGGAGATAGCTGCCGTCAGGCGCGGGCAGAAAATTCTGCGCGCGCCGTTCGACCACGCGCAGGCCTTGTTCTGCAAGTCCGAGGTCGTGGATCACTTGCGGATTGAGCAGGCTCACCGTGTAGGCCGCGACCGAGTTGCGAAAGCCCGGATGAAACTCCTCCGTAACAGCCGCCCCGCCGACCACCCTGCGGCGCTCGACCACATGCACGCGCAAGCCCGCCATCGCGAGATAGGCCGCGCAGGTGAGGCCGTTATGGCCAGCGCCGATGATGACGACGTCGGTTTCGGTCATGGGGATTCGCGTTGTTCTGCCTGCCGTCATTCCGGGGCGCGCAAAGCGCGAGCCCGGAATCTCGAGGTTCCGGGTTCGATGCCCCGGGCCCCGCTTCGCGGCCCCGTCGCATCGCCCCGGAATGACATCTCTATATCAAGCATTCCTGCCTGCAACATCACGAGACCATTTATTGCCCGTTCAGGCGTGGTGTGCTCCATTGCGCGCGCCCGGCGCGCGCCGGAGGAATGCCGGAGCTCCCATGGATTCGATCGTGCAACCCGCCGCTACGGAGCAGCCGTCCGCCTCGCGCAACCGGCTGCTGCTGACGGTCTACACGGCCGCGATTTTCGTCAGCGCGCTGTTGCTGTTCTCGGTGCAGCCGCTGTTCACGAAAATGGTGCTGCCGCGGCTCGGCGGCTCGCCAGCGGTGTGGTCGGTGGCGATGGTGTTCTTCCAGTCGCTGCTGCTGGCGGGCTATGCCTATGCGCATTTGCTGATGCAGGTGAAAAACCGCGTGGTTCCGGTCGTGGTGCATCTGGTGCTGCTGATCGCGGCTTTCGTGACGCTGCCGCTCGGCATCGCCAGCACCTATGGCGAGCCGCCGGCGTCGGGCTATGCGTTCTGGCTGCTCGGCCTGTTCGTGATGTCGATCGGACTGCCATTCTTCGCGCTCGCTGCCAACAATCCGCTGCTGCAGGCCTGGTTCGTTCGCACCGGCCACCCTGATGGCCACGATCCATATTTCCTCTATGCGTCTTCGAACATCGGCAGCTTCCTCGCGCTGCTGTCCTATCCCTTTCTGCTGGAGCCGATGTTCACGTTGCACACGCAGAACCGGCTCTGGACCGGCGGCTATGGCCTGCTGATCCTGCTGATCGCCGCTTGCGGCGTGCTGCTGTTGCGCTCGCCGAAGGTTGCATTGGCCGATATGCGTGCCGAAGAGGCGAATGCGCCGGCGCCAGGCATCGTGACGCGGCTGCGCTGGATCTTCCTCGCAGCAGTCCCGTCAGGCCTGCTGATCGCGGTCACCGCGCATATCTCCACCGACGTCGCGGCGGCGCCGCTGCTATGGGTGCTGCCGCTGTCGCTGTATCTGCTGACCTGGGTGGTGGTGTTTCAGTCGCGGCCGCTTTTGCCGCACAAATGGATGCTGTTGCTCCAGCCTCTCGCGATCGCGGGCGTCGTCATCCTGCTGGCCTTCGGCGGCGAGCAGAATCTGCTGCTGACGCTTGGCGGCCACCAGCTCTGCTTCTTCATCATCGCCATGGCCTGCCACGGCGAGCTGGCGCGGACCCGCCCGGCCGCCAAATATCTCACCGGCTTCTATGTCGCGCTGTCGTTCGGCGGCATGGTCGGCGGCCTGTTCGCGGGCCTCGTCGCGCCCTTCACCTTCTCCTGGATCGCCGAATATCCGATCCTGGTCGCGCTTGCCGCGCTGTGCCGGCCGTCGGCGAACGAGCGTTTTGCGGCCATCGTGAAATGGTATTGGCTGGCGCTGGCCGTGCTCGCGGCCCTGCTGATTGCACCGTCTTATACGACGGGCAATGTTTCGACCTGGTTCGAGGATCAGCGCGTCTGGGTCGCCGGCGCCGTCGGCGCGCTGGCTGCGCTGCTGGCGCTCGCGCTCAATGCCAGTCGCTGGAAGATCTTTGCCACTGTCGCGCTCGCGCTCGCATTGATCCGAATCTATCCGGCCGACGAAGGCCGCGTCACCACGGTGCGCAGCTTCTTCGGCGTGCACAAGATCGTGGAGACGCCGGGCGGCTATTTCCATGTGCTGATGCACGGCACCACGATTCACGGCGCCGAGCGCTTCCGCAACAATGACGGCACGCCGGCCACCGGCCGGCCGGAGCCGATCACCTATTATCACCGGGATGGCGGCATCGGTCAGGCCATCACCGCGATACGCGAGCGCAAAGGCGCGCCGCTCAAGGTCGCGGCGATCGGCGTTGGATCAGGCACGCTCGCCTGCGCCGCCGAACCCGGCGAGGACTGGAAATTCTTCGAGATCGACCAGTCCATGGTCGATGCCGCGCGCGATCCCAAAAACTTTCGCTACATCTCGAGCTGCCTGCCGGACCTGAAGCCGGTCATCGGCGACGCGCGCCTCACCTTCGCCAGAGAGCCCGACGGCATCTATGACCTCATCATCGTCGACGCCTATTCGTCGGATGCGATCCCGATTCATCTCGCGACCCAGGAGGCAATGAAGATCTATAAGGACAAGCTCGCCCCTCACGGCGCCGTGGTGATGCACGTCTCCAACCGCCATCTCGATCTCGAGCCCGTCGTGGTCGGCATTGCCGATGCCAACGATCTGAAGAGCTGGGTCTATGACGAGGATTCGGGGCGCGACGCCGACTACATCTTCTCGACCGACGTCGTCATCTCCGCGCGCGAGGCTGAGGACGTCGGCAAGCTCGCGTCCTCCAAGCAGTGGGAGGAGACCGACGCGGACGAGAAGGTGCGGGTCTGGACCGACGACTATTCCAACATCCTCGGCGCGCTGTATCGGCGCTTGCGGTTCGGCGAGCAGTAGCGCTTCGTAGCCCGGATGGAGCGAAGCGTAATCCGGGACCCCCTGCGCTTGGGCCACACCGCTCCCGGATTTCGCTGCGCTCCATCCGGGCTACAAGGTGGAGGGCTTACGGCTGGACCGGTGTTCCCGCCGGCAGCTTTATGCCCTTCTCGCCGGCCACCTGCCGCAGCAGGTCGGGCCTGTCGGAGATGATGCCGTCGATGCCGAGCTCGATCATCCGGGCCATGTCGTCGGGCTTGTTGACGGTCCAGACCACGACGGGCAACGCAAGCGTATGCGCCTCTGCGACGAGTGCCGGGGTCAAGTCACCGAAATAGGGTGACCACACCGCGCCGCCCGCGGCCTTGATGGTCCGCGGCAGCGAGCCGCCGTGATCGGCCGGGTTGAAACCCGCCGTCCAGCTGGTGGCCTTGTCGAGGGCGATCGTCGGTGCCGGGCCGCGCTGCAGTGTCAGATAAACCGTCGGAATGGCCGGGGCCTGCTGCTGGACGAGGAGCAAGGTCCGCCAGTCGAACGACTGGATCATGACGCGGCCCGAGAATTTTTCCTCCTCGATCACCCCGAGCAGCTTCGTGACGAAGGCCTGCGGCTCCAGCGATTCATCGGGATGATCGGGATCGATCTTGGTCTCGATGTTGAAGCGCACGCGCTCGTTGCCGGATTTGCGCACCAGCGCGAACAGCTCCTTCAGCGTGGGAATGCGCGTCCCCGGCACGGCACGCTGGTCGGGAAACTGCTTCGCATAGGCGCTGTCCGGCCGGATCCGGCCGACGTCGTAGGTCCTGACGTCGGCGAACCGCAGCTTGACGAAGGGCGTGCCTGGTGCCGCGACATAGGTGCCACCAGCATCCCGCGCGAGGTCGGGATTGAGCCCGCGCTCATGCGACACGACCACCTCGCCGTCCGAGGTCACGCCGACATCGAGCTCGAGCGTGTCCACGCCCATCGTGAGTGCGTTGGCGAAGGCCGGCAGGGTGTTTTCCGGCAGCAGCGCCCGTCCGCCGCGATGCGCCTCGAGATCGAAAGCCATCGCGTTGCCAGTCATGGCTCCTCCTGCAGCGAGAAGACAGATCGTGCCGAGCAGGTGTGCAGGACGAAATGACATCGTGAACCGCGACGGGCAAGAGGGACGGCAGCCTAAGCCGCACCGACCAATAATCGGCATCGACAGCGCCGTCCACCCCGTGAGAGTTCAGCGTCGGGGCGATGCCGAGCTCAAGCAATAGCGTCAGTTCTGGTAGTAGTAATTGCGCGGCTGATAGTATTGGCGCGGCTGCGGCTGATAGTAATAGCCCTGCTGGCTATAGGTCGGGTCGTAGGTCGGCTGCTGCGGTTGCGGCAGCTGCTGGTAGACCTGGGTGCCATAGGGGCGGGTGATCGGGCGCGGCGACGGATAGCGCGCGCCGGTGTCGCTGCCGTCGGCGGGATAGATGTAATTGTCGTCGTAGCGCCGCGCTGGCTGCATCGGCGGTGTCAGACTGACGGGATCGCCAGAGGTGGCGTACTGCTGCTCCTCGGCCGGCTGCTGGGCACGGGCCACCGCATTGTTGGCGCGGCCGCGCGGGTTGCGGGCCAGCGCGACCTGCGCCGAGCCGGTCAGCGTCACCGTGGTGTTGAGCACGCCTTGCTCCTGCACCAGCGCGTAGAGCGTCGAGGCGTTCTGACGCGACAGCCGTACGCAGCCATGCGAGGCGGGCGTGCCCAATCGTCCGACCGAGTCGGTGCCGTGGATGGCGTGCCCGATCTTGGTGAAGAAGATCGAGTGCGGCATCGGCGCGTCGTCGAATTCCTTGGAGAAGTGATCCTCTTCCATGCGGAAGGCGCGGAACGAGCCATTTGGCGTCTCGCGCGAGGGGATGCCTGTCGACACCGGCCAGCGGTAGCGCGTCACGCCGTCGACCACGACCGTCATCTGCTGATTGTCCTTGTCGACGGTAATATCGACCTTGGCCTGCGCGGTGCCCGCGCTCAAAAGCATCAAGGAAGTGAAAGCGATAAAAAACGAACGCATCTGACGTCTGGCCTCCGGCCTGTTCTTGCTAGCGCCGCGGCTCTCCGTCCCCGGCATGCACTATGCCTGCAATCCGGCTTTCGTTCCAGCGGCCTGCCTAGCTCACCTTCCTGCCATCGTTAACGCGATGCCGGGCGTAAGCAAGGCCGCTTTGTGCCGCGCCGGCGCTGCCGGTGCTGACATTTTCGCGAGCGCAGACGTTCATAACGCCGACAATTCATGACAAAGGCGCAACCATTTGGCCGCCTTGCGCGTTGATGGTCGCCCTTCCAGACGCGGCTTTCGCCGCCGTCCCAACCATTGTCGGTGGATGAATGGATTCCGGGCTAGCGCTTTGGCGCCCCGGAACGACAACTCAGTTCTTCAGCCGATATCCGGTCCGGAAGATCCACCAGATCACGGCGAGGCAGATCGCCAGAAACGCCACCGTCATGCCGATGCTGATGGATACGCTGACGTCAGCGATCTCGTAGAAGCTCCAGCGGAAGCCGGAGATCAAATAGACGACCGGGTTGAGCAGGGCCAGCGTGCGCCAGGTCGACGGCAGCATGTCGATGGAATAGAAGCTGCCGCCGAGGAAGGTCAGCGGCGTCACCACCAGCATCGGGATCATCTGCAGCTTCTCGAACCCGTCGGCCCAGATTCCGATGATGAAGCCGAACAGGCTGAACGTCACCGCCGTCAGCACCAGGAAGGCCAGCATCCAGACCGGATGATGGATGTGCAGCGGCACGAACAGGCCGGCTGTCGCCAGGATGATCAGGCCCAGAATGATCGACTTGGTCGCGGCGGCGCCGACATAGCCGAGCACGATCTCGAAATAGGAGATCGGCGCCGACAGGATCTCGTAGATCGTGCCGGTGAATTTCGGGAAGTAGATGCCGAACGAGGCGTTGGCGATGCTCTGCGTCAGCACCGACAGCATGATCAGGCCCGGCACGATGAATGTGCCGTAGCTGACGCCCTCGACCTGGCTGATGCGCGAGCCGATCGCGGCACCGAACACCACGAAATAGAGCGAGGTCGACACGACAGGCGAGACGATGCTTTGCAGCAGCGTGCGCCAGGTGCGCGCCATTTCGAACAGATAGATGGCGCGGATGGCGCGGTGGTTCATGACGTCCTCACGAGGTCGACGAAGATGTCCTCGAGCGACGATTGGGTCGTGTCGAGATCGTTGAAGCGGATGCCGGCGGTGCGGAGGTCGCTGAGCAGGCTGGTGATGCCGGTGCGCTCGCCCTTGGTGTCGTAGTCGTAGACCAGCGTCACCCCGCTGTCGCAAAGCTCGAGCTTGTACTGGCTGAGGCTCTCCGGCAGCGCGCCGAGCTTATTCTGCAAATGCAGTGTCAGCCGTTTCCTGCCTAGCTTCTGCATCAGGGTCGTCTTGTCCTCGACCAGCACGATCTCGCCCTTGTTGATGACGCCGATGCGGTCGGCCATCTCCTCGGCTTCCTCGATGTAATGCGTGGTCAGGATGATGGTGACGCCGGATTGCTGTAAGGCCCGCACCACTTCCCACATGCCCTTGCGCAGCTCGACGTCGACGCCGGCGGTCGGCTCGTCCAGGAACAGGATCTGCGGCTCGTGCGAGAGCGCTTTCGCGATCATCACGCGGCGCTTCATGCCGCCGGACAGCGTGATGATCTTGTTGTCCTTCTTGTCCCAGAGCGACAGATCCTTGAGGATCTTCTCGATCAGGGCCGGATTCTTCGGCTTGCCGAACAGGCCGCGGGAGAAGCTCACCGTCGCCCACACGCTCTCGAAGGCGTCGGTATGGAGCTCCTGCGGCACGAGGCCGATCAGCGAGCGCGCCTTGCGGTAGGAGATCTGGATGTCCTCGCCACCGACCAAAACCTTGCCTTCGCTCGGAGTGGCGATGCCGCAGATGATCGAGATCAGCGTGGTCTTGCCGGCACCGTTGGGGCCGAGCAGCGCGAAGATCTCGCCTCGCTTGATGTCGAGATTGACGTTCTTGAGTGCCTTGAATCCAGACCCATAGGTCTTGGACAGGTTGGCGACGGAAATGATGGAGGACATGGGGGCCGCTAGGGTGGGGGATGCACCGGAACCTGCGCCCTGGCGGGCTCGTCCGGCGGACCCCCGAAATAGGAATGGCCTTGCCCGGTCGCAATCGCCTGCAGAAAAATGGTCTCAAAACCGGCCCATTGGTGGTAGGTTTCGGGCAGGTGTTGCGCGATGGTCACGGATTGCGGCGAAGATCGCCGTTCACGCGGCTCTTTGTTGCGTCTGCGAGCGGGCCAAGGCTACGATTCCGGCCAATCGCGAAGCGTATGTCCCCAGGGAAAACATCAATGAGACTGAACGGCCGTCACACCGCCGGCGCAAGCCAGTTGCCCGCCCTCCGCGCGTGGGCGATCTGCCTGCTCCTGCTGTCAGCTGTTGCCATGGGCCCGTCCCCCGCCAGCGCGGCGCCGACCCAGGCCGCTGCAACGACGCACGTCTATCTGCTCCGCGGCGTGCTCAACATCTTCTCGCTCGGGCTCGACACGATCGGCGCCCGGCTCCAGGCCCAGGGCATTCCGGTCACGGTCGCGAACTTCGTGTCCTGGTCCTCGCTCGCCGATGAAGCCGCGACCGAGTACAGGGCGGGCCGGCTCAAGACCATCATTCTGGTCGGCCATTCCTCCGGCGCGACCGCGCTCCCTGACATGATCGCCAAGCTGAACCAGCTCGGCGTGCCGGTGAAGCTCGCGATCGGCCTCGACTCCGTGTTCAAGACCAGGCTGTCGACCGGCGCCGAGCGCTACATCAACATCTATATCGGCGACGGTCCGGGCGAGCCGGTGCGCGCCGCGGCCGGCCTTCGCGGCAAGCTCGACAATGTCGACGTGCGCGGCAGCGGCGTCGGCCACATCACCATCGACAAGAACGAGGCGATCCAGCGCCGCGTCATCGCCGAGATCGACGCCGCGATCGCCCGTTCGCGCGGTCCGGCACCGGTCGCCGAGCCCGGCGCCGCGCCGCGGGCCGCGCGCTCGGCGGCGGCGACGGCGCCGGCGAGAAACTGAGGCCTGGCGCCAGCAAATTTTGATCTGATTGTGCCGCCGCCGACTTGATTGTCGGCGGCGGCATTGTCTTGTCCGCGCTGCCGTAACGCCGTGGTCGCGCGTTCGCTATGCGAGAAAGGCGCGGATGGCGTCCGCGATCTCACTTGCGTGCGTCTCCAGCGCGAAATGTCCGGTGTCGAGGAATTTCACCACCGCATTTGGATTGTCGCGCTTGTACGCCTCTGCGCCGGGCGGGATGAAGAACGGATCGTTCTTGCCCCAGATCGCAAGGATGGGCGGCTTGTGCTTGCGGAAATAGTCCTGGAACGCGGGATAGAGAGCGACATTGCTCTTGTAGTCGCCGATCAGATCGAGCTGCACCTCATCGGCGCCAGGGCGTGCCAGGTAGAAATTGTCGAGGTTCTGGCCGTCAGGCGATACGGCCGTCGGATCTGAGACGCCATGCGTATACTGCCAGCGTGTCGCCTCCGGTGTGAGAAAGCCGCGCAGCGCCTCGCGATTGGCGGGCGAGGGATCCTGCCAATAGGCCTTGATCGGCGTCCAGCCGTCGCTGAGGCCCTCCTCATAGGCATTGCCGTTTTGCGAGATGATCGCGGTGATCCTTTGGGGATGGCTGAGCGCGAGCCGGAAGCCGGTCGGCGCGCCGTAGTCGAAGACGTAGACGGCGAAGCGATCGAAGCCGATCACCTCGGTGAAGCGCTCGATCACGCGCGCAATGTTGTCGAAGCTGTAGCTGAAGGTTTCGCGCGAAGGCATGTCCGATTGGCCGAAGCCGGGAAGATCAGGTGCGACGATGTGAAACTTGTCCGTCAGCAGCGGGATCAGGTCGCGGAACATGTGACCTGCGCTCGGGAAGCCGTGGAGCAGCAGAAGCTTCGGCGCGCCGACGCGGCCGGCCTCGCGATAAAACACCTTGAAGCCGTCGACGTCGGCGGTGCGGTAGGTTGTGCGGGCCATGACCCTCTCCATTTCTGTAACCTGTTAATAGGCTATAAGATGGTTATTTCGATATAAGTAACTTGTCAATTGCTAATTTGGTGGTTACGTTGGCCGTGCCCACCCGGGATCGTCAGGGATCACCCATGGACAAACCGCCTGCCGTGTTCATCGCCGACTCGCTCGGCCTGGATTTCCTCAATTCGATCGCGACGCCGGTCGATACGCCCGTCGACTGGATCGACGATGGCGACGGGCTGATCGATTGGCTGGCGCAGGCGAAGCTGGTGCCCACGGACGAACTGGAGGCGTTGAGGGCACGTGCGAAGCCTGGTGAGTTGGACGAGGTTGCCGATCAGGCGCGGGCCTTGCGCGAATGGTTCAGGGGCTTTGTCCGCAAGCATTCGGGCCGACCGCTCGCAGCGACGGCGCTCGAGGAGCTCGGTCCGCTGAACAGCCTCCTGGAACAGGACGAGGTCTTCAGCCGGATCGAACCGCGGCACGACGATAGCCATCGTGGCCTTGCGTTGCGGACCACGCGGCATTGGCGATCACCGCAGTCGCTGCTGTTGCCGATCGGTGAGGCGATGGCGAAGTTCGTCTGCAACGAAGACTTTTCCGACGTGAAGGCGTGCGAGGGCCATAATTGCACGATGCTGTTTGCGGACCACACCCGTCGCCGAGCGCGGCGATGGTGCATCATGGCGGTCTGCGGCAACCGAGCCAAACAGGCGGCGCATCGCAGCAGGCTCAAGAGCCGGCAGTGATCAGCTGATCGCGCGCACGGAGCCGGTTGACCAGGCGGGTTTCGTGCCGCAAAAACCACCCAATCGGCGGTCAAGAACCGCCGCGGGGAGGCCCCTGCCTCCCGTGGTGGGACTGTAGGACTTGATGATTGATCCAAGGCGACTTGTGGTGTTGGCAGCTTGCGCGCTGCTCGCCTTCAATCCCGGTCTGGCCGCGGCCTCACCCGCAAAGCCAAAGCCGGCTGCAGTCCCCGTGGTCGCGCCGCCGCCTCCTGCTCCGCCGGTCGAGCCGCTGCCGCCGCCGAAGATTTATCTGTTCCGCGGCGCCATGGGGCCGTTCTTCTCGACCGGCATCGATCGGCTCAGCGAGAAGCTGACCAAGGCCGGCTTCTCGGCCGACGTCTACGAATTCACCTTGTGCCGTCTGATCGGCAATCGCGCGATCGACAGCTACAAGGAGAGTCCGGCGCCGATCGTGCTGATTGGCCATTCCATGGGTGGGCTGTGCTCGGTCATCATCTCCGAGATGGCAGCCAAGGAGAACATCCCGATCAGCCTCGTCATCGCCATCGACCCCGCGCACGCAACCGACGACGTGCCGCTCAATGTCGAGCGCTTCATCAACATCTTCCTGTCCGACAGCGTGCTCGGTGGTGGCGATGTGGTGGCGGTGCCTGGCTTTCGCGGCCATTATGCAAGCTACGATTTGAAGCTGAACGGCCGCGTCACGCACATCAACATCGAGAAGTCGGACGACATCCATCGCCAGATCGTCGACATGGTGACGCAGTTGCCGCGTATCCAGGCGCAGACCCAGGCTGACGCCGTGCCGCTGCGCTATCAGGTCCCTGGGGACACGCTCGTTGAATTGTGGGACAGCGGCGTGCGCATACCGGTCCGCACCGGCGATACGATGGAGAGCATCGCGGCAACCCATCGCGTGCCGGTCTGGGCCATCGCGCAGAGCAACTCGCTTGTCGAGAACGCCACGCTCACGCCGGGCCAGTCCATCGTCGTGCCCAGACATTTGTCGCCGCCGGACGCCGCAGCCGCGATGGCGGCGCCGCCGCCGGCGGCACCTTCGGTGCGCAAGAAGTAGCTTTCCCTCAGACGTTCGATCCGTGGATCGCGTCGATCACGGCATCGGTCACTTCCCTAGTCGTCGCCTTACCGCCGACGTCAGGCGTCAGCACGCCGGCGGCGCAGACCTGCTCGACCGCCTTCATCAGCCGCGCGGCCGCGTCCTTCTCGCCGAGATGCTCCAGCATCTGCGCGCCGGTCCAGAACGTCGCGACCGGATTGGCGATGCCCTTGCCGGTGATGTCGAAGGCCGAGCCGTGGATCGGCTCGAACATCGAGGGGAAGCGGCGCTGCGGATCGATGTTGCCGGTCGGCGCCACGCCGAGGCTGCCTGCGAGTGCACCGGCGAGGTCCGAGAGGATGTCGGCGTGGAGGTTGGTCGCAACGATGGTGTCGAGGCTCTTCGGATGCAGCGTCATGCGCACGGTCATGGCATCGACCAGCATCTTGTCCCAGGTCACGTCAGGGAATTCGGTCGCGACTTCCGCGGCGATCTCGTCCCACATCACCATGCCGTGGCGCTGCGCGTTCGATTTGGTCACCACGGTCAGGAATTTGCGCGGACGCGACTGCGCGAGCTGGAACGCGTAGCGCATGATCCTGCTGACGCCGACACGGGTGAAGACCGCGACTTCGGTGCCGACCTCCTCGGGCAGGCCTCTATGCGCGCGGCCGCCCATGCCGGCATATTCACCTTCCGAATTCTCGCGCACGATCACCCAGTCGAGATCGCCGACGCCGACGTTGCGCAGCGGCGAGGCCACGCCCGGCAGAATCTTGGTCGGCCGCACATTGGCGTATTGGTCAAAGCCCTGGCAGATCGGCAGGCGCAGGCCCCACAGCGTGATGTGATCGGGCACGTCAGGTGCGCCGACCGCGCCGAAATAGATCGCGTCGAACTTCTTCAGCTCAGCGAGCCCATCGGCCGGCATCATCACGCCGTGCTTCTTGTAATAGTCCGAGCCCCAGTCGAAGGTTTTGACATTGAAGGCGATGTCACCGCTGCGCTTCGCCAAGGCCTCAAGCACGCGGATTCCGGCCGAGATCACCTCGGGACCGATGCCGTCGGCGGGAATGGCTGCGATCGAATGGGTGCGCATGGGAAGGCTCCGTTTGGGATGTCGCGCGGTAAGCTTAGGCCGGGCCGCGAGGCGGATTCAATTGCCGCTGGTTTATACAAAAAAATGATATAATCATCGCTTGGCGAGACGAGGGAATGTTTGATGGAATTGCATCAGCTTCGATGCTTCGTGGCGGCGGCCGAGCAGCTGCATTTCGGCCGCGCCGCGCAGCATTTGCAGATGCTGCCATCTGCGCTCGGCCGCCAAATCCGTCTGCTGGAAGAGGATCTGGGAACGCGACTATTCGCGCGCACCACCCGGGCTGTCTCGCTCACCGAGGACGGCACCACCTTGCTGCGTGATGCCCGCGCCATCCTTGCCAAGGTGGAGGCGGTCGAGAGCAATCTGCGCAATCGCTCCCGCGCGGGCGCTGCGCGACGGCTGCGGATCGGCGCCGTCGACAGCGCTGCGGCGGGGCTGGTGCCGCCGCTGCTGCGTGACTTCCGCAGCAGGCATCCCGAAGTTTCGGTCCAGCTTCTGGAGGACAAGACCGTCAGGCTGTTGCCAAAGATCCTGACCGGCGCGCTCGATCTCGCTTTCGTCCGTCCGCCCGATCGGGCGGACAAACGGCTCGAGTTTCGCCCGTTGCTTCAGGAAACCGCGATCGTGGCGTTTCCGCAGCGCCATGCGCTCGCGGCACGGAAATCGATCACGCTGGCGGACATTGCGGGCGAGGCGATGCTGGTGCCGGATCGCCGTTCGCGGCCGGACAGCTACAACCTCACCGTCAAGCTGTTCGAGCAGGTGGGCCTGACGCCGCGCATCGTGCAGGTCGCGGACGAGAAGCAGACCATCATCAACCTCGTGGCAACCAAGCTCGGCGTTGCCATCGTGCCGCGCTGGACCACGCGGATGGCGGTTTCGGGCGTGCGCTTCGTGCCGCTCCGATTGAGGCAGAGCGGCCCGGTCGGCCGGTTGCCGCTGGCGGCGGCCTGGCTGCGCGGCTCAAATGATCCGGCCCGCGATGCCATGCTGGCGGTGCTGGAGGCGCGCCTGCGCTCCTATGCGCGGGAGGCGTGAGGGGCTATGACACGGGCTTGGACGAAAGGGGTATGACGCGATGACTGGGCAGAAAGCTACGAACGAGTTGCGGGTGGCCATCGCCGGGCTGGGCTCGATCGGCAGCAAGATCGCGACCGCGCTCGATCATGGCATCGAGGGGTTGATGCTGTCAGCCGTGGCCGTGCGCGATCCCGCCAAGCATCAGGCGTATCTGGGCGGCCTGCGTCACCAGCCGCAAATCCTGCCGATCGATCAGCTCGGCGAGGTCGCCGACATCGTAGTCGAGTGCGCGCCGAGCAGCCAGTTGCGCGCGATCGTGGAGCCCGCGGTGAAGCGCGGCAGGTGCGCGGTCGTGGTCAGCGTCGGCGGTTTGCTCGACAATTTTGATCTCATCGATCTCGCCCGCGCCAAGGGCGGTCGCATTCTTGTCCCGACCGGCGCGCTGATCGGACTCGATGCCGTCAACGCCGCCGCGCTCGGCACCATCCATTCGGTGAAGATGGTCACGCGCAAGCCGATCGACGGGCTGAGAGGCGCGCCGTTCATCGTTCAGAACAACATCGACATCGACAATCTGCGCGAGCCGCTCAAGCTATTCGAGGGCAGCGCGCGCGACGCCGCAAAGGGCTTTCCTGCCAACGTCAATGTCGCCGTGGCGCTATCCTTGGCGGGCATCGGGCCCGATCGCACCCAGATCCAGGTCTGGGCCGACCCCACCGTGACGCGCAATGTTCATCGCATCGAGGTCGAAGCGGATTCGGCGCGATTCTCGATGGGCATCGAGAACATCCCGTCCGAAAATCCCAAGACCGGAATGATCACCGCGCTGTCGGTGATCGCACTGCTCCGCAAGCAGCGCGCCACGCTGAGCGTTGGGACGTAACAGGTTGAGGCTTAACTAGCTCAGACGTGGCGCGCTCTATCCCCGTCACCCCCGCGCAACGGCGAAGACGTTGTCGCTGGAGGTGCTCGCCTCTTCGGCGAGCCTCGAAGGGCGACGGCCCGGCTGCATCTTGGCCGTTCATCCTTCGAGGCTCCTGATGGGACGCTTCGCGCCCCATCACTCGCACCTCAGGATGACGGAATACATACGCGCCGCGGCGCCTACTTAAGCGCCCGTCACGCGCCAGATCACGTTGCCGACGTCGTCGGCCATCAGCAGCGATCTCTTGTCGGCGCCGATCACGACGCCGACCGGGCGGCCGTAGGATTCCTTCTCGTCCGGGGACAGGAATCCCGACAGGATGTCGCGGCCGGGGCCGGAGGGCTTGCCGTTCGCGAACGGGACGAACACCAGCTTGTAGCCGGACAGCGTGCTGCGATTCCACGAGCCATGCTGGCCGATCACCATGCCGTCTCCGAACCCCGGCAAGGTGCCTGCGGGCATCCAGCACAGGCCGAGCGACGCAGTATGGCCGCCGAGCGCGTAATCAGGTTGAATCGCCTTGGCGACCATCGCCGGATCCTGCGGCACGCGGTCGTCCACCGTCTTGCCCCAATAGCAATAGGGCCAGCCATAGAAGCCGCCTTCGCGCACTGACGTGAGATAGTCCGGCGGCGTCTCGTCGCCGAGCCCGTCACGCTCGTTGACGACGGTCCAGAGCACGCCGGTGTTCGGCTCCCACGCAAGCCCGACCGGATTGCGCAGGCCGCTCGCGAAGATGCGATGGGTACCGGCGACGAGATCGAGCTCGTATACCGCGGCCCGGCCTTCCTCCACCTCCATGCCCATCTCGGCGATGTTGCTGAGCGAGCCGACGCCGGCATAGAGCTTCTTGCCGTCGGGGCTTGCGAGCAGGCTGCGCGTCCAGTGGCCGCTCGGCTTGAACGTGGTGAGCCGCTTGCCCGGCGCAGTGATGCGATCGGCATTGGCGACGTAAGGAAAGGCCATCACACCGTCGGTGTTGCCGACATAGAAGGTGTCGCCGACCAGCGCCATGCCGAACGGCTGGTTGAGGTTCTCCATGAAGGCGCCGCGAACTTCCGCGACGCCGTCGCCATCCTTGTCGCGCAGCAGCGTAATGCGGTTGGCGGAGACGCCGAGCGCCGCGGCACGGCGCATCGTTGCCTGCATCGCATAGTGGAATACGCTGCGCGGGGGACCTGCGATCTGCGTCGCTTCAGCGATCAGCACGTCGCCATTGGGCAGCACCTCGATCCAGCGGGGATGGTCGAGATCGGTCGCGAACGCGTTGACCTTGAGCCCGGCTGCGGCCGTCGGCTTCTGGCCCTGACTCCAGCCGCGCGCGGTCGGCATCTTCAGGGTCGGGATCGCGCCTTGCGGCTTGGCTTCGGGAATGGCCGGCGTCTGGCCCCAGGCCGGCGCGGCCTCGGTGCCGGTCAGCTTCCGCCATTGCAGCGCGATGCCACCGAGGACTGCGACGAACTGCGCGAAGATGCTGGAAAAGGTCATGCGAAGCCCCTGTCGAAGTTTGGTCGCGCCCATTTTGCGCGCGCATCCAACTGGGTGGCGGTCAAAAGGTCAACCGGGGCGGAACTGGCCCGGTGTCTATTCCCGCGGAATGGCTGCTGATCGAATTTGCATAGGAGATGCTGATCAGTGCCGGACCTGCCGCTCCGCCCGTCGCGCGTGCCTGAAATCATCGAGGTGATGAACGTTCGGGGTGAGCGCGGCCTCCTTGGCGAGGAGATGATAGACGCGCGCGACCGTGCGCTGCTTCAGCTTCGACCGCCCTGGCGGCAGCGCGCGCGCCTTGCGGACTGCCGCAATCGCGTGCGCACGAAAATAATCATAGGCGTCCGACATGGCGCGATGCTCTGCGTCTGGTGCAGGTGTCGCGGGGCTAACGGGTGAAGGGAGAGGCGGTTCCTCTCACTGTCGTCCCGGCCAAGCGCGCAATTGCGCGCGGGGGGGCCGGGACCACATACCGCGGAATCTATCGGTTGCAGGTGATAGCAGTACCGAACGACGAGTCTTCGCCAAACCACGCTCTGTGGTTATGGGTCCCGGCCCCCGTGCGCAATTGCGCACTAGGCCGGGACGACACCGAGTGTATCGCGCGCTCGCAGCTTCACCGCGGCGACGTGAACGGGATGATCATCGGCACGCGGCGGCAATAGGCGCCGTAGGCGTCCTCGCCGAGCTCCTTCGACAGGAACACCTCTTCCATCCGGCCCTTCTGCCACATGCCGAGCGAGATCAGGATGGCGCCGAGGATCGTCGTCACCAGGCCGATCGCAACGCCGGTCACCAGCATGCCGAAGATCAGCCCGGTGTAGATCGGATGGCGCACGATGCCGTAGGGCCCGGTGTCGATGACGCGGTGATCTTCCTTGTGGGTGATGGTGTTGGACCAGAACTTTCCGAGATGCAGCCGTCCCCACCAGGCGAAGGCGATGCCGGCGATCGAGAGGACCGCGGCGATGGTGATGCCGGTGTTGCCGAGCACCCAGAGCGGCTTCCAGCCCATCACCTCAGCAATGAAGGGCGTGTACAGGATGCCGCCGACCAGGATCGGCAGGCGATAGCGCTGCGACTCCAGCGTCATGACCTGCTTCTTGGTCCGCCCCTGCCAGAACGAGGCGCCCACCCAGCTGGCGAGAAAGGCGAGCCAGATCAGGGCCAGGAGTTCGGTCGGCCAGGTCGTGGTCCAGCCACCCCAGGCGACCGACAGAAGCTTGTTGGAATCGAAGGACATAAGGAAGGTTCTTTGGGTTGGGGAGCAGATCAGCTCGCGCGCGAGGAGAGCGCGTGATGCTCGATGGCATCGGAGGCGGCCTGGCCGCCGCGGGCGAGCAGATGGGTGATGGTTTCGCGCAGCACCGGCTCGATCGGGCGCGGCGCATAGCCCAGCTCGTCACGGGCCTTGCCGATTGAAAGGTCGCTCGCGGCAAGCGCGATGCGCACGCCCTCGGCGGTGCCGTTGGGCGGACGATGCGTGATGTGATCAGATATCTTCTCGAGCAAGATCGCGGAGAGTTCGGCGATCTTGCCGGGAACGACGACCGGATATTGCCGCCGACCGCTCATCGCCGACATCATTCGCAGGATCTGCCCGAGCCTGACGCAATCGCCGCCGAGGATGTAGCGCTGGCCGATGCGGCCACGCTCCATCGTCAGCACCAGGCCCATGGCGACGTCGCGGACGTCGACGAGATTGACCAGGAAGTCGAGATGCGGCTGCACCTTCTTCTGCAGGAAGTACCACAGCATCGCCGTCGGCGGCGTCAGATTGTGATCGGCAGCGCCGATCGGCATGGTCGGGGTGCCGATCACGAGCGGGAAGCCGCTGGCCGCGGCCTTCGCCGCGTGATGCTCCGCGAGCGATTTCGAACGCGTATAGGCGCCGGGCATTGCGTCGGCCGGCTGCAAGGCTTCCTCGGCGGCCACGCCGTTGAGGTTGGCGTAGGGGAACAGGATCGATTCCGTCGAGCAATGCAGGAAGCGCGAGACGTTGCGCTTCATCGCAGCCGCGAGCACGACCTCGGTGCCGCGGAAATTGACGTCGTGGAAGTCCTGCTTGTTGGCGACCCACATGCCGGGCAGGCCGGCAAGGTGATAGACCTGATTTACCCCGGAAACCGCAGCATCGACCGTCGCAGCGTCGAGCACCGAGCCGGGCACATACTCAACGTCCGCATTCGCGGTCGCCGGCGGGCGGACATCGAGCACACGCACCCGCTGCCCACGGGCGCGGAGCGCTTCGACGAGATGCTGTCCGATGAAACCGCTGCCACCGGTAACCAGTACGAGAGCCATGAAGTAGGTTTTGCTGTTCCGCTTGAGAAAGCTATCGGGTTGAAAGCGAGTTGGCCGGAAGAGGCGCCAGAATCGCGGCAAGGTCGCGACGGAAGCCCAGTGCAATGAACAATTTTGCCATGACAAACATCGGTCCCAGCAACAGATGCGACGGAAACGTGAATAATGAGGCTTCGCGCCCCTCAAAAACCTTGTGGCCGATGGTCTGCGCGGCGAGTCCGAGCACGACCAGGGCGGCAAAGATCGCCCACATCGTCACGGTGCTGACCTGCGCCGCAATGGCCGATGCGATCGAGAACAGCACGATGGAGACGGCCAGAATGCCGGCCCCGAGCGCCACATCGAGCAGCAGCCAGTAGATCAGAACCGGCAAGGCCAGGAGCACCGCCAGGCTGACCTCGGACCCGAACAACGGGACCTTCACCAGCGTCAGCGGCATCACCGCGCCGGTGAACAGCAGGAGGATGCCCACCACATGCATCGCCGTGTTCCGGGGATCGCGATGGTACTCGACATAAACGGCAAGTTGGCGTTGAAAAAAGCCACCCATCTTGGTCTCATGCAGCACAGGGTCGGGAAGGGCGAAAACAGCCTATAGCACCTGCAAGGGCAGTGCACAAACCGGCACTATTGTCGCGCAAGGCCTTGTTGTCGCGCTGTGAGGCAGGTCACAAAATAATCAGAACTTCAAGGGGTTCCGCTGGCCGCGAAATCTGCACGCTTAATGCTTCTTGGCGGGCTTTTTCGCCGCAGGCGCAGGGGCTGTTGCGGGATGCGCGGGCGCTTCTTCGGGCACTTTGGCAAAGGTCAGGATTTGCAACTGGCCGTTGACGGGTGAGGTCGGCTTGGCACGGTCGAGGAACTGCTCCTCGCCGAGACCGATCGGCTGCAGCCGCTTGGTCGAAATCTTGAACGTGTTCACCAGTACGTCGCGGATCGCATCGGCCCGGCGCTGGCTCAGGATCGCGTTGGCCTCGCGCGTCTTCGAATTGGATTCGACGTGGCCGACGATCAGGAACGTATAGGGCAGCAGCGAGGCGTGAACCAGCGCGTCGGCGATCCGGCCGACGGTCTGGTAGGATTCCGGCTGGATGATCGGCGTGTCGGCGTCGAACTGGATCTGTGCATTGAAGGCGGGCAGCTTGGCGAGGTCAGGCGCGATCGGCGGCCGGTTCACCGGACCCGGATCGTTCTTGATCCTGGCCTTGGCCCGCTCCATCACCTGCTGCTTCAGCGCGGGGAAGTCGACCTCAGGGGTCTCCTCGAAATGATTGAGCTTGCCGACGATATCGTCGCGGGTCGGCGCAGTCTGTGCAAAGGCTGCGCCGGCGAGCAGCGCGAGGCCCAACGCGATGCCGATGCCCGCGGCGATGTGCCCGGTTGCGCGCATCATCGATACCCCGCCTCGTCGACGGCCTTCAGGCAGTTGTTGCTGATGCCCTTGGGCGTCGAGACCAGGCAGGGGACCGACTTGCTGGTCTCCTTGGTCGAGCCGCCGCAGACCTTGACGATCTCGCGCTGGCAGGCGTTCGCCACGGTGACGCGGGCAGCGACGCGCTTCTGGATGGCGTCGAACGCGGTGAGGTAGTCGCTCAGGCACTGTTGGGAGAGCACATCGCGGTTGCGGGACAGGCATTCCTTCAGGCGCGTGGAATCGGGATTGACGCCGCGGCAATTGGCGACGATTTCCGCGCCGCAGCTCCTGGCCAGCAGCCCGATCGAATCGCCAAAGCTCATGGTCTCCGCCGTCGCGAGCGACGGCATCCCCAATGCAAGCACGACTGATGTGACGAAGCCCCGGACCATGATTGCATCTGATACGGGGAAGTTCGCCATGGTCAAGGGCTGATCGCCCCCGAACTGTCAGGAGCCCGGCGAGTGCGGCGAACAGTCCTCACTCCGCAGCGAGGGGTGGCCACTCGATCAGCACCGCCGTGTGGTTCCGGAGGTCGTCGGCAAATTCCGGATCGGCCTTGAGCTCGTCCAAGGTCCGCGGCGGAGGAAGCTCGCGGCCGTCTTCATTCAGCTCCTGCGCATAAAGCGCAAGCGCCTCGGGCGCATTCTCCAGGGCCTCCTCGATATCGTCGCCGCCTGATATGCAGCCGGGCAGGTCCGGAAACCACATGCTGACGTCATCAGGGCCATTGTCCTCGATGATGGCAATGTAGTGAGGCATGTCGCCTCACGCCCGCTGCACAAAGCTGTCGACGACCTTCTTCTCGCCGGCCTTGTCGAAGGCGATGGTGAGCTTGTTGCCGTCGATCTTGGTGACGCGGCCGTAGCCGAATTTCTGGTGGAAGACGCGGTCGGAGAGTGAAAATTCCGAGGTCGTGCCGGTGGATTTCGCGACCAGCTCGCCTTCGATCGTCAGGGGACCGCGGCGGCGCGAGGAGAAGCTGCCGAAATCGGGGCCTGAAGACGACGACGTGGAGAAGGTCGCGGCTTCCTCCTCGAAGCTTCCGCTTCGACCGCCGCCACGATTGCGGTTGCCTTCTCGGTTGGCCTGGGCGCGCTGCCAGCCCGGCGTGGTGTAGCTTGATCCGAACGCCTCCATGTCGTCGAAGCGCGAAGCACCGTAGCCACCGGTGCCGCCCCAGGCCGAGCCGCCCTTGGATTCCGTGATCTCGACATTGGCCGCCGGCAATTCGTCGAGGAAGCGCGACGGGATCGTGGTCGACCAGGTGCCATGGATGCGCCGGTTGGTCGCGAAATAGATCATGGCGCGGCGGCGGGCACGGGTCAGGCCGACATGGCCGAGCCGGCGCTCTTCCTCAAGTCCCGCGCGGCCCTGTTCGTCCAGCGTGCGCTGGCTCGGGAACAGGCCTTCTTCCCAACCGGGCAGGAACACGTTGTCGAATTCGAGGCCCTTGGCGGAGTGCAGCGTCATCAGCGACACCGCGTCGTCCTCGGCGCCGCCCTCGCGGTCCATCACCAGCGAGATGTGCTCGAGGAAGCCTTGCAGGTTCTCGAACTCCTCCATCGAGCGCACCAGTTCTTTCAGGTTCTCCAGCCGGCCCGCGGCATCGGCCGAACGATCCTTCTGCCACATCTCGGTGTAGCCGCTCTCGTCGAGCACGATCTGGGCGAGGTCCGTATGCGCGGTGACCTCGCGCTGGGCGCGCCAGCGATCGAACTGGGCGACGACGTCGCGCAAGGATCCGCGCGCCTTCGGCTTCAGCTCGTCGGTTTCGACCACAGCGCGCGCCGCTTCGAACAGCGGAATCCGCCGCTTGCGGGCGTGATCGTGCAGCAACTGGATGGTGGCATCGCCAAGACCGCGCTTGGGCACGTTGACGATGCGCTCGAAGGCGAGATCGTCGGCCGGCGAATTGATCACGCGCAAATACGCCAGCGCATCGCGGATCTCGGCACGCTCGTAGAAGCGCGGGCCGCCGATGACGCGATAGGGCAGGCCGAGCGTGACGAAGCGGTCTTCGAATTCGCGCATCTGGTAGGACGCGCGCACGAGGATCGCGATCTCGTTGAGCTTCTCGCCCTGGCGCTGCAGCTGCTCGATCTCCTCGCCGATGCCGCGGGCTTCCTCCTCGGAATCCCACGAGCCCGTCACCGTGACCTTCTCGCCCTCGACGTCCTCGGTGCGCAGCGTCTTGCCGAGCCGGCCTTCATTGTGCGCGATCAGATGCGAAGCGGCGGCGAGGATGTGGCCGGTCGAACGGTAATTGCGCTCGAGGCGAATGACTTTTGCGCCCGGGAAATCGTGCTCGAAGCGCAGGATGTTGTCGACCTCGGCGCCGCGCCAGCCATAGATCGACTGGTCGTCGTCGCCGACGCAGCAGATGTTTTTGGTGGGGCCTGAGGGAGGAGCGGCGATCGCCACTTGCTCCGTCATTCCGGGGCGATGCAGAGCATCGGACCCGGAATCTGGTGCTGAGGTCTCGTCTCGAGATTCCGGGTTCGGCTCTTCGAGCCGCCCCGGAATGACGACTTTGGTCGACGAAGGCGCCTGCGACAGCAGCCGCAGCCACAGATACTGCGCGACGTTGGTGTCCTGATACTCATCGACCAGGATGAATTTGAAACGCTGCTGATACTGCCGCAGGATATCCGGGTGCTCGCGGAAGATGCGGATGTTTTCCAGCAGCAGATCGCCGAAATCGGCGGCGTTCAGGATCTTCAGCCGCTCCTGGTAGCTCGTATAGAGCTTGCCGCCCTTGCCGTTGGCGAACATCGCGGCCTCGCCCGAGGGCACCTGCGACGGCATCAGGCCACGGTTCTTCCAGCCGTCGATCAGGCCGGCCAGCATCCGCGCCGGCCAGCGCTTGTCGTCGATGTTCTCGGCCTGCAGCAGTTGCTTGAGCAGCCGCACCTGGTCGTCGACATCGAGCACGGTGAAGTTCGACTTGAGCTGCGCCAACTCGGCATGGAAGCGCAGGATGCGGCCGCCGATGGAGTGGAAGGTGCCGAGCCACGGCATGCCTTCGACGGCATGGCCGAGCATCTGGCCGAGCCGGTGCTTCATCTCGCGCGCGGCCTTGTTGGTGAAGGTCACCGACAGGATCTCGGCGGGGCGGGCGCGGCCCTGGCTCAGGATATGGGCGATGCGCGTGGTCAGCACGCGCGTCTTGCCGGTGCCGGCGCCGGCCAGCACCAGGACCGGGCCGTCCAGCGTCTCGACAGCTTCGCGCTGCTCCGGATTGAGTCCGGTGAGGTATTTCGGGCCCACCGAGGCGCGCGCACGCGCGGCGATGCCGCCGGCTGCGGGCTGGTGGTCGGGTACGCCTGTGATCTTGCTCGGCTCGGTCATGCGAATCATTTGGCCCCACGATGGCACCGCGGGGTGACGGGAGGGAGCCTTCTTAACAGGGATTAGCGCCTATATGGGGCGGCGGGGAGAGGTTTTCCACGTGCACGGCGGCCCGATTTGTTCCAGCGCGAGGTGCGAATTTCGCCGTTATGCCTGCCGGAACCATCGTTCCCGCGTCGAGATTGTCTGGATAGGTGGTGCGGGCAGCCGCGCCGATCGCTGACAGACATCAAGACGAGGGTTTGACCATGCTAGGCTGGGTTGTGACGTTTCTGGTTATCGCACTGATCGCCGGCATCCTGGGCTTCGGCGGCATCGCCGGCGCCTCGATCGAGATCGCCAAGATCATCTTCTTCATCGCGGTCGTCCTGTTCCTGGTCTCGGCCGTGGTCGGATTGGCCCGCGGCCGCAGGATCTAGCGGTTCACCTCCGCCCGCCGGGGAGAGGTGAGGCAAGCGCCGGACATCAACGTTTGACCGGCATCGCCACGTTCCGGCCGATGCCCTCGGGCCGCGGGACGGCGCTGTGGGCCCTGGCAATGCCTGCGATGCGCTGCTGGATGTCAGGCGGAAACGGCGCAACGCGCCGCGCCTTCATGTCCATGTGCAGCGACATGTTCTCGGAGGTGGCCGACAGCCAGCCCTCCGTCCCATGCCTCATCTCTTCGAACGTATGTAGCCGCTTGTCGTCGGCGGCCAGCAGCCACACCAGGATCTGCACGGGATCGCCGAGATGGATCTCGCGCAAATAGCGCACATGGCATTCGGCGGTGAAGGTCGAGCCGTGGCGCTCGTTCTTGTAGACCGGACCAATCCCGAGCTCGAGCCAGAACTCGTCGATCGCCCGGTCGAACATCACGTTGTAATAGGCCATGTTGAGATGGCCGTTATAGTCGATCCATTGCGGCTCGATCTGCATGATCGAGCTTCTGAACGGCTCGGCGGGCTTCGAAGCGGCACTCTCCGGCATGTCTCATTCCCTGGCTATGCGTCCGGTCGCTTGACTTGACCGGTCAGATGTCCTTTGCCACGGTTTGTTCTGTCGGGAGGACGATCCGTGGGTACGACCATCACCAATAATCCGCCGCGGCCGGAGCCGAAAGCCCTCGCGAGCGCGCTGGAGCAGCTTGCCGCACGCTTCGGCAACCGCCTCATCACCTCGCAGGCCGTCCGCGAGCAGCACGGCCACACCACCACATGGATCGTCAACCAGCCGCCCGACGGCGTGGTGATGGCGCAGGAGACCGCCGACATCCAGGACGTGGTGCGGATCTGCGCAAGGAACGGCGTGCCCGTCATTCCCTTCGGCACCGGCACCTCGCTCGAAGGTCAGGTCAACGCGCCCGCCGGCGGCATCTCGATCGATCTGCGCGACATGAACAAGGTGCTCGCGGTGCATGCCGAGGACCTTGATTGCGTGATCCAGCCCGGCGTCACCCGCAAGGCGCTCAACGAGCATTTGCGCGACCAAGGCCTGTTCTTCCCGATCGATCCCGGCGCCGATGCCTCGCTCGGCGGCATGGCTTCGACGCGTGCCTCAGGCACCAATGCGGTCCGCTACGGCACCATGCGCGACAGCGTGCTGGCGCTGAAGGTGGTGCGCGGCGACGGCGAGATCATCACCACAGGGACGCGCGCCAAGAAATCGTCCGCCGGCTACGACCTGACGCATCTGTTCGTCGGTGCCGAAGGCACGCTCGGCATCATCTCGGAGCTGACCATTCGTCTGCGCGGCATCCCCGAGACGATCGCGGCCGGCGCGGTCTCGTTCGTGTCCGTGCACGGGGCGTGTCAGGCCGTGATCCTGGCAATCCAGACCGGCATTCCGGTGGCGCGCATCGAGCTGCTCAATGCCGCGCAGGTCAAGGCCTGCAACGCCTATTCGAAGCTGACGCTGCCGGAGACGCCGCTGCTCTTGATGGAATTCCACGGCAGCGAGATCGAGGTCGCCGAGCAGTCCAAGGCGTTCGGCGAGATCGCCAAGGACTGCGGCGGCGGCGATTTCTCCTGGACCACCAAGCCGGAGGATCGCACGAAACTTTGGCAGGCGCGCCACGATGCCTATTGGTCCGTCAAGGCACTCCGCCCCGGCGACAGCATCGGCGTGGTCGCAACCGATGTCTGCGTGCCGATCTCGCGGCTTGCCGATTGCGTCAGCGAGACCGAGGAAGATCTCAAGCGTCTCAATTTGCTGTCGCCGATCGTCGGCCATGTCGGCGACGGCAATTTCCACTGCTCGCTGGTCTGCGACACCAACGACGCCGACGAGATGGCGCGCGGCGAGGAGTTCATGCATCGCCTGGTCGAGCGCGCCCAGGCAATGGACGGAACCTGCACCGGAGAGCATGGCATCGGCCAGGGCAAGCAGAAATACCTCAAGGCCGAGCTCGGCCCCGAGGCGCTCGATGCGATGCGCGCGCTGAAAAAGGCACTCGATCCGCAAAACATCTTCAACCCCGGCAAGATCGTGCCGGAGGCGTAGCCTGTCGCGCCGCGGAACTTTCCGCGGCCACGCCGGTTCCATCTCCCGAACAATTTCCGATGCCTCCATGGCGCGGCTTCTTTCGGAGGATGCGATGTTGCGACCGGTCATTGGACTCGCCGCTGCGGCGCTTGCCTGCGTGCTGGCGGGCACGGCTCTGGGTAAAGGCGGACACGGTGGCGGCCACGGTGGCGGCCACGGCGGTGGTGGTCACGGCGGCGGGCACGGCGGTGGCCATTTTCATGGCGGCGGACATGGTGGTGGTCATCATGGTGGTGGGCACGCGCATGGTGGCGGGCATCATGGCGGACCTCGCTTTGCGGCGGGCGCGCGACATGGCGGTCCGAACTTCGGTCGGATTCGCAATGCGGCCGTCGGCCCGGCGCATTTCCGCAGTGCACTCAATCTGCATTCCAGTGCTTTCCGCAACGGTCGGCTGATCAGCAATCCCGCGGCGCGCGCCCAGATCGCAGCGGCGGCGGCGCTTGCCGGCTGGCATGGTGCAAGCAGCGGATGGTGGCAACATCCAGGAGGCGGTTACGGCTGGGTCGGACCGCTGTTCTGGCCGTTCGCCTACAACGATCTCTACGACTACACGATCTGGGGCGACGGTCTCGGTTTCTGGGGCTACGGCTATCCGGACATCTATGCCGGCCTGTTCGCGCCCTATGGCTATGACGGTTTGTCAGCCTATCTGCCGTCGCGGCCGCAGGGTCGCCGGCAAGCGCGTGGTGTGGCGCTGGATCAGCTTTGCGGCAGCGATCGCCGCGAGATCGTCGGTCTGCCGATCGACCAGATTGCCGCCGCGGTACAGCCGACTGAAGCGCAAGGTGCAAGCCTCGACGAGCTCGGCAATGCCTCGATCGATGCGGCCGGGATCATCCGCGCCTCCTGCCCGACGCAGGTCGCGGCGACGGCACCCGGCCGGCTGGCGGCGATGCAGCAGCGCATCGAGGCGATGGAGAAGGCCATCGATCTCGTGCAGCCCGCGCTCGATAAATTCTACGGCTCGCTGACCGACGAACAGAAGCTGCGCTTCAACGCGCTCGCCGAAAACCAGCGGCGCGCGACGGATTCCGGCAGCGCCGGGACGTCGCTGATCCAGAATTGCGGTACGCCCGCGGCGCTCGATTGGCCCGGTGCCGACATCGAGGCGAGGCTTCGTCCGAGCGACACCCAGCGCGCCGCGCTGCAAGTGCTCCAGGACACGAGCGCCAGGGCCAGCGCATCGCTGAAGGCGGCGTGCCAGCCGGCCGACGTGATGACGCCGCCGGCGCGCATGGCAGCGGTCCGCAAGCGGCTCGATGTCATGCTCGACGGCGTCAAGTCGGTTCGCGCCGCGCTGGAGGATTTCTACGGCACGCTCAGTGACGAGCAGAAGGCGCAGTTCGAGGCCATCGGACCGCGTCGGACGTCCTGAACGCGCCCGAGAAACTGTGCCGCAAAAATCGTCTCGCCGATCCCGGTTGGGCTCTCTATGCTGAGTGAGCCTGAAGCGCGGTCAATCGGCGGTGAGGCGATGAAGTGGTTCGCGAGGCAGAAGCGGGCGGACATCTGGGACGAAGCGATCGAATCGCCGCTCGGCGACATCGAAGCTGCCGCGCGCATCCGCGCAATCTGCGACGCCGCGGCCCAGAGCGCTATCGCCGCTGCGCGAAACGACAAGAGCGAGAGTGCCCGTTATGAGCGCGCGGCGAAGGCGGCGATGGAGATCGCGATGAAGATCTCCGACGGCCTGATGCGCGACGACGCCGTGCATCGTATCGTCAATCTCTGCATGACGGCGAACGACCTCAAGACCGCGCAGATCCTGTTCCGCGCGATCCACACCAGCTGGATCCGCGAGACGGCGCAGCGGGATCATCCCACCTTGGTGCAGTGATTATTTCGCCAGCTTGTGCACGGCCTCATCCACGCTGTGGAAGACGTGCTCCTTCGGCAGGGCACCGTACAATTCGAAGCGCTCGAACGCCTCCTGCGCGCGCAGCGATTCCAGCCGTGCAACGGCGACCGTGACCCCTTGCGCGCTGCACACCTTGAAGACGTCGAGCAGGATCTGCGCGGCGGTGAAGTCGATCTCGACCATGCCGCTCGCCTCCAGCACCAGCAATTGCGGTGCCGACGTGCCCAAAACCTTGGTCACGTCGCTGCGGAAGCCCGGCGCGTTGAGAAAGGACAGCGGCGCCTGGAGCCCGATCACGGCGACACCCGCGACACGCTCGCCGGCGATGTGCGGATGCGCCGGCCACCAGATCGTGGTGCCCGGCACGCGTTCGAACTCCACGAGTCTGGCGCGCGTCGTGCTCCAGATGCCGTGCAGCAGCGACAGCATGATGCCGAGAAAGGCGCCCTGCTGGATCGGCAGCACGATGATCAGCGCGGCGGTGGCCACGATCAGCAGGAACTCGCTGAACGACTGGCGATAGATCGTCACGATCTGTTGCACGCGGATGATCCGCAGCGCCACAAACAGCAGGATGCCGCCAAGCGCAGCGTCCGGAACGTGTCGCAACAATCCGGTGCCGAATGCGAGCAGCGCCAGCACGATCGCCGCCGCGGCAAGGCCTGCGAGCTGCGATTGTCCGCCGGTTTCGGCGACGATGCCGGTGCGCGGCGGGCTGGCATTGACCGGAAACGCGCCGAACAGGCCTGACAGCACGCTGCCGGCGCCTGCGCCAAGAAAGTCGCGATCAACATCGGCGGGCCTGTCGGGATCGGACGGAAACGACCGCGTCGTCGCCGCCGTCTGCACCATCACAACAACTGTGATGACGAAGGCGAGCGGCACGAGACGCACCCACAGTTCCGGCGCGAGGTCGGGCAAGGTCGGCCGTGGCAGCGTGCCCGGCACTGTGCCGACCACGTTGACGCCCTTGCTCTCGAGACCGAGCGCGACGGTGGCCAGCGTCGCGCCGACGAGGCCGATCAGCGCGCCGGGAATTTTTGCGCTGACGTTCTCGGAGATGAAGACCACGGCGAGCACGCCGAGGCCGATGCAGAACGTGATGGGATTGGTGCGCCCGATCTCGCTCGCGAGCACACCGATGCGGTCGAGCGTCGGACCACCAGGCGAGTCCAGTCCGAGCACGCCAGGCAATTGCGACACGATGATGTGGACGGAGATGCCGGCGAGGAAGCCGACCATGACAGGCATCGACAAGAGATTGGCGATGCCGCCGAGCCGGAACGCACCGCCGGCGAGCATCATCGCGCCGACCATCAAGGCCAGCGCGATGGCAAGGCCCTGATATTCGGGCGAACCTGTCGTGGCGAGCGCCGCGAGCCCGCCGGCGAAGATCGGCGTGATCGTGGAATCGGCACCGCAGGACAGGAAGCGATTGCCGCCGAGCAGCGCAAATCCGAGCGAGCCCGCTATGAAGGCGAAGAAGCCGATCTGCGGCGCAAAGCCGCCGAGCCGCGCGGTCGCCATCTGCTCGGGGATGGCGATCGCCGCGAGCGTCAGTCCCGCCATGAGATCGCCGGGCAGGGCATAGGACGCGAGCGATCGAAACAGCGGCCATGAGCTTCTGGCGTGAGCGTCTTGCGTCATCGATGTGGTGTCCCCGGAAAGTGCGTGTCGGCCGATCAGACTACAGCATTTCCGGAAGGGCGGCAGGTGGCGGTCTCTCCGTCGTCATTGCTCGCAATGACGGAGGGCGAGTTTGCCCTCCGCTTCGCGATCGATAGCCTCAGTATCTGTTGCTGCGACCGTAGTCGCCGTGTCCCATCTCGCCGCCACCGCGGCCACCCATGCCCATTCCCATGCCGATCCCGACACCGATGCCGATGCCTTGCATGATGGCGGCGGGTGGCGGGCCTTGTTGAGGTGGCGCGCGCTCGACGACTTCATCAGTCGGCGGCTTGCGCTTCGGCGGTGTGTCGGCGACCTTGCGCTTTGAGGGCGGCGGCGTGTCGTCGACGCGCTTCTTGATGATGGGCGCAACCGTCGGGTTGATCGGCGTCGATGCCGGCGGGGTCGGTGCCGAGCATGGGCAGGTCGGCGCCATCGCGACGGCGACCGGGACCGCAGCGGCGGCAACCGGTAAGGCATAGTTGCGGTTCTGCACGCGCAGCAGCAGCCGCCGCGCGGTTGCGGCGAGATCGCTGTTGTCCCAGTTCGCCAGATAAGTCTCATAGGACGCACGGGTGTTGATCGCCACCGCGCGGTCCCACGCCAGCATCTGACGTCGCCGCTCCATGACGGTGCGCAAGCGCGGCGTGCGGACATCCTGCGCGTACAGTTCGATATAGGCCTGATAGGCTTCCACCGTGTCGTCGGCGATCACGAGATCATAGGCGACCTTGGCATCCTTACCCTGCAAATCCTTGCGCCAGTCAGCGACGCTGCGCGAGACGCTGGCGAGCGCCATCGAATTTGCGCCCGGCGCAGGCGGCTGGCCGCTGCTCTCGCCGAAGAACTTGAAGTCGGTCGTCAGCGACGAGCTTTCCCAGGGAATCTGGCGCCCGTCGGTCGACTGCGCCACCGCGATGCGGATGCGCTTGAACACTTCCTCGATCGGAATGTTCGGCTGCTTGGCGACGGTCAGGGCGGCCGTGGTGTAGGGACTGTCGGTGCCATCGCCGTCCTCGGCCTCGGCGCCGGGCGAGGTCGAGTACGAAATGAACGAGCCGGGTGCGCCGGCCTTGGTGTCGACGATCGCGAGCCCGTGGCCGGCACCCGAGAGCGCCGGGAACGGGTTGTTGCGGCAGGCATCGAGCATGAAGATGCGCGCCCGCGTCGGCAGCGCGCCGAGCGTGTTGAGCAGGTCGTTCAGCCGCACGCCCTGCAGCGGAATGTCCGCCTCGCGCTTGGGGTCGAGATCGACAGGCACGAGATAGTTCTCGCCGTCGATCTGCAGGCCGTGCCCGGCATAGAACACCAGCGCGACGGTGTCGGCGCCGCTGGCGCTGACCTTGCCGGCGAAATCCGAGATCGCCTGGCGCATCTCGTTCTGCGCGAGATTCGGTGCGGCCGTGACGGTGAAGCCGGCATTGCCGAGCAGCTCGGCCATGCCCTTGGCATCATTGGCGGCGTTGGGCAGCTCCGGCACCGTGCGATAGGCGGACTGGCCGATCACCAGCGCAAGCCGCGCTTCGGCCGCAGCGTCCGTCGGCGTCATCAACTGGGTAAGCGCAAGGAGACCGGAGGCAAGGATCAAATTGCAAAGGACTGGACGGCGCATGGGGTCACCTCCACTGGCAATGCGTGCGAGAATGTCACCTTTTCTAATCGTCCGCCATTGCTGCGTCTGTGCGCTAGCTCACGTTACAACGAGCCGCGATTGGGCAGGGGGCTGCCGGAGCCGACGTGTTGCGCCGTGCAGTGTCAGAACAGGCCGTGGTCCCACGGCGGCTCCGGCGCAAAGCGCGCGGCGAGGAAATCGATGAAGGCGCGCACCTTTGCCGGCGGACGACGGTCGGGCAGGTAGACCGCATGCACGGCAGATGACTGCACCTCCGGCTGGTCGAGCGGAAGCGCGACCAGCGTGCCGGCGCGCAAATCGTCGGCGACGATGAAGGTCGGCTGCCGCGCAAGGCCAAGGCCGGCCAGGGTCGCCGCGCGTAGCGCATCGCCATTGTTGGCGCGCAGATTGCCGGAGACCTGGACGCGGATCTCGCCCTCCGCGCCGAACAGCCATTCCGCGGCGCTTGCCTGTTGCGACAGCGTGTAGCCGAGGCAATTATGCCCGGCGAGATCAGCGACGCTGCGCGGCGTGCCGTGCTTGGCAAGATAGGAAGGGGCCGCGCAGACCACCAGGCGGTTCGGCGCGAGCTTGCGCGCCACCATGCTGGAGTCGCGCAATGTGCCGATCCGGATGGCGAGGTCCCAGCCTTCCTCGGCAAGATCGACCAGGCGATCGTTGAGGCCGAGCTCGATCGTGACCTCGGGGTGACGCTCCGAGAAGTCGGCAATCAGCGGTGCGATCTGGCGTGTGCCGAACACGACGGGCACATTGACCCGCAGCGAGCCGCGCGGCTCGACGCGCTCGCGCGCGACCGCGGCGTCGGCCGTCTCCATGTCGGCGAGGATTCGTTCGGAGGATTCCAGATAGAGCCGGCCGGCCTCGGTGATCGACAGCCGCCGTGTGGTGCGGTGAAACAGCTTGATGCCGAGCCGCGCCTCCAGCGAGGCGACATGCTTGGTCACCATGGTCTGCGACAGGCCCATCGCCCGGGCCGCGCCTGACAGGCTGCCGTTCGCCGCGACCTTGGCGAAGACTTCCAGGCTGGTCAGGCGGTCGAGCACCCATTTCACTCCAATGGTGTGAAGTATATTTCCAAAATAGCAGATTATCATTGTTCTGAGAATAGATCATAGATCGCCCAACAATGGAGACCGTCATGATCGATTCCCGTACCGCCCCCTACGCCGCGCTGGTGCTGCGTGTGACCCTGGGCGCGCTGTTCCTGGCCCATGCCAGCCTGAAACTGTTCGTTTTCACCCCCGCCGGCACCGCAAAGTTCTTCGGCAGCCTCGGCTTCCCACCGGAACTCGCCTACCTCGTCATGACAGTGGAAGTGCTGAGCGGCATCGCCCTGATCCTCGGCGTCTGGACCCGTTATGCGGCGCTGGCAGGCATTCCCGTCCTGCTTGGTGCGATCTTCACCGTGCACGGTGCGGCCGGTTTCTTCTTCACCAACCCGAAGGGCGGCTGGGAATTTCCCGCCTTCTGGGCGATTGCGCTGGCTGCGCAGGCGCTGCTTGGCGACGGCGCCTTCGCGCTGCGGCCCTCGCGTGATGTCGAGGCGGCGAACGGACAGCTGAGCGTCGCGCCGTCGCGCTGATCTTATCGATCGCGGAAAATGACAGAGCTGCGGGATCCCGGTCCCGCAGCTTTTTGCAGCGTGCTCATCGATCTGCGTTCGGCATTGATCCATACCTGAATTGGATCGATCTGCGGCAATCTTGCATGGAAGCCGCTTGGCCGCGTTGCGGCATGATCGAAAACATCGGCAAATATAGGCATTCCCCGGCAATTCGCGCCTGAGCGCCTGCCGCTCGCGCGCGCATCGCGCTCCGTGGCACGCCTTGCCTGCTCCGTCGCTTTGGCCCTACTCTCCGCGCAACAGGCCGTGGCAACGACCGCGGCCGGCAACAAAAAATATTGGGGAGAAAACCATGACCCTCGTGCCCGTCAGCCGTCGCACGTTCATCAAGTCGTCGACGGCGCTGACCGCCGGCCTTGTGCTCTCTCCTGCCATCATCGGCCGCGCAGAAGCTGCGACGCTGAAGCTGAAATGCTCGTCCTCGCTGCCGAACGATCCCAAATTCGCCAACGGCCGCGTCTACTACGACAACCTCGTGAAGCAGATTAAGGCCAACGGTCTTGGCGAGCAGGTCGAGGTCGCCTTCTTCCCCGACAACCAGCTCGGTCAGGAGATCGACGTCATCAATTCGGTGAAGCTCGGCGTCATCGACCTCATGATCTCGGGCTCGTCGATCTCGGCCAATCTGGTGCCGCTGGTCGGGACCTACGATCTCGGCTTCCTGTTCTCGAGCTTCCCGCAGCAGACCAAGGCGTTCGATGCCGGCGCCGCCAAGCCGATCGAGGACGCGCTGCTCAAGGGCAGCAACATCCGCATCATCGCCTGGGCCTATAATTTCGGCTCGCGCAGCGTCCTCGCCAAGAAGCCGGTGAAGACGCCTGAGGATCTCGCCGGCCTCAAGATCCGCACGCTGCCCAATCCCGTCATCACCGAATGCCTGCGGCTGATGGGCGCCGCCGCGACGCCGCTGGCGTTCGGCGAGATCTACACGGCGCTGCAGGCCGGCGTGCTCGACGGTCTCGAGCACGATCCGCCGACCATCCTCGCCAGCAAGTTCTTCGAAACTGCGAAATTCTATGCGCTGACGCAGCACAATTTCTCGCCGCTCGCGGTCTATTTCAGCGACGTGACGTTCAACCGCATGGATCCGAAGCTGCGCGAGGGCTTCCTGGACGCCGCCAAGAAGGCCGCGGTCGACACGCGGGCCCACGGGCTTGCGGTCGAGAAAGAGGCGCTGACGGCCCTGACCGAGAAGGGTGTGACGGTGGCCGAATGCGATCGCGAGGCCTTCAAGAAGCGTGTCGCGCCGCAGATCGAAAACTTCATCAAGGCGCGGCCGGAGTCCAAGCCCGTCATCGACATCATTCGTTCGACGCAAGCCTGAGATGGTGATGGCAGACGCCGTATCGCTCCCGGGCGGCCGCCACGGGAGCATCGCCCTCCTGCTTCGCCTCAGCGACGCGATCGCGGCCGTCTTGTTGGCCGCCGATCTCGCGGTCGTCTGCGGCTCGGTGCTGCTGCGCTTCTTTTTCAACGCGCCGGTCGAATGGTCCGATGATGTCGCGCGCGGATTGATGGTCGGCTCCGCCTTCTTCGGCGCGGCGAGTGCACTGGCGCGCGGCGAGAATGTCGGCGTGTCCTTCTTCCGCGATCTGTTGCCGGGGCGGCTGCGCACGCTGGTCGATGCGGCAAGCAGCCTGCTCGTCGTGCTGATCTCCGGCTATGTCGCCTACAACGCGATCAAGCTGGGCTCGCTGACCTCAGGCCAGACCACCGGCTCGGGCCTGCCACTCGAGCTCACCTTCTATCCGATGGGGATCGGCGCGCTGTTCATGACGGTGTTCGCGATCGACCATCTCTGCGCGCGGCCGCTCCCCGACATTGTCAGGGGGCTTGTTGCAGTCGCCGTCGTCACCGGCCTTTATCCCGCCTGGGATTATCTGTCGCCGTCCTCGGTGCCGTCGGCGGGCACCTTGATGCTGATCGGCTTCTTCGCCACGCTGTTCGGCGGCCTGCCGATCGGCTTTGCGCTGGCGCTGGCCGCTCTGATCTTCATCTGGGTCGAGGGCGCGTTGCCCGGCGTCATCTTCGCCCAGCAGATGGCGCGCGGCATCGATAATTTCGTGCTGCTGGCGATCCCGTTCTTCATCCTGGTCGGCTACCTCATGGAAGCCAACGGCATGTCGGTGCGCCTGATCGAGCTGTTGCAGCGCGCGGTCGGCCGCATGCGCGGCGGCCTGAACGTCGTGATGGTCGCCTCGATGGTGCTGTTCTCCGGCATCTCGGGCTCGAAGATGGCCGACGTCGCCGCCGTCGGCTCCGTGCTGATCCCGGCGGCGCGCCGCTCCAAGCAGAATCCGGGCAGCGCGGTCGCCTTGCTGGCGGCGTCCGCGGTGATGGCGGAGACCATCCCACCCTGCATCAACCTGATCATCCTGGGCTTTGTCGCAAACCTCTCGATCGGCGGCCTGTTCATGGCAGGCCTGCTGCCCGCGGCGCTGATGGCGGCGGTGCTGATCGCCTTCTCCATCGTCTTCGGCAAGACGCCTGAGGCCGCCGAGGAGGTCGAGCCGCAGATGGCGGTTTCAGGCCTGTGGAGCGGCGCGATCGCCTCGTTCGGCCTGATCTTCATGATCTTCTTCGGTTTCAAGAGCGGCTTTGCCACCGCGACCGAGATCTCTGCCTTTGCCGTGGCCTATGCGCTCGTCGTCGGCAGCGTCGTGTTCCGCGAGCTCAGCTTCAGATCGGCCGCGCACAGTTTCGTGCAGGCGGCGACGCGCGCCGGTCTGGTGCTGTTCATCGTCGCCGCCGCGCAGTCGCTGGCCTTCACGCTGACCTTGCAGCAGGTGCCGCATGCGGTCGGCGATTTCATGCTGGGCCTGTCCAAGACGTCAGGTGTTTGGCTGTTCATCCTGCTCGCGATCGCCGTGCTGATCGTGATGGGCTCGGTGCTGGAAGGGGCGGCCGCGCTGATCATCTTCGGCCCGCTGCTGTTGCCTGTCGCAGTGCAGCTCGGTATCGATCCTCTGCATTTCGGCGTGGTGCTGGTGATTGCGATGGGCGTCGGCCTGTTCGCGCCGCCGCTCGGGCTCGGGCTCTACGGCGCCTGCCTGATCGGCAACGTGCCGATCGAGCAGACGGTGAAGCCGATCCTGGGTTATCTCGGCCTGTTGTTCCTCTGCCTGCTCGTCATCGCCTTCGTGCCGTGGCTGAGCACCGCCTTGCCGCGCGCGTTCGGCTACTAAGGGAGTGCTGCCGTGAAAGTCCTGCTGGCCCATACGCCGGAGATGCGCCGCAATTACTATGGCGATCGCAGCTTGAACGGCTTGCGCGCCATCGCCGAGGTGATCCTGCACGAGGGCGACCAGGCGCTCGATTCTGCGGGCCTCGTCAGTGCGGCCGAGGACGCCGACATCATCGTCGCCGATCGCATGACCGAAGGTCGCGGCGAGATTTTTGCGCAATTGCCGCGCCTGCGTGCCTTTGTCCGCTGTGCCGTCGATATCAGGAACGTCGATGTCGAGGCGGCCTCGCAAGCCGGTGTGCTGGTGACACGGGCGGGTCCCGGCTTCGTGCAGGCGGTCGCCGAGCTCGCGGTCGGCTTCATGGTCGATTTGTCGCGCGGCGTGTCGCGAGCGACGGCCGACTACCACGCCGGCCGCAAGCCGGAGGCGCGGATGGGCCGCCAGCTGGCCGGCAGCACCATCGGCATCATCGGTTATGGCAGCATCGGGCGCTACCTCGCCGAGGTCGCAAAAGTGCTGCGTATGCAGGTGCTGGTGGCCGATCCCTTCGCCGATGTCAGCGACAGCGCCGTCAAACATGTCGCGCTCGACGAGCTGCTCGCGGCATCGGACTTCGTCGTCTGCCTCGCCATCGCCAACGAGCAGACCGAGAAGCTGATCGGCGAGGCGGCGCTGGCGCGCATGCAGAAGCACGCATTCTTCATCAACCTCTCGCGCGGCAATCTGGTCGACGAGGCCGCGCTCGCCAAGGCGCTGCTGGAGAACCGCATTGCCGGCGCGGCAATGGATGTCGGCCGTGCACCCGACCAGATGCCGACGCCGGAGCTGGCAAGGCTGCCGAACGTCATCGCCACGCCGCATGTCGGCGGCCTGACGCCGCAGGCGATCGAATATCAGTCGCTGGAGACGGTGCGGCAGGTCGAGGCCATCACCAAGGGCGAGGCGCCGCAGGGTGCCGTCAACGCCGAGCGCTGGACGCGCAGGCGGTGAACTGCCCTAAAGCCTATCGACCGCCTTGAACGTCCCGTCCTTCTGGATCACCGTCAAAAACACCTTCGGTGGCGTGTCGATGGCGCGTGAGCCGACGGTGATGACGGTGCCGCTGATGTCGAAGCGGCCGACGTCGTTGATGATCCGCATCAGCTCCGCCCGCGTCGGGTTCGGTCCGAGATGTCTTAGGACCGCGGCGACAAAGCGGCCGGCGAGATAGCCTTCGAGCGAAACGAAGTCCGGGGTCAGCGCCGGGTCGAGTACCTTCTGTGCGGCCTGGTAGTCGGCCACGAGCTTGAGCGAGCGATCCCACGGAAATGGCACGACCTGCGAGACGATGACGCCTTCGCCCTCGGGGCCGAGCTCCTTGGCGAGCGCGGTGGCGCCGACGAAGGAGATGTTGACGAATGTCGGCGAAAGGCCGCTGCGGTGCGCCAGCTTGATGAATTCGGCGCAAGGACCGTAGGTCCCGACCATGACGATCGCCTCGGGCTCGGCGCGCTTGATCACCCGCCAGGCCGCGCCGACCGCGCGGGTGTTGCGCTCGAAGGTGCCTTCGGCGGCGAGTTCGAGGCCGCGTCTGGCCAGCGCGTTCTTCACGCCGGCAAGGCCGTCACGGCCGAAGGAATCGTCCTGGTAGAAGATGCCGATGCGGGTGAACTTGCGGTCCTCGGTGAGGTGCTTGATCCAGGCCTCGGCCTCCGCGCCATAGCTCGCGCGGATGTTGACGACGTTCGGAAGCTTGAGGTCGCGCAGAAATTCGGCGCCGGTGAACGGTGCTATGAAGGGAATGTTCCGGGCGCTGGTGATCGGAATCGTCGCCATCGCCGTCGGCGTGCCAACTCCGCCGATCAGCGCGAACACCTTGTCGTCCTCGATCAGCCGCAGCGTCTGCGCCACCGAACGGTCGGGATCGTAGCCGTCGTCGCGGCTGATCAGCTGCAGCTTGCGGCCATGGATGCCGCCATTTGCGTTGATCTCGGTGAATGCTGCGACGATGCCTTGCCGCATGCGCTGACCGAGCAAAGCTGAGGGGCCTGCGAACGCAGCCGTCTGGCCGAACAGGATCGTGTCGGCGCCGACGCCGACCTCCTCGCCGCTTGCAGCACACGTGGCTGCGGCGAGCAGTGCGAAGCTCAGCACGATGCGTGTCGCTGATCGAAACAGGTTCATCAGGAAGTGTTGCCGGATGCTGGAGAAAGCGCGCCAAGCATAGTCGCGCGGCCTGAATAGCTCGCTAACCGGCTCTGGACCGGCAGCTCCGTAATACTCCGGGTAAAACCGGCAAGTTGCGCCGATGCAGGCGGTCCAGGCGCGCACTTCGTTAACTAAGCCGTGCAATGCGGCAAGGCCTGGTTCCGAAATTGTGCAGTTCTTAACCGCGGTCCTTGTCCGATTGCCACCGCGGCGGTTCAACCAGAAGTTCGGTCCACCGCGAAGAGGGGAACGGCGGCTTTTACGTATGGGCGATCGCGATCGGAACGATCAGGGCCGGAAACGGGGGAGCGGGTGGTGGCGCACTGCGCCGCTGCTCGGGCTCTATCGTCTCTCGTCGCAGCCGGGGTCGGTCTGCTGTTCTCGCTGGCGGGCGCTGCGGCCGTGGCGCGGTGGGAAGACCGCGTCAACAGGATCGAGTTCGAAAGCACGGCCGAGACCGATTCCATCGTCATGCAGAACGGCATGAACGAATATATCAGCCGGCTCGTCGCGCTGCGCACCCTGTTCGAATCGGCCAACGAGGAAATCACCCGCAGCGAGTTCCAGACGTTCAGCGCCCGGCTGTTCGAGCATCATCCCGGCATGCTGCGCATCTCCTGGCTGCCGCGCGTCAACCGCAAGGAACGCGCCGAATACGAGGCTGCCGCGGTCGCGGACGGCCTGTCCGGCTATCGCATCAAGTCGCTCCAGGGCGAGAGATTTGCGACCGCGCCGCAAAGCGATGAATATTTTCCGGTGTTCTATTCGACCTACCCGAAGACGTCGCCCGTCTATGGCATGGACTATGCCAGCGTTCCGGAACGCGCCGCCGCGCTCGAGCGCGCGCGTGACAACGACCGAATCGCCAGCGTTCGTGCGCGCCTCTACGATCCGCGCGGGGGTGGCCGGCTGTCCTATGCTCTCGTCGCCGTTCCCGTCTACGCCAAGGGGACCTCTCGCGACACGGTCGCGGACCGGCGCCGCAATCTCACAGGCTACGTGGTCGGCGTGTTCGACCTGCCGCTGCTGATAGAGGCCATTCGTGGCACGACCGGCGCAAGCCCTGCGGTCAGCGTGAACGTGTATCCGCCTTTCACGGCGGGGATCGTCGGCCTCGAGGAGATGATGCCGGATTATTCGTCGGCGCCTTCCGCGCCGCAGTCGATGCGCGACGTCGCGCGGGGCCTGCACTGGTCGGGCCATCTCAAGATCGGGGATACCGACTGGCAGGTGCGCGTGATGCCGACGGTCGGCGGTTCCCTCGAGATGACCTACGACCGCGCCGGCGCGGTCCTCATCGTCGGCATGCTGCTGACACTGTCACTGTCGATCTATCTGATGCTGGCAAGCCGCAACTCGCGGCGGCTCTCGCTGGCCAACCGTCGCGTGCTCGAGCTTGCGCAGACCGACGTCCTGACCGGATTGCCGAACCGCGCCTTCTTCCTTGCGCGGCTCGACGAGCTTAATGATCAGCTGAAGAACGGCGGCTGGACCTTCTCGATCCTGATGCTCGACCTCGACCGCTTCAAGAACGTCAACGATTCCCTCGGTCATGGCGCCGGCGATGCGCTGCTGCGCCTGGTGGCGCAGCGGCTGAAATCCGCCGTGCGCGCCACCGACGTGCTGGCGCGGCTCGGCGGCGACGAGTTCGCTATCATCCAGGAGGGCTGCGAGGATCAGCGCGCATCGTCGACCGAGCTGGCCGCGCGGATCGCCAAGCTCGTCGCCGAGCCGTTCCCATTGCCGGGGCATCGCGTCGAGATCGGCACCAGCATCGGCATTGCCGTCGCGCCGGATCACGGCAGCGACCAGGAGCAATTGCTGAAGAAGGCCGACCTTGCGCTCTATCGTTCGAAGTCGGCCGGCCGCAACTGTTTCACCATCTACGACGAGGCGATGTCGGCCGAGCTCGAGGCGCGCAACACGCTGGAAGGGGATCTGCGCGACGCCATCGCGCTCTGCCAGCTCGAGGTGCACTACCAGCCGTTCATGGATGCCGGCACCGGCGCGCGGCGCGGCTTCGAAGCACTGGTGCGCTGGCGGCATCCGACCCGCGGGCTGATCCCGCCGGATCAGTTCATCGCGCTTGCCGAGGAGACCGGGCTGATCGTGCCGCTCGGCGAATTCGTGCTGCGCCGCGCCTGCGCGGATGCGGCGGCGTGGCCGTCGGGCCTGATGGTCGCGGTCAATCTCTCGCCGATCCAGTTCAAGGAAGCCGATCTGTTCGATGTCATCGACGCGGCCCTGCGGGATTCCGGCCTGTCGCCGCAGCGGCTCGAGATCGAGATCACCGAATCCGTCCTGTTGGAGCGCGGCACCGAGAACCTTGCTTTCATGGAGCGGCTGAAGAGCATCGGCGTCGAGCTCGCGCTCGACGATTTCGGCACCGGCTATTCCTCGCTGAGCTATCTCACCGCATTTCCGTTCGACAAGATCAAGATCGACAAATCGTTCATCCGCAATCTGACGCACCAGCCGCGCTCCTCCGCGATCATCTCCTCGATCGTGACACTGGCGCGCGGGCTCGACATGTCGGTCACCGCCGAAGGCGTCGAGACATCAGAGGAGTTCGAGCGGCTGAAGGCACTCGGCGTCAATTTTGCGCAAGGCTATCTGTTCAGCCGCCCGCTGCCGATCGACCAGATCGAGCTTGACGGGCCGGCCGAAGGCTCGCAGCGCGACGCCGCCTGAACGCCCGTCTCGCAGCATTTGAACATCACAAGAGGTCGTCATGCCCGGGCTTGTCCCGCCTGCGCGGCCGAAGCCGCTTCGGCGCGGCGAAGGCCCGGGCATCCACGTTCTTTGTACCGCCTTGCACGGCGTGGATAGCCGGAACAAGCCCGGCAATGACGATGTAGAGGCATTCGCTAAAATCACTTGACCCGGGCAATCCCGGATGATCGGTAGACGACCGTCCAGGGATGAAACAAGAAAAATGCGGCTTCCGTTCTTCTACGGCTGGGTCGTGGTTGCGGTGACGTTCGTCACCATGGCCATCGGCGTCAACGCGCGCACCTCCTTCTCGCTGTTCTTTCCGCCCATCATTGCCGAGTTCGGCTGGGAGCGCGGCGTGACTGCGGGCGCGTTCTCCTTCGGCTTCATCGCGTCCGCCGTGGCCAGCCCGCTGATCGGAAGGCTGATGGACCGTGCCGGCCCGCGCGCCGTGATGGAGCTCGGCGTGGCGCTGATGGCCGGCGGGCTGCTGCTTGCGCCGCTCACCAGCCAGCCCTGGCATCTCTACGTGACGATCGGCGTCATGGTCGGCGCCGGCTCCGTGTGCCTCGGCTATTCCGGCCAGTCGCTGTTCCTGCCGAACTGGTTCATCCGCAAGCGCGGCTTTGCCATCGGTATCGCCTTTGCCGGCGTCGGCATCGGTTCGATGACGCTGCTGCCATGGGTGCAGCACATGATCGAGCAGACCGGTTGGCGCACCGCCTGCACCGCGATGGGATTGATGATCCTGGTCGTGCTGGCGCCGATCAATCTGCTGCTGCACAAGCACCCCGAAGACATCGGCCTGCGGCCCGATGGCGACGGCGAGCCGGTCACGGGCGCCGCCAAGCCGGTCTCCAACATCGTCGATCCCGACTGGGCCGCGATCGACTGGACGCTGAAGCGGGCGGTTGCGACTGCGCGCTTCTGGTGGCTCGCGCTTGGTTATTTCTGCGGCCTGTACATCTGGTACGCAGTGCAGGTGCACCAGACCAAATTCCTGCTCGACATCGGATTCAGCCCGAGCGTTGCGGTCTGGGCGCTCGGCGCCGTCAGCCTGCTCGGCATCCCCGGCCAGATCTTCCTCGGCCATATCTCCGACCGGATCGGGCGGGAATGGGTCTGGGCCATCAGCTGTGTGGGGTTTGCGATCTGCTTCGCGGCGCTGATGGCGCTGAAATACCAGCCTTCGTTCTGGCTGGTCTGGCTGATGGTGTTCACACAAGGCGCGCTCGGCTACGGGCTCACCTCGATCATGGGCGCAGTGGTGTTCGAGATTTTTGGGGGCCGCCACCAGGGTAGCATCTTCGGCATGATCATGCTCGCGGCATTGGCGGGCGGCGCGGCCGGGCCATGGGTGACCGGCCTGCTCTATGACCGCACCGGCGACTACACGCTCGCATTTGGCATTGCGATCATCGTCAGCCTTCTCTCGGCGCTGTCGGTCTGGCGGGCCTCGCCGGGCAAGGTTAGGGCCGTGGCCGGCCGGCTGCACATGCTCCGGGCGGGAACTCGCGCCGAATAGGTTCCGCTCGCTCTGCATTAGCACGGCATTTTTCTCGGACTGTTAAGCATGTCGCGGCTTGGCCGAACCCGGGCCGGTTGCAAAAAGGTCTTGGACACCATCGGCGCGGTAGCCTTGGGCTGGTTGCCGTATCTTGCCGATGCTGCCGGGTCGAATGATGTCTGCCTCCGACTGCCCCCTGACCAAAATGCCGGACGTGCTGCGCGCCGCGCTCGAATGCGCCGACGACGGCATCGTCATCGTCGACGATGCGCGTCGCATCACCTATTTCAACGCCGGCGCTGAGCGGATCTGGAAGCTTGCGCCTGCCGACGTGCTGGGCGGCGACGCCGCCATTCTCACGCTCAAATGTCTTCAAGCCGATCCGGTCGTGGACTTTCGCGACGAGATCAGCCTCATCAGGCGCGACGGCAGCCGGATCAAGGCCACGATTGCGCTGTCGTCGACGACCATCGACGGTACTGTCAATTACATCATATTCGCGCGCGACGTCACCACTGAGGCCGAGCGTCGCGTCAGGATCGGGCTGCTCAACGCAGTCTCGGACCAGACCAATCGCGCCGTGATCATCGCCGACGTCGAGCACAACATCCGCTACGTCAATTCGGCCTTCACGGCGTTGTTCGGCTATACCAGCGAGGAAGCCGAGGGGCGGCCTGCGGCAGAGCTCATCGCCGGTTGCCATACCAACCGCAGGGCGATTGCGAAGCTCGTCAAGCGGCTCATGGCCGGCGGCCGCCGCGGCGAGGTCGAGACACTCGTTTACGACAAGAGCGGCGAGGAGATCTGGGTCTGTGCGCGGCTCGACGCCTTCCGCGACAGCAAAGGCCGGCTCAGGCACATCTTCGCGCTGGTCGAGGACATCACCGAGAGCAGGCAGTTGCGCTCGCTGCAGCAGCTGATCATGAGCGCGCTCGCCGACGAGGTCCCGATCAGCGAGATCGCCGACCGGCTCTGCCGCCGCGTCGAGGAGATCGCGCCCGACGTCGTCTGCTCGCTGCTGCATGTCGATGCCGCAGGCCTGATTCACCCGCTCGGGGGCCCGAGCCTGCCCGAGGAGTATTCCAGCGCGCTGGACGGCATCGCCATCGGACCTGACGTCGGCTCCTGCGGCACCGCCGCCTTCTATGGCGAGCCGGTGCTGGCTGAAGATCTCGACACCGATCCGCGCTGGCAGCCTTACAAGGCCATGCCGCTCGCGACCGGCTTGCGGGCCTGCTGGTCCACCCCGGTCAAGGCCAAGGACGGCCGGGTCATTGCCACCTTCGCATTCTACTACCGCGAGCCTCGCGCGCCGAGCAATTGGCACCGGCGCATCGTCGATGCCTGCGTCGACCTCGCCGCCTTCGCAATCGAACGCAAGGAAGCGCGCGCCGAGATCGCGCGGCTTGCCTATCACGATATTCTCACCGGCCTGCCCAACCGCGCGCAATTGCGGCACCTGATCACGACCGCGATCGATGCCTGTCCAACCGGCAGCCATGTCGCGCTGGCCTTCCTCGACGTCGATCACTTCAAGGACGTCAACGACACGCTCGGCCATGCCGCCGGCGACGAGCTTCTGATCCAGCTCGCGCAGCGCCTGCGCGAGCAGATCGGGCCGGAGGATATGCTGGGCCGGCTTGGCGGCGACGAGTTCGTCATCCTGCTGCCGCATCGCAATGCCGAGAGCGCCGAGCGGGTCGCGACCCGCATCACCGAGGCGCTGGCTGCGCCCCTGCGGCTCGGATCGAAGCTGATGCCGATGTCGGCCAGCATCGGCATCAGCCTCTATCCCGACCATGCGACCGATATCGACACGCTGATGCAGCAGGCCGATGCCGCCATGTACATGGCCAAGCAGGCGGGCCGCTCCACCCATTGCATGTTCAACGCCGAAATGAACGGCCTGACCGAACAGCGGCTGGCGATGATCGCAGCACTCCGCCGCGCCATTGCCGAGGGTGCGCTCAGCCTGTTCTACCAGCCGCAGATCCGCAGCTGCGACGGCGCCGTCCACGGGGTCGAAGCGCTGGCACGCTGGCACGATGCCGTGCTCGGCGACGTCTCGCCGGCCAAGTTCATTCCGCTCGCCGAAGAATGCGGCCTGATCGAGCAGATCGGCCTGTGGTCGGTGCGCGAGGCCTGTCGGCAGATGGCGGCCTGGCGTCGCGCCGGGCTCAACATCCCCAGCGTCTCGGTGAATTTGTCGCCGATCAATTTCCGCAACGTCACCTTGGCCGCGCGGCTCCAAGATGTCCTCGCCGAACACGATCTGCCGCCCGATGCCCTCATGCTGGAGATCACCGAAGGCACCTTCATGCAGGACGGCGCCGCTGCGCTGGAGACGATGCACGCGATCCGCGCCCTCGGCATCGGCCTGTCGGTGGACGATTTCGGCACCGGCTATTCGAGCCTCAGCCGGCTCGCCCATCTGCCGATCCGCGAGCTGAAGATCGACCGCAGCTTCATGCGCGACATCGAGAAGGATGCCGGCGCACTCGCGATCGCCACCGCCGTGGTCCGGGTCGGTCAGGGCCTTAGGCTGACCGTCGTCGCCGAAGGCGTCGAGACCGAAGGCCAGCGCAAGATGCTGGCCGAGCTCGGCTGCGACGTCGTGCAAGGCTTCCTCTACGCCCCCGCGCTGGCGCCCGTCGCCTTCGAGCGCTGGCTGATCGAGCACTGCGCCGAGCAGGCGAGGGCGATGCTGGGGCGGCTCGAGGTCAAGCCGGCGGTTGCGGTGAAGCGCTCGGCTTGAGGCACGACGCCGGAGAACGGCTCAGGCATTCGGCTGCAGGAACGTCCCGTATTGCCTGCTCGCGGCGACCCCTGCGGCTGCCTGTCCGATGAGGCGCATCGCCGCCATCATCGGCCATGGCCCAAGGCTCACCCGCCGAACGCCGACGCGAGCGAGATCGCGAATTTCCGGAATCCCCTGCGTCACCATGATATTGACCGGCAGGGGCGCCAGCTGAACCAGTCTCGCGATCAATGCGAGATCGGTGAGACCGGGTACGAAGAGTCCATCGGCGCCGGCGTCGGCATAGACCTTCGCGCGCCGCGCCACTTCATTGAGGCATTCCTCCGGCGAGCCGAATTTCAGCAGGAAGGGATCGGTTCTCGCATTGATGAACAGATGAACTCCGAGCCTCCGCGCGGTGTCCCGCACCGCCCTGATCTTCGCCGCGTGCTGCAAGGCGCCGGCGAGTTGCCGCTTTCCTCCGTATAGTCCGTCTTCGATATTGATGCCGACAGCACCGGCTTGCAGAATCCGGGCCGCCGATGCGGCTGCGGCGTCCGGCGTGTCGCCATATCCTGCCTCCAGGTCGATCGATACAGGAACTGACACCGCGGCGGTGATCCGCGATACCAGACCTACCACGAGGTCGAGCGGGACATTTTCTCCGTCCGCGTAACCGAGAGCAGAGGCGACCGCTCCGCTGCTGGTCGCGATAGCCGGCGACGCCTTTGCGATCGCCTTGGCGGTGGCGGCGTCCCAGGCGTTGAACAGAACAAGCGGATCTGCCGTCTTGTGAAGGGCAAGAAACGTCTCGGCATGTTGCTGCTGTGTCTTGGCGTCCATCGCGTACTCTCCTCGTCATAAAATCTGAAAGACATTGGCCAGCGCCGCCGCTGCGGGCGGCGCTCTTCGGCGTCCGTAACTTGCGCTCAGTCGGGCGCGTGCGCCTTGAACCAGTCCATGATCAAGGCGGTGACGTCGGCTTCACGCTCGAGGTGCGGAAAGTGCCCGACATCAGGCAGGACAATGCGCTGGTGTGGCCCTTTGAAGAGCGGCTCTTCCTTCACCGAATATTTCGCCGTCGGATCGTTGCTGCCATAAATGGTCAGTGTCGGCGTGTGCATGTCGTTGATCGGCAGCCGGCCCAGGCGTCCTGCATCAGTCAGGCCTCCATAATATTTAAGTGCCGCCGCCATGGTGCCGGGAGAGCCGAGCGTCTGCTTGATCGAACGCAGATGTTCGGGATCATCGAATGTCGGTGACCATAGCTTCCAGAGATAGTCGACGAAGGGAAGTCCCTCGATATTGACCGAAGACTCGGCGTAGGCCATCTGGAAGAAATAGACATGGAAGATGGATCGGATGGTGTCCGGATCCCGCCTGATGCTTGAAAACGTGATCGGGTGCGCCGTGTTCATCACCACTGCAGCCTTGATCGCCGACGGCGCCGTGGCGAGCGCCTGGAAGGTCGACGTGCCGCCCCAATCCATGCCGACGACGCACGCTTGCCCGTCCTCGCTCAGCGCGGCGATCAGCGCTTCGAGATCCTTGCCCAGTGCGATGGGATCGAAAATGCCGTCCGCCGGAATCTCGGTCGGCGCATAGCCGCGCAGGAACGGCGACACCGCGCGGTACCCGGCGTCCGCAAAGACTTGCAGCTGCTTGCGATATGACCAGGCGTTGTCGGGAAAACCGTGCAGGAACATCACCAGCGGGCCGCTCCCTTGTTCGAGATAGGCAAAGTGCACGCCGTTGGCCTGCACATATTTGAGGGTGGGTTCATCGCGCATGGCATCTGCCGTCGATCGTGCAGCGCTTGTTGGATTCATCGTCTCTCTCTCCATGCCTTCGTTGTAGGATGAAATATGTGCGTAGCGCACATATTTGGTCAAGTTGTTTTTTGTGCGTAGCGCACATATTGTGGTGAGCATGGAAACGGGAATCGCGAATTTGCTGGGAGCGCTCTCGCTCGCAGTCATGGATCGTATCGAGCAGGGCGCGCGCGAGGTCATCGGCCGCGGCGGCGAGACGCCTGCGGCCCTGGTCGTCATCGGCTATGGCCAAGGCATGACCAACGACAAGCTGCGGCGGATCCTCGGCCTGTCGCATTCCGGGACGGTCCGGCTGGTGGATCGTCTGGTTTCGGATCGGCTTGTCGAGCGCCGGGCAGGGAAAGACGGCCGGGAGGTCGCCTTGCACCTCACCGCCGCTGGCGTGGCGACGCGGAATGAACTCATGAATTCCCGGATTTCAGCCGTCGCGTCGCTTCTGGACGTGTTGTCACCGGCAGAAACCAAGCGGCTCGAAACGCTGATCCATGAGCTTCTTGCCCGGCAGGACACGTCCGAGATGGATCGTTTCACGATCTGCCGAATGTGCGACGACAGTGTCTGTACGAACTGTCCGTTGCCGACGAACAAGGGCAAGCGCGTTCGCTAGCACCCGTTCCCGCCTCACTCTGATGCCAGTCCCGTCCGGCGCCGCAAATCCGTGATCGCACGCAAGAAGCCGTCGGCCGGCGTCGTGTCCGGATCGATCAGCCGGTTCAGGCGCAAACCATCTTCCAACGCCAGCACGACCAAGGTCATCCACGGCAAGCTCGGCCTTTCGCCATTCGCGTTGTCCAGCAATGTCGCCTCAATGATTGGCAACCGATTGCGGTGAAGGGGTCGGCTTAGCGCGCGTTTTCCAGAATGACACCGGCGACCGCAAGATCGCCGGTGTGTTCGTTGAGGTCTCTGCGCCTGGCACAGGGCTCAGGCAGCGCGGATGAGACCGAGCTGCTGCAGGGCAGTGACCCCGTCGTCGAGACCGATTTCCTCGAGGATCTTTCCGTCCTTGAGTTTCAATACGGTCGTGCCGGTGAACTTCATCTTGCGGCCGGTGTTGGCCGGCAGCGATCCTGCCAGGAAGTCGGCGAATGCCGGCCCGGTATGCGTACCTCCGCCCTCCCACCGGCCGACGACATAGTCGCCTTCGGCGATGAGATCGGCAGCGCCCCAGAAATTGAGATCGGGGAACGCTTTCCGAAAGTCCTTCATGAATGCCTTGATGTCGTCGCGCCCGCGGCGCGGCTCGTGCAGCGAATATTGCAGCAGCATATCTGGTGCGGCGAGTTCATCGACAATTCCGAGGTCGCAGGTCTTGCCCCAGAATTTCGTGAACCACTGGCCGACGATGGCTTTGTTGTCTTGTTCAACCGTCACGATCACTTCTCCTGTGTGCTTTGGTGCCCACCATGAGAAGCTATGACGATCACACCGCGGCTCTCCCACCCGATTCCCGACGACGGCGCTACGTTGCTGCTTCCCGGCATCGCAATGTCCAGCGCGTCGCCGTGCGCCCTAATCCGTCGCCAATCCCGTGCTCCGCCGCAAATCCGTAATCGCCCGCAGAAAACTGTCCGCGGGCGTGGTCTCGGGATCGATCAGCCGGTGCAGGCGAAAGCCGTCTTCCAGGGCCAGCACGACCGAGGCCATCCAGGGCGGGTTCAGCGTCTCGCCCTTGGTGCTGTCCTTCAACGTCGCCTCGACGATGTCGGCGATCAGCTTGCGCCGAGCCCGCAGGCGCTTGGCGAGCTCGGGCCGGCGCTTCTCGGCGCGCGCGACGAAGAGGATCATCTCCATGTGCAGGAGCGGCGAGCGGCCGAGCGGGTCCTGCTTGCTGCGGTCCATTGCTTTCAACGCCGCGATGAAATCGTCGAGATTGTCGTGCTGCGCCAGGATCTCCATATTGCGGCGGATCGATTGCTCGACATGGTCCTCGATCATCGCGATGATCAGCTCGTCCTTGCTCCCAAAATTTGAATAGAACGCGCCGCGGGTGAAGCCAGCCTCCGCCGCGATAGCCTCGATGCTGGCGCCGCCGATCCCGTCCTGCTCGAACACGCGCGCGGCTGCCTCGAATAGCGCCTCGCGCGTGTCGTCCCTGGTCGGCCTGGTTCTCAGTCTTGACATCGCTCAAGGTTAGGGCAGAATGCAACTCGATACAACAATGTATCGAGTTGATAAATCATCAGGGATGGTTACGCCGGCTTTCGGGGCTGCAAACCGGCGTATCGTGTCATGCGGCAACCGACGTGAGGTCACCATGAACGAGCAAGTGCAGAGCGTCGCCAGCGATCCCCTGTTCAATCCGCTCGCGCCGGACTTCATCCGCAATCCCTATCCGCATTACGACCGGCTGCGCACGATCGATCCGATCCACGTCACGCCGTTCGGCCAGTTCGTGGCCAGTCGTCATGCCGAGGTCAGCCTCGTGATGCGCGACAAGCGTTTCGGCAAGGATTTCGTCGAGCGCACGACGCGCCGTTACGGCCCCGACATCATGAAGGAGCCGGTGTTCCGCAGCATGGGGCACTGGATGCTGCAGGCCGATCCGCCCGATCACACCCGCCTGCGCGGCCTCGTGGTGAAGGCGTTCACCGCCCGCCGCGTCGAGGACATGCGCCCGCGCATCCAGCAGATCGTCGACCAGACCATCGATGCCGTGATCGGCCGCGGCCAGATGGACCTGATCGAGGATTTCGCCTTCCGCCTGCCTGTCACCATCATCTGCGAGATGCTCGGTATTCCCGAGGACCATCGCGAGGTGTTTTACAAAAGCTCGCGCGAGGGCGGTCGGCTGCTCGACCCGGTGCCGATGACGCCGGAGGAGATCGCCAAGGCCAACGCCGCCACCACGATGGCGCAGATGTATTTCCAGCAGCTGTTCGAGCTGCGCCGCAAGTCTCCCGGCGACGATCTCATCACCCAGCTGGTGCAGGCCGAGGAGGACGGCAACAAGCTCACCAATGAGGAGTTGACGGCGAACATCATCCTGCTGTTCGGCGCCGGCCACGAGACCACAGTCAATCTGATCGGCAACAGCCTGCTCGCGCTGCATCGCAATCCGGACCAGCTGGCGCTGTTGAAGGCGCGGCCGGACCTGATGACGGGCGCGATCGAGGAATTCCTGCGCTACGATTCCTCGGTGCAGATGACCGGGCGCGTCGCGCTGGAGGAGATCGACGATCTCGGCGGCAAGACCATCCCCAAGGGCGAGACCGTGCTCTGCCTGCTCGGCTCGGCCAATCACGATCCGGCGGTTTATCCTGACCACCCCGAGAGGCTCGACATCGCCAGGCCGAACGTCCGGCCGCTGTCGTTCGGCGGCGGCATCCATTTCTGCCTGGGGGCCCAATTGGCGCGCATCGAGGCCGAGATCGCCATCGCCACGCTGCTGCGGCGGCTGCCGGATTTGCGCATCGACGACGTCGAGAACCCGGAATGGCGGCCGACCTTCGTCTTGCGGGGCTTGAGGCGCCTCCCCGCGAGCTGGTGAGGCCTGTTGGTAAGGCCTGCCGCATTAACCGCCGCGCGCAACAGTCGCTGTGACTTCGCCACACTTCCCCCTATATAAGGGGCTGTTCCGGCGCGCCTGAAGCTTGGTTTGTCAGCTTGGGTTTGACCCGGGTGCCGGCTTGGCCGAGGGGAGACCCGTGCAGACGACGCTGCTCGGATTGGCGATTGCCTTCATCTTAGCGCTGCTGGCCGCGCTGATCGGGCCTTACTTCATCGACTGGAACCAGTTCCGGCCCCAGTTCGAGGCAGAGGCGACCCGAATCATTGGCGTGCCGGTGCGCGTGGCGGGCGAGCTCGATGCGCGGCTCCTGCCGGCGCCGACATTGCGGCTGCGTTCGGTCACCTTCGGCGGCAACAACGATCTCGGGCGCTTGCGCGCCGACAAGCTCGACGTCGAGTTCAGCCTGAGCTCGTTGATGCGCGGCGAATGGCGTGCCACCGAGCTCTCGGTCGGCGGCATGGCGGCCGATCTCGGCCTCGACGCCAGGGGCAAGGTCGATCTGCCCTCCACCGCGAGCGGCACCTTCAATCTCGCCTCGCTCGCCATCGAGCGGCTCAACCTCACCGGCCGCATCGCCCTTCACGATGCCGCCAGCCGCTCGACGCTCGAGCTGATTGACATCGGCTTCTCCGGCGACGTCCGCTCGCTCGCGGGATCGGTGCGGGGCGACGGTCATTTCACCGCCAACGGCGTGCGCTATCCGTTCCGCGTCTCCTCCGGCCCCAGCCCCGACGGCAGCGCCACCCGCGTGCACCTCAATATCGATCCCGGCGAGCGCGCCATCCTGGCCGACCTCGAAGGCGTGCTTGCCTTCGACAACCGCTCGCCGAAATTCGATGGCGCGCTGACGCTGGCCGTGCCGCCACCGAAGAAAGCAGGCGAGGCGGGGCCGACGCCCTGGAAGCTCACCGCAAAGCTCAAGGCCGATCCGGCCGGTGCCAGGTTCGACCAGATCGACGCGAGCTTCGGCCTCGAGGACAGCGCGCTGAAGGTCGGCGGCGTCGGCGACCTCAGATTCGGCGCTTCGCCGCTGCTGCGCGCGGTGCTGTCGGCGCGGCAGGTCGATGCCGACAAGCTCGCCGGCCGCGACGATGCCGAGCCGCTGCGTATCCTGCCGGCCCTGCGCGCGGGCCTTGCGGCGATTCCGCAGGCGCCGATCCCGGCGCAGATCGAGTTCAGTTCCGACCAGATCATGCTGGGCGGCCGTCCGCTCCAGAACATCACGACCGAGCTTCAGACCGATGGCCGGTCCTGGACCTTTCAGCGGCTCGAGCTGCGCGCACCCGGCATGACGCAGCTTTCGCTCAACGGCGCCGCGCCCGGCGCCGACAGTTTCAGCGGCCGCCTCAGTGTCGAGTCCTCCGATCCGGATACGCTGGTGGCCTGGCTGCAGGGCCGCAACGAAATCATCAGGCGCAGCACGCGGCCGCTCCGTCTCGATGGCAATGTGACGATCGCGGCCAATCATCTGGCCATCGACGCCCTGAAGGCCGACATTGAAGGTGGCACCGTCCAGGGGCGGATCGCCTTCGTGCAAACGGGCGCGAACAAAGGCTCGCGGATCGAGGCGGAGCTGAAGGCGGACCGCCTCGATCTCGATGCCGCCACGAGCTTTGTCCGCGCGGTCGCAGGTCCCCAAGGCGAATGGCCGGAGGAGGCGAAACTTTCGCTCGACATCGGCCGCGCGATTTCGGCGGGACAGGAGCTGCGGCCGTTCGCGGCCAGGCTCGGCTACGGCCCGACCGCGCTGTCGCTGGAGCAATTGCACTTCGGCCAGGCCAGCGGCGTGACCACGGAGGCATCAGGCAGCTTTGACCGCACCAGGGCCACCGGCAAGCTCGCGCTGAAATCGTCGGCCAATTCTCTGCGCGATCTCACGGCGTTGCTGGAGCCGATCGCGCCTGCGGTCCGCGCGCGCTTCGATGCCATCCCGGCGTTGCCGGGCGCGACGCGCCTGAAGCTCGACCTCAGTCTCGACAACAATGCCGAACATCCCGACCGCAGCGATGCCCGCATCGTGCTCGATCTCGACGCGCCGCAGCTCAAGGCCGCCGCGACGTTCGCCGCGCAGCCGCAGGTCGCGGCGGTTGGCGGCCTCGACATCGAAAAACTACGGGGCAGCGACTTCACGCTGGAGTCGAAAATCTCGACGCCGCAGGCCGCCGCGCTGGCGGCGCTGCTTGGCCTCGATCGCATCGTTGCCGCAGGCGCGGGCGCCGCGCAGATCGAGGGCAGGCTGAGCGGCGCCTGGCGACGGCCGATGCAGCTGAATGCAAAGCTCGGTGGCGGCGGCCTGGACGCGGATGCGCAAGGCAGCGTCGACTTGTCGGCGGCTGAGCCCAAAGCAAACGTGAACCTGCACGTCCGCAACGTCAATCTGGCGCCGCTGTTCGGGGCCGCTCCGGCCGATAAATCGGCTCAGACTGCGAGCCTGTCCTCCCGCCTCACGCTGGCAGGCAATCGCCTGATCTTCGACGATCTCGACGGCACCGCATCGGGTTCACGCCTGCGCGGCCATCTCGTCGTGACGCTTGATCAGGAGAAGAGCGTCGACGGCGAAGTCGGGCTGGACACGCTCGACCTGATGCCGGCGCTCGCGCTTGCCGTCGGCGCGGCCGGGCGCGACAGCGGCGAGCCGCTCAGCGCGGGCCTCATCACCGGCTGGCGCGGCCGCGTCGCGTTCCAGGCGCTGCGCGGCAACCTGCCCGGGGGAATCGAGATTCGTCCCTTCAGCGGCGCGCTCAGGGGCGACGGCCAGTCGCTCGCGCTCGACGCACTCAAAGGCAGCCTCGGTGGCGGCGATATGACCGCAAGCCTCGATGCCCGCAACGGCCCCAACGGTCTGGCGCTGAATGCGCATCTCGATCTCGGCAATGTCGATGCGGCCTCGCTGCGCTACCGCGATCTGGCGCTGCCGAAGGGGCGCATCTCGGCGCAGATGACGCTGACGAGCCAGGGCCGCAGCGTCTCGGCGCTGACAGGCGCACTCGCCGGCAACGGCACGGTGACGCTTGATGCGGCCGAGATCAACGGCCTCAATCCGCGCGCCTTCGAGATCGCCATTCGCGCCAGCGACAATGGGCAGATCTCCGACGACACCAGATTGCGCCAGCTGGTCGAGCCCGCATTGTCCACGGGGCCGATCGCGGTCGCCTCGGCGCAGATCCCGTTCACGATCCGCGACGGCCGCCTGCGCGTCGGCGCAACGCCGCTGGAAGCGAAGAATGCGCATGTCATCGTCTCCGGCGGTTACGACATTCCCGCCGACCAGCTCGATATCCGCGCCAGCCTGACGCCGATCATGACCGGTCTCTCCGGCGCACCGCCGGAGATCCAGCTGTTTGTGGCCGGACCTCCCGACAAGCTCAGCCGCACCGTCGATCTCACGCCGTTGTCGTCGTGGCTCGCGGTGCGCACGATCGATCGCGAGACGCGGCGGCTCGACGCCATCGAGCGTGGCGAGCCGCCGCCGGCAACCGCCGCGCTGCCGACGCTGGTCTCGCCGGAGCCTGAGCCGTTGCCGACCGAGGTGCCGATGCCCGGCCGCGATCCGCGCCGCCCGCCGCCGAAGGCGAAGCTGGAGCCCAAAGCCGCACCGACGCCGAAGCCGCCGCTGGCCGCGCCCGCCGCGCCGAGCCCGCCGTTGGCGAGCCAGCAAGTCGCCCCCTTGCCGCCGCCGATCGACGTGCGGCCCGCCCCGGGCCCACCGCCCGCAAAGCCGCGGCCGAAGCCGCCGCTGGTCCTGACGCCGCAGAATCCGTAAGGCGCTGTTGGCATGAACGTGTCAAAGACGCTCGTCATGGCCGGGACAAGCCCGGGCATGACGTCGAAGAGGCTCCGATGCCCTCACGCGTCCGCGCGACAAACGCCGGCCTTACCCCGTGGTCACCGCAATCCCTCGCATTTGAATGAATTTTCGTCGGCAAAACTGATGTGACGGTTTTACTGGATTCTCGCGTTTGTTCCCTAGTGTTGGTCCCCAGAGGAATCCGGCGTCCTGCCCGCATCGGCAGGATGGCTCGCCAGCAACTGGACCAAGAACTGGGGTTATCGCGATGGATGGGGCGAAAACGCTTCTACAGGATCTGGACGACGCAATCGCGCGCGGCACGGACGAGAGCCGGGCGAAGGCGTTGTGGCATGCGACTGATCTTCTGATCACCGGTCGCTACGTCGACGACGAGATCAGCATGTTCGGCGAGGTCATCGGCCGGCTTGCCGACGAGATCGAGGTCGCCGCGCGGGCGCAGCTCTCCGAATTGATGGCAGGCTGCGATCACGCGCCGCTCAACGTCATCGAGAAGCTCGCGCTCGACGACGAGATCGCGGTCGCCGGCCCCGTGCTGCGCGACTCCGTCAGGATCGGCGAGAAGGTGCTGGTCGAGAGCGCCATGACCAAGGGCCAGGCGCATCTGCTCGCGATCTCCCAGCGCGAGACGATCGGCGAGGCCGTGACCGACGTTCTCGTCAAGCGTGGTAACCAGGAGGTTGTCACCTCGGTCGCCAGGAATGAGGGGGCGCGCTTCTCCGGCTCGGGCCTGCTGCACATGGTCCGCCGCGCCGAGGGAGATTCGATTCTTGCCGAACAACTTGGCCTGCGCAAGGACGTGCCGCGCCACGTCTTCCAGCAGCTCATCTCCAAGGCGTCGGAGGACGTCCGTCGCCGCCTCGAGACCGAGCGCCCGGAGATGATGTCGCAGATCCAGAGCTCGGTGACCGAGGTCACCGGCGACCTGCAGTCGAAGTTCGGCCCGTCCTCGCGCAGCTATTTCGTCGCCAAGCGCGTGGTGACGACGCAGTACCGGCAGGGCAACCTGAACCAGGTCTCGATCTCGAACTATGCGCGCCAGCATCGCTTCGACGAGGTCCAGATCGGCCTGTCGCTGCTGTCCTCGCTGCCGGTCGATGTGATCGAGCGTGCGCTGATGGATCGTAACCGCGAGATGATCCTGGTGCTGTGCAAGGCGCTCGACTTCTCCTGGGACACGACGATGTCGCTGCTCTTCCTCGGCGCCAAGGATCACCTGATCACGGCGCGCGAGCTCCACGACAATGAGCGCGATTTCAGCCGGCTCAAGATCGAGACCTCGCGCAGCATTCTGAAATTCTACCAGTCGCGCAAGAACAGCGCCGGCGCCGATCCCGCCACGGGTCGTCAGCCCGAGCTCCAGGTCCACTGAGCGGGATATCGAGGGAGTATTTGCAATGTTGCCTCAATTCGGCACCGCGATTCGCAAGAACAAGAGCCTCGCCAAGCCGCTTCCCGCCGAGACGGGCGGGGCAGCTCCGGAGAAGGCCACGGTCGACGCCGCATGGCTCGTGCTGGAAGCCGCCAACGATCTGGGCGACCACGCCGCGATCGAAGCCTGCCGCCGCGTCATCGACGCCGAGCTGAACGGCACGGTCGCCGCCAGTGCGGATACCGATCTCGTGGTCGGGTATTTCAGGTAACGACGTCAAGCTCACCCCTCACAGTCGCGCGAGCTATCGTAGGGTGGGCAAAGCGAAGCGTGCCCACGCTTTCTATCGTAGCGCCGGATTCGTGGGCACGGCGCAAGTGTGCCTTTGCCCACCCTACGATCTTCTGGTCACGCCTCCTACCTTGGTCCCATTTACCCTGCCTGAATCCTTCGTCTGAATAGCACCGCGTCGCTTCTGCATTCGCAGCATGGCGAGGCATCGCGCGAATCGTGGTGCGCCAGCGTCATGCCGGTTGGGTTTGCGGGGCTTGCTGGAAACGGGAGATGGCCATGCTCTATCTGCCACTCATGATCTTCGATCTGTTCCTGGACCTGCTGGATCTCATGGCGAATTCGTCCGAGGCGCATGGGCAGAAGCCATCGCCCCGAAAGCCGACCGTCATCATGCTTGAATAGGAGTGGCATCGGCGGCGGGCTCGCTCGGGAGTGCGGTTGCCCGCTGATCTCTCTGCGTTGCGGACTGGTTCGGACAAATCCGGGAGGCGAGTGGTGGCAATCTATTTCACGGTCCCCGCAGTGGCCTGCGCGATGCTTCTCGCTGCGCCCGACGCATCCGCGGCGGAGTCGGATGAATTCAGGCTTGTCACACCGCCGCTCAGCATGTTCAGGGAGCAGATACGGCCCTCGGCCTCCGAGTTGCCGGTGCCGCCGGGATATACGCGGGACCACATCGTGTTGGGCGACCGCGTGTTCCACGGCGAGGCCGCGAATGGGCAATGCAGTGTTTGTCACGGCATCGACGGCAAGGGAACGCCCAACGGCAATGATCTGACCGCCGGCATGTTCGTCTGGAGCGACGGCAGCGTCCGTGAGCTAAAGCGCACGATCCTGCACAACATGGCCGTGGTGCCGGGCATGGACGGTGACCTCAAGCCGGATGACGTCGATGCGGTCGCGGCCTATGTCTGGGCCATCAGCCATCCGCTTCAGTGAGGGGAGCGCAAGGGCTGCCTCACTGCTTGAGATCGCACTTCTGCTTATGGACGTCCGGCTCAGCCGCAATTCCAGATCGCGCCGATCGGCGTCCGAGTCCAGCACGGACCGAAACTGCCGCCATTGTAGCGAGAGCTGCCAAAGCCGGGCCGGCCGAAATAGTGCCATTCGCCGTCGAAGAAACGGTAATAGGCCGGCACCGGATCGATGTACCAGGGGCGCTGGTTTTCGCGCGCGTAACGACGAAAGCCGTTCTTCTGCATGAAGATCGGCTGGGTGTTGCTCAGCGGCTGGCGATAGCCCGGCAGGAAGCCGTAGCCGTGCCAGGCTTGCTTGGGCTTTTTCGCGACGGCCTCGGCAGGCGCAACGGCCGATAGCAGCGACAGGATGGCAGCAACAAATAGACAGAGAAGGCGTGACATGGTCAGACCATAGACAGCCGGTCGCGCGAAAGCCATTCAAATCAGAGTGGGATTGTCACAGGCTTGCTGTTTAGCCTCATCCTGAGGAGACCGCTGGAAGCGGTCGTCTCGAAGGACGAGGCGTGCGTGCAGGTCGCGCAAGGAGCCCGTATGCGACGGCCCTCGGCTGCGAGGGACTTCTTGCCGGTTTCGGCGGTCTCTCGCCATAGCGACATCCCTTGTTTGTTTCAGTACAGTGGACTCCGGAGTCAGATCTTCGCGGACGGGCAGGTTTTCAGAATGATCAGGAGCATCGCGGCGGACATGATACCCGAGCACTTCTGGCACCTTAGATACGATCCAAACCACGATCCGAACACGCCGACGCTGCCAAGCCTATTCGAAAGCCCAAATTGCCAGAATTTTGCCTACGCTCTGCTCAAGCACTTCGGATTTGAAATAAGTCCATTTCGGTCGAGCAACCTGTGGGAGGACGGCAACGAGACCTATGTCGTCTCAGATGAGTTGAGGCCGCTCGATCTTCTGCTTTTCAATCGGACCAAAAACCCTTGGGGAGCGCATGTCGCACTTCATCTCGGTGAGGATCGTGCCATTCATCTCAGCAAAAAGCAGTCAGCACCGGTGATCTGGCCGGTGGCCCAATTCCTCGAGCTTGCGGAGTACCGAACCTTCATCGGGGCAAAGCGGCTCCGAAAGGTGGGCGTTGAGCCATAGTCGAACGCGCTGCTTTCGCTAGCGCCTAGCTCTTGCGAAACCCATCATTGCATACGAGTGTGTTGCAGCGTGATGGGTTTCGCAAGGGTTCACCCCATCCTACAAACTCACCCATCCGACGAACTGAGGACAGCATGACGCGTCGGAGATTTATAGCGATTGGCGTTGGAGTGCCGGCTTGGCCTTGGTTCGACCGAAACTTCCTGATGCCGTTGGAGAGCTAGCGATGACCACTCTCTCTTGGATCGACCTCGTCGAGAGGAATGCCACCGAGTTTGGCGAGCTGGTGGCGGGCATCGATCCATACCTGCCTGAGCTTCCTGCCTTTTTCGATCACAGAGGAGACGGCTCATGGATTGAAGACTACGTCACATTCATGCTTGAGCTACTCAAGGGCCAGGTGGGCTTTGTAAAGTTTCAGTCCGCATATTTTGAAGCCTGCGGACTAAGGGGCCTGACGGCACTATCGGCCGGCATTGCACAGGCGAAGGCCAACGGGATGGCGGTCATTCTCGATGCCAAGCGAGGTGACATCGGATCGACTGCAGCGGCCTACGCCCGGGCCTATCTCACCCCGGCCTCGGCCGGTGGCAGCGGCGACTTCGAAGTCGATTGCCTGACAGTCGCTCCATTCATGGGCCCGGATACGCTGGAGCCTTTCGTCGATTGCTCGCGTAGCTACGGTAAGGGTCTGTTTGTTCTCTGCAGAACATCAAATCCGGGCGCAGGTTGGCTTCAAGACAAGGTGGCAGGGAACAGGCTGATCTCTGAACATGTTGCAGACTTGATCGCCAATATTGGGCCTCCGCTGGAGGGTGCGCAACGTCTGAGCGCGATTGGCGCGGTTATTGGTGCAACGGCAGTTCATGAGGGCAGGCGGTTGCGGCAGCTCATGCCGCGATCGATCATACTTGCACCCGGGTTGGGCGCGCAGGGCGCGGATGCCGCCACGATCGGCGCCATGCGCGGACAATTCGATGGCGATCTCCTCCTCCCAGTTTCGCGCGGTCTTTCGGCTGTCGTCGATCGCAATCTTGATGCAGACGCGTATCGCAATCTCGTGCTGGAAAGAACCGCTACGTTCAAGCTCCTATCCACGCGACGCAGCGGCCTTGCCCGAACGAGCGCGTGACGCTTTGACGCCAAGGGCGGACGCGGTGCGAAGGATGGCAGTCCGTAGCATCACAAAAAGGCCCCGCCGAAGCGAGGCCTCCTTGTTTCACGATGCTGGCACGAACTAATCGTCGTCCCAGTGGTGACGGCGGATCACGACGCCGCGATCGTAGTCGCGATCATGGTGGTACCAGCCATGATGCCAGCCGCGATCGTGCTCGTAGATGCGGGCACGCGGGCCGTAATAGTCATCGCGGTCGCCGCCGACATAGACGCCGAAGCCGGCCGCATTGGCGATGGTGGGGGCACCGATTGCGAGTGTCGCAACTGCCGCAAGAGCGTAAGTCAGCTTCCTCATCTGTTCCTCCTCCTTCTGCATCGTCGGTTCGTCAACGGATGCCGCCGCCGCCTGTTGCAGGAACTGACAAGAAACTTTCTTGAATGGGTGTTCAGGTTTCACGCACGCCATCGTCAGAAAGCCAAAAACATATGTTGCGTTGCGGATGAACTGGAACATTTGTATCGCGTGAGCCAAAGGTCCAACATGTCGGAACCGCCTTCGATCCTGATCGTGGAGGACGAATATCCGCTGCAGGGCGTGCTCGAGAGCGTGCTGGCGGATGCAGGCTTTGCCTCCGACATCCTTTCGTCCGGCGAAGAGGCGATGACGGTGTTCCTCGCGCGCGGCAAGCGTCACAAGGCGCTGGTGACCGACGTCTATCTCAGCGGCAAGCTCAATGGTTGGGATCTCGCGCGGAGAATGCGGGAAAAGCATCCGGCCCTTCCGGTCGTGTACATCACCGGCGGCGCGGGTGCTGCATTGTGGAAGTCACAAGGCGTGCCCAACAGCCTGTTGCTGGAAAAGCCGTTTCATCCCGAACACCTGGTTGCGGCGCTCACGAGGCTGTGAGCCGCGGGCATGTCAGGCGTCATCGCCTGATGCGATAGATCACGACGTCCTCGCCACGATGCGTCGTGTGTTTCTCCAGTGCATAGCCTGCCTTCTCCAGCACGCGCCGCGAGACGCCGTGCTCGAGGGAGACGAGACCGATCAGGGACGGCAGCTTCAGTTGTGACAGCCCGATGTCGGTCAGCGCGGTCGCGATCTCGCTCGCGAGCCCCTGGCCCCAGAGCTCGCGCCTGAACGTGTAGGCAATCTCGATCTCGTCGACGCCGTCGACGGGAATGTGCCTGATGCCCGCCCGCCCGGCGAATGCGCCGTCCTTGGTGCGTAGCGTCCACAGCCCGAAGCCGTGCCGGTCCCAATGCGCCACGTTGGTCGCAACGTAGGCCTTCGTGACCTCGGCGGAACGCACGCCGCCGAGATAGCGGGAGACATCAGGATCGAGATGGAGTGCGACGAGGTCGGCGAGGTGGCCCTCGCGCAGTTTCTCGGCGGTCAATCTGTCGGTGCTGAAACGATCCATGACGACCAACGTGTCGATTGCCCGCGTCAGACAGTCAAGCGCGGGGTTGATCTGGATCAATCGCGAAGATCACGGCCATATGACAACCACCGCTGGGGCGGGTGACAATCGATGGGTGCAATGAATCCGATCTGGTACGTCACCTTTGAAAATCGAAAGAGCGGACTTTTGCCGAGGCAGCGGAGTCCGCGCGAGACAAGGACATTTGCAACCGAGGATGAGGCCAAGCAGTTCGCGCGCGAAAAGTTTGATCAGGGGCTCGCCGTGTTTGCGGGAACGATCAATCCCCACGTTCCCAGACGGCTCATTCCCGCGTCCGACATCCAGGCATGGCTCGCCGATGACAGCGATGGTGCCCCGTCGGCAGGAATCCTGCAAAACGAGTAAGCACGGTATCGTGCACTTCGATATCGCTTGGGTGTTGCCATTTTGATACGGGCCAAAACACCCCTCGCGCTTAAACTTCAGGATGTTCGTGGAACTTATGCACGCCAACCTGCATAAGGGCCGGTTTTTTTTGAACGATCGAGAATTGAGAAAAAGGGGACGAAACGATGAAAAAGCTCTCAATGGCGGCGATCAGCGTCGCGACGCTGAGCCTGGCAGCTCCGGCCATGGCGGCCGACATGGCTGTCAAGGCGCCGCCGCCGGCACCGGTGGCGGCAATCTACAACTGGAGCGGATTTTACATCGGCGCCAATGGTGGCTGGGGGCAGAGCCACAATTGCGTCGATTTCCTGACGCCCGCGGGAACAGTTGCAGGTGGTTGCGCTGATCGCTCCGGTGGCGTTTTGGGTGGGCAGATCGGGTATCGATGGCAGACCAATCAATTTGTGTTCGGCCTCGAAGCACAGGGCGATTGGGCCGACCTCAAGCATACGCGGGTGACCCTGATCGATCCACTGGTCTCCACCACGGGCAAAACCGATGGTATCGGCCTGTTCACGGCCCAACTCGGCTGGGCGTGGAACGCGTCATTGTTCTACGTCAAGGGCGGCGCCGCCGTGACGCACAACCGCTTTGACGTCTTCAACAACGTCACCGGTGTCGGGCTGGCCTCCGCAGGCCACACGCGCTGGGGCGGTACGGCTGGTATTGGATGGGAATATGGCTTCGCGCCGAACTGGTCGTTCGGTATCGAATACGATCATCTCTGGATGGGGCGTGACAACACCACCTTCGCCGGCTTCGTCACTCCTGGAGGGGTCACGCTCCTTGGCGACGGCGTCAAGCAGGATGTCGATATGGTCACGCTTCGGGTGAACTACCGCTTCGGTGGCTACAATGCGCCGGTCACCGCCCGCTATTGAGCTTGCGGCTTCCCAGTGACCTCGGCCCCGGCATGTCCGGGGCCTTTTTTTGCCGAAAACAGCGGCAAGCGCGTCACGCGCTGCCGAGGCTTAGAGCATGATCCGGTTATTGACGTGCAACCGCGGCCCTGAACGTCGATGATTGCCCTCTCGATGAGAAGCCGAGCGAAATCAGCATCGGTTGGAGCGCTTGGTGTCCATTTCGCGCCCGAGGTCTGACGTCACCGCTTTCAGCGCTGCGGCCAGTTCCTCGATGTGGTAGGGCTTGGGCAGGATCTGGATTCCCGCCAATTCGGCGTCGTGAACTGCGGCCTCGGAGTATCCGCTGGTCAGGAGCACGGGTATGTCGCTTCGCCGTCGTCTGATTTCGCGGGCGAGCTCCACGCCATTCATGCCGCCGGGCATCATGATGTCGGAAAAGACGAGGTCGACCGTTCGGCCGTCGGCGAGAGCGCCGAGCGCGGCGGCGCCGCTCGCTGCGTGGGTGACCTCGTAGCCGAGCTGTGCGAGCATCTCGCTCACCAGTGCGGCGACCTCGTCGTCGTCTTCGACCAGCAGAATGCGGCCGTGGGTGCTTCTTGTCGGCCGCACCATGTTCAGATCCACGAGGTGCAGCTCTCGGGAGGGAACGTTGTGCGATCGCGGCAGGTAGAGTTCGATGCTGGTGCCTTTGCCGACCTCCGAGCGTATGCGGACCGTCCCCCGCGACTGTGTCGCAAATCCGTGGACCTGGGCGAGGCCGAGCCCCGAGCCCTTTCCGACCTCCTTGGTCGTGAAGAACGGCTCGAAAACGCGCGACAGGATTTCCGGCCCCATGCCGACACCGGTGTCGATGACGGACAACCGCACAAAGTCTCCCACGATCTGCTCGTCCTTCAGATCGGGAAGGTTTTCCCCGCGCACGACGATCGTGCCGCCATTGGGCATGGCGTCACGGGCGTTGACGGCGAGGTTGAGGATCACGAGCTCGAGCTCGCCGGGATCGACCTCAACAGGCCAGAGCGTGTCCGGAAAATCGAACTCGACGTGGACGTCGCCTCGCAGGCTCCGATCGAGCAATTCGCGCATGCCGCCCATCTGCGCAGCAACATCGACCGGCTCTGGCCGGAGTGTCTGCCGGCGAGAGAAGGCAAGAAGCTGCCGGGTCAGGCTGGCCCCGCGCTGCGCCGCCTGAACCATTCCATCCATCAGGCGGCGCCTGCGGTCCGGATCAGCCTGGCGATCGAGCATGTCGAGGCCCCCGGAAATGACCATCAGCAGATTGTTGAAGTCATGCGCCACCCCGCCAGTCAACTGGCCGATGGCTTCGATCTTCTGGGCCTGGCGAAGCGTCTCCTCGACCCGGGCGCGCTCGTTCATTTCAAGGCGTAACTGCTCATTTGCCTCCGCCAGCGCGCGCGTCCTCTCGACCACGAGTTTCTCGAGCTGCTGCGCGGTCTGCTCGCGCGCGGCCAGCAGGGCCCGGACCTCATATTGGCGCCGGCGGGCGCGCAACGCCGACTGAACGGCGCTCGTCAGCGTCATCGGCTGCAGCGGTCGTTCGAGCAGCGAAACGTTGCGAAGCAGCGAGACAAGGCTGCGGCGCCACGCCATCACCGCCGGCTGTTCACGGTGACTGGTCAGGACGACGAAGGGCAGATCCGACCAGGGCGGCTGGCTAGCGATCCATTGTGCCAGCGGCACCGTGTCCTTGCCGAACAGGGCTTCCTCGGCCACGAAGACGGCGCCGACCCCGAGCGCCATCTCGCTGACGAGTTCGGCCAGGTTCCGGCAGTTGACTGCCTCCAGGTTCGCGCTGCGGAACAGCTCGACCGATGCAGGCCCGTCGCGCCCGATCGGAGCAAAGACGAGAATCCGCTGATCCGGCGCGGCGCTCATTCAGCGGTCTCTTCGGACATCGCCGGACCGGTATAACGCGGCGTGCCGGAAAAGATGCCGCTGAAGTCCTTGAGGGGCGGGCCGAGCTTGATGCCGCTGCTGGTAAGCCGGAATTCGCGGATGGTGTGCTCGTGGTCGCCGCTGCGTTTTTTGACGACCGATAGAGCGCGCCGTACCGTACCGGCGACTTCGAAATAGCGCAGCATCAGCACCGCATCGCTCAAATAGCTGATGTCGAGGCTTGTGTCGGTCGGGCCCATCAAGCCATGCTGGGCAAGGATCAGGATGGTCAACACGCCTTGCTGGGCGAGGTAGCTGAGAAGCTCGTGCATTTGCAGGATGAGAAAGCGTTCGTCCGGCATCGCGTTCAGATAGCCGTTCAGGCTGTCGATGACGACGATTCGGGCATTGTCACGCTCGACGCTGTCCCTCACATTGGCGGCGAACTCGCCGGGCGAGAGCTCGGCCGGATCGACTTGCTGGAAGCGGATCTTGCCTGAATCGATATGCTTGTCGAGATTCAGCCCCAGCGTCCTGGCGCGCGCTTCGACAGTGCCGCGGCCCTCGTCGAACGCAAAGAACACGGCGTGCTCGCCGCGATCCGCCGCCGCGATCGCATAGGTGAGAGCCACCGACGATTTACCCACGCCCGCCGAGCCAATGAGAAGGGCGTTGGTGCCGCGCTCCAGACCGCCGCCCAGAAGCTGATCGAGCTCTGCGTTGCCGCTCGGGGTGAAATCTCCGGTGAATGATCTGTGATGTTCGGCCGCCACGAGCCGGGGAAAGATGGTCAGGCCGCCCTGTTCGATGATGAAGTCGTGATAGCCGCCGCGAAAGCGGATGCCGCGCATCTTGATGACGCGAAGCCGGCGCCGCTCCGCGCCGTAATCGATTGCGAGCTGCTCGAGCATCACGACCCCGTGCGCGATCGAATGCAGTTGCAAATCGTCTTGAGCGGACGACAGGTCGTCGAGCAGGATGACGGTGCAGTTGCGGTTGGTGAAGAAGTGCTTCAAAGCCAGCACCTGACGCCTGTAGCGCAGCGGATTCTGGGCCAAGAGGCGAAGCTCGGACAGGCTGTCGAGCACCACGCGGGTCGGGTTGATCCGCTCGACCTCCTTGAAGATCAGGCCGGTGGTCTCGCTCAGCTCCACCTCGGCCGGATGAAACACGGTGAGCTCGCGGTCCGGATCAAGCGTCGTTTCCGGTGGGACGAGCTCGAAGATGTCGACGCCCTCCAGCGTCCATCCGTGTCGCTGCGCGACGACAGTCAGTTCACGTTTGGTTTCGGAGAGCGAAATGTATAGCACGCGCTCGCCATCCCGCACGCCGCGCAGAAGGAACTGAAGCGCGATCGTCGTCTTGCCGGTCCCGGGCCGTCCCTCATACAGATACATCCGGTTGGCGTCGAACCCGCCGCCGAGGATGTTATCCAGGCCCTCGCTGCCGGTCGAAATTCGCGGCAAATCCGAGGGATTGCTGCCTGGAGCAGCATTGGACGAACCGGTCAATTGAAACCTCTATACGCTCTGGAAAGGCCGCTATTGCCCCGAGCCTCCACGAGGCGAGTCAGGAAAAAAGGTGCGCAATAGGAACTCGCTAGCAGCGATCGAGTTCCCGGCGGCCCCTCATCCGATCCCGGCACAATAGGACGCGAACAGCCCAGGCAGGGTCGGTTCACAATTGCACACAAGCCGCTTTGGAAGTCTTGGAGATAGCGGGAGACGTCGGGGTCGGGATGCAGCGCGACGAGAGTCGAGGTGGTCGTCGCGCAGGCGCTCGACGAGCAGCCACGTCGTGCTGTAGCTATTCATGGAAGCAGATGCTTGTCGGGGATGATGGCATCATGCCAGTGTTTTGCCCGACGGGTCAACGGATTTTCAGAAGTGCATAGTTCGTAGCCCGGATGGAGCCAACGGGGCGCGCATTCGCGCGACCCGTTGGCTCCATCCGGGGGGGGGGGGGGGGGGTTTTTCTGCGCGCTCAAGCCATCGATTTCACAACCCCGTCCACTGTGCATGGGGTTGTTTTCGAGTTTTGGTTTGTGGGGCGCTAGCCGGCGCCCAGCGCGACCGCGACATTGTAGGTCAGAAGGCTCGCCGCATAGGCCAGCACCAGCATGTAGCCGAAGGTCGCCGCCATCCAGGTCCAGCTTCCGGTCTCGCGCCTGATGACGGCGAGCGTGGAGGCGCATTGCGGGGCGAAGATGTACCAGGCGAGCATCGACAGCGCGGTGGCGAGCGACCATTTGCTCGCCAGCACCTGGCCGATCTGCTCGGCCGCCTCCTTGCCGCCTTCGATCGCATAGACGGTGCCGAGCGCAGCGACCGCGACCTCGCGCGCCGCCATGCCCGGGATCAGTGCGACCGCGATCTGCCAGTTGAAGCCGACCGGCGCGAGCAGCGGTTCGATCGCCTTGCCGATGATGGCAGCGAGGCTGAAATTGATCGCGGGCTCGGTCGCGCCCGCCGGCGGCTGCGGGAACGAGGCCAGGAACCAGATCAGCACCATCATCGAGAAGATCGTGGTGCCGGCGCGCTGCAGGAACATTTTTGCGCGGGTGAAGATGCCGATGGCGATCGATTTCAGCCTGGGCACCTTGTAGTCCGGCAGCTCCAGCATGAACGGCGCCGGCGCATAGTCGCGCAGCATGAAGAATTTGATCAGGAACGAGACGACAAGCGCGCTGGTGATGCCGGCGGCATAGAGTCCGAACATCACGAGGCCCTGCAGGTTGATGAAGCCCCAGACGTCCCTCGCCGGAATGAACGCCGAGATGATCAGCGTGTAGACCGGGATGCGTGCCGAGCAGGTCATCAGCGGCGCGATCAGGATCGTGGTCAGCCGGTCGCGCTTGTTGTCGATGACGCGCGTCGCCATGATGCCGGGAATGGCGCAGGCAAAGCTCGACAGGAGCGGAATGAAGGCGCGGCCGTGCAGGCCCGCGCCGCCCATGATGCGGTCCATCAGGAACGCCGCGCGCGCCATGTAGCCGAAATCTTCCAGCAGCAGGATGAACAGGAAGATGAGGATGATCTGCGGCAGGAACACGATCACGCTGCCGACGCCCGCGATCACGCCATTCTGCAGGAAGCTCTGCAGCAGGCCGTCGGGCAGGGTGGCCTGCACGAACGCCCCGAGCGCGTCGAAGCCGGACTTGAGCAGGTCCATCGCCGGCTGCGCCCAGGCGAACACGGCCTGGAACATCACGAACAGGATCAGCGCCAGCACGATCAGGCCGCCGACCGGATGCAGCACGATCGCATCGATCCGCGCGGTCAAGGTGTCGGGTCTTGCAGGCAGGCTGACGCAGTCCGAGATGATGCGGTCGGCCTCGCGCTGGGTCGCGCGCAGCTCGGAGACGCTGAGTGCGCGCCAGCTGTTTTCCTGCGGTTCGGCGGCGAGCCTGGCGGTTATCTCGTCGGTCAGCTTCAAGAGGTCGGCGGTGCCGCCCTTGCGCACCGCGATCGAGGTGACCACGGGCACGCCGAGCTCCTTGGCGAGCCTGACGACGTCGACCGAGATGCCGCGGCGGCTCGCAATGTCGAACATGTTGAGCACCAGCACCAGCGGCCGGCCGGTGCGCTTCAGCTCGAGCAGCAGGCGAATGGTCAGGCGCAGGTTGGTGGAGTCCGCAACGCACAGCACGAGGTCGGGCACGATCTCGCCGGAAGCCTTGCCCAGCACGAAGTCGCGGGTGATCTCCTCGTCCGGGCTGCGGCCGCGCAAGGAATAGGTGCCGGGCAGGTCCACGATCGAGACCTGGCGCCCCAGCGGCGTGACGAAAAAACCTTCCTTGCGCTCGACGGTGACGCCCGGATAGTTCGCGACCTTCTGCCGGCTGCCGGTCAGCGCATTGAACAGCGAGGTCTTGCCGCTGTTTGGCGTGCCCACCAGGGCGAGATGCAGAAGGGGTAATTCCATGGAATCGGATTTCCGGTCGCGTGACTTAAGCGACGATGATGGCCATGGCCTCACGGCGGCGCACCGCGATGGTGATGTTGTCGACACGCACGGCGATCGGGTCGCGCCCGACCAGCCCCTCATGCAGGACCTCGACCCGGGCGCCCTCGACGAAGCCCAGCTCGATCAGCCGGCTCTCGAGCTCGATATCCGAGAGAGCCGAACCCGCCTCCTTGGCGGCGAGGTGCTGAATGACGCCGGTGTAGCCGCGCTGGGCCAGGCCCAGCGGCATCTCGCGGCGCATATCATGAGTGTCGGTCATGCCCTGTATTTTCAACGCAGGGCATGCAGGTCAAGCGCGCACGCCCGTGGAAACTGCACCTTAGAGGGATTTTAAAGTGCAGATCACGAAAAGCGCGGCCAGGCGGTCGCTATTGCGCCGGGACCTTGTCCGGCTGCATGGCGCGGCTCTTGAAGTAGTCGAGCACGAACAGGCGGATCGCCGAGGACAGGTTGCCCTGCTGGCGGGCGCCGTCGATTTCTCCGACGAGCTCGGACAGCGTCATGTTGCGCAGGCCCGAGATCTCCTTCATGCCGTTCCAGAACGCCTCTTCCAGGCTGACGCTGGTCTTGTGGCCGGCGACCACGATCGAACGCTTCACCACGGGCGACTTCATGGCTGCTCCTCGCGATCGATCCGGTGCTGGTCCAGATGCGCCTTCGCCTGGTCCGCCTGCTTCGCCTCCGCCGATCGCTCGGCCTTCGTGCGGCCGAACTTCGTTCGGTTGGCGTCCGCCTGCTTCGCCGAGGCTTCCCGCTCGGCGCGCTTCCTGAAACGATTCAGGTTGATGACGTTCCCCATGCCGCGTCTCCATCACCCGATCCTTTTCGGGCAGGATGTTACATTCAGAAGCAAGGCGCAGCGTCGCGCCCAACAAGACTTGATCGTCGTCATTCGCTCGTCCTCGTCAATCGGCCTCGAGGCCATCAAACGATGAATTTCGCCCCGTCAAGGAGCGGAGGGGGCCTTCCGTAACACGCGTCCCGGCCGCCACATTGACGGTAATCAAATCCTGTCCTTTAAACCTTATAATTATGAGCTTTTAGGGCTCCGTATCACTACGGATGGCTATCGGAATTCGGAATTCATCCTGGCCGCGTCATCTTGTCCGGCTGCACCAGGCGGTCGAATTCGTCGGCCGAGACGAAGCCGAGCCGCAGCGCCTCTTCCTTCAGCGTGGTGCCGTTGGCATGTGCAGTCTTGGCGACCTTGGCGGCGTTGTCGTAGCCGATCTTCGGCGCGAGCGCGGTCACCAGCATCAACGAGCGCTCCATCAACTCCTTGATGTGCTTTTCGTCCGCGCGGATGCCGCTGACACAATGTTCGGTGAAGGAGCGCGCCGCGTCGGCCATCAGGCGGATCGAGTGCAGCATGTTGTAGGCGAGTACGGGCTTGTAGACGTTGAGCTCGAAATGTCCCTGGCTGCCGGCGAGTGTGATCGTTGTGTGATTGCCGAACACCTGGCAGCACACCATGGTCATCGCCTCGCATTGCGTCGGATTGACCTTGCCCGGCATGATCGATGAGCCCGGCTCGTTCTCCGGCAGGATCAGTTCGCCTAACCCCGAGCGCGGGCCAGAGCCGAGCAGGCGGATGTCGTTGGCGATCTTGAACAGGCCTGTGGCGACCGAATTGATGGCGCCGTGCGCCAGCACATAGGCGTCGTTGGACGCGAGCGCCTCGAACTTGTTGGCGGCGCTGGTGAAGGGGAGCTTCGTGATCGCGGCAACGTGCTTTGCAAACAGCTTTGCAAAGCGCGGCTTCGAGTTGAGGCCGGTCCCGACGGCCGTGCCGCCCTGCGCCAGCGGATAGAGATCCCTGACTGCGACCTTCAGCCGCGCGATGCCGCTTTCGACCTGGGCGGCATAGCCGGAAAATTCCTGGCCGAGCGTGAGCGGCGTCGCATCCTGGGTGTGGGTGCGGCCGATCTTCACGATCCTGGCGAACTCCTTCTCCTTCTTGCGCAGCGCGCGGTGCAGTTCGCCGAGGGCAGGGACGAGATCGGCATTGATGCGGCTTGCCGCGGCAATATGCATCGCAGTCGGGAAGGAGTCGTTCGACGACTGGCTCATATTGACGTGGTCGTTGGGATGCACCGGCTTCTTGGCACCAAGCTCGCTGCCCAGAATTTCGTTGGCGCGGTTGGCGATGACCTCGTTGAGGTTCATGTTGCTCTGGGTGCCCGAGCCGGTCTGCCACACCACCAGCGGGAAATGATCGTCGAGCTTGCCCTCGATCACCTCGTGTGCGGCACGGATGATGGCGCCGGCTCTGCGCTTGTCGAGCAGGCCGAGCTCGAGGTTGGACTGTGCCGCCGCAAGCTTGACGATGCCGAGCGCATGGACCAGCGAAATCGGCATGCGATCGATGCCGATGCGGAAATTCTGCCGCGAGCGTTCGGTCTGCGCCCCCCAATAACGATCGGCGGGCACCTCGATGGGACCGAAACTGTCGGTCTCGATGCGGGTCGCGGGGCGAGCGGTCTTCGCAGCTTTGGCCATGGGCACATCCATTCCGCCGCGCGAGGTGCCGCACGGCCTCTTCATGTGCTCTTCTATATAGGGAGTTTGGCCAGACGCGACGGTCTCGCGGCCAGCCTAGATCATTTCTTGCGGAAACGATCGAGCCGCACGACTTCGGCGCCGCCTGGGTTCGGCGGGCTCGGCTCTTCCGCGGTCTCTGTCGGCTCAATGGCAGGCGCGGGCATCGGCACAGCCGACGGGGCAGGGGCGGCCGGCAAATTCTCGCCCGCCACTTCGGCGTCGGAGGTTTCGAACTGAAGGCCGAACTTCACGGACGGGTCGAGGAAGCTCTTGATGGCGCTGAACGGCACCACCAGCCGCTCCGGAATGCCGCCGAAGGACAGGCCGACCTCGAAACGGTCCTCGAGCACGGTCAGGTCCCAGAACTGGTGCTGCAGGATGATCGTCATCTCTTCCGGATATTGCGCCAGCAACCGGCTCGACAGCTTCACGCCCTCAGCCTTCGATACGAAGGTGATGAAGAAATGATGCTCACCCGGCAGGCCGTGGGCCGCAGCGTCAGTCAGCACTTTCTTGACCACGCCGCGCATCGCCTCGCTCGCCAGCACGTCGTATCGGATGTGATCGGTCGCCATGGTGGTCCTGTTGCATTCCAGCAGACGGGCCCCGTCGGCCCCGACTCGCCAAGCCGCAATAGTACCGCGCCTGACGGGTCAGCAGGAGTCCCCGCCGGGAAGGAAATCAGAGCTAAGTGGAGGCTTCTGTTGCCAGGTGCCTCCGAACCCCGCCTAACGGAGCTTAACCCGTTAGGACTTTAAGTTGGTCTTTCAAACTGCGTTACGCAGCCTGAGCAACCGGAGCAAAGTTGTCGTTGGCAACTATTGCAGTAGCCCGATAACGGCGGAACAATACCGGGAAAAAGTACGCCCTTTACGCCCTCGTCGATCCTATTTCGCCCCCGCCAAAGCCCGCTTTCGGGTATGCCCGCTGGTGGGCTTTGGTGGAGGCGCCGGGTACCGCCCCCGGGTCCGAATGGTTTATTGCGACGACCGTTTATTTCCATAGCCGGCGAACCGGCACTCCCAATATAGGGGGCAAAGGTTTCAAAAAACAGGGGTTTCGAGCGGAAAGGCGGGTTCCCTTTGGATAGGTCCGAGATGGGCCGGAGCTGATCTTGGCCGCCCTCCGGCTCGCGTTCTAAGCTCCTGACATGTCCACGGATTCAGCGCCGGCCGCCCAAGCGTCGGATCATCCCGCCTTTCACGTCCCTCCGCCCGGCCTGATAGCGCTGTTCCTGGCCTTTGGCCGGATGTCGCTGGCCGGGTTCGGCGGCGTCCTGGTATTCGCCCGGCACGCCATCGTCGACCAGCACCGCTGGATGACCGCGGACGAGTTCAACGAGACCTTCGCGCTCTGCCATTTCCTGCCTGGGCCCAACATCGTCAATCTGTCGATGGTGTTCGGATCGCGGCTGCGTGGCATCGCCGGCGGTGTCGCGGCCTTCACCGGCCTGCTATTGCCGCCGACGCTGATCATGACGGTGCTTGCGATCATCTACTTCAGGTTCGGCGATGCGGAGGTGCTGCGTCGTAGTCTCGCGGGCATCTCCTGCGCCGCGGTCGGCCTGCTGATCGCCGTGGTCTTCAGGATGATGACGCCGCTGCTCAAGCGGATGGACGTCGTCGTGCTCATCATGATGCTTGGCGTGTTCACAGCCATTGGCGTGTTTCGCTGGCCCTTGCAGGCGGTGTTGCTCATCGCGATTCCGTTCAGCATCGCGGCTACCTATGTGATGCGACGGAAGGCAGCAGCATGAGCAGCCAGAACCCGATCTGGGCGCTGATCTCCACCTTTGGACTGATGTCTCTATTCGCGGTCGGCGGCGCTGCTGCCGCAGTGCCCGAGATGCACCGCATCGCTGTCGATGTGCATCACTGGATGACCGAGAAGCAGTTCGCGGACGCCTATGCGATCGCGCAGCTTTCGCCGGGTCCAAACGTGCTGATCGTCACGCTGATCGGCTATGCCGTTGCCGGCATTCCAGGCGCGCTGGCCGCGACACTGGCGATGTGCCTGCCGACCGCCCTGCTTGCCTACTGTGTCGCCCGGCTGCTGAACCGGCCGAGCCAATCGCACTGGCCGGCGCTGATCCAGGCTGCCCTGGTTCCACTGTCGATCGGATTGATGGCGGCAAGTGCCTTGATCCTCGCACAGGCGATCGATCGCAGCATTGCTGCGCTGCTTCTGACCGCGACAATTGCGGTGATCGCCTCCGTCTCGCGCGTCAATCCGCTGTGGCTTCTGCTCGCGGGCGGACTGTTGGGTTTTGCTGGTATTGTGTGATGAAAATCGCTAGGCAATGATCCGGGGCGGGGATCCATTTCCAGCCGATTAGAACAACAGTGCTCGTGACTTACGGGTCGCGGAGGAGACATGCATGGCCGACACAATGGGCCACTCGGCAACAGCCACCCGAAACACCTCGGTGGCGCTCGGCTTCTGCCTGCTGGCGCTCGCACCCCAGATTTTCGAATTGATCTGGTCGATCGGGACGATCTTCGGCTGGGGCGCTGGACGCGGTCCGGCCACGGTCCTGATCAGCCACACGACGGCGCTCGTCGCCGGCGCGCCCGCTGCGCTGCTTGGCGCGATCGGCGGTGAGACCAAGAAGGCGTCATCGGATGTCTTGCTGGCGCTGATCTATTCCTATCCGTTGTTCGCAGTGGCATTCGTCACCCTGTTCATGACGATCAAGTCGGCGCAGGACTATATCGGCGGCGTCATCCTGATGGCGCTGGCGCTGTTCGCACTGTGGGCCTCGAGCGATTTGCAGGGCATGCGCGGCTTCTCCTTCGGTGCGGGCACCGCGCCGCGGATGTTCGGCGGATTGCTGGTGGCTCTGTCTGCCGCGATCGCCCTGACGGGTCTTTTGAACGAGGGACCGGCGCTGGCACATTATTCCTGGCGCGGGCCGCTGTTCGTGATGTGCGCGATCCTGTTCTTTGCCCTGGCGATCCGGCCGCTCGGCCTCGTGGTCTCGGCATTCATGAGCTTCATGATCGCCGCACTGGGATCGCATGAAACACGATGGGCCGAGGCCGCCATCGTCGGCGCCTGCCTGACAGCCGGCTGCGCGCTGCTCTTCCCTTACGTGCTCGGCCTGCCGATGCCGATGTTCCCGCGTTTCCTGGTTCAGTGAGGCTGTCATGGAGCTTTTTGCCAACCTCGCTCACGGTTTCGTCGTCGCCTTCTCTCCAATCAACCTTCTGATGTGCCTGATCGGCGCGCTCGTCGGCACGCTGGTCGGCGTGCTGCCGGGCATCGGCACCATCGCGACCGTGGCGATGCTGCTGCCGATCACCTTCGGATTGCCGCCGGTCGGCGCGCTGATCATGCTCGCCGGCATCTATTACGGCGCCCAGTATGGCGGCTCGACCACCTCGATCCTGGTCAACATTCCAGGCGAAGCGACATCGGTCGTCACCGCCATCGACGGCCACGCCATGGCCAAGCAGGGCCGCGCCGGTCCGGCGCTGGCGATCGCCGCGATCGGCTCGTTCTTCGCCGGCTGCGTTGCGACCGTGCTCATCGCCGTGCTTGGCGCGCCGCTCACAAAGCTCGCGCTGGCGTTCGGGCCGGCGGAGTATTTCTCGCTGATGGTGCTTGGCCTGATCTTCGCCGTCGTGCTCGCCAAGGGCTCGGTGCTGAAGGCGATCGCGATGATCGTGTTCGGGCTCTTGCTGTCGATGGTCGGCTCCGACATCGAGACCGGGGCCTCGCGCATGGCCTTCAACATTCCGGAGCTTGCCGACGGGCTCGGCTTTGCGACGGTGGCGATGGGCGTGTTCGGCTTTGCCGAGATCATCCGCAATCTCGACCATGGCGCCGAGATGAATCGCGATCTGGTGCAGCAGAAGATCACCGGCCTGATGCCGACCAGAAAGGACCTGATCGACTCGACGCCCGCGATCCTGCGCGGCACCATGCTCGGCTCGATCCTTGGCATTTTGCCGGGCGGCGGTGCGGTGATTGCGTCGTTTGCCGCCTATACGCTCGAGAAAAAGCTCGCCAGGAACCCGTCGCGGTTCGGCCGCGGCGCGATCGAGGGCGTGGCGGCGCCGGAAAGCGCCAACAACGCGGCTGCCCAGACTTCCTTCATCCCGCTGCTCACGCTCGGCATCCCGCCGAATGCGGTGATGGCGCTGATGGTGGGGGCGATGACCATTCACGGCATCGTGCCGGGCCCGCAGGTGATGCAGAAACAGCCGGACCTCGTCTGGGGCATGATCGCCTCGATGTGGATCGGCAATCTGATGCTGATCATCATCAACCTGCCGCTGGTCGGCATCTGGGTGCGCCTGTTGCGCGTGCCTTACCGGCTGATGTTCCCCTCCATCGTGATCTTCTGCGCGATCGGCATCTACTCGGTGAACAACGCGCCGGTCGATGTCATCCTCGCAGGTGTGTTTGGCCTGGTTGGCTACTGGCTGATCAAGCATGATTTCGAGCCGGCACCGCTGCTGCTCGGCATGGTGCTCGGACCGCTGATGGAAGAGAACCTTCGCCGCGCATTGCTGATCTCGCGTGGTGACTGGAGCGTGTTCCTGACGCGTCCGCTCTCGGCGGTGCTGCTCGCGATCGCCGCCTTCCTGCTGGTGCTGACGCTGCTGCCCATGCTGCGCGCCAAGCGCGACGAGGTGTTCACCGAATCCGAGAATTGATGGAGGTGCACTCGCGTCGGCGTCTCCGGCAGGGGCGCGAAAACGGGGCGCGGGTTCTCGATCCGGCCTTTTGTGAGAAGGATCAAGCCGATAGAGGAGGGGCGGAAGGTGAGTTCCGCCCTTGTCGTTTCGACCGGGAACACTCATTTTTCCGGGTATAATCTCGGTGGACGGCGAATCGCCGCTGTCGCAGCGCCGGAGCGGCCGATAAGTTCGCCGCTTCCCCAAAGGCTAAATCGCACATGCACCAGTATCAGGACCTGCTCGAGCGGATTCTTTCAGACGGCGCCGAGAAGACGGATCGGACCGGTACCGGCACGCTGTCGGTGTTCGGCCATCAGATGCGCTTCAATCTGTCCGCCGGCTTCCCGATGCTGACGACCAAGCGGCTGCCGCTGAAGGCGATCGTGCATGAGCTGCTGTGGTTCCTGAAGGGCGACACCAACATCAGATATCTCAGGGACAACGGCGTCACCATCTGGGACGAATGGGCGGACGCCAATGGCGATCTCGGCCCGGTCTACGGGCATCAATGGCGCTCCTGGCCCGCGCCTGATGGACGCAGCATCGACCAGATCGCCAACGTCGTCGACATGATCAAGCGCAATCCGGACTCGCGCCGCCTGATCGTCTCGGCCTGGAATCCGGCCGAGGTCGACAAGATGGCGCTGCCGCCGTGCCACTGCCTGTTCCAGTTCTACGTCGCCAATGGAAAACTGTCGTGCCAGCTCTATCAGCGTTCGGCCGACGTGTTTCTCGGCGTGCCCTTCAACATCGCCTCCTATGCGCTGCTCACCATGATGGTGGCGCAGGTCACGGGGCTGAAGCCCGGCGATTTCGTGCACTCGTTCGGCGACACGCATCTCTATTCGAACCATCTGGAGCAGGCGCGGCTCCAGCTCACGCGCGCGCCGCGTGCGCTGCCGGTGATGAGGATCAATCCCGACGTGAAGGACATCTTCTCCTTCCGCTACGAGGATTTCGAGCTCGTCGGCTATGATCCGCATCCGCATATCAAGGCGGAAGTCGCGGTCTAGCGTCGATGTCGCTGAACATCCGCCGCGCGCGTCCCGGCGAAGCCGGGCTCGTCCTGGATTTCGTCCGCGAGCTTGCCGAGTACGAAAAGCTCTCGCATGAAGTCGAGGCGACCGAGGCTGACATTGCGGACGCCTTGTTCGGTCACGATCCAAGGCTGTTTTGTGCGATTGCGGAGTGGAGCGGCGAACCTGTCGGCTTTGCCGTGTGGTTCCTGAATTTCTCGAGCTTCAGCGGCCGCCACGGCATCTATCTCGAAGATTTGTATGTGCGGCCTTCGCATCGGGGCAAAGGTCTCGGCAAGGCGCTGCTGATCTATCTGGCGCAGGAATGCGTCGATCACGGCTGGTCGCGCCTGCAATGGGCGGTGCTCGACTGGAACGCGCCGTCGATCGCGTTCTACAAATCGCTCGGTGCCGTCATGCTCGACGACTGGACGTTGTGCCGCGTTTCCGGCCCTGCGCTGACGCGCCTTGCGGGGAGCGCGTCCTGATGGAGATCGTGTTCGTCGTTGCGATCGCGGAGAACGGAATCATCGGTGCAAGCAATGCGATCCCGTGGCGTTTGAAATCCGACATGGCGCGCTTCAAGGCGCTCACCATCGGCAAGCCCGTGATCATGGGCCGCAAGACCTTCGAATCCTTGCCGCGCCGGCCGCTGCCGAACCGCACCAACATCGTCGTCACGCGCGATGCGGCCTATCGCGCCGCCGGCGCCATCGTCACGACCTCGGCGGAGGACGCCGGCGCGGTTGCCCTTGGCGATGCCCTGCGGCGTTCGGTCGCTGAAATCGCCGTGATCGGCGGTGCGGAAATCTATCGGCAATGGCTCCACCGCGCCGACCGCCTCGAGATCACCGAAGTGCATGCGCGGCCCGATGGCGACACGCATTTCGACATCGACAAGGCGAAGTGGGAGGAGACCGAGCGCGTCCGCCATCCCGCCGGCCCGGACGACAGCGCCGACTTCTCCTATGTGACATATCGTCGGCGGCCCTCCCATTAACTGCATTCGCCAATGTTTACATTGACTTTTCCGCCCCCGAGCATAGCTCGTGAGACGGTCAGGCTTGCGTTGTAAGGGCCCTTTCGGTCCCCTATAAAGCCGGACCGGACAATGCGGGCCGGCTTTAGTTCTAGTCCCGGCCTGCCGAGGAGAACGTCGAATGCCGTGGAAGAATCAGGGCGGTGGCCCGTGGGGCTCGGGTCCGAAAGGACCATGGGGCACAGGCCCGCAACCGGTCGGGCCGAGGCCGCCGGATCTGGAAGACCTTCTGCGGCGTGGCCAGGACCGGCTGCAGCAGATCATGCCGGGCGGCTATTTCTCCGGTGTCGGCATCACGCTGATCCTGCTCATCATCGTCGCGCTCTGGCTGTTGTCGGGCTTCTTCCGGGTGCAGTCCGAAGAGCAGGGTGTCGTGCTCCGTTTCGGCAAGCATGTGCGCACCGTCGATCCGGGTCTGAATTATCATCTGCCTTATCCGATCGAGACAGTGCTGCTGCCGAAAGCGCTGCGCGTTTCCACGATTTCCATCGGCATGACGCTGATCGACGATCCGGCCCGCCGCGGCCGCTCGATCCGTGACGTGCCGGAAGAGAGCCTGATGCTGACCGGCGACGAGAACATCGTCGACGTCGACTTCACCGTGCTGTGGCGTATCAAGCCCAACGGCGTCGGCAATTTCCTGTTCAACATCCAGAACCCCGAAGGCACCGTGAAGGCGGTGGCCGAGAGCGCAATGCGCGAGGTGATCGGCCGCTCCAACATCCAGCCGATCCTGACCGGCGCGCGGACGCAGACCGAGACCACGGTGCAGGACCTGATGCAGAAGACGCTCGACGGCTACGGCGCCGGCATCCAGATCACGCAAGTGCAGATGCAGAAGGTCGATCCGCCGGCACAGGTGATCGACGCCTTCCGCGACGTGCAGGCAGCGCGCGCCAATCTGGAGCAACTGCAAAACGAAGCGCAGACTTATGCCAACAAGATCGTGCCGGAAGCGCGCGGAAACGCGGCGCGGATTCTGCAAGCTGCCGAAGGCTACAAGGAGCAGGCGGTCGCCGAGGCCAAGGGCCAGAGCGCACGCTTCCTGAAAGTGTACGAGGAATACAAGAAGGCGCCCGACGTGACGCGTGAACGGATCTATCTGGAGACGATGGAGCGCGTGCTCGGCGGCTCGGACAAGCTGATTTATGACGGTGGCTCATCGGGCCAAGGCGTGGTGCCTTATCTGCCCCTCAATGAATTGTCTGCCAAGAAGCCTACGACGCTGGGCCAGCAACCGGGCGGAGGCACCCGATGAGGTCTCCGGTTACAGGCATCGTCGCGCTGCTTGCGGCGCTTCTGGTCGTTATCGTCGGCTATATGTCGCTGTTCACGGTGCAGCAGACCGAGCAGACCATCGTGCTGCAATTCGGCAAGCCGGTGGACGTCGTCACCGACCCCGGGCTGCACTTCAAGGCGCCCTGGAACTCCGTGATCAACATCGACAAGCGGATTCTCGACCTCGAGAATCCCTCGCAGGAGGTCATCGCGTCCGACCAGAAGCGGCTCGTGGTCGACGCCTTCGCGCGCTACCGCATCAAGGACGCGCTGCGCTTCTATCAGAGCGTCGGCTCGATCCAGGCGGCGAATCTCCAGCTCACATCGCTCCTGAACGCGGCGCTCCGTCGCGTGCTCGGCGAAGTCACCTTCATCACCGTGGTCCGTGATGAGCGCGAGAAGCTGATGGGCCGCATCCGCGAGCAGCTTGACCACGAGGCCGACGGATACGGCATCGAGGTCGTCGACGTCCGGATCCGCCGCGCCGATCTGCCGGAGCAGAACAGTCAGGCGGTCTATCAGCGCATGCAGACCGAACGTCAGCGTGAAGCGGCGGAGTTCCGCGCGCAGGGCGGCCAGAAGGCGCAGGAAATCCGTTCCAAGGCGGATCGCGAGGCAACCGTGATCGTCGCCGAGGCCAACTCGCAGGCCGAGCAGACCCGCGGCGTCGGCGACGCCGAGCGCAATCGCCTGTTCGCCGAAGCCTATGGCAAGGATCCTGACTTCTTCGCGTTCTACCGGTCGATGACGGCCTATGAGAACGGGCTGAAGAAGGACGACACCCGCTATTTGCTGCGGCCGGACTCGGATTTCTTCCGGTATTTTGGTAACCCCTCAGGCAAGACGTCGACCGAGACGCCGGCGAAACCGTAAGTTAGACAAGGGCGGCAAGTTTGGCCGCCCTTCGTCCAGACAAAAACAGCACCACGGGAGGTTCCAATCCGATGAGGTCCATTGCGTTCGCCGACTTCCTCATCGGCTTAGGCATCCTGTTTGTGCTGGAAGGCTTGATGTTCGCGGCAAGTCCGAACTGGATGCGCAAGGCCATGAAGAGCGCCATCGCCACGCCGGACAATATCCTGCGGGCGGTGGGGATCGGCTCGGCCGTGGCCGGTTTGATCCTGATCTGGGTCATGCGACGCCCGATCTAGCCGCAGCGCCAACGCCAAAGTGAAGGCGAGCGGCGGGTTTTCGCCGTATTATCCGGGTCTTGAGGCCCGTTAAGCTCCGTGCTTGCGCCGTGCCCATGTTCGAGCGCAGTCTTGGCGCCGAATCCTTTTCTCTGGAGATCACAATGACCGCTGCCACCATTGTCCCGACCCGCTTGCGATTTGGGTTGGCTGCGCTCGCCATCGGCGCTGTCAGCGCATTCGGTTCGCCAGCCTATGCACGCGGACCGGAGGGCATCGCCGACGTCGCCGAGAAGGTGATCGACGCGGTCGTCAACATCTCGACCTCGCAGACTGTCGAGGCCAAAGGCGGCGGCAGCAACACCATGCCGCAACTGCCGCCCGGCTCGCCCTTCGAGGAGTTCTTCGACGACTTCTTCAAGAACCGCAAAGGCCCGGGTGGCGGCAGCAAGGGCGGCGACAATAGCCCGCCGCGCAAGACCAACTCGCTCGGGTCCGGCTTCATCATCGACACCTCAGGTGTCGTCGTCACCAACAATCACGTCATCGCCGATGCCGACGAGATCAACGTCATTCTCAACGACGGCACCAAGATCAAGGCCGAGCTGGTTGGCGTCGACAAGAAGACCGACCTCGCTGTCCTGAAGTTCAAGCCGCCGAAGCCGCTGATTGCAGTGAAGTTCGGCGACTCCGACAAGCTGCGCCTGGGTGACTGGGTGGTCGCAATCGGCAACCCCTTCAGTCTCGGCGGCACGGTGACGGCGGGCATCGTCTCGGCCAAGAACCGCGACATCTCCTCCGGGCCCTATGACAGCTACATCCAGACCGACGCTGCCATCAATCGCGGCAACTCCGGTGGTCCGCTGTTCAACCTCGAAGGCGACGTCATCGGCGTCAACACGCTGATCATCTCGCCCTCCGGAGGCTCGATCGGCATCGGCTTTGCCGTGCCGTCAAAGACGGTTGCGGGCGTGGTCGACCAGCTCCGCCAGTTCGGCGAACTGCGTCGCGGCTGGCTGGGAGTGCGCATCCAGAGCGTCACTGACGAGATCGCCGAGAGCCTCAACATCAAGCCGGCGCGCGGCGCGCTGGTGGCCGGCGTCGACGACAAGGGCCCGGCCAAGCCCGCCGGCATCGAGCCTGGTGACGTCGTCGTCAAGTTCGACGGCAAGGACGTCAAGGACCCGAAGGATCTCTCCCGCGTCGTCGCCGACACCGCGGTCGGCAAGGAAGTCGACGTCATCGTGATCCGCAAGGGCGAGGAGCAGACCAAGAAGGTGACGCTCGGCCGCCTGCAGGATCCCGACAAGGTGCAGGCCGCGGTGAAGACCGACGAGCCGCCGCCGGAGAAGCTGGTGACGCAGAAGGCGCTCGGCCTCGATCTCGCCGTGCTGAACAAGGATCTGCGCGCGCGCTACAAGATCAAGGACAGCGTCAAGGGTGTGGTCGTCACCAATGTCGACGCCACTTCGGATGCCGCCGAGAAGCGGCTCTCCGCGGGAGACGTCATCGTCGAAGTCGCACAGGAAGCGGTCTCGAGCGGCGAGGACATCCAGAAGCGGATCGACCAGCTCAAGAAGGACGGCAAGAAGTCCGTGCTGCTGCTGGTGTCCAACGGCGACGGCGAATTGCGCTTCGTGGCGCTGAGCGTGCAGTAGGCGCGGAAAATCCTGTAGGGTGGGCAAAGCGAAAGCGTGCCCACCACTTCTAAGATGGTGGGCACGGCGCAAAGGCGCCTTTGCCCACCCTACGGCAGCGGAGTATGGGGCAACGGAAGCTACGCCTCCACAAACTCCTCCCGCCGATAGCCCTGCGCATAGAGCAATGCAGTGAGATCGCCGTGGTCGATCCGTGCCGCGGCGGCAGCCGCCACCGCCGGCTTGGCGTGATACGCCACGCCCAGCCCCGCCGCCTGGATCATTGCCAGATCATTGGCGCCGTCGCCGACGACGACGGAGTCGATGTCGTCGAGATCGAACGATTCCATCAGATCCACCAGCGTCGCCAGCTTCGCCGCGCGACCCAGAATCGGCTCCTTCACCTCGCCGGTGAATTTGCCCTCGCGCACGACGAGTTCGTTGGCGCGGTTCTCCTGGAAGCCGATCCTGGCGGCGACCGCGCTGGTAAACAGCGTGAAGCCGCCGGAGACGAGGCAGGTATAGGCGCCATGCGCGCGCATGGTCGCGACCAATTCGCGGCCGCCCGGGGTCAGCGTGATGCGCTTGGCCAGCACCTCATCGACCACGCTGGCGGGGAGGTCCTTCAGCAGCGCGACGCGCTCGCGCAGCGCCGGCTCGAACTCGATTTCGCCGCGCATCGCGCGCTCGGTGATGCCAGCGACATGCGCCTTCATCCCGACGAGATCGGCGAGTTCGTCGATGCATTCCTGGCCAATCATGGTGGAATCCATGTCGGCGAGAAAAAGCTTCTTGCGCCTGAAGCCAACAGGCTGCACCACGATGTCGATGGGCAGGTCGCCGCGGAGCTCGCGCAGCCGCTCTTCGATGGCGTGACGGTCGCCTTCGAGGTTACAGTCAGCGCCGAAGGGAATGTCGACCGCAACCCCGTCGAACAGCCAGTGCGCGGGCGCTGCGCTGGGCAGCACGGCGCGGGCGCCATCGACGATGGTAGAGTCGAGCGCGGGATTGTTGGGGTTGCAGATCAGCGTGGCGACGAGGGACATTTGAGGTTTTCGTGAACGAGGGGCAAGTCGGCAGAAAGCATGTTGGCAAGGCCGTGCTTATCGCAGGCCCGACCGCCAGCGGCAAGTCGGCGCTGGCGCTCGAGCTTGCCTGCCGTGCAGGCGGAGTCGTGATTAATGCCGATTCCATGCAGGTATATCGTGACCTCCGTATCATCACGGCGCGTCCCACGCTCGACGAAGAAGCGCAGGTGCCGCATCGCCTCTACGGCCACGTCGATGCGGCCGTGAATTTTTCGGCCGGCGCCTGGGTGAGCGATGCCGCGAAGGTGCTCGACGAAGTGCGGGCCGAGGGCCACCTGCCGATCTTCGTCGGCGGCACAGGCCTGTATTTCAAGGCGCTGACGGCGGGCCTTTCGGTGGTGCCGCCGATCCCCGCCGAGGTGCGCGAGGATGTGCGCGCGCGGCTGGAGCGGAACGGCGTCGAGGCGCTGCATGCGGAACTGGCGCGCTGCGATCCGCGCGCGGCGGAACGACTGAATCTCCGCGATCGCGCGCGCATCGCGCGCGCCCTCGAAGTGGTCGAGGCGACTGGGCGTTCACTGCTCGACTGGCACCATGAGGCCCAGCCATCGCTGCTGCCCAAGGACAGCTTTCGGGCAGTGTTTCTCGCCCCAGAGCGTGACGAGCTCTATGCCCGCATCGACGCCCGTTTCGACGCCATGCTGAGGGCCGGCGCGTTGAACGAGGTCGAGCAGCTTGCCGCCCGCGGCCTCGATCCGCTGCTGCCGGCCATGAAGGCCCATGGCGTGCCGGCGCTGATCCGGCATCTGCGCGGTGAGCTCAGCCTCGAGGAGTCCGCGACGATCGGCCGGGCCGATACCCGCCACTATGCCAAGCGGCAATTCACCTGGTTCAGGCACCAATTGCCCGAATTCGAGTGGGTGAGGCCGGCGGAGGCGAGGGGCTGGCTGTCAGCCGCCGCCGATGCGGCCGGGAAGCCCGGTTGACGTGCTTTTGTGCGCGGCTTCCCGAATTTACCTCTCGCCGAACCCCGGGAACGCGGTTACACTGCCAAAATCGCGCGGAAGTGGCCGCTTTGCCTTGACATCGAGGCTTTGGTCGCTATGTTTCGCGCAACCTTTGGGAAGCCGAACATCTACCATGCGCAACATTATTGCCAAACTCCTTATCGCCGTCGTACCCAGGCACACCGCCGGGGGTGGCTAGCTGCCACCCACATGACAGGCGGTGTGCATGGGCCCTCTTCGGGGCCTTTTTTATTTCCCGAACCAGACACGAACGAAGCCGCTGGCAACAGCGCATCCGGAGCAAGCCAATGAGCGACAAGAGCCACGATCCGAACCAGATGACCGGCGCAGCGATGATCGTCCGCGCACTGATCGATCACGGCGTGACCGACATTTTCGGCTATCCCGGCGGCGCGGTGCTTCCGATCTATGACGAGATCTTCCAGCAGAGCCAGGTCCAGCACATCCTGGTCCGCCACGAGCAGGGCGCCGGTCACGCCGCCGAGGGCTACGCGCGCTCGACCGGCAAGCCCGGCGTTGCGCTGGTGACCTCAGGTCCCGGCGCCACCAACATGGTGACGCCGCTGACCGACGCGCTGATGGATTCGATCCCGCTAGTCTGCATCTCCGGTCAGGTGCCGACGCATCTGATCGGCAACGATGCGTTCCAGGAATGCGACACCGTCGGCATCACGCGGCCCTGCACCAAGCACAATTGGCTGGTGCGCGACGTCAACGATCTCGCCAAGGTCCTGCACGAGGCCTTCTACGTTGCGACCACGGGCCGTCCAGGCCCGGTGCTGGTCGACGTTCCCAAGGACGTGCAGTTCGCAACCGGCACCTATCATCCGCCGCGGAAATCCGACGTGCATCGCTCCTACGCGCCACGCGTGAAGGGTGATGCGACGCAGATCCGCAAGGCTGTGGCGTTGCTCGCGGGCGCCAAGCGCCCTGTGATCTACAGCGGCGGTGGCGTGATCAACTCCGGGCCCGAGGCGACGAAGCTGCTGCGCGAGCTGGTCGAGGTCACGGGCTTCCCGATCACCTCGACGCTGATGGGCCTCGGCGCCTACCCGGCGTCGGGCAAGAACTGGCTGGGCATGCTCGGCATGCACGGCACCTACGAGGCCAACATGACCATGCATGATTGCGACGTCATGCTGTGCGTCGGCGCGCGCTTCGACGACCGCATCACCGGCCGCGTCGATGCGTTCTCGCCGAACTCGAAGAAGATCCACATCGACATCGACCCGTCCTCGATCAACAAGAACATCCGCGTCGACGTGCCGATTATCGGCGATTGCGGCAACGTTCTCGGCGACATCCTGCAAGTGTTCAAGGCGGAGGCGAAGAAGCCCGACGTCAAGAGCTGGTGGCAGCAGATCGCGCAATGGCGTGCCCGCAACTCGCTCTATTACAAGAAGAGCAATGACGTCATCCTGCCCCAGCATGCGATCCAGAGCCTGTTCGAGGCCACGCGCGGCAAGGACACCTACATCACGACCGAGGTGGGTCAGCACCAGATGTGGGCGGCGCAATTCTACGGCTTCGAGGAGCCTCATCGCTGGATGACCTCTGGCGGTCTCGGCACGATGGGCTACGGCCTGCCGGCCGCGATCGGCGTGCAGGTCGCCCATCCGGACAGCCTCGTCATCGACATCGCGGGCGATGCCTCGGTGCAGATGACGATGCAGGAGATGTCGACCGCGGTTCAATACGAGCTGCCGATCAAGATCTTCATCCTGAACAACCAATATATGGGCATGGTGCGGCAGTGGCAGCAGTTGCTGCACGGCAACCGGCTGTCGCATTCCTATTCGGAGGCGCTGCCTGATTTCGTCAAGCTCGCGGAAGCCTATGGTGGCGTCGGTCTCCAGGTTACCAAGCCCGCCGATCTCGAAGGTGCCATCAAGGAGATGATCTCGGTCAAGCGCCCCGTGCTGTTCGACTGTCGTGTCGCCGCGCTGGAAAACTGCTTCCCGATGATCCCCTCCGGCAAGGCGCACAACGAGATGCTGTTGCCCGAGCAGGCGAACGACGAGGCCACCGCCAAGGCGTTCGCCGGCGGCAAGGCGCTGGTGTGAGGCCATGTTCGACCTGACGGAGCTCGAGCGCGCACATGCGATCGTGGGGCAGGCGGTGCCGGCAACGCCGGCGCATGCCTGGCCGCTGCTTAGCCAGCGGCTTGGCACGCAGGTCGTGGTCAAGCACGAGAACCATACGCCGATCGGCGCCTTCAAGGTGCGCGGCGGGCTGGTCTATCTCGAACGGCTGAAGCGCGAGCGGCCGAATGGTCCCGGCATCATCTCGGCGACCCGTGGCAATCACGGCCAGAGCCTGGCGTTCGCTGCTAGCCGCCACGGCGTGCCGGCTGTGATCTACGTGCCGCGCGGCAACTCGGTCGAAAAGAACCGTGCCATGAAGGCCTTTGGCGCCGAACTCGTCGAGCATGGCGAGGATTTTCAGGCCGCCCGCGAGGAAGCCGAGCGCCGCGCGCAGTTCGCCGGCCTTCACATGGTGCCGTCGTTCCATCCGGACCTGGTGCTGGGTGTCGCGACCTACGCGCTGGAGCTGTTCCGCTCTGCGCCTGATCTCGACATTCTCTACGTGCCGATCGGGCAGGGCTCCGGCATCTGCGGCTGTATCATGGCGCGCGATCTGCTCGGCCTGAAGACCGAGATCGTCGGCGTGCAGTCGACGGAAGCACCGTCCTATGCGTTGTCGTTTGCCGCCGGCAAGATCGTGACGACAGAAACAGCAAACACGCAGGCCGACGGCATGGCGACGCGGATTCCGGACGCGGACGCGTTCGCGCTGATCCGCAAGGGTGCCTCGCGCATTGTGCAGGTCACTGATGACGAGGTCGCTGCCGCGATCCGCGCCTACTGGACGGACACGCACAATCTTGCCGAAGGCGCCGGCGCGGCCGCACTCGCCGCGGCTTTGCAGGAAAAGAGCAATCTGAAGGGCAAGCGCGTCGGTCTCGTGCTGTCCGGCGGCAACATCGATTTCGATCTGTTCAAGCAATGGGTGGTCGCATGACGACGCGAGCGCTAGCCAAGTACACCACTGTCATCGTCCGGCTCGACCGGACGATCCGGTACGCCGCGGCAGACGTGAGACTCACGACGTCGGTGATTACGTCATACCGCGCCTCCGCGGGGCATGACGAGAAAGAATAAAGGGGGACGACAATGAACCAGCCCGCATCCGCCTACTTCATCGAAGAGCGCCACGATCCCAATGAGACGCACACGCTCGCGGTGCTCGTCCAGAACGAGCCGGGCGTGCTCGCGCGCGTCATCGGCCTGTTCTCCGGACGCGGCTACAACATCGAGAGCCTGACGGTCTCGGAGACCGAGGCCCAGAAGCACCTCTCGCGCATCACCATCGTCACCACGGGCACGCCGATGGTGATCGCGCAGATCAAGCATCAGCTCGATCGCATGATCCCGGTCTACCAGGTCGTCGATATGACCGAGACCCGCCGCTCGATCGAGCGCGAGCTGGCGATGGTGAAGGTGCGAGGTCAGGGCGAGCATCGCGTCGAGGCATTGCGGCTGGCCGATGCGTTCCGTGCCCGCGTGATCGACGCCACCACCGAGAGCTTTGTGTTCGAGATCACAGGCAATACGGACAAGATCAATCAGTTTATCGACCTGATGCGCCCGATCGGTCTTGTCGAGGTGTCGCGCACCGGTGTTGCCGCGATCGGCCGCGGGCCTGAAGGGATGTGAGCCATGCTGGCGCGCGACTGGTATTACAACGAGCGGAACCGTATGGGCATCGAGCCCGCAGTGGCGTCGATCTACGATGCTCACGATGATGCCGATCTGCGGGCGCGCGCCGCACTGAAGATGCTTGGCGTCCAGCGCGGCTGGCGCATCGCCGACATCGGCTGCGGCAACGGCGTTCTCGCCACCGAAGCCGCCCTGATGGGCGCCGATGTCGACGCCATCGACATCTCGCCGGCGATGCTGGCGCTCGCCGAGATCTACGCCCGCGACCGCAAGGCGCCCGTGCGCACGCAGTCCGCCGGCCTGCTCAGCTTCGCCTATCGGCCCGAGTCCTATGACCTCATCGTGAGCGAGTTCACGCTGCATCATCTGCCCGACTTCTGGAAGGTCGTGGCGATGTCGCGGATCTTTCGCGCGCTCAAGCCCGGCGCGAGCTTCTTTCTGCGCGATATCGTCTATGCGTCGATGCCCGACGCGGTCGAGCGCGACATCGAGCAGTGGGCGGACTACCAGATCAAGAACCACGACTTCTCGCGCGAAAGCGTGGTGACGCATATGCGCGACGAATATTCCACCTTCGGCTGGGTGATGGAGCGGATGCTGACCGACGTCGGCTTCACGCTGGTCTCGGCCGACTATCACGCGCCGATGCACGGCACTTATCTTCTACGCAAACCCAAAGCCGGCGAGCAAGGCTAGACAGAAGAACAAGCAGGGCTGCACCAGAGGCAGAACCGAGAACAACAATGAAGCCGGCCGATATCCTCATCGCCCTCATGGTGGCGATCATCTGGGGGCTCGCCTTCGTGGCGAGCCGGATCGCGCTCGACGAGCTTTCGCCGGAGCTGATGACGGCGCTGCGCTTTGCGATCGCCGCGGTGCCGTGCCTGTTCATCCGCAAGCCGAAGGTCGCCTGGTCACTTCTCATCGCAATCAGCTTCACGCTGTTCCTCGGCCAGTTCCTGTCTCAGGCCTATGGCATCGCCCACGGCGTGCCGGTGGGCCTGACCAGCGTCGTGGTGCAGAGCCAGGCGCTGTTCACGATCGGCTTTGCCGCGCTCGCCTTTGGCGAGCGGCCGACGCCGATGCAGACGCTGGGCATCGTCATTGCTGCGATCGGCCTGCTGATGATCTGCGGCACCGTCGGCTATGATTTCAGCGTTGCCGCATTCGCCGTGCTGATGATCTCGCCGATCAGTTTTGCCGTCGGCAATCTGCTGCTGCGCGGCGCTCGCGGCGTGCCGATGTTCGATCTGTTTGCCTGGCTGTGTCTCGCTGCCGCGGTGCCGCTGTTCGCGCTGGCGCTGATCGCCGACGGGTCGGCATCGACCTTGACGTCGCTGACGCATATCTCGCTGAGATCGGCGCTCTGCATGCTGATGCTCGGCGGCATTTCCACCAGCATCGCCTATTGGCTGTGGGGCCGCCTTTTGCGCGATTATCCGGCGGCGCAGGTGGTGCCATTCGCGCTGCTGGTGCCGTTCGTCGGCTCAGCCGCCTCCAGCATCGTGTTCGGCGAACGGTTCGGTCCACTGCGCCTCGCCGGCATGCTCACCGTGATCGGCGGTATCGCCGTGATGGTGCTGGCGAAGCGTCCGCAAATCCTGCCGAAGACCGCGTGAGGTGAGCATGACCCACTCGCTATTCTATGCCTTTCTCGCCTTCATGGTGGTGATGTATTTCACCCCCGGGCCGAACAACATCATGCTGCTGGCCTCGGGCCTGACCTACGGCTTCCGGCGCACCATCCCTCACATCGCGGGCATCGTCCTTGGCTTCGCCTTCATGGTCGGTGCCGTCGGCCTCGGGCTCGGCGCCGTCTTTCTGGCCTATCCAATCCTCCAGACCATCCTGAAATATGCCGGTGCGGCCTACCTGATCTATCTTGCCGCCATCATCGGCATGTCCGGTCCGGCCAAGCCGGGCGAGGCAGACGGCCGCGGCCCGATGTCGTTCTGGGGCGCGGCCATGTTTCAGTGGATCAATGCCAAGGGCTGGGTGATCGTGATCGGCACCATCACCGCCTATGCGGCGATTGCCCAGTTCCCGGTCAACATCGCGATCCAGACCCTGATCAGCCTGTTGGTCGGCACCGCCTCGACCGTGGTCTGGGCTTTATTCGGCACTGCACTGAGGCCGGTGCTGACCTCGCAGCGGCTGGTCCGCGCCTTCAATATCCTGATGGCGCTCCTGCTGCTCGCCTCCCTCTACCCCGTTTTCATGGATGCATGATGTCGCGGATTTCCATGCAGAAACGGGTTTCCCTAAAGGCTGAAAATGCTCTAGACAGCCCCCGAAATCCGCAAATTCCACCCTTCGGACCCTGACCCATCGGCCGATTTCCGGCCCTCAACGAGGAAACGACTATGCGTGTTTATTACGATCGCGACGCCGACCTGAACCTGATCAAGGGGAAGAAGGTCGCCATCGTCGGCTATGGCAGCCAGGGCCACGCCCATGCGCTCAATCTGAAGGACTCCGGCGTCAAGGACGTCGCCATTGCGCTGCGCAAGGACTCGAGCTCGGTCAAGAAGGCCGAAGCCGCCGGCTTCAAGGTGATGGAAGTGGCCGAAGCCGCCAAATGGGCCGACCTCGTCATGATGCTGACCCCTGACGAGCTCCAGGGCGACATCTATCGCGAGCACCTGCACGACAACATGAAGAAGGGCGCGGCCCTGGTGTTCGCGCACGGCCTCAATGTCCATTTCAACCTGCTCGATCCGCGCGCCGATCTCGACGTGCTGATGATCGCGCCGAAGGGCCCCGGCCACACCGTGCGCTCGGAATATCAGCGCGGCGGCGGCGTGCCCTGCCTGATCGCGATCGCCAAGGACGTCTCGGGCAATGCCCATGATCTCGGCCTGTCCTACGCCTCCGCTGTTGGCGGTGGCCGCGCCGGCATCATCGAGACCACCTTCAAGGAAGAGTGCGAGACCGACCTGTTCGGTGAGCAGGTCGTGCTCTGCGGCGGCCTGGTCGAGCTGATCAAGGGCGGCTACGAGACTCTGGTCGAAGCTGGCTACGCGCCGGAGATGGCCTATTTCGAGTGCCTGCACGAAGTGAAGCTGATCGTCGACCTGATCTATGAAGGCGGCATCGCCAACATGAACTACTCGATCTCCAACACCGCGGAGTACGGCGAGTACGTCACCGGCCCGCGCATCGTCACCGCCGAGACCAAGGCCGAGATGAAGCGCGTTCTCGCCGACATCCAGGGCGGCAAGTTCGCCCGCGACTGGATGCTGGAGAACAAGGTCAACCAGACCTCGTTCAAGGCGACCCGCGCCAAGCTCGCCGCGCACCCGATCGAGGAAGTCGGCGCAAAACTCCGCGACATGATGCCCTGGATCAAGAAGGGCGCGCTGGTCGACAAGTCGAAGAACTGACGACAGCGCCGTCATTCCGGGTTCGCGAAAGCGCAACCCGGAATCTCGACCTATAACCTCTGGATTCCGGGTTCGCGCTAACGCGCGCCCCGGAATGACGAATGAAGCACAAGCTTCGCCTGCCAAACCAAATCTTAAATCTTCGCGATTAAATCTGAGCGAGATCGCAAACAGCGGTCTCGCTCTTTCCTTCCCGCGCGAAGCATTGCTGCTTCATTCAAATTCTTCGCGCCTTGATGTGCTTTCCCAGAGCGAAGAACTGACGCTTAAACCACATTCTTGAGTTCGCGTCGTTTTTCAGGATTTTTTCAAAGGTTCTGATCAGCAAAAGTGCCGTGTCCTCAGAGTCTAGGACCCGGCTCTTCATCCGCACTCTCAAGGTGTCATCAATCGCAATTTGCGACGTTCGCGTGCCGCTTCATCTTAAGAACGCACACCCGATACGCCTTCTTGCTAGCCGCGCTCTCAGCTCGCCGTGATGGCTTGCTCGCGTGGGTGGCGGGCCATTGCGATCATCCGCAGCGCCATGACCACGAGCAGCGGAATGAGGAACGCGGCGTAGGCCGGCATGGCCGGCACGCGCTTGCCGAACGACACCATGAACTGGACCCAGAGATAGTAGCCGCCGACGAGGTGCAGCGTGCGCCAGGCCCGCGGTCCGAGCAGTGCGGCAGCACGATCGAACGAGGTCGCGCTCATGGCAATGATCATGGCATAGCCGATGCCGCCGAAGATGTAGGAAGCCGGCGAAGTGGCTTCCGCAAAGCCTGCTGGATCCATCCTGGCGAAGACGACGATCGCCACCGCATGGACGGCGTGGGAGACCGCAAAGCTCAGGCCGAGATAGCGGCGGTTGCGCCGCTGCCAGCGCGTCCAGGCGTTGGGCCAGAGTCGGGCCACCGCTGCAGCGCTGAAGGCCAGACAGAACAGCAGCAGCGAGCTGCGCGCCGTGAAGCGGATCACCATGCGGACGCCCTCGACCTCGAACTGGCGCATCGAGGCGATCCAGAAGCTCAAGGCGATCAGGCTCAGCGTGAGCACGGCAAGCAGCCGCCAGCCTTCGAACCAGTTGTGGCGCTGCGACATCGTAGCGGTCTCCCCTGTCATGTGATCATCGATTACATTTCGACAGGGCCCGTTCGTCAACGGTGTAATCGATGCTTACATTCACGTTCGGGTGATGCTAGGAAGCGGTATGCCCGCCCGTCAGTCCCCCAAGCCCCGGATTTCAAAGCCACGCGCCCGTCGCCAGGCACCCGAAGCCCGGCCCTATCACCACGGTGACCTCCGCCGGGTGCTGATCGATGCTGCGTTGCAACTGGCGGCCGAAGGAGCCGAGGTCTCCGTGCGCGAGGCCGCGCGCCGCGCCGCGGTGTCGCCGGGGGCGCCATTCCGGCACTTTCCCAACCGCGACGCCTTGATGGCTGCGGTGGCCGAGGAGGCGCAGCGGCGCTTTCGCGCCGAGATCGAGGCCGCGCTGGCGGAAGCGACCTCCGCCGACCCGCTGGTGCGCTTCCGCGCTTTCGGCATCGCCTATCTGCGCTGGGCGATGCACAACCCCGCGCATTTCGAGATCATCTCCACGGGACGCTATTTCGCGTATGGCAGCTCGGCCGAACTGCTCCGCGACAACGCCGAGCTCGTCGCGCTGACCGAACGAATGTTGGCTGAGGCGGCCGCGCAGGGCCTGCTACGCTCGCCGGATCTGAAACGTATCCTGATCGCCGGCCGCGCTCTGATCTACGGCTTTGCCCGCATGAACCTCGACGGCCATTTCCCGCGCTGGGGCGTCGAGGAGGGGGAGATCGAGCGGATGGCGGAGGGCGTGATCGATCTGTTCATCGCAGGGATCGCCAAGAGCTAGGTCATCCAAGTGCGGCCCTTCGCCGTCCGCTAACATTAAGCGAAGGTCGGATCGCCGCGCGCGTTGCCTGTTCGTGACCGTTCCATTACAGTTTTGTGACACGGTGCAGCCGGCTGCGCCGGACGCCTTGGCGGCCTCGATGCTGGCCAGACGGCTTGGCATCACCGCGCCGGTCCCAAGTTCAGCGTGTCGTCGATGGCGTCCGCGCCCAATCCAGATCCTTCTGCCACCACCGCCGTTCTGGCGAGCGTCGCCGCGCTCGGCATCTGGCGGCTGCTGGCGGTGGCCGCGCCGCATGTCGCTGCTCTTGCGCTGATGTACGAGACCGAGACCGATTTCGGCTCGCGCCTGTCCTTCCTGCTCGCCTGGGGCATTCTCAACTTCTTCTGGATCACGCTGCTGCGCCGGCCGGCACTGTCGGGCGCATTGTCGCTGACGATGGTCGTGGTGTTGGTGCTGCTGTCCCGGCTCAAGCACGACGTCGTGCAGATGACGGTGAACTTCATCGACCTGATGATGATCGATCGCGACACGGTCGCGTTCCTGTTCACGATCTTCCCGAATTTGCGCTGGTCGGTGATCGGGGCGGGCCTTGTCACGCTGCCGCTGATGTATGCGCTGTGGTGGCTCGATCCGTTCCGCATCCGCCGCCTTCCAGCGCTGGCCTGCAAGCTCGCCTGTCTCGCCGCCCTGGTTTTCTATTCCGCCTATCATCCGGACGAGGCCTGGCGCGGCTATTACGACGACGGCTATCTTTCGAAGTTCTTCCGCTCCGGCGTCACTGCGGTGTCCGATTTCGTGGAGTACGGCTTCATGGAGTCGGCCGCCGCGACCAATGAGCGGCTCAATATACCGCTGGTCGACGCCTGCCACCCGGCGGGCCGCCGACCGAACATCATCATGATCCATGATGAATCGAGCTTCGATATCCGCGCCGCGCAGGGCATCAAGGTGCCATCGGGCTACGGCAGTCATTTCAAGTCCTGGGACGGCAAGGAGCGCACCTTCCTGGCTGAAAGCAATGGCGGGCCGAGCTGGTTCACCGAATACAACGTGCTGGCGGGTCTGTCCTCGCGCTCGTTTGGCCGCTTTGCCTATTTCGTGACGCGCCTTGCGTCGGGCCGCGTCGAGCGTGGCCTGCCGCTCAGCTTACGCCGTTGCGGCTATGACACCATGTCGCTCTACCCTGCCTATGGCGGCTTCATGAGCGCACGCGGCTTCCAGATGACGACCGGCGTCGAGCGCTTTCTCGATTCTCACGATCTCGGCGCCAAAGACGTCGAGCCCGACAGCTTCTTCTACGACAAGGCGCTGCGGTTGATGGCCGAGCGCACGCCGAACAAGCCGCTGTTCACCTTCATCTATCTCGGCGCCAACCATTTCCCCTGGGAGACGCGCTTCCGTCCCGACCTGCTGCCGAACTGGCGCGCGCCGGGCAACCTGCCGTCCATCGACGAATATCTGCGCCGCCAGGCCATGAGTGCCGAGCAATACAAAGCCTTCCTCGCGGGCTTGACCAAGAATTTTCCGGGCGAGCCGTTCCTGATCGTGCGCTATGGCGATCACCAGCCGGAGTTCGCCCCTGCTATCCTCGAGCCCGGGCTCGACGAAGGCGCGATCGGCAAGAGGCTCGACGCCTATGATCCGCGCCTCTACGCCACCTATTACGCCATCGACGCGGTCAATTTCGAGCCGGTAAAGAGCGACGCCGTGATGGACACGATCGACGGTCCCTATCTGCCGCTGGTGATCCAGGAGGCTGCCGGCATCCCGCTCGATCCGTCGTTCGCGGAGCAGAAGGAGATCATGCTCCGCTGCAAGGGCATCTTCTACGGCTGCAAGGACGGCGCCGAGGCGCGGCGGCTGAACCGGCTGCTGATCGATGCGGGGATGATCCGGGGGCTGTAGCCTTACCGAAATTCCGAGAATCCGTAGGATGGGCAAAGCGAAGCGTGCCCACCACTTCTCACACGCATCCAGAGACCGTGGGCACGGCGCTTATGCGCTTTCGCCCACCCTACGAATCTCACCTTATCGCCCGCCGACCTTCTCCCACAGCCACTTCGCGACCGCATCCGGCGAGGAGTTCGCATCGTTGCCACTGGCGCGCAGGTTTGCCTCGCGCATGGTGGAGATGTCGATCTTACCGAGCAGCGGGCTCAGCGCCGCCTTGAGCCGCTCGTCGCCGGCGCGCTTCGGCGCCAGCAGCAGGATCGCGTCGTAGGGCGGGATCGCCTGCTTGGGATCGTCGAGGGCCACCAGATCATATTTCGCGATCAGGCCGTCGCTGGTATAGCCCGCGATCACGTCGACCTCGCCGCTCGCCACCGCCGCATACATGAAGTCCGGTTGCATCTGGCGCTGCGCGCCGAACTGAAGGCCGTAAGCCTTCTGCAACGCCGCCCATTCCGGTCGCGAGAAGAACTCGTAGTCGCCGGCGATCGACATCGTCGAGGTGTGCGCGGCGAGATCGGCGATGGTGTGGACGCCGAGCGCGTCGGCGCGCTTTTTCGGCATCACCAGCGCATAGGCATTCTCGAAGCCGAGCTCGCCGAGCAGGGTGATGTTGTCCTTGGCGAGCGCCGTCTTCAACTCCGCCACCAGTTCTGCGCGCGGCTTGATATCGGTGCGGTGCAACTGATTGGCCCAGAGCGTGCCGGAATAATCGACATAGAGATCGATATCCCCGGCCTTCAACGCCCCGAAGACCACGCTCGAGCCGAGGCCGGATCGCGCCGTTGCGGAGAGGCCTGCGGCCTGGAGGCGGTCGCGAAGCAGGGCCGAGAGCACATATTGTTCGGCAAAGGTTTTCGCGCCGACAGCGTAGCCGGACGACGAGCGTCCCATCGTCGGAACCAGCGTCGCCGCAACCAGCGCCGCGATGCCAGTCGCGCCGAGCGCGGTACGCAAGCGGCCGCGCTGACGCAGGCCGCTCTCGATCAGGCCGAGCAGCTGATCGACGGCGAGCGCCAGCAGGGCCGAGGCGACGCAGCCGAACAGCACGAACACCCAGTTCTGGGTCTGGAGTCCGGCAAAGATGTAATTGCCGAGGCTGGTCTGCCCGATCGGCGTCGACAGCGTCGCGGTGCCGATCACCCACACCGCAGCGGTGCGAATGCCGGCCATCATCACCGGCAGCGCCAGCGGCAGCTCGACCATGACCAACGACTGCCGTGGGGTCATACCGACGCCCTTGGCGGCTTCGATCAATGCGGGGTCGATGCCGTTCAGTCCGGTGATGCCGTTGCGCAGCACCGGCAGCATCGAATAGAGCGCCAGCGCCAGCATCGCAGGCAGGAAGCCGAACGCGGAGAAGGAAACGCCGAACCATTTCAGCGTCACCGAGGCCGCGAACAGCAACAGCGGGTAGAACAATGCGAGCAGCGCCAGCCCCGGCACCGTCTGCACGATGCTGGCGAGGGCGAGCAGGATGGCGCGCGGCGCCGGACGATTGCGCGTCAGGATGGCGAGCGGCAGGCTGACAACGAGGCCAAGCGCGAGCGCGGCGAGGCTCACCCGCACATGATTGCCGAGATAGTCGGGCAGATGCGACAGCGCCTCGCCCCAACGCGGATCGTTGAAAAGGCTCATGCCGCACCGCCCTGTCGCAGCAGCGCGTTCAGCCGCTCGACCTGGCGGCGGGGCGTGCGCAGCAATTCCAGCACATAGGCATCGCTGCTCGCTGACAGCTCCGCCGGCGTACCTTGCGCGAGCAGCCTTCCGCCGCGCATCACCGCGATCCGGTCGGCGAGCAAGATCGCCTCCGTCATATCATGCGTGATCATGACAGTGGTCAGGCCGAGCTTGCGGTGCAGCTCGCGAAAATCCTCGCCGAGGGCGTCGCGGGTGAGGGGGTCGAGCGCGCCGAACGGCTCGTCCATCAGCATGATGCGGGGCTTGGCGGCCAGCGCCCGCGCCACGCCAATGCGCTGGCGTTCGCCGCCCGAGAGCGCTTCCGGCAGTCGGTCGCGATGGGAGGCACGGTCGAGCTGCATCAGCTCGATCAACTCGTCGACGCGCGCGACAATCTCGGCTGCGGGCGCGCCGAGCAGTTTTGGCGTGATCCCGATATTGTCGGCGACGCTCAGATGGGGAAACAGCCCGCCGCTCTGGAAAACGTAGCCGATCCGGCGCCGCAGTGCGACCGGATCGATGTCCTGCACGTTCCTGCCCTCGACCGTGATGGTGCCGCCATCGGCCTCGATCAGCCGGTTGACGAGCCGCAGCAGCGTCGTCTTGCCCGAGCCCGAGCGGCCGACGACGGCCAGAAGCTCGCCCTCGGCGATGTCGAGCGACACATCGTCGACGGCCCTGAGGGCGCCGAAGCTCTTGCTGACGTTTCGGTAGCTGATCGCCGGCTTGGAAGGCATCGCTGACGGGCTCGCTGTTCTCTTACCCTCCCCCTCCAGGGAGGGTGAGAGCAGGGCCAAGGCCCATGCGTAGCACGCCTGGCCGCTTGATTGAACTTGGTCGCGCGAGCGGCTAAGGCATCAAGCGAAGTTTGGAGGGAACATATGACAACGCCCACGGCAGTGGCGCTGGAAGATGCCAAGGTTGCGTTCCGGCTGGGGGACGGGCGGGTCTATACAGCGGTGGAGAAGGCCCATCTCACGGTCGCCCAGGGCGAGTTCGTCGCCATTGTCGGGCCGACCGGCTGCGGAAAATCGACGCTGCTCAACGTCGCCGCCGGCCTGCTCAAGCCGGCCGCCGGCAGCGTCAGGATTTTTGATCGGCCGCTCGCGGGGCTGAACCGGGATGCCGGCTATCTGTTCCAGGCCGACGCGCTGTTCCCCTGGAAGACCGCGCTCGACAACGTTGCTATCGGCCTCGAGATCAGGGGCACGGCGCGCGCCGAGGCGCTACCCCAAGCGCAGAAATGGCTGACGTCCGTGGGCCTCGGCGCCTTTGCGGGCCGCTATCCCCACATGCTCTCAGGCGGCCAGCGCAAGCGCGTGGCGCTGGCGCAGGTCCTGATCCGCGATCCCAAAATTCTTCTCATGGACGAGCCGTTCGGGCCCCTCGATGCGCAGACGCGGCAAGTCATGGGCAATCTGCTGCTCGATCTCTGGAATGCCGACCGCAAGGCCGTGCTGTTCGTAACCCATGACCTAGAGGAAGCCATCGCGCTCGCCGACCGCGTCGTGATCATGTCGGCGGGGCCGTCCTCGCGCATCATCGGCGATTGGCGCGTCACGCTTCCGCGCCCGCGCGACATTTTCGAGGTGCGGCTGGACAAGGAGTTCCATGCGCTGCATCGCGAGATCTGGAGCGTGCTCAAGGACGAGGTGATGAAGGGCTACGCGCAATCCACCCACGCGGCGGAGGCGGTCTGATGTCGCGCGTCTCGCTGCTTGCGCTGCAACTCCTGGTCGCGATCGTCGGCATCGTGCTGTGGCAGTTGCTGTCGACGGTGCCGGTGTTCGGCAAGATCCTGCTGCCGCCGTTCTTCTTTTCCAATCCGATCGATGTGTTCGATCAGATCGTCAAATGGTTCGTCTCCGGCGTGATCTGGAAGCATCTCGGCATTACGCTCATGGAATCGATCCTGGCCTTCGTGATCGGATCGCTCGGCGGCGTTCTCATCGGCTTCTGGTTCGCGCGCCAGCCGCTGGTTGCCGCCGTGTTCGACCCTTACGTGAAGATGGTCAATGCGTTGCCGCGCGTGGTGCTGGCGCCGATCTTCGCGCTGTGGCTGGGCCTCGGCATCTGGTCCAAGGTTGCGCTCGGCGTGACGCTGGTGTTCTTCATCGTGTTCTTCAACGTCTATCAGGGCGTCAAGGAAGTCAGCCGCACCGTGCTCGACAATGGCCGCATGCTCGGCATGAGCGAGGGGCAGTTGATGCGGCACGTCTATTGGCCGTCGGCGCTGTCGTGGATGTTCTCCTCGCTGCACACGTCAGTGGGTTTCGCCGTGGTCGGCGCCGTCGTCGGCGAATATCTGGGGTCGGCGGCCGGCCTTGGCTATCTCATTCAGCAGGCCGAGGGCGTGTTCGATGTCGCCGGGGTGTTCGCCGGCATGTTCGTGCTGTCGGCCTTCGTCATCCTGATCGATTTCGGGGTCACGCTGGTGGAGCGGCGTCTACTGGTCTGGCGGCCGACCGTAGACGGCCGCGGGTAGGCGTATCCGTTAGTCGCCTTCTCAAGCCCACCCTGCTGCTCTATGGTGCCGCCAGCCGAACGGAGGAAACCAATGAAGAACACGATTGCCAGGCTCGCCGGCGCCTTGCTTGCGCTGACGCTCACCACCTCGCTTGCCGCAGCGCAAAGCAAAGTCACCGTTGCGGTCGGGGGCGGCGCGTGCCTGTGCTATCTGCCGACGGTGCTGGCCAAGCAGCTTGGCGAGTACGAGAAGGCCGGCCTCAATGTCGATCTGGTCGACCTCAAGGGCGGCTCGGACGCGCTCAAGGCCGTGCTCGGCGGCAGTGCCGACGTCGTTTCCGGCTATTTCGACCATTGCGTCAACCTGGCCGCCAAGAAGCAGGAGTTGCAGGCCTTCGTGGTCTATGACCGCTATCCCGGCCTCGTGCTGGTGGTGGCGCCTTCGCATACGGCCGACATCAAGTCGATCAAGGATCTTGCCGGCAAGAAGGTCGGCGTCAGCGCACCCGGCTCCTCCACCGATTTCTTCCTGAAATATCTCCTGAAGAAGAATGGTCTCGACCCCGCCGGTACCGCCGTCATCGGCGTCGGCCTCGGCGCCACCGCGGTGGCTGCGATGGAGCAGGGGCAAATCGACGCCGCGGTGATGCTCGATCCCTCCGTCACGGTGCTCAAGGGCAGCCATCCGGACTTGCGTATCCTCAGCGACACCCGGACACAAAAGGACACGCTCGAGACCTTCGGCGGTGAATATCCGGGTGGCGCGCTATACTCGACGGTGGCCTGGGTCGCTGGCCACGAGAAGGAGGTGCAGGCGCTCACCAACGCGATGCTGTCGACGCTCGCCTGGATCCATTCGCACTCTCCCGAGGAGATCATGGCGAAGATGCCGGAGGAGATGGTCGGCAAGAACAAGGACCTCTATCTCGCTGCGCTGAAGAACACGATCCCGATGTTCTCCGAGACCGGCAAGATGGACCCGAAGGGCGCGGATGCCGTGCTCGTGGTGTTCAGCGTCGGCTCGCCGGAGGTCGCGAACGCCAAGATCGACGTCAACAAGACATTTACCAACAAGTTCGTCGACCAGGCCAAGAAGACCACGGGAAGCGCCAAATAACTGACGCGAAGTCGTAGTAACAAGGCGTCATGACGTCATTGGTCATTCATCGCGTCACGACGCTCGACCTTGCCGTGCGGCCGGTCGTCTGGCCGTTCGCGCAGGAACGGCGCGCCGAGATCGCGGCGCATTTCGCCGAGAAGCAGCGTGAGCGGCCGAAGCTCTGGAACGGCCGTGTCCTGCTCGGGCGCGATGCCGTGTTTGGCGACGGTCATCTTGCCGCGACCTATTTCGAGACCGATTTCGCCAGTTTCCTCGCCTGGCGCGACTGGGGCTTTCCCGACAAGGCCGTGTTCAACGGCTTTGGCATGGGCGCGCTGCGCGCCTCGGACGGCGCCTTCATTATGGGCGAGATGGCGCACCACACTGCGAATGCCGGCCGCATCTATTTCCCCTCGGGTACGCCCGACCTCGATGACGTCACGGAGGGAGTGCTCGACATTCCCGGCAGTGTCATCCGAGAACTCGGGGAAGAGACCGGGCTGACCACGGCCGACTACTGGGCCGAGCCGGATTGGCACTGCATCGTCACGGGCCCCTCGATTGCAATGATACAGGTCCTCAACCTTGATGTGCCGGGCGACGTGGCCCGCGCCCGGATCGAGGCCAATCTTGCACGCGAGACCGAGCCCGAACTGTCGGCCATTCATCTCGTGCGCGGAATGGGCGATCTCACGCCGGCCATGCCGCGATTTGTCACGGCCTTCGTCGAGCAGCAGTTCGCCTCGCGCTGAGCGCGAGGCTTGACATCGCCGCGCGCAGCCCATGTGATGGGCAAAAAGCAAAAGCAACAAGAATACGACGCATAATCGTCCAGGGAGGTTTAGATGCGCCTGCGCATGGCTGCCCGCTTGGTACGTGGGCTGTTGATCGCAATTGCGACGATGGGCCTGACGGCTTCGGCCAAGGCTGAAGACAAGGCTCAGGACAAGAAAATCAAGATCGGCGTGATTTTCGACCTGACCGGCCCTCTCGCGGGCGGCGGCTCTGAGCTCGAATATCTCGGTACCAAGATCATCCTCGACCATTTCACCAAGACCGGCGTCGAGGGCTACAAGGTCGAGGCTGTTTACGCCGACGCACAGAGCAAGCCCGACATCGCCATCAACGAATCCGTTCGCCTGCTCGAGCAGGAGAAGGTCGACATGGTGCTCGGCTTCTTCTCCTCGGCGCAATGCGTGCCGGTGGCCGCCCGCGTCGAGCAGCTCAAGAAGTTCATGTGGATGACGACCTGCATCTCGTCTGCCGTGTTCGCCGACAAGAACTACAAATACGTCTTCCGTCCGCAGGCCAGCGGCGATCAGTTCGGGGCGATGACGATGGATTTCATTGCGCAGAACGCTCAGGCGAAGTTGGGCAAGGAGCCGAAGGACCTCCGCGTCGCCATCATCCACGAGGACGGCTCCTATGGCGTCGACGTCGCCAAGGGCAATGAGGCCGGCGCCAGGAAGGCCGGCTTCAACATCGTGCTGAAGGAGGGCTATTCGGCCACCGCGCCGGATCTCTCCGCGCTTGTGACCAAGCTCAAGCGTGCCAAGCCTGATGTCATTTTCCACACCGGCTACAACCCCGATATCACGCTGCTGTTGCGGCAGGCGCGCGAGCAGGGGCTGAAGTTCGCAGCGCTCGTCGGCCACGGCGCGGGCTACGGCGTCTACGAAAAGCTCAAGGAAGGGATGGGTGCTGACGCAAGCTATATCTTCAACACCGATCCGATCTCGATCTGGCTCGCCAACCAGAAGACCATGGATCCGAAGCTCGCGCCCGTCATCAAGATGGTCGGCGAGGAGTTCGACAAGATCAAGCCCGGCGTCGCTATCCGCTCGGCTCATGTCGGCATCGGCGCGTCCAACACCTACGTCTTCATGGATGACGTGCTGCCGCGCGCGATCAAGAAGTATGGCGGGGTTGATCCGGAGGCGTTGCGCAAGGCTGCGCTCGATACCGATATCCCCGAGGGCGGCACCATGCTCGGCTTCGGCGTCAAGTTCTTCGGTGAGGGCACGCCAATGGCGGGGCAGAACGAGCGCTCGTTCCCTGTCGTGATCCAGTATATCGACGACAAGTCCTGGGTGGTGTGGCCCAAGAGTCAGGCGCAGCGCGAAGCCGTGTTGCCGCTGCCGAAGGGCACCACCTACGGCAACCAGTAGCGGCGGAGCAGGGCGGTGCTGGAAGTGAACGGATTGGTGAAGCGGTTCGGCGGCTTCACCGCCGTCAACAACGTGTCGTTCAGGGTCGGGCGGGGCGAGATTGTCGGCCTGATCGGCCCCAACGGCTCGGGCAAGAGCACGATCTTCAACATGCTCTCAGGGACGCTTTCGCCGAGCGCCGGATCAATCCGGTTCGATGGCTCGGAGATCGCAGGCCTCGCGCCGCACCGGATCATCAACCGCGGCATCGGTCGCACCTTCCAGATCCCGCGGCCGTTCCGTCGCCTCTCCATTTTCGAGAACGTCGCCCTTGCCGGCTTCTATGGCCAGGGCCGCCATAGCCGCGCCAAGGCCGAGGAGGCGGCCGAGCGCTCGCTTAGGATGGTAGGATTGCCGACCGATCGCCAGGCCAGCGTCGACGGCCTCGGCGCGGCCGGTTTGAAGAAGCTCGAGCTTGCGAAAGCACTCGCCACCGCGCCAAAGCTTCTGCTTGCCGACGAGAGCCTCGGCGGTCTCGACGAGACCGAGATGGACCAGGCGGCGGACATGCTGCGCAACATCCGCGACGAGCTCGGCATCACCATCATCTGGGTCGAGCACATCATGGGCGTGTTGATGCGCGTCGTCGACCGCGTCATGGTGCTCGATCACGGCGAAAAAATCTCGGAAGGGCTGCCGAGCGCGGTTGCCGGCGACCCCCGCGTCATCGAGGTCTATCTCGGCACTGATGCCGAGACCACCCAGGCAGCGGCCGCCGAAGCCCGCCGTCGCGCGGGAGGCCAATGATGCTGGAGCTGCGTGGCGTCAACGCCGGCTATGGCACCTTCCAGGCGCTGTTCGACGTCGATCTCGACGTCAAGGCTGGTGAGGCCGTCGGCGTCATAGGACCCAATGGCGCCGGCAAGACCACCTTGATGCGTGTCATCTCCGGCCTGATCCGACCTCCGCGCGGATCGATCGCGATGGAGGGCGTCGACGTTCTTGCTACGCCGGCGCACCAGATCGTCAGCCTTGGCATTGCGCATGTGCCGGAGAACCGGCGGCTGTTTCCGCAGCTCTCGGTCGACGATAATCTCAAGATGGGTGCCTTCATGAAGGAGGCGCGCGGTCGCTATGCCGAGCGGCTGGAGGTCGTGTTCGACCTGTTTCCCCGGCTGAAGGAGCGCCGCCATCAGATGGCCGGCACCATGTCGGGCGGCGAGCAGCAGATGTGCGCGATCGGCCGTGCGCTGATGTCCAACCCAAAACTTCTGCTTCTCGACGAGCCGTCCGCCGGGCTGGCGCCGGTCGTGGTGCAGCAGGTGTTCGAGCTGGTGAAGCGGATCCGGGCCAGCGGGCTGACGGTGCTGATCGTCGAGCAGAACGTGCAGCAGGTGCTGCGTGTGGTCGATCGTGCTTATCTGATTGAGGCTGGCACGATTCGCAGCTCAGGCACTTCAGCCGAGATGCTGGCGAGCGACACGGTCAAGGAAGCGTATCTGGGGGTATGAGGCGCATATGCAGGCGGTCCTGGACATTTTCGACATCTACCTGCTGGAAGCGGTGATCAACGGCATCCTGCTTGGCGGCGTGCTGGCGCTGCTTGCGCTCGGGCTCAACCTGATCTTCGGCGTCATCGACGTCACCTGGATCTGCTACGCCGAACTGGTGATGATCGGCATGTACGCCATGTATTTCATGGTCCAGTATTGCGGCTTCAGCTATTTCATCGCGGCGCCCCTGACCATCCTGCTCGTCGCGGTCCTCGGTGCACTCTTGCATTACCTCGTGATCGCGCCGCTGCTCACCGCGCCGCCGATCAACCAGCTGCTCGCGACCGGTGGCGTGCTGTTCGTGCTGCAGAGCTTTGCCACTGTCGCTTTCGGCATCGACTTCCGCAACCTTGGCATCCGCCTGCCGGTGCTCGCCTTCGGCGACATGAATTTCAGTTACGCGCGCCTGCTCTCGTTCCTGGCGGCGCTGGTCGGCATGGTCGCGGTCTATCTGTTCATGACCCGCACCTTCACCGGCACCGCGATCCGCGCCATCTCGCAGGACCGACAGATCATGGCGCTGATGGGCGTCGATACCAAACGCATCTATCTCATTACCTCCGCGATCGGCGGCGGGCTGGCCGGGCTCGCCGCTTGCCTCCTGGTGCTGCAATATGACGTGCACCCCTTCGTCGGTCTCTCCTTCGGGCCGATCACCTTCCTGATCTGCGTGCTCGGCGGTCTCGGCAATTTCATCGGCGGCTTCATCGCGGCCTTCGTGTTCGCCGAGATCATCTCGCTCGGCGGCCTGTTCTCCGATCTCGAATGGGGCTACGTGCTCGCCTTTGCCTTCTTCATTGTCATGATGTTCATCCGGCCCGCGGGCCTGCTCGCGAGGCGGCGATGACGGGGCAGGGACGACTTGCGGCATGGGGGATCGGATTGGCGGCGCTGGTCGCGCTGCCCTTCGTCTATCGCGATCCCTATCATCTGCACATCCTGGTGCTGATCCTGATCTGGTCGTTCGCCTACACATCATGGTCGATGATGGGGCGGTTCGGCCTGGTCTCGCTCGGGCACGGCGGCTTCATGGGCATCGGCGCCTATGTCACCGCGCTGCTGTGGAATCACCTCGGCCTGTCGCCGTGGATCGGCATTCCGGTCAGCATGGTCGCAGCCGGCGCGCTGGCGCTGATCGTCGGCTATCCCTGCTTCCGCTTCCGCATCACCGGGCACTATTTCGTGCTGGTGACGCTGGCGCTGTCAGGCATCGTGCTTCAGGTCATCACGGCGACGCGCGATTACACCGGCGGCTCGCTCGGCTACACGCCGAACCGGGCGTCCGGCAACAAGCTGGCGGCGCTGCAATTCGACGACAAGACCAGCTGGTATCTGATCGCGCTTGCGGTCTGGCTTATCGGCATCGTCGTCTGGCATTTGATCGATCGCAGCATGAGCCGCTATGCGCTGGAGGCGATCTCGGAGGACGAGGACGCCGCGGCCGCCGCTGGCGTCAATGTCACCGCGGAGAAACTGAAGATCACGCTGATCAGCGCCTTGATGACCGCGCTCGCCGGCGCGATCTATTGCCAGTACCAGATGTTCATCACGCCCGACACGGTCAGCGGCATCGCAGTGTCGTTGCAGATGGTGTTCGCGGCCATTGTCGGCGGCCTGTTCGTGTCGCTTGGCCCCACCGTCGGTGCTGTCATCACCATCCTGCTCGCGGAAACCTTGCGGATCGGCTTCGGCACCAACGCGGTCGGCTGGGACAATCTCGTCTACGGCGTGCTGCTGGTGCTTTTCATCATATTTCTTCCCAAGGGCATCCTTGGTAGCCTGCTCGATCGATTGAAGCCGCAACGCAAGGTGCCCCGCGCTCATGAGCAAAAAGCCGTCCAAATCGCTCGCCCAGGAACTTGACCGCTACATCACGCCATTCCGCCATGACGGGTCCGGCAAGTTTCACCTGAAGGACTACAAGACCAACGAGAAGGGCGATCTGGACAAGGATAAGGCGCAGGCGATTCTCGATGCCAACAAGAAGCGTCTCGTCGAATTCCAGGAGAAGCTCTACGCCCAGGACCGCTGGTCGGTGCTGATCGTGTTCCAGGCCATGGATGCCGGCGGCAAGGATAGTGCGATCAAGGCGATCTTCGAGGGCATCAATCCGCAGGGCTGCGAGGTCTCCGCCTTCAAGGCGCCGAGCAGCAAGGAGCTGGACCATGACTTCCTCTGGCGTCACGTGGTCGCGTTGCCGGAGCGTGGCCATATCGGCATCTTCAACCGCTCCCATTACGAGGAATGCCTGGTGACGCGCGTGCACCCGGAGCTCCTCGCCAAGGAAAAACTGCCGCAGCGGCTCGTCACCAAGAACATCTGGAGGGAACGGTTCGAGGACATCGCCGCATGGGAGCGCTACCTGATGCGCAACGGCACCGTGGTGCTGAAATTCTTCCTCAACGTTTCCAAGGAGGAGCAGCGCAGGCGCTTTCTCGATCGGCTGGAGGACCCAGGCAAGCAGTGGAAATTCTCGATGGACGACATCAAGGAGCGCGCGCTGTGGCCGCGCTACCAGGCGGTCTATCAGGACATCGTGCGCCACACCGCAATGCCGCATGCGCCCTGGTATGTCGTGCCCGCCGACCACAAATGGTTCGCCCGCGTTGTGATAGGCTCCGTGATCGTGGCGGAGCTTGAAAAGCTGGACCTGCGCTTCCCCCGTGCCGACAAGGCTTCGCTGCGTGAGTTTGCCGAGGTTCGCAAAGCGCTGGAGAGCGAGGGGAAGGGAGGAAGGAAGCGCAAGAAGTGACCGCTCCCGAGACCAGGAACCAGAAGAACGTCAACTTCGCGCTGCAGGGCGGCGGCGCGCACGGCGCCTTCGTCTGGGGCGTGCTCGACCAGGTGCTCGAGGACGGCAGGCTCGCGATCGAGGCGATCAGCGCCACAAGCGCGGGCGCGATGAACGCGGTGGCGCTCGCCTCGGGCATGGCCATCGGCGGAGCCGAGGCGGCGCGGCAGAACCTGCATGCGTTCTGGTACGAGGTCTCGCGGATGGACCAGCTCTATGACCTGTTTTCACCAGTCAACCAGGTGATCCAGGCCCTCAAGCTGCCGCCGGAATATCACCCCGTCCACGCCTTCATCCATACGCTGACGCACACGGTGCCACCGAACCTGCTCAACCCGTTCCACTTCAATCCGCTCCGGTCCTTGCTGCAACGCGTCATCGATTTCGACCGGCTCAATTCGTCGCCGGACGCACCGCAGCTCTTTCTCAACGCCACCAATGTCCGAACCGGCAAGATCAAGGTGTTCCAGACGCCGCTGCTCAGCGCAGAGACCGTGCTCGCGTCGGCCTGCCTGCCGCCCTATTTCCAGGCGGTCGAAATCGACGGCGAGCACTATTGGGATGGCGGCTATCTGGGGAATCCCGCGATCTTTCCGCTGATCTATCGCAAGGGCAGTCACGACGTCATCATCGTGCAGGTGACCGCGATCCGGCGTGACGAGCTTCCGGCAAGCGCCGCCGACGTCCTCCATCGCATCAACGAGATCAGCTTCAACTCGTCACTGATGCGCGAGATGCGCGCGATTGCCTTCGCGACCCGGCTCATCGACGAGGGCGAGCTCGATCCCAACACGCACAGCCGCATGTTCATGCACTGGATCGGAAACGACCAGCTGATGTCGCAGCTCGGAACGGCGACCCAGTTCCATCCCGAATGGAGCCTGTTGTGTCGTCTGCGCGATGAGGGCCGCGAGGCCGCGCGAAGCTGGCTGACGCAAAACTTTGACCGGATCGGAAAGTCCTCGACGGTCGACCTGACGGACATGTTTCTCTAGGCCGCTGAGAGCCGGCCATCGAGAAAAAGTTCGAAAACAACCCCATGCACAGTAGCCTTGGGTCATGGAATCAATAGCTTGCCGGTGCATGCGCTCGATATTCTGATTTTTAGAAAAATTGGTTGATCCGTCGGGCAAAACAGGGGCATGATGTCATCATCGCGACAGCTCTCGTAGGGTGGCAAAGCGCAAGCGTGCCCACGTTCTGTATCCGAGACGGATGGTGGGCACGGCGCTTGCGCGCCTTTGCCCACCCTACGATTTCAGCGCGAGCGAAGCTCGTCGCGCCTGTGCAAGCTCCTAATAGCCGCGTCCCCACCAGTAGCAGAAGCGCTCGACATTGGCGGGCAGGCCCGCCTCGTAATTCGCCCATTTCTCGTATTTCGGCAGCTTCACTTCCTTCATCGCGGTGTCGAAGCACTTGCCGGCATCGGCGGCTTTCTTCACCTCCGCCGAGAGATCTTCCATGTAGGCAATGTCGTCCTCGACGTCCTTCTTGGTGCCGAGCCGGCCGCCGGCGCTGGGATGGCCGGGGATCATCCGCTCCCAATCGAGGGAGGCCAGCTTCTTCAGCGAGGCGATATATTCCAGCGGCGAGGCGTTATCTGGGATGTTGCGGAACTGGACGGATTCGATCGGCGCGAAATCGACCACGAAGATGATTTTCTCCTTCGGCAGCCGCATCACCAGCGAATTGTCGGAATGGTTGCGGCCGACATAGTCGAGCTCCAGCGTGGTGCCGCCGAGCGTGATGATCTTCTGGTTGTCGACCAACTGGTCCGGCATCACGACATCGGCTAGAAGCGAATTCTGCTTCTTGAGCTCGAGCAGCCGCTCCTTGGTGCGGCGATGCGCGATAAAGGTGGCGCCGAGATCCTTGAACGGCTGGCCGCCGGCGATGTGATCGTAATGGTGGTGGCTGTAGATGACGTATTTGATCGGCTTGTCGGTCACGGCCTTGATCGCGTCAATATAGGGCTTTGCCGGACGCAAATAGGAGATCGGGTCGGTCGCGATCACGCCTTTCGGAGTCACCACGAACATCGACTGATGGCCGCCATAGCGGAAGATGTAGACATTGTCGGTGCCCTCTACTTTCTTCGTCGAGGTCTGCGGCGGCGTCTGCGCGAGAGCTGAACCGGTGACGAGGACCGCGAGAGCGGCGATGCAGGATAATGCTTTCATCTCTGGCTTTCTGAAAAAGGGAGGGCGAGGGAGGCGGAGATCGTCTTTCACACAAACGCTGCGGAGAGGGATTTATTCCGCGCTCCTACGCGGCTCCTATGCGGTCAGTCTGTCCCGGAACAGCTGTGCAAATGTGATCCTTGGCGACATTGATCCCGCTTGACAGTTTTATGTCATGGGAGGAGCATGGCTGTGGTCGCGATCAGCGCGACGCGTAACGTCCACCTCATGAGCAAGGGGAGGTCTATGACTCCACCTCCGCAAATCCAGCCGCGTTAAGTGCGATGGAGCTCGTTCGGACTATCGCATAGCGGCAGAAACCGCGAACGGCACGCCGGGTCAAGGTTTAGTGGGCTGCAGACAGTAAGGCAGAGCCCCTACCTGCCCGGCGCTGTGCGTTTTCGACGCGTTCGCTGCATGAGATGAAATGCCTAGAGATCGTCGCCTCACCGGCAAACTTCCGACATACGATCGGGGCGAATAGCGGCTTCCGACATGACGCATGCGTTTGGTGCGGCGACGATTCGACCGCTGCCAGCGCATGTCATTTTTTAGGGAATCCGCGTGTCGCATAAGTTCGCCTCGGTGCTTGTCGCAGCCTTCCTTCTCGCGCTCTCATCTTTCTCCCCCGTCCAGGCAGAGCCGCCTGCGCCCGCCGCCAAGAGCGCGGCCTCACTGTCGCCCGACGAGGCCAAGCGGGCGCTGGAGACGCTTCAGGACGACAAGAAGCGCGCGCTGATGATCGACACACTGCGCGCGATCGCCAATGCGTCGGGCGAACAGCGGCCGCCGGCGCCGGAGCCGGAGCAGAAGTCGCCAATCCCGCTCTCGTCCGATGGACTCGGCGCACAGCTTCTGCTGACCGTGTCCGAGGAGATCGGCGAGATTTCGCGCGACGTTGCCGACATGGCGCGGACGCTCACGAATTTCCCGGCATTCTATTACTGGATCGTGCGGACCGCGAATGACCCTGATGCCTATCATTTGCTGATCGAGATCGCCTGGAAGCTGGCACTGGTGTTCGGCTGCGCGCTCGCGGCGGAATGGGTGATTGTCCGCCTGATCCGGCGTCCCGTTGCCTTCCTCGAAGGACGAGTGCCGCAGACCGCACGCCTGTCGGCCCAGTCGCTTCCCATTGCAGATCCGCCGTCATCGGTCACTGAGGTCACTCCCGCGGCCGAATTGCACAGGCACCGTCACAGCCTCGCTCGCGTCTGGCAATTGCTGCTGCGGCTGCCCTTGGTGCTCGGACGGCTCGTGCTCGAGTTGCTGCCGGCGTTCGTTTTCGTCGGTCTTTCGACCGCGCTGCTCGGAACAGAGATCGGCGAACCCGCAACGGTCCGTCTCGTGATCCTCGCGGTCGTCAATGCCTATGCGTTCTCACGCGGGCTCATCTGCATCGTCCGTGCCCTGGCGGGACCGTTCGGCCTGTTTCCGGTCCGAGCCGAGACCGCGGCCTATGTCGAGATCTGGGCCCGCCGCATCGTCGGCGTTGGCGTGTCCGGCATCGCCCTTGCCAATGTCGCCCTCCTGCTCGGCTTGCCCCGCACCGGCTATGCCGCGCTGCTGCGCATGGTGATGCTGGTCGTCCATCTCTTCATCGTGGTCATCATTCTGCAATGCCGCCGTCAGGTGGCCGACGCCATTCGCTCGCCCGCCGAACGGCAGGGCATTGCGGCGCGTCTGCGCAATCGCATCGCCGGCGGCTGGCATTATCTTGCAATCGCGCTCGACCTCGCGCTGTGGGCGGTCTGGGCGCTGAACATCCGCAATGGCTATTCGCTGCTGCTGCAATATTTCGTCGGGACCGTCGTGGTGGCGCTGATGACACGCGTCGCCATCATGGTGACGCTGAGCCTGATCGACCGCGGCTTCCGCATCCAGCCGGAAATTCTCCATCGCTTTCCTGGCCTGGAAATCCGCGCCAATCGCTATCTGCCGCTGCTGCGCAGGATCGTCTCCGGCGTCATTGCCTTCATCGGCTTCGTCGCCGTGCTTGAGGTCTGGGGCGTCGACGCCATCGTCTGGTTCTATGGCGGCCAGATCGGCGGCCGGCTGCTGTCGGCGGTGGCGACGATCGGCGTCGCCGTCGTCATCGCCGCGGCGATCTGGGAGGCCAGCAATGCACTGCTGGATCGCCAGATCAACACGCTGTCGCGCGACGGGCACTATGCCCGCGCCGCGCGGCTGCGCACCTTCCAGCCGATGCTGCGCACGGCGCTGTTGTGCCTCATCGCCACCGTCGTCGGCCTCACCGCGCTCAGCGAAATCGGCGTCAATGTCGCGCCGCTGCTCGCGGGCGCCGGCATCGTCGGCATCGCCATCGGCTTCGGCTCGCAGAAACTGGTGCAGGATCTCATCACAGGCCTGTTCCTGCTGCTGGAGAACACGGTGCAAGTCGGCGACACGGTCAGCGTGTCGGGGCTCACAGGCGTGGTCGAGAACGTCTCGATCCGCACCATTCGCCTGCGTGCGGGCGACGGCGCCCTGCACATCGTGCCGTTCAGCGCGGTGACGACCATCACCAATGCCAGCCGCGGCGCCGGCAACGCCTCCGTCAGCGTCAATGTCGCCTACAAGGAGGACACCGATCGCGCCGGCCAGATCCTCAAGGACATCGTCGAGGAGATGCGCCGCGAGAGCGAATTCCGCCCGCTGATCCGCGGTGACCTCGAGCTTTGGGGCATCGACAAGGTCGATGGTGCGATGGTGTCGATCGTCGGTCAGATCCGCTGCACCGAGGCCGGCCGCTGGCCGGTCCAGCGCGAATTCAACCGTCGCATGAAGCAGCGCTTCCAGCAGAACGGCATCGAGGTCGCATCCGCGACCCAGACCATTTTGATGCATGTCGCGCCGCCGGCCGATCTTGCCGCCAACCTGACGCCGAGACGGGCGGCCGGATAACCGCGCAGGATTTTCCGGCTTGCCTCCTGAGGATTTCCGGTCATTCCGGGGCGCGCGTCAGCGCGTACTACGGTGCGCAATTGCGCACCTGAGAATCCATCGCACGACAGTTCTGCGGCCTGATGGATTCCGGGCCCGCGACTTCGTCGCGTCCCGGAATGACGAGGGGAGAGAATAACCTGCGGATCCCCCGCGAAAGTCTCGCTGCGGTGCGAGATCACAATCGCGGCCCAGGGGGCAACGTCCTTGATCTCAGAGGGACGGTGGCGGACAATGCCTGCCCTTCAATAAGAAACTCCCTGGGGGAATTCGTGAATAGACCTGCTCGGGTCAGCGCCCATTCGATATCATCCGACACCACGCACGGCATGACGCTGCTGCGCGATCCCCTGCTCAACAAGGGCACGGCCTTCACGGAAGCCGAGCGCGATGCACTCGGGCTGCGCGGCTTGCTGCCAGCTTGCGTCCTGACGATCGAGGAGCAGGTCGAGCGCGTGCTGATCAATCTACGCTCGCTGCCGACCGACCTCGAAAAATACGTCGCCCTGAATGCGCTGCATGACCGCAACGAAGCGCTGTTCTTTCGTGTTGTCGTCGACAACATCGATGAGATCCAGCCGATCATTTACACCCCGACGGTCGGGCTCGCCTGCCAGAAGTTTGGCCTGATCTTTCAGCGCCCGCGCGGCATGTTCATCTCCTCGCGCGAGCGCGGTCAGATTGGCGAGGTTCTGAAGAACTGGCCTTATCAGGCCAAGTTGATCGTCGTCACCGATGGCGAGCGCATCTTGGGATTGGGCGATCTCGGTGCCAATGGCATGGGAATTCCCGTCGGCAAGCTGTCGCTCTATTCGGCCTGCGCCGGCGTGCATCCGGAAGCGTGCCTGCCCATCGTGCTCGACGTCGGCACCAACAACGAGGAATTGCTGAGCGATCCCTATTATCTCGGCCTGCGCGAGCGGCGCCTTACGGGCGAAGCCTATGACAGCTTCGTCGACGAGTTCATGACCGCCGCGCGACAGACCTTCCCCGGCGTGCTGATCCAGTTCGAGGATTTCGCCAATCATTCGGCGTTCAAGCTGCTGCACAAGTATCGGGACGAGGCCTGCGTTTTCAACGACGACATCCAGGGTACCGCGGCCGTCGCGCTCGCCGGCCTGTTCTCGGCGCTGAAAGTGAACGGCGGCAAGCTCCGGGATCAGCGCATCCTGTTCCTGGGTGCGGGTGAGGCAGCGACCGGCATCGCCGATCTCGTCGTCTCCGCCATGATGGCGGAGGGCGCAACGGAAGCCGAGGCACTCCGGCGCAACTGGCTGGTGGATTCCCGCGGCCTCGTCGTCAGCGGCCGCGACGGCCTCTCCGGCCACAAGCTGCGCTATGCCCACACCGACCAGGCGCCGATCGCCGACTTCCTTACCGCGATCAAGACGCTGAAGCCGACGGCCATCATCGGCGTCGCCGCGGTCGGCGGCGCCTTCACGCCCGAGGTGCTCAAGACGATGGCCGAGCTCAACGAGCAGCCGATCGTGTTCGCGCTGTCCAATCCGACCTCGAAGGCCGAGTGCTCGGCGGAGGATGCCTATCGCTACACCGAGGGCCGGGCGCTGTTCGCCTGCGGCAGTCCCTATGACCCGGTCACGCTCAATGGCCGCACCTTCGTGCCGCGCCAGGGCAATAACTCCTACATCTTCCCGGGCGTCGGCCTCGGCGTCATCGCCAGCCGCTCGCGGCTCGTGACCGACGAAATGTTCATGGCAGCCGCTCATACGCTCGCCAATTGCGTCGGCAAGGAGGATCTCGATCAGGGCAGCCTGTATCCGGCGCTGCCGCGCATACGGGAGGTCTCGGCGCGCATCGCGGCGGCCGTGGCTGATGTCGCCTATCAGCGGGGGCTTGCGGACGGGCCCGCGCCCAACGACGTCAAGGGCCTGGTCCAGTCGCAGATGTACGAGCCGAAATACTGAGGCCTGGGACGGCTGGAGACTGCCGGGAAAGCTCGGCCTGCATGGTTCGAGACGCCCGCTTTGGCGGGCTCCTCACCATGAGGGTCTCATATCTCGCCGCAAGCACCACCTCATCCTGAGGGCCCGCCGCAGGCGGGCGTCTCGAAGGATGGCCGAAAAGCAAGCTGCCCGCCACGCCCGGAATCGCGATTGTCTGTCGTGGCCTTATGTGCGACGCTCCGTAGCGTTACAAGAATCTCAATAGGTCAGCCACCATGGACGATCGTTTGCCCGACCTGGGCGATCTCGAGCACGAGGTCATGCAGATAGTATGGGCCCATGGGCCGGTCACGGCCGAAATCGTGCGCGAGCGCCTGTCGCGGCGTCTGAAGGAATCCACGGTGCGGACGGTGCTGCGCCGCCTCGAAGAAAAAGGCTATGCTCGCCACACGGTTGACGGACGCACTTACGTCTACCACGCCACCGAGGCGCGTGCCCGGGTCGCGGCCAAGGCGGTGCAGCGCATCGTCGACTGGTTCTGCAACGGCTCGATGGAGGAAGTCCTCGTCGGCATGGTGGACAATGCGATGCTCGACCAGCAGCAATTGCGCGCGCTGGCGGACCAGGTGGCCAAGGCGAAGAAGGCGAGGGGAGTAAAAAGGAATGATCGCAGCTCTGGCTGAGGCGGCGTTGCGCTCCTTTGCGCTGGGAGGCGTCGTCTGGATCGGTCTCACCGTGTTTCGCGTGCGCAATCCGCACGTGCACATGACGGTGTGGGTGGTCGTGCTGCTGGCATCGCTGGCGATGCCATTCGTGATGCACTGGCCGACGCTCACCCTCGACCGGCTGCCCTTGTCCACGCCGGTGACGGATGAAGCCTGGCCGGCCGATATCGCGATGCTGGACCGGCCGCCGCCGTCCCTGCCGATCGCGCCTGGCACTGCCATCGCTCCGATGGCGAAGCACGGCATCTCGATCGACGGGTGGACGGTTGCCACCACCGTTTATGCCTGCGTCGCCGCCCTGTTGCTGATGCGGCTCGCCATCGGCCTGTGCCTGACCTGGCGTCTGGTGCGCGCCGCAAAGCCGGTGAAGGGCATGATCGGCGCGGACGTGCGCGTCAGCCGCGACGTCGGCGGCCCCGTCACCTTCGGCTCGACCATCCTGGTGCCGCCGCAGTTTTTCGGCTGGGACGCCAAGAAGCGCCTCGCGGTGCTCGCGCATGAGGGCGCGCATGTTGCCAATGGCGATTTCTATGTTCTTTTGCTGGCCTCGCTCAATCGCGCGATGTTCTGGTTCAGCCCGTTCTCGTGGTGGCAGCTGGCGCGTCTGGCCGAGCTTGCCGAGATCATCAGCGACGCCCGCGCCATCGAGATGATCGACGACCGGCTGTCCTATGCGGAGATCCTGCTCGACGTCGCGACGTCCGTGAAGCCGCGGCCAATGGAGCTTGCGATGGCGCAGGTCTCGAGCGTGCGCGCGCGGGTCGAGCGCATCATCGCTGCCGCTGCCATGCCCGCGGCGGTCGGCTGGCGCAAGCGGCTGTGGATCGCGGCGTCGATCGTGCCCGTCGTGATCGTGTCGGCCGGCATGATCGCCTACCGCATGCCGGATCCTGTACCCGCCGGGGCTGATCTCGGTCTCGTGCCGGCCGAGCATTACCATCCGTCAGTGAATTTCTACGCCATGAGTCCGGCTTCGGTGTTCGCGGTCTTCCGCGAGGGCGACGAGCTCTACGGTCAACTCACCGGCCAGCGCAGGCAGCCCTTGGCCGTTGCGAGCGACGGCACCGCGTCCTACGCGGCGGCATTTGGCGAGATCACGTTTCCCATCGATCTGCAGCATCGCTCGTCCGAGCTGACGCTGCATTTGCACGGCCGCGACGTGCGCGCCGTCCACGTTGCCGCCATGCCGGCGCCGACGACAGGTCCGGCGTCGCTTGATCAATATGTCGGCTGGTACAGGATCGCGCCGAACCGCGTGCTCACCGTCAGGCGCGACGGCGAAGGTCTGCAGGTGCAGGAGACCGGGCAGGGCCGATCACTGGCGCTGCCTGAAGGCACCGACGCCTTCTCCGTCCACGGCGATCATCTCCTGATCTTCCTGCGTGATGAACAGGCGAGCGTGTCTCGCGTGCTGGTCCAGAACGTCGCGTCCGGCGCGCGCCTGGCCTCGCGGATCGACGCGGCGCAGGCCCAGGCGATCGAGGCCGACTTCGCCCGCCGCCTCGCGGAAGTGCCTGACAGGTTCAGGGAGCAGGTCCCCGCGGCCGGCAGCAAGGAGATGATCCTGAAAGGGATCGAGGATATGCGCCGCGGCACGCCGAGCTATGATCGGATGAGCGCGCCGCTCGCCGACAACATCCGTCGTCGCCTCGATGAATTGCGCGCGACCTTCGCCGCGCTCGGCGCGGTCGAGTCGATCTTCTTCCGCGGCGTCGGGCCCGGTGGCTACGACATCTATGGCGCCAAGTTCGAGAACGGCACCGCGGAGTTCCGTCTGCTGATCGAGCCCGACGGCAAGGCAGGTGACGTGATCTTCCGGCCCGACGGCAATGACGAGCTCGGCGGCATCGTCCCCTGTTCGGAAGAGGCGAATGTGCGCGGCCGTGCCGGCACGTCGCCGATCAGGATCATGCTCTACAACGAGACCGAGGACGACATTCAGGTCTTCAATCTCGATGCGAATGGCGAACGCAAGGCGCAGAGCGTCGTCAGGTCAGACATGACCTGGGTGACGCTGACCACCGTGAACAATCCGTGGGTCATTGCCGACAAATCAGGGAAATGCGTGGAGATCCTGGTGCCGGGGCGGCAGACGCGCTTCCACAATGTCGAGGCCGCGAATCTCGGGACGCGGCTGGGGCGCGCCGCGCGTCGTGCCGTTCCGATCGCCAATGGCGAGGCGATGCTGCGGCAGTATATCGAGGGTGTCGGCAAGGGGCGGCCCGACTACGATCATATGACGACCGAGGTCGCCAACGTCACGCGTGCGCAGCTTCCGTTCGACCAGGCGATCCTGGCGCGGCTCGGTGCGCTCCGTGCCGTCTCGTTCCGTGGCGTGACCGCGCTCGACAGCGACATCTATCTCGCCCAGTTCGCCAACGGCTCGGCGGAATGGCGCATCGGTGTCAGGAACGGGACGATCACCAAGATCGCGCTCGGGCCGAATTTCTAGCTGCGCGTTCGCGTTGCCGTGATCGGGAGGGAGACCGGCGATCCCGGCTTGCGCCCACCCGCCGCAAGCGTTACGTTGTGTAACACTACGCTTGGTAGTTTGCCGCGAAAGGATACAGCCGCCAACTTGGGACCTCAGGTGCGGCCCGCAGGCGGATCGGGTTCATGATGTGCATGCTGACGCAGCGGGAGCTCGACTTTCTTGTCAGCCTGAAAACCGGCTGGCGGATGCTCTATCGACGCGAGCTCGCGCGGCTCATCAGGGGGAACCTCGAGACCAGTGAGCCGGCGCCGGAGCCGCACATGGTGGTCTGGCGCGTCGTATCGGGCTGATTTCTCGCCATTTTGTCTCGATTCAGGACAGGTGACTGTGGTGGATTCATCACAGCCGGCGCGAAACGATGGCGGCCGCAAGGCCGCTTTTGTTCAGCCAAGGTTCTGCCCTCATTGCCCACCGAAACTCAGGGCGTGTTCGGAGGGCGCATCATGTCTTGCATTGCACGTGCCGAAACGACCCTGGCTTCGCCGGCAACCGCGTCCCGGTTGCTGCTCGCCATCATGGGGGCCGCATCGCTCGCCGCCTGCGCGCAATCACCGGTTGGCCGCCAGAGGGCCGATCTCGCTCCAACCACAAAGCAAGCTGCAATCGAGCACCCGCACCGCGTCGCGGCGCTGCATCCACGACCGATCTACAGGCCGCATCGGTCCAGCGCGACAGCGAACGCCAAATCGACGGGAGCGCAGGGCCTGGCGAGCTTCTATTCGGACACGGAGACCGCGAGCGGGGAGAGGTTCGACAGGAACGAAATGACTGCGGCCCATCCCACGCTGCCGTTCGGGACCAAGCTGCGCGTCACCGATGTCTCCTCCGGCCGCTTCGTGACCGTCAGGGTCAACGACCGCGGGCCTTTTGTGCGCGGGCGCGTCGTCGATATCTCGCCGTCCGCGGCCGAGGCGCTCGGCATGGTCGACAAGGGCCTCGCCAATGTCAGGCTCGATGTCGTGCGATAGAGCATGATCCGCGCTTAACCGACTTTTAGCGGCTCTCCCGCACCATGGGCGTCCTGCAATTCGTGGCTTTGGGGGAGACGCCGCTTGAACACGATCCAGTATCTTGAAGATCAGGCGGCGCGCGCCGAGCGGCTTGCCAAACGGATCACGGATACGCCCACGATCGAAAAGCTGCTGACCTTCGCCGGCGAGCGCCGCCGCGAGATCGAGGTCATCGCCGCCAGACGGCGCGGCTGACGCCGTGAGAGCATGATCCGGAAAAGCGTGAAGCGGTTTTCCCTCGCGACATCAGCGGAACGTGTTTGCGCGGAGATCATGCTCAAACAAGGAGCCAAAGCGCGCTGACGATTCAACCCAATCTTATCGCGCTTTAGATCCATGCTCTGAACGCATTTGCCCTCTCCGATAGCTGCGGAACTTCTTCTTCGCTCCGGCGTCATGTCAGTCATGACCATGGAGGAGGAAATCATGGGCTTTGGACGAGGTGCTTTGCTTTGGTTGCTTGGCGTGCCGCTGCCGATCATCCTGCTGCTGGCAATCTTCTGGCATCATTGAGAGCGTGATGCAGACGCGAAAAAGCGCCGCGGAAGCGGCGCTTTTTGTTGCCGCAAGCCTGTCGCGATGGCCGCGCGCTCAGCTATGGCTCTCGACGAAATCGCTGAGATAATCAGGCAGCGTCACGCCGTCGATATCGCAGCGCGCCTGGATTTCATCGACAACATCGGTCGAGATGTCTTTCATCCAGTGCTCGAGCGTGTTGAACGAGATCACCTTGATGGGATCGTTGAAGCAGCCCGCGACGAGCTCGTTGATCGCTGCATCGAGATCGCTTCGCTCGACGCGAATTTCAGTGGTCTCGTCGAGGCGATCGATCACCACGAACAGAGTCTGGTCGGCGCCATAGGGCACGACCGGGGAGGATACGCCAGCTTCAAGCATTGGATTGCTCACGTCTCGGCTTTCCGATCTCCGTTAACGGGAAAATTAGGAAGAATGTTCCTGCAGATTCCGGGATGCGGATAAGACGTTCGTTGCAAGGCAGGCCGCGGTGTTCACCTGCGGTTCAGAGAAATTCTCTCAAGCGCGACAGCTCGATGACGTGCTCGGCTGAGAGAATATCGGTCACCAGCGGCGGCTGTGCCGCCGTGCGGATTTCATAGAGATGCCTTGATGGTGCCGGCTTCTGCATGAATGCCGTGATGCAGGCATCGAGCGTGCCCTCGCTGACCTGATAGGGTTCGCGGTCCGGCCGGCGCTGATTTCCGAGAGACGGCCATTTCTGCAGCACGGCGAGCGCGCTGAAATCGACCTTTGTCGCCGAAGATGATGCGTCCCCCATAGCCCCGCCTCACGCAAAAAGAACCCTGACACGCGAGCCTTGCGTGCCAGGGCCCATTACCCATCGCTGCATCTCAATGCCATGCACCGACAACGCGGCGGCCGCGAAAAGGTTCCCGGCCGATGGCTGCTCAACTCGCGGCCGCTGCGATTTTGTCCCCTGGGCTCACATCGCCGTGGGTTCTGTCGTCGCTTCTGACCTCCGGCGCAAGCCCTGCAAAGCGCCGCAGGGCTTGCGCCATCTGGACGCGGCCCTGGACGCCTGTGATCACCACGTCCACCATCACAAAGGACGAGTGGAAATGGCCGTGCGCCTTGAGCTGCTCGACCGGGACGCCGGCGGCGGCCATCGCCTCGGCATAGGCGATGCCCTCGTCCCGGAGCGGATCGAACTCGCAGGTGACGATGAAGGCCGGCGGCAGGTCTGAAACCTTGCCGCGCAGCGGCGAGACGCGCGGATCGGTGCGATCATCAGGTGAGCAGTACAGGTCCCAGAACCAGTACATCAGCGACCGCGTCAGGAAGTAGCCGGTCGCATTGTCGTTGTAGGAGGGCCGGTCGAAGCTGCTGTCCGTCACCGGACACACCAGCAGCTGACCCGCAATCTGCGGCCCGCCGCGGTCGCGCGCGAGCTGGCAGGTGACGGCGGCGATGTTGCCGCCGGCGCTCCAGCCGGCGACCAGCACCGGGCTCTGTATGCCGCCGAGCTCGGCCAGATGCTCCGAGATCCAGCGCGTCGCGGCATAGCCGTCCTCGGCCGCGGCCGGGAAGCGATGCTCCGGGGCGTGGCGATAGCCGACGCTGACGAACATCATGCCGGTCCGCCGCACCATGTCGCGGCAGAACGGCTCATCCGACTGCTGATCGCCGAGCACCCAGCCGCCGCCGTGGAAATAGACCACGACCTGATGCGGGCCCGGCGTTGCCGGCTTGTAGACGCGATAGGGCAGCGGGCCGTCGGCACCGGGGAGCGTGCCGTCGACGATGTCGCCGATCGGCCGTCCCGCAGGCCGACCCTTGTTGAATTCGTTGACGAAGGCGCGCGCGCCGGCCGCCCCCATCGATTCGATCGGCGGCAGGTTCAGCGAGGCGAGCAGGTTCAGCACCAGCCGCACGTCCGGCTGCAGCCGCACCACCTCGCCGTCATTGCACTGTGCTGCGACGTTGGGGCCGGTCAGCCTGAAGCCGAGCATGCCGCGGCTGACGACTTCGTCGCAGATGCTGCGATAGGGACCGACGCCGCCGGTATAGGGCATCAGGCCCTGCACCTTGCCGGGCACGTTGGCGCCCGTGTACCAGGTGTTGGCGAGCCGGTGCAGCGTCAGCATCGAGCAGTCGGCCATATGCCTGTTCCAGCCGGCCTGCGCCGTCTCGGTCGGCTCGATCGTGGTGAAGCCGGCCTCGTGCAGCGCTTTGAGCCGATCCACGACCCAGTCGACATGCTGCTCGATCGAAACAGCCATGTTCGACAGCACCGACGGGCTGCCGGGCCCGGTGATCATGAAGAAGTTCGGGAAGCCCGCGACCGTGAGCCCCAGATAGCTCTGCGGCCCCTGCGCCCAGACATCGGTCAGCGACTTGCCGTCGCGTCCGGTGATCGGATGCACGGCGCGGATCGCGCCGGTCATGGCGTCGAAGCCGGTCGCGAACACGATGACATCCACGTCGACGCTGCGCTTGGCCGTCGTGATGCCGCCTGCGGTGATCGCCTTGATCGGCTCCTGGCGCAGATTGACCAGCGTGACGTTGGGCCGGTTGTAGGTCGCGTAATAATTGGTCTCGAGGCAGGGGCGTTTGGCGCCAAACGGATGATCGTCCGGCATCAGCGCCGCCGCCGTCTCGGGATCCCTGACGGCGGCGCGGATCTTTTCGCGGATCAGGTCCTGGACGATCTTGTTGCCGTCGACATCGACCGCCTGGTCGGCCCAGAGCTGCGTCAGGATGTGGACGAGGTCGCCGGCGGCCCAGGCACGCTCGAACCGCTCGCGACGCTCGGCATCGCTGAGCTGCCAGCTGACGACGGTCTGCTGCGGATAGGGCACCCCGGACATCGACTGGCGTGCCTGTGCGCGATAGGCCGCGCGGTCGCTCTGGAACAGGTCCCTGCGATCTGCCGGCGAGGGGCCGTTATGGGCGGGCAGCGCGAAATTCGGCGTGCGCTGGAATACGGTCAGATGTGCGGCCTGCTCGGCGATCACCGGGATCGATTGAATGCCGGACGAGCCGGTGCCGATCACGGCGACGCGCTTTCCCGCGAGGTTGACGCCGTCATGCGGCCAGCGTCCGGTGAAATAGACCTCGCCCCTGAAATCCTTGACGCCGTCGATCTCCGGCGGTTTCGGCGCGGAGAGACAGCCTGTCGCCATGATGTAGAAGCGGCAGGAGACCGCGGCGCCGTTGTTCGTGGTGAGTTGCCAGCGCTCGGCCTTCTCGTCCCATTTGGCTGCGGTGACCTTGGTCCCGAAGCGAATGTCGCGCCTGAGATCGTAGCGATCGGCGACGAAGCCGAGATAGCGCAGGATCTCGGGCTGGGTCGCGTATTTCTCCGACCAGGTCCATGCCTTGTCGAGTTCCGGGTCGAACGTGTAGCCGTAGTCGATGGTCTGGATATCGCAGCGCGCGCCGGGATAACGGTTCCAATACCAGGTGCCGCCGACATCGCCGGCTTCCTCGAGCCCGACGGCCGACAGGCCGGCCTTGCGCAGGCGATGGAGCAGATAGAGGCCGGCAAATCCGGCGCCGACCACGGCAACATCGACTTGCTGGACGGTTCCATCAGCCCCTTCGGACGGACGTGCGGCGACCATTGCTTCCGGCATGGTTATTCCTCCCGTGTCTTTTGTTTGCCCGCAGGCTAGTCCGGCAGGCTCGGCTTGTCATCAGAACAAGTGCAATCTTCGGTAGTCCCATTTGCGGCATCATGGCGGCGCGAACGTTGCCTCGATGCACGCATGCGATGCACGATGGCCGTGATTGCCCGGGCTAATCATGGACGATCCGCCTGTGTATGCTTGCGGCTACTAGCCACGCGTAGCAGCCGGGCGTCATGACAGATTTGAGTGAGCGAACCAAAGCCAACATGGACGTCGTCCTGGAGCAGACGTGCCGGCAATTGCCGCATGGCGGCAATCACGACAGTCGCAGGTTCATCGCCGAGCGCCTGATCCAGGCTGCACAATCCGGCCATTCCACCCTTGGCGAACTCGGCATCATCGCGCGGCGCGCACTCGCGGAGATCATCGCCAAGGGCGGTTAGGGCGTGGACTCAGCCTGTCATCGATTTCAGCGGCGGTCCAGCGTCGCTCGCGCGGCTTAGCTCCTCCACTATGGCGGGGAGCCTCTGTTTGAAGCTGTCGAAACTCGGGAAGATGCTCTCCTCGGACAAGAGGTCCGGAATAATGTGCATCGCCTCGAGCTGGTCGATCTGGTCTCGAGCAAGCCCGACGACAAACACCTTCAATCCAGCGGCTTCCAGGTCGACCAGCACGTCCCCGAGTGCATAGATTCCGGATTGGTCCATGTAGGTTACGCGCTCCATGCGCAGCACCAGCATCTTGCCGTCCGTCGCCCGCTCGGCAATGCGCCGAAACGCATAGACAAAACCAAAGAACAACGGCCCGTTGACGTGCTTGATCAGCAGCCGTTGCTTCAGGCCGTCCGGAATCTCGACTTCATCCTGCCACAGCTCGTCCTCGATCAGCGTCAGGGTCGTGCCCTGTTCCATTGCGCGCGCAATCTTGGTCATGAAGATCAGCGAAGCGAGCACGGCGCCGGTGCCGATCGCGGTGATCAGATCGGTGAATACCGTCAGCACAACCACGATCAGCATGATCCAGGTGTCGCCGCGCGGGGCGCGGAACAGATGACCGAGGCTGCGATAATCGATGATGCCTAGCCCGGCACTGACCAGAATTCCCGACAGGACGGCATGAGGAATGTACCGCACCACGCTCGACAGACCGAGGAGAACGGCCAGCAGAAAAAGACCATGAATCACGCCCGAGGAGCGATGCCGTCCGCCGGCGCGAACATTGATGGCGGTTCGCATGAAGGCACCGGCGCCTGGAATGCCGCCAAACAGCGCCGCCCCTATGTTGCCGGCGCCTTGCCCGATGAGCTCTCGATTGCTGTCGTGATGCGTCCTCGTCATGTTGTCGGCGGCGAGCGACGTTGTCAGAGCGTCGATCGCGCCCAGGAATGCCAATTAAAAGGCGGTGACAACAGCAAATTTGAGATCGGCTAAGTTGAGCTGGGGCAGGACGAAGTCCGGCAGCCCCTTGGGAATATCTCCGATCGTCGGTGCAGAAAGGCCGAAAGCCACCGCCAGGCTCGTCAGCAAGATCAATGCGACGAGAGACGGTGGCACTGCCGAGAAAAACCTCGGAAGAACGAATGATATCGCAATGGTCGCCGCCGCGAGCAGAAATGCATCGAGACGAGCACCTTGCGTGAGAGCGCCCAGGGATTTCAGGATTTCGGCCGGACTGGACGACGGCGACTGCAGACCCGCGATCGGGAAGATCTGCTGAATGATGATGATGATCCCGATGCCGGTCATCAGGCCGGAGATCGCCGGGTAGGGGAGGAAGCGAATGTAATTGCCGAGCCTTGCGACCCCGAACAGCACCTGCAACGCACCTGCGAGGCAGAACACGCCGACAATCGGCCCAAGCTGCATCTGCCCATTCGATGGCGTGTTTGCCGCGACAATGCTCGCTGCAATGAGCGTCATGGGGGCCGTCGGGCCGGAGATCTGGACGGGCGTGCCGCCCACCACCGCGGCAACGATGCCCAGGATAATTCCGCCGTATAATCCGGCGGCGGGCCCCAAGCCCGAGGCAACGCCGAACGCGAGGCAAAGCGGCAGGGCGACGATGCCGGCAGTGAGGCCGCCGAAAATATCGCCACGCGTGACCGCGAACGCTGACAACATCCCCCCTTTCCAACTCCCCGGACAGAGCCGGCGAGTTCACTCTGGCAGCGGCGTGGGCTCAATCAGGCATCCGGAACGTAGGGCAGCGCGGACTTGTGGGCGCAAAGCCGGAGCTTACCGTCCCGACAGAGGCGAAACACGAATGTCTTGTCGACCATGATCTCGTTGCCCTGATAGTCGACTGCATAGACATTGCCCATCGTGATGGCGATCGTTCCGTGGATCTGAATGCCATTTTCGGCAGCGTTGTTGTCGTACCAGGCGCGTGCCCAGGGCTTTAAGGCAAAACCCTTGTCGTTGGGAAAGTCGGGATCGCCGCCGATGAAGTATGACAGCGCGCCCTTCGCCGTGTTGCGAAAGGTGTGCTTGCCGTGTGCCAATGTCGGTTTGAAGAACACCACACCGTCCCGATAGTCGTAAAGGCCTTCGACCAACGCTGTGGCCGTCGCCCGAACATCTCCCGATGCTCTGTGGACTCTTCCGATCTCGACCAGGCCATCGCACCATGCCTGTTGAGCCGCATTGACGTCAGCCTCCGTGATAGCCATGGATCTCTCCACTGGGGGGCGGTCGATGGGATTGCGCGCGTCATGCTCTCGCGTCCGCCGGACTTTTTCAAGTTTGGATTGCGCCCGATGGGGCGGAAGCCGGCGGGCGCTGGTCACCACGCCCAAGCTGGTTGATGATCCCGCCAAGGTGGCATGCAGCGGACCAGTCGCCCTTGGCAGGCGACTTCCTTTGGGGAAGAATGCAACCTGCCGAAGTTAACTCCCCGCACGGAGCCGGCCATGCTTCGATCGCCCCTGCGATTCCTGATTTGCGCGGCGCTCATGCCAGGCTTGCCGGGCTGCGGTCAGAAAGAGCCGCAGGCCTCCGACCAGCCGGTCCGCGGCCTTCGCGCCTATAAGGTCTCCGCGGCGGCCGAAAGCCGGGTTCGCCGCTTTCCCACCGTCCTGCAGCCAGCAGACGTGAGCAGCCTCTCATTCGAAATCGCGGGCCAATTGAAAGCTCTGACCCTCGCCGTCGGCCAGAAAGTGCAGTTGGGCGAGGTGCTTGCGGAAATCGATCCGCGCTCGCTGCAGACGCAGGTTGAACAGGCCAGCGCCGGCGTGCAACAGGCGCAGGCGCAGGCCGACAATGCGGAGGCGGATTTCCAGCGCAAGGACGAACTGCTCAAGAAAGGCGTCACGACGCAGGCGATCTACGATCAATCCAAGGCCGCCCTGTTGACCTCCAAAGCACAACTCGACCAGGCCAAGCGCCAACTTGAGCTGGCAGACCACAATCTCGATCGAAGCAAGCTCGTGGCGCCGTTCTCAGGCACGGTGGCGCGCGTCGACGTCAAGTCGTTCGCACAGGTCACAGCCGGACAGCCGATCCTGACGCTGTACAGCGACGACCGGTTCGAGATGTCCTTTCTGGCGCCATCGCCGACGTTCCAGAGCCTGAAAGTCGGCCAGCCGGTCTCGGTCAAGGTCGCCGATATGCCCGACGTTTCGCTCAAGGGCGAGATCGAGGAACTTGGTTCGAAAGCGGAGCAGGTCTCGGCATTTCCGGTCGTCGTTCATCTCGATAACAACGCCCCCGGATTGAACGCGGGCATGTCGGTCGAAGTCACTCTCGAAGAGCCGGTCGCCGGTGGATCAAGTGGATTCCTGCTGCCGCTCAGCGTTCTTGCGCCCGAGGGCGGAAAGGAGCTGCAGGGCAAGGCGACCATCTTCCTCTATGACGGCCAGAGTTCGACCGTCAAAAGGCACGATATCACAGTAGGTGGAGTTCGCGACAATCGCCTGATCGTGACCGGGGGTCTTGGCGCGGGCGACATCGTCGCGTCCGCAGGCGTTTCCTATCTGGCTGACGGACAAAAAGTGAAGCTTCTCCCCGTGCAGGAGTAGGCACCGTGAATCTCCTCACGCTATTTGGCCTTGCGCGGTCGCGATTCACCATCGCGGTCATGATCTGCCTTCTGCTTGCCGGCGTTGTTCTCTATCCGAATTTCCCAAAGCGCGAGGACCCCGTCATCGTCATCCGCACCGCCGTGGTGTCGGCGCTGTTTCCGGGCATGGCGCCGGACCGGTTGGAAAACCTCGTTGCAATCCCGATCGAGCGCAAAATCCGCGAGCTTGCCGAGGTCAAGGACATCAGGACGCTCGCAACCGAAGGAGCCCTCACGATTTACGTGGACCTGAAGGATGAGGTTGGCAACGTCAACGCGGCCTGGCAGCGTCTCCGCGACAAGATGGGCGACGTCAAGGTCGAATTGCCGGAGGGCGTTATTGGTCCTTTCGTCAACAGCGACTTTGGCGATGTTTCGATTGCCACGATCGCCATCACCGGCGAGGGCTTCTCCCAGCGCGAAATGAAGGATGTCGCGGAGGAGTTTCGCAAGAAGCTGTATTTGCTCTCCGGAATCTCAAAGATCGACCTGTTGGGCGTTCAGGACGAACGGGTCTGGCTTGAGCTTGACACGCGCAAGCTTGCCGCGGTCGGGGTTCAGGTGAATGCCCTGATCAAGGACCTTCAGGGCCAGAACGTCGTTCTGCCATCCGGCGCCATCAATGCGGATGGTACGCGCCTGCTGCTTGAGACGTCGGGCGACTTTCCGAATGTGCGCGCCATAGAGACAATGCTGACGAAGGTCGGAGCGGGCGACAATCTGGTGCGGCTCGCTGACCTCGTGACCGTTCACCGCGGCTATGCGTCCCCCAAAATCAAGCCGGTTTACTTTGATGAACGGCCCGCCGTCGTCCTGAGTGTGGTCATGCAGCCCGATCAGGACGTCACCCAGCTCGGCCGGAGACTGCGCGCAGCCGCACACGACTACGAGCAGCAGCTTCCGATCGGCTACGCGATCGATTTTGCGACCTATCAGGCCGAGCAGGTCCGTGCATCCGTCAACTCGGCGCTTTCGAACGTGGGGCAGACCTTCATCGTCGTTGCCGCGCTGGTGGTTTTGTTTCTGGGCCTGCGCGCCGGGATCATCGCGGCGATGATCGTCCCGTTCGCCGTGATGTTCTCGCTCATCGGTATGCGCGTCTTCGGGATCGCGCTCGAGCAGGTCTCGATCGCCGCCATCATCATCGCGCTTGGGCTTCTGGTCGACAATGGCGTGGTCATGGTCGAGGACATCGTCAGCCGGATTGATCGGGGAGTGCCGGCTCAAGCCGCGGGTCTCGCGGCCGGCGAGCGGTATGCCCTTCCACTGCTATATCGTCGATCACGACGATTGCGGCCTTTCTGCCGCTGTTCCTGCTGCCGGGATCATCCGGCGAATATGCGTTCTCGCTGGCCGCGGTCGTCGCCTTGACACTGGCCGGTTCCTGGATTTCCGCGCTCTACATCCTGCCTGCGCTCACGGCTTGGTTCATCGGCCGCGGGCACGCTCCCCGCAAAGGGGAAACTTCGCCGTCCCGTCTGCAGCGCCTCTATGGTTCGGCATTGCAGATCGCGCTCCGCAATGCGCCTATCGTGTTGATCGGATGCGTTGCCTTGGTCGCGCTGTCGTTGACGCAGTTCGGCCGTCTGCCGAAGCAGATGTTTCCGCTGAGCGAGCGCAATCAGTTCCTCATCTATATGAACATGCCCGATGGAACGGACATTTCGCAAACCGAAGCGCGTGCGCTGGACATTTCGAAATGGCTTGGCGACAAGGCGCAGAATCCCGAGATCGCAAGCCATATCCTCTACGTCGGAGACGGCGGCCCCAGATTCTATCTGACGCTCACGCCGATCGCGCCTGATCCCGCGTCAGCCTTCTTCCTGATCAACACGGGCGATTATCGGAGCGCCGTCAAAGCAGCGGATCGCGCCTGGAGCCATCTTTATGCCAACCATCCGGAGGCGCGTTTCAAGATCAAGCGGCTGGCGATGGGCTCGGTGGAATCTGGCATTGTCGAAGTAGAGATTTCGGGACCCGACGGCGACCGGCTGCTGGCGCTCAGCCGGAACGTGAGATCGCTGTTTCAAGCCGCTCCCGGGATTCGCGACAACGAAGACGATTGGGGCAACAAGCTGATCAAGGTGGTGATCGATATCGACCAGCATCGCGCGCGCCAGCTCGGAATTACCTCGGAGGAAATCACCCAGCTCCTCAATACCTATTTCAGCGGAGCCGCGGTGTCGATCTATCGCGAAGGCGATAACCTCATTCCGATCGTGCTCCGGGCCACCGCTCATACCTCCGAGAGTCTGGAAGGTCTTACCAGCGCAACCTTTGCGAAAAACGGGACCCTCATTCCACTTGCGCAGATCGCGAGGCTGAAACCCGGCTTCGACGTGGCGCGGATCCGCCGCAAGAATCAGGAACGGACGATTACGGTGACGGCGCGGAGCGCGTCATTGACGGCCGGGCAACTGCTGGACTCCATTCGCCCCGCCCTGCAGTCGCTCGACCTCAGCGGCGGATATCACATCGATATCGCCGGCGAGATCCAGAAGAGCGCTGAAACCAACCAGAAGCTCGTTGCGGGATTTCCCGCAGCCCTCGGCGTGATGATTCTTGCGATCATCCTGCAATTCAACTCTTTCCGCCGCACGCTACTGACGTTCATCACCATACCGCTGATCCTGATCGGCATCCCCTTCGGCCTGCTGGCCGCCGGACAGCCGCTCTCGTTCTTCGGCACGCTCGGCATCATCAGCCTTTCCGGCATCATCATCAACAACGCGATCGTGCTCATCGATCAGATCGACATCGAGCGCGAGAAGCTGGATTTGCGCACTGCCATTGTCGCGGCGTCGGAGAAGCGCCTGCGTCCGATCCTGCTGACCTCGGCGACCACGGTCCTGGGTTTGGCGCCAATGGCGATCGCGGGCGGCGCTTTGTGGCAGCCGATGGCGGTGCTCATGATGTCCGGGCTTGCCGTCGCGTCGTTGTTCACGTTGTTTTTCGTGCCAGCGGGGTATTTTCTGCTGTTCCGGCTCGACGAGAAGGCCATGGCCAGGAAGCAGCCGTGACCCCGCTCGGTGCCGGCCGTCCTTGTCGAAGGTGTGGCCGGTCTGGCAGACCCTTGCCGCCGAAATTTACGAGTATGCGCTCTGGCTGACGCTTCGACGCTTGCCTGACCGCGCCCTGCGGACGTAACCTGCCGGGACCATTTCCGCGCATCGAGATCCCCTGAAGATGCGATCCCTGCTTGCGCTCATTGCAGCTCTTGGATTGCTCTGCGCCGGTCCCGCCGTCGCCCAGCCGGTCGGCCAGTATCCATTTGCGCTGACGCGCGCAGGCCAGATGCTCGGCGCGGTCGAAGGCGAAGTGGCCTCCTTCAAGGGGCTCGCCTATGCGGCGCCACCGGTCGGCAGCCTGCGCTGGCGTCCACCGCAGGACCTGCCCGAGAGTTCGGAGATGAGCACGGCCTACGACTATGGCGCGCCCTGTCTGCAGCCGTCGCTGCCGGCCGCGCGCGAGGATTGCCTCACGCTCAACGTATTCAGGCCCTTCGGCGTCGACGGGCCGCTGCCGGTGATGGTGTTCATCCATGGCGGCGGTTTTGTCAGCGGTACCGCCAACGATCCGCTGTTCGAAGGTGCAAGATTCGCCCAGGCCGGCCTCATCGTCGTCACCGTGAATTATCGGCTCGGCGCGCTCGGCTGGCTCGAGCATCCCGCGCTGACGGAGAGCGGCTCCGGCAATTTCGGCTTGATGGATCAGATCGCAGCGCTGCGCTGGGTGCACGACAACATCGCGGCCTTTGGCGGCGATGCGAACAACGTCACGCTGTTTGGCAACGGCGCGGGCGCGACGTCGATCGCGCTCTTGATGCTGTGCGCGCAATCCCGCGATCTCTTCCAGAAAGCGATCCTGCAATCGGTGCCCGGCCGCGCGCGCCTGCCATCGTCACAGGAGGCCGAGGCTGCCGGGCGCCAATTCGTCGCCGCGCTCGGGAAGCTGGCGGATTTGCGCGCCGTCGAACCGGCGCGGCTGCTGGCCGCCGAGAGAAAACTGCTGGAGAAATCGCCGCGCAGATTTGCGCCGGCGATGGACGGAAACCTGGTGACCGAAGATATCGCCGCGGGATTTGCGGCAGGACACGAGAGCCGCATTCCCCTCATCATCGGTTCGAACGATGACGAGACCCGTTTCGACAGCGAGCTGGAAGTCAAGGAGGCGTTGTCATCCTCCATCGCGAGCCTCGATGAGTTGCGCAGGCTCTATCCTGACGCCAGGACTCCTTCTGAAATTGCCGCCAGCTTCTACACCGACAAGGTCTTCTCCGAGCCGGTGCGAATGCTCGCCCGGCTTCATGCCGCAACCGGCGCGCCCACCTTCCGCTATCGCTTCACCTACGTGCCGGAAGCCCGCCGCGCCAATCCCGACGAAGGCCATGGGCGCGAGTTGCAGTTCATCTTCGGCGTCGAGGGCGTGCCAGGCGCGGGCATCTTCTCGCGACGGGATCGCGAGGTCGCAAGCCGCATGCGATCTTACTGGATCAACTTCGCGAAGAAGGGCGATCCCAACGGGCCCGAGCTGCCGCGTTGGGATGCGGCCGCCGACCGCGACCATCTGCTGCTGATCGCAAACGATCGCATTGCGAGCGGCGACGACCCCTCATCGGAGCGTCTGGACCCGCTTGCGCGCGAAAGCGAGAAGTGAGTTGATGCTAGGCCGCGAGCTCGACGCGCGGCGCCGGCGTGAGGCGGTCCTCTTCGAGATAGTCCATCGTGCCGTCCTTCTCGACGGCATAGAACTGCTGGCCTTCCTTGGACCGGTAGGCGGCGCGAACGACGCCGCGGCGGCCCTTGTCAGAGTTGACGACGTCCCCCAGCGCAAACTTCTTCATCGTAACGTCTCGCATGTCTTCTGGCCGATTCCTGCGGCCACATCAGGATTGTGAGCGGCAAATCGTTAACGGCTTGCTAACCATGCCGGTTTGCCTATGCTCGCGCGCGGAGGTCTCATCCGCGTAAGATGTCCTTGAGGCGAGCCTGAAAACATGACGCGATTTCCGACCCTGTTTCTGTCGCATGGCGGCGGCCCCTGGCCTTTCATGGAGGACCGGCGGGTGCAATATGCCAAGACTGCTGCGGAGTTCGGCCGGCTGCCGCAGCTGCTTCCTGAAAGACCGAAGGCGGTGCTGGTCATCACCGGCCATTGGGAGGCCGACGCCTTCACCGTGTCGACCTCGGCACATCCGCCGATGGTGTATGACTACTATGGTTTCCCCGAGCATACCTACCACATCACATATCCGGCGCCGGGCCGGCCCGAGCTCGCAGCAGAGGTGAAGGCGCTGCTTGCGCGCGCCGGTTTCGATTGCCGGGAAGATCCCAAGCAGGGCTTTGATCACGGCACCTTCGTGCCGCTCGGGTTGATGTATCCAAATGCCGACATGCCGATCGTGCTGCTGTCGCTGAAGTCGAGCTATGATGCGGCCGAGCACATCAAGGTCGGGCAGGCGATCACCTCGCTGCGCGACGAGGGCATCCTGATCGTCGGCAGCGGGCTCACCTATCACAACATGCGAGGCTTTGGCCGCGCCGAGTCCAAACCGGTGTCGTATGACTTCGAGGCCTATTTGAACGAGGCGATCAGCAATCCGGACGCGGCGCGCCGCAACGCCATGCTGGTCGACTGGGAGAATGCGCCGAGCGCGCGTCTGGCGCATCCGCGCGAGGATCATCTCTTGCCGCTGATGGTCGCGGCCGGTGCTGCCGGCAGCGACGTCGGCAAGCGGGTTTTCGTCGACGAGGTCGCCAACGTCGCGATGGCGTCGTATGTGTTCGGATAAATAAGTAGGGCGGATTAGCGAAGCGTAATCCGCCGTTGAGCCGCGGCAAAGGTGGCGGATTACGCCAGCGGACTGCGCTACGCGTAGCCGCGGGCTAATCCGCCCTACGCATTGCGCGACGCCACCAGGCCCCGATACAGCGCCGCATACTCGCCGGCGCGGTTGCGCCAGGACACGTCGGTGGCAAGGCCGCTCAATTGCAGCCGGCGCCAGCTTGCCTTGTCGTGGAAGGCGGCGTTGGCTTTCCGTAAGCTGCCGGTGAGGGCGTCGGCCGTCACCGGAGCGAACTTGAAGCCTGTGGCGTCGCGGCCGGTCTCGCTGATGTCGACGATGGTGTCCTCCAGACCGCCGACACGGGAGACGATCGGGACCGCGCCATAGCGCAGCGCGCAGAGCTGGGTCAGGCCGCACGGCTCGAACCGCGAGGGCACGAGCAGCGCGTCGGAGCCGGCCTGGATCAGGTGGGCGAGGATCTCGTCATAGCCGATCATCACGCCGATCCGGCCGGGATTGGCGCGCGCTGCGGCCTGATAGCGATCCTGCAGATCGCGGTCGCCGCTGCCGAGCAGCGCAAGCTGCATGCCCTGCTCAAGGATCGTCGGGATCGCCTCGAGCAGCAGGTCCAGGCCCTTCTGCCAGGACAGCCGGCTGATGACGCCGAGCAGCGGCGCCTCGTCGGAAGAATCGAGATTGAACTGTTGCTGCAGCACCGCCTTGTTCGCGGCCCGGAACGTGAGATCCTCCGCACCGAAGCGATAGGCGATATGCGGATCGGTTTGCGGATTCCACACGGCGACGTCGATGCCGTTGAGGATGCCGCTGAGCACGCCGGCGCGCTCGCGCAGCAGGCCGCCCAGTCCCATGCCGCCTTCGTCGCTCTGGATCTCGCGTGCGTAGGTCGGCGACACCGTGGTGATGCGATCGGCCAGTTGCAGCCCGGCTTTCAGGAAGCTGATGCCGCCGAAATATTCCAGGCCATGGACGTCGAACGAGGCGTTCCAGGGCAGGCCGATCGCACCGGCCAGCGCGCGGTCGAACTTGCCCTGATAGGCCATGTTGTGAATCGTCATCACGGTGCCGGGCCGCGCCCCGCCATCGTAGTGCAGATAGGCCGGCGCCAGCCCGGCCTGCCAGTCATGGGCATGGACCACATCAGGGACGAAGCTTGCGACGAGACCGCGGCCGATATCGGCCGCGACGCGCGCCAGTGCCGCGAAGCGCACACCATTGTCCGGCCAGTCGACACCCTCGGCGGTGACGTAGGGGTTGCCGGGCCGCGCATAGAGATGCGGCACGTCGAGCACGAACAGGTCTAGGCCGTCGTGCGAACCGGCAAGCAGGCGTCCCGGCCCGCCGAAATAATCCGGCCAAAGCCGGATCTCATCCGCGCCCGCGAGCCGCCGCATCACCTCGGGATAGCCCGGCATCAAGGTGCGCATCTCGACGCCATGCGCTTTCAGCGCAAGCGGCAGTGCGCCGGCGACATCGGCGAGGCCGCCGGTCTTGACGATGGGATAGACTTCGGAAGCAACCGCCAGGACGCGAACAGGCGTCATGTATTGAGCCTGTCGATCATCGGCTGGGTGATCAGCGAGATGCCCTGCTCGGTGGTGCGGAAGCGCTTGGCGTCGAACTCGGGATCCTCGCCGACCACGAGGCCTTCGGGGATCTCGACGCCGCGGTCAATCACGACATTTTTCAAACGCGCGCCGCGCCCGACATGGACGTAAGGCATGATCACGGCGTTCTCGACATTGGCATAGGAGTTGATGCGCACGCCGGTGAACAGCAGCGAGCGACGCAGCGAGGCGCCGGAAATGATGCAGCCGCCCGAGACCAGCGAGCTCACCGCCTGGCCGCGCCGGCTCTCCTCGTCATGGACGAACTTGGCGGGCGGCGTGATCTCCGCATAGGACCAGATCGGCCAGGCACGGTCGAACAGATCGAGCTCCGGCACCACGTCGGTCAAGTCGATATTGGCGGCCCAATAGGCATCTACCGTGCCGGCATCGCGCCAATAGGAGCGGGGGTCGCTGCCCGAGCGAACGCAGGAGGTCGAGAACTGATGCGCGATGGCACGGCCGTTCTTGACGACATAGGGGATGATATCCTTGCCGAAATCGTGACTGGAGCTGGTATCCTCGGCGTCGCGCTTGAGCTGGTCGAACAGGAATTTCGTGTCGAAGACGTAGATGCCCATGCTGGCGAGCGAGACGTCGGGCTTGCCCGGCATCGGCGGGGGATCCTTGGGCTTTTCCAGGAACTGCTGGATCCAGCCGTTCTCGTCGACATGCATGATGCCGAAGCCGGAGGATTCTGCGCGCGGCATTTCGAGGCAGCCGACCGTGACGTCGGCGCCGCTGTCGACGTGCTGACGCAGCATCACCTCGTAGTCCATCTTGTAGATGTGGTCGCCGGCCAGCACCACGATAAAGCGGGCATTGTGCGACTCGATGATGTCGATGTTCTGGTAGATGGCATCCGCCGTGCCGACATACCACATGCTCTCCGAGACGCGCTGGCTCGCGGGCAGGATGTCGAAGCTTTCGTTGCGTTCGGGACGGAAGAAGTTCCAGCCCATCTGGAGATGCCGGATCAGGCTATGCGCCTTGTATTGGGTGGCGACGGCGATGCGGCGGATGCCGGAGTTCACCGCGTTCGACAGCGCGAAATCGATGATGCGGGATTTGCCGCCGAAATAGACCGCGGGCTTGGCGCGCCGGTCGGTCAATTCCAGCAGCCGGCTGCCGCGGCCGCCCGCCAGGACAAATGCCAAAGCCTGGCGGGCAAGCGGCTCATTTCCGGCAGCACTCATGTCTTCCTCCCACTCATCTGGCGCTGGCCAAATTCTGGCGTAAACCGAAGGCTTCGCGAAGTACCTTGCGGCCGCGCATCATTGGAACCGATAGTAACGGTACGAATAGGTAATCGTGAAGATGCTTGTTGGTTGCGAACGCATGGGAAGCTTAACGCTTTGGCCGCGGCGGCAGCCCTGCGGCGCCGTCGCCCGGCGGTCATAAATCAGGCATGCCGAGCCGTCTTGTGCGCTGCACGCAAATTCGAGGCTTTGACTTCGCGCAAGGATGCAAGATCATGGCATGCGATGCTGTTTCAAACGAAACGTCAGACAGGGAGTAAGACGATGAGTATCTGGAAGATGGCAATCGCCTGCTCGTTGACAGCAGGCGTCATGGCCGGCCAAATCGGGCAGGCATCAGCGGCGCCGATGCCGACCAATGTCGCGACCATGAAGGCCGCGGCCGGCGATGATGTCACCCAGGTTCATTGGCGTGGTGGCGGCTGGGGCTGGGGCCTCGGCGGCTTCGCGGCAGGTGCGATCATCGGCAGCGCCATCGCCGGCGCGCCCTACGGCTATTATGGCGGGGGATACGGCTATCCGGCTTACGGCTATGGCTATGCGCCGGCCTATTATGGCTACGGCTACGGGCCGGCCTATCCTCGCTACTACCGCCCCTACCGTCCGTATTACGGCTATCGCTACGGCTACTATCGGCCGTACTACCGTCACTACTACCGCCGCTATTGGTGAGCGCTAGAGCGACAGCCACACGATCAGGCTCATGCAGGCAAAATGCGCGAGCACGATCGCGGCGAGATGAAGCGGGCCGGCCTTGAGGCGAAGCCTGCTCATCTCGCCGCCTCCGCGTTAGTTCGACCCCGCCGCCGCGGCGGTGAAGCTGCGGTCGACGGCTTTGCCGACGTCGAGCGTCTTGGGCAGGATGCCGTAGCGCGTCGCGCGGTCGGAGGCTTGCTGCACCTCCTTGATCACGACCTCGTCGATCGGAATCGGGCTGGTGCGCTGCGCGGTGTAGGCCGATAGCAGGACGTCCTCGGGCAGTTTCGTCAGCCCGGCCGTGCTCTTGGCGTATTCGGCAATATGATCCAGCGACCACAGCCGGGCCTTGTTCAGCCGCTGCAGGAGGTCCTGCACCGCTGCGCGCTTGGTGGCGATGGCGTTGTCCGAGGCGACGATGAAGGTGATGGTCGGCGTCACGCCGTCGCCGTCGGCGATGACGCGAGCCTTGTCCTTCAAGGTCGCGAACGACACGTAGGGCTCCCACACCGCCCAGGCATCGATCGAGCCGGCGACGAGTGCGACCTTGGCATCGACAGGGCCGAGCGGCGCAAAGGTCGCGTCCTCCAGCTTGATCTGCGCCTTCTCCAAGGTCGCGTCGATCAGGAACTGGCCCCAGCCGCCGCGCGTGCCGGCGAGACGTTTGCCCTTGAGATCGGCGGCCGACTTGATCGGCGAATCCTCGCGCACCAGGATCGCCTGCGTCTTCGCATCCGACCTGGTGCCGCCGATCGCCTTGATCGGCGCGCCGGCCGCGTAGACCGACAGGAAGGAGAGATCGCCGGTATAGCCGACGTCGAGCGCGCCGGCGTTGAGCGCTTCCAGGATTGGAGCTGCCGCGGGGAATTCCGACCATTCGATCCTGTAAGGCAGGTCCTTCGCATAGCCGGAGATCTCCAGCAGCGAGCGGTTGCCGCCTTTCTGGTCGCCGACGCGCAGCACGACATTGTCGGCCGCGAACGATGCGGCCGCCGTCGACAGGGTGACGGCCGCGGCGAACAGCGAGGCGGCCAGGCGGCGCGTGATGGGATGGTCCGAAGAGTTGAGGCTCATGTGATCTGTCTTGTTGCTTGTTTGTTACTTTGGCTCACGACGTGAGAGCGAACGATGCAGCGAGGCGATCAAGTCTATGATCGCGCGGTCTTCAGTCAATGAAATGGCCAACCGTATTGCGCGCGCATCGAGCAAGGACGTTTCAACGAATGAGTGCTTTCGAGAAAAGCGGCGCGTTGACCTCCGGACTGCGTGACAGGGACGCCTCTCGCAGAGTCGTGAAGGTGCGCGCGAGTTGATGAATCTGCGAAAAATCCTTTCATCGTTGCAGCGCGCGCCAATGGAGAGAATGACTTCGCGGCACGCTACATTCGAAATTCCATTTCATTGACGATGCGGCACCCGCGCCGCATGATTTGCGCATCGCATCAACGCGGTGCCGGAAGCGCTCGCGAGAAAATATTCTCTCAACGCAGCTCCGTACGGAACATGCGCAACGCGATGCGTTGCGCCGACGGCGGAGTCATGCCAACTCAGGAGCGGGGCTGATGGGCAACGACGACAAGCGCGCTGGACCGGGGCTCGACCGGCGCCATCTGCTTCAAGCGGGGCTGGCGGCGGCTTTCGCCGCGCCGCTCGGCGCGTTGGGCGCGCAGGCCTTCGTGCCGCCGGCGCCGGCATCTGGCATCGATTTCTCGGAATTCCCGCTTTGCCGGACGGCTTCCGATGCGCCAGCGCTATCAGGCGCGCCGCGCAAGCTGAAACTGTCGTGGAATGCCGGCGCGGTCTGCCTTGCACCGCTGCCGGTCGCGATCGAGCACGGCTTCTTCCAGAAGCAGAATCTCGACGTCGAGCTCGTCAATTATTCTGGCTCGACCGACCAGCTGCTCGAGGCGATCGCCACCGGCAAGAGCGATGCCGGCCTCGGCATGGCGCTGCGTTGGCTGAAGCCGCTGGAGCAGGGCTTTGACGTCAAGATCGCGGCCGGCACCCATGGCGGCTGCATGCGCGTGCTGAGCCGCGCCGATTCCGGCGTGGCTAAGCTCGCCGATCTCAAGGGCAAAAGCGTCGCGGTCGGTGATCTCGCCGGCCCCGACAAGAACTTCTTTTCCATTCAGCTTGCCAAGCTCGGTATCGACCCGAACAAGGACGTCGACTGGCGTGCCTATCCCGGCAATCTGCTCGATGTCGCGGTCCAGAAGGGCGAAGTGCAGGCCTTCCTGTCCTCCGATCCGCTCGCCTATCTCTGGCTGAAGGATACGCAGTACAGGGAAGTTGCCTCCAATCTCGACGGTGACTATCGCGACAAGAGCTGCTGCATCGTCGGCCTGCGCGGCAGCCTGGTGCGCGAGGAGCCGCAGGTCGCGCGTGCGATCACGCAGGCGCTGCTCGATGCCGCGATGTTCACCTCGCAAAATCCGGCCGTGGCGGCGAAGTCGTTCCAGCCCTATGCGCCGAAGGCCGCAACGCTGGCCGATATCGAGGGCATGGTGCACTACCACACGCATCACCATCACCCCACCGGCGAGGTGCTGAAGCGCGAGTTGAAGGCCTATGCCGACGATCTCAAGAGCGTGCAGGTCTTCAAGCAAAGCACCGATACGACCAAATTCGCGGAGCGCATCTATGTCGACGTATTCTCTGTCTGACGGGCTAGCCTCGGGCGCGCCGCGACTTTCGCGCGCGCCCTGGCTTGCCGCCTGGTTGAGGGAGTCCGGTGCCGGTGTTGCCGCCAGCGCCGCCTGGATTGCCTTCGGTCTGTCCTGCCTGTGGTGGGAGGACGTCGGCGACTGGTCGCGCACGCATTCGCTCGGCATTGCGGCGTTCATCATCGCGGCGGTCGCCCTGTTCGGGACGGTCGGTGCCGACTATCTGGGTTCAGCGGGTCGCGGCTTGCGCCAGCGCGCGCCCTGGCTCGTCGCGTTCGGGGTATTCCTCACGGTGTGGGAGGTCGCCACCGCAAAATTCGGTTGGCTGCCGCTGCCGTTCTTCCCGCCGCCGCAGGCGATCATCGAGGTCTATACCGACGATCTGCCGAAGCTGCTCGACAGTGTGTTCGCATCGGTCAAGCTCCAGCTCGGCGGCTACGTCATCGGCGCCGTGGTCGGCTTCCTGACCGGCGTCTCGATCGGCTGGTCGCGCGCGGTCGGCTATTGGGTGCATCCCGTGCTGCGCATCATCGGCCCGCTGCCGGCGACCGCCTGGCTGCCGATCGCCTTCTTCACCTTTCCCTCGAGCTGGAGCGCCTCGACCTTCCTGATTGCGCTGGCGACCGGCTTTCCGGTCACGGTGCTGACCTGGTCGGGCGTGGCGAGCGTCAGCGCGGCCTATTACGATGTTGCGCGCACCCTCGGGGCAAAGCCGTCCTTCCTGGTGCTGAAGGTCGCGATCCCCGCCGCCTTGCCGCACGTCTTCGTCGGCCTGTTCATGGGGCTCGGAGCGTCCTTTGCCGTGCTTGTCGTTGCCGAGATGATCGGCGTCAAGGCGGGGCTCGGCTGGTACCTGCAATGGGCGCAGGGCTGGGCGGCTTATGCCAATATGTATGCGGCGCTGATCGTGATGTCGCTGCTCTGCTCCGGCGCGATCACGCTGCTGTTTGCGGTCCGCGATCGCCTGCTGGTCTGGCAGAAGGAGACCGTGAAATGGTAGCTGCTCTCGCCGAAGCGATCACGCATCCGTCCGCCGGCGCCGCTCTCGACATCGAGCAGGTCAGCCACGCCTTCGATATCGACGGCGCCGAGCTGCCTGTGCTGAGCGACGTCAGCATCGCCGTCGAGCCCGGCGAATTCGTCGCGCTGCTCGGCCCCTCCGGCTGCGGCAAGTCGACCTTGCTGCGGCTGGTCGCGGGCCTCGACAAGCCCAAAGCGGGAAGCCTGCGCGAGGACGAGAGCCGCATCAGGGCGCCGCATCCGTCACGCGTCGTCGTGTTCCAGGATCCGACCCTGTTTCCCTGGCGCTCGGTCTGGGACAACGTCGCCCTGGGCCTCGAGGCCCAGGGTATTCTCAAGAGCCAGCGCCAGCGCGTCGACGACGCGCTCGATCTGGTCGGGCTTGCATCCTTCCGCAATGCCTATCCGCACCAGCTCTCCGGCGGCATGGCGCAGCGCGTGGCGCTGGCGCGTGCGCTGGTCAACGATCCCAAGATCCTGATTTTGGATGAGCCGCTCGGCAAGCTCGACTCGCTGACCCGCATCACCATGCAGGCCGAGCTGATGTCGCTGTGGCAGCGCAAGGGATTTACGACGCTGCTCGTCACGCATGACGCCGAGGAGGCGCTGGTGCTCGCGGGCCGCGTCATCGTCTTCAGCGAGCGCCCCGCGCGCGTGAAGGCCGACATCCGTGTGAACCGGCCCTATCCGCGCCATCGCGGCGATCCGTATCTCGCCGATCTGCGCCGCCAGATCCTCGGCCTGCTGGGATTGGATGCCACATGGTGACATCTGTCGCTCAGGGACGGGTGGCCCGTAGCGAACCCGACTATATCGCGCGCGCGGAGGTGCTGGCGCCAGCCTTTGCCGCACGCGCGGCCGAGCATGACCGCGCCGGCAGCTTTCCCTTCGAGAATTTTCGCGCGCTCTCCGAGGCCGGCCTGCTCTCGCTGACGGTGCCGGCCGCCTTTGGCGGGGCGGGCGCGGGCGCAAGATACACCGCGCGCGTCCTCGGCATCATCGGCAAGGCCTGCCCGTCGACGGCACTGGTGCTGTCGATGCACTACATCAACCATCTGGTGATGGCACGGAGCCCGAGCTGGCCGTTGAAACTCTCGCGCAAGCTCGCAATTGAGACCGTCGAAGGCGTCGCGCTGATCAACGCCCTGCGGGTCGAGCCCGAGCTCGGCTCGCCGGCGCGTGGCGGATTGCCGGCGACGATCGCGCGCCGCACCGAAACCGGCTGGCGCCTCTCTGGCCACAAGATCTATTCGACGGGCTCGCCGATCCTGAAATGGTATCTGGTCTGGGCCCGCACGGACGAAGCCGAGCCGCGGGTCGGCCAGTTCCTGGTGCCGGCGGGCCTGCCGGGCACAAGCATCGTCGAGACCTGGGACCACCACGGCCTGCGGGCCAGCGGCAGCCATGACGTCATCTTCGACGACGTCGTGATTCCGCTCGATGCGGAGATCGATGTCCGCAAGCCGGCGGACTGGCGCGCGCCCGATATCGCGCAGGCGACCGTGCATACCGTCTTCGTCGCCGCGATCTATGACGGCATCGCCCGCGCCGCGCGCGATTGGTTCGTCCAGTTCCTGAAACAGCGCGTCCCCGCCAGCCTCGGCGCGCCGCTCGCGACCCTGGCCCGCGCGCAGGAGATCCTCGGAGCGATCGAGGCGAGGCTCGCAGTCAATGCACGGCTGCTCGACACGTTTGCCCGCGATTTCGACGATGGGGTCCAGCTCTCCGCCGGCGAATCCAACGTCATCAAGCTGACAGTGACCAACAACGCGGTTGCCGTGGTCGAGGACGCCTTGTCGCTGACCGGCAATCACGGCCTGTCCCGCAGCAATCCGCTGGAGCGGCATTATCGCGACGTCCTGTGCGGGCGCGTGCATACGCCGCAGGACGACGCCACGCGCACCGGCCTCGGCCGCGCCGCGCTCGGACTTTAGAAAATCAACAAGGAGACCATCATGTCGGTCGAGTTCATCGGCTTTGTCGCCAACAGCAACGCTTCCGAGACCATCGTGCGCCAGGGTCCGATCCTCGACCCGCACTATATCGAGACGGTGGCGAAGGCGCACGAGCTCGCCGGCTTCGACCGCGCGCTGCTGGCGTTCCACTCGACCACGCCGGATTCGCTCCAAGTCGCCCAGCACGTGCTGGCCATCACCAAGAACCTCAAAGTGATGATCGCGCAGCGGCCTGGCTTCACCGCGCCGACATTGCTGGCGCGTCAGCTCGCCACGCTCGACCAGCTGTATGGCGGCCGCGTCTCGCTGCACGTCATCACCGGCGGCAACGCCATCGAGCTGCGTCAGGACGGCAATACGCTCGACGACAAGGACGAGCGCTACGCCCGCACCAGCGAATTCCTCGACGTTGTCAGGCTGGAATGGACCAGCGAGAAGCCGTTCAACTACAGCGGCAAGTACTACACCGTCGAGAACGGCTTTTCGCAGGTGAAGCCGCTGCAGAAGGGCGGCATCTACACCTTCGTCGGCGGCGGATCGGACGCTGCGATAGAGGTCTCGGGCAAGCATGCCGACACTTTTGCGCTGTGGGGCGAATCCTATGCGCAGGTGCGCGACGTCACCGCGCGGGTCCGCGCGGCGGCCGCGAAGCATGGGCGGCCGAGCCCGCGCTTCAGCCTGTCGGTGCGGCCGATCCTCGCCGACACCGAGGAAAAGGCCTGGAAGAAGGCCGAAGGGATCCTCGAGCGTGCCACAGCGCTGCAGGACCAGACCGGCTATCGCCGGCCCAATCACGCCACCGACGGCGCCAAGCGTCTCCTTGCGCTGGCCGATCAGGGCGCGCGCATCGACAAGCGGCTGTGGACCGAAATTGCAAAACTCACCGGCGCCAACAGCAACTCGACCGCGCTGGTCGGCACGCCGGAGCAGGTCGCCGAGGTCTTCGCCGACTATTACGACCTCGGCGTCAGCCATTTCCTGATCCGCGGCTTCGATCCGCTGCCCGATGCCATCGACTACGGCCGTGAGCTGATCCCGCTGACGCGCAAGCTGATCGCCGAACGCGACCAGCAGCGGGGGATTGCGGCGGAATGATCCGGCTCATTGTTGCTGTGGCGCTCGCGCTTGCGGGCGCTGATCTCGCGGTCGCGCAAACGACGCTGCGCGTCGGTGACCAGAAGGGCAACGCGCGGGCAGTGATGGAAGCCGCAGGCCTGCTCAACGACGTGCCTTACAAGATCGAGTGGAAGGAGTTTCCGGCCGCGGCGCCGCTGCTGGAAGCGCTGAGCGCCGGCGCGATCGAGACCGGGCTCGTCGGCGATGCGCCCTTCACCTTTGCCGCCGCCTCCGGTGCGCCGGTGAAGGCGATTGCGGCGATCCGGCAGACCCGCGAGGGGCTTGCGATCCTCGTGCCCGAGAACTCACCGATCAGGACCTTCGCCGATCTCCGCGGAAAGAAGATTGCGACCGGCCGCGGCTCGATCGGGCATCAGCTGATCCTCGCCGCGCTCGAAAAGAACGGCTGGAGTGCTGGCGACGTGCAGATCGCGTTCCTGGCGCCGTCCGATGCCAAGATCGCCTACACGCAGGGGTCGGTCGATGCGTGGTCGACTTGGGAGCCTTACGTCAGCCAGGAGGAGGTGCTGTTCAAATCGCGCCGTATCATCACCTCGGAAGGCCTGACGCCGGGCCTCAGCTTCCAGGTGGCGCGGCCGGACGCGATCCGCGACAAGCGGGCCGAACTGGCCGACTTCGTCCGCCGCCTCACCGCGGCGCGGGCGTGGTCGCTGAACAACATCGACAGCTATGCCGCGACCTGGGGCAGGTTGATGAACATCCCGACCGCCGTGCCGCAGAACTGGCTCTCGCGCGCAAAAATCCGGATCGCGCCGATCGATGACGGCGTGGTTGCGGACGAGCAGAGCACGATCGATCTCTATTTCCGCTGGGGCCTGATCAAGCAGAAGCTCGATGCCGCCGAGATCGTCGATCGCTCCTTTGCGGACGCGATCGCGAAGGCCGGGCTGTAACTGCCGGATGAGGGGAGTCTCTTCGCATGTCCGGTTTCGTAGGGTGGGCAAAGGCGCACTTGCGCCGTGCCCACCACCTCTTTCGATCGTGAAGATTGCGTGGGCACGCTCCGCTTTGCCCACCCTACGATACTGCCTCCGGGGCACGAGATCTCACGAGGTCATCAAGCGCCTGTGAGATGAGGACGAGGTTTCTCGCATGGCGACAATCCTCGAAGGATTCTTTCTGCATTCTTGTCCGCAACAACACCCTCATTTCTATTTGCACCACCTCCCTTGCGGCCCACTCCATCCCCTCAAAAATCATCCAGACGACCACATCGGGAGACCGGCCATGGGCCTGCAAGAAACAAAAATCGAATCGCTTCCCTTCGTCACCGCTGAACTCAATTACCTCGCGCCTGTGTCAGGCAAGCCGCGCACCTATGCTTTCGATCCACCGCCGGGGGAGCCGAAGAGCACCTCGCTGCCGGAGCCGCATCTGGTGCCGATCTTCGATGCGCGGCTGATCGCAGAAAATTTCTCGCTCGATCGCGAAGGTTTTGCGCTGGTGCGCCATCCGCATCAAGTGAAGGATTTTTACAACGATGAGGAAATCCGCAGCGTCTACTATCCTGCCGTCGAGGCTTTCCTGCGCGCGACATTGAAGGCCGACCGTGTCTTCATCTTCGACCATACCGTCCGCAAGCGCGTCGAAGGTGCTCCCGACATTCGCGACGGCGGGCCGCGACAGCCTGCGACGCGCGTGCATGTCGACCAGACCGTCGTCTCCGGCGCCAATCGCGTGCGCGAGCATCTGCCTGACGAGGCGGAGGAGCTGCTCAAGGGCCGCGTGCAGGTGATCAATCTGTGGCGGCCGATCCGCGGTCCCTTGCGCGATTCACCGCTCGCCATGGCCGACGGCACGACGGTGGCTTCAGAAGATCTCGTCGCTTCGGACCTGATCTATCCCAATCGGCGCGGTGAGACCTATTCGGTGAAATACAATCCTGATCATCGCTGGTTCTATGTTCCCGAAATGACACCGGACGAGGCGCTGCTGCTCAAATGCTATGATTCCGCAACTGACGGCCGCACCCGCTTCGCGCCGCACACCGCCTTCGTCGATCCGACCACGCCACCGGATGCCCCGCCGCGCGAAAGCATCGAGGTGCGTACCCTCGTCTTTCATAAACAGTAACAATGTGTGATGGACCCGCCGGGCATGGCCCGGCGGAGTTCCCGGAACCATTGGAACCGGACGACGTTGCAGCGCCGGGCAGGGCGAACCGGGAGCGGTGCCGTGCGAGCGCAGCCGACGCTATTGTATTGCCTGACGATTTTCTCGCTTTCTGCATTTTCCGTCGCCCACGCCGAAAGCGGACTTGCCTCATACTATGGATACGGAAAAGCCGCGAGGAGCGGCGAGCTGACTTGCGCGCACCGGACGCGTCCGTTCGGCAGCGTGCTGAAAGTGTCCTATAGCGGACGGACGATTCAGTGCCGCGTCAATGATCGCGGCCCTTTCATCCGCGGCCGTATCGTCGATCTCTCGGTGCCCGCCGCCCGTGCGCTCGGCATGATGAGTGCAGGCGTGGTGCGGGTCTCGGTGGAATAGCTCTGCCTTCGCGCTATAGTGCCGCCCGAGGCAAGGGGGGCGTTATGGCTCGCATCAGGGTGGGACTCGTCGGCTGCGGCTTCGTGTCGGAGCTGCATATGTATGCATTCCGGCGCGTCTATGGCGTGGATGTCGAGGTGGCCGCGGTCGCCGCGCGCGGCGATCATGTCGTCGCATTCGCGGGCCGCCACAACATCCCGCGCGTCTATCGCAGCTTTGCGGAGCTGATCGCGGACCGCGAGCTCGATGTGATCGACATCTGCACGCCGCCCAATCTCCATGCCGAGATGATCGTCGCCAGCATGCAGGCCGGCAAGCACGTCATCTGCGAAAAGCCGTTTGCCGGCTATTTCGGCCGCGATGGCGACCAGCAGCCGATCGGCAGGCACGTGCCAAAGGCCCTGATGTATGAGCGCCTGATCGAGGAGATGGACGCCACCCGCGCCGCGATCGAGCGCACCGGAAAACTCTTCATGTATGCCGAGGACTGGATCTACGCGCCTGCAGTGACCAAGACCGCCGAGATCCTCAAGGCCACCAAAGACAAGATCCTGTTCATGAAGGGCGAGGAGAGCCATTCCGGCTCGCACGCCGCGCATGCCGCACAATGGGCGATGACCGGCGGCGGCTCGCTGATCCGGATGGGCTGCCATCCGCTCTCGGCGGTGCTCTATCTCAAGCAGGTCGAAGCGCGCACGCGAGCGGAGAAAATCCATGTCGTCAGCGTCACCGGCGATATCGGCAATGTCACTGCCGTCCTCAGGCCGGACGAACGCACCTACATCAAGGCCAAGCCCGTCGACGTCGAGGATTGGGGCACGCTGACCGCGACCTTCTCCGACGGCACCAAGGCCACGATATTCTCCGGTGACATGATCATGGGCGGCGTGCGCAATTTGATCGAGACCTACACGTCGGGCGGATCGCTGTTCGCCAACATCACGCCGAACAATCATCTGATGAGCTACCAGACCTCCGAGGAGAAGCTCGCGAGCGTCTACATCACCGAGAAGGTCGACCGCAAAACCGGCTGGCAATATGTGTGCATTGAGGAGGAATGGACGCGAGGCTATCTCCAGGAGATCCAGGATTTCATGGAATGCGCCGCCACGGGACGACAGCCTTTGTCGGACCTCGCGCTGGCCTACGAGACGATCAAGGTCAACTATGCCGGCTATTGGGCCGCGGAGGAGGGGCGGCGGGTGGTGCTGTAGCTGTCGCCAAGCGACTATTCTCTCGAGCGCTTCAATTCTGCGTCGTGTTGCTCGTCCATCCCATCAGGGTCGGAAGGAGCGTCATCCGGGAGAAACTGCGTTGGATGCTTGCGGATGAGCAGAAGCTGCTTGCGCATCTCGGCAAGGCGGGCACGGCAGAATTCCTTGTAGAGCAGTTCGAATATGGCGGGCATTGTCACCCCCATCGCTGCAATTCAAGCTCTGAAATATCTGATCCCGCTGCACGGCTTCTTCGAAGATGCGAGCCGGTTTGCCTGAGAGGCCAACCCGAGCTGAAATGCCGTTGGTTGTCCGGTTTGTACGCACGAAAATCGAGCGCCGCCAGTAACCCAGTTCACACTCTAGATGGCTTTTGTTTCAAAGCGACTTCGTCTCACAACCAGCGCGAGTTGCCGGGCGGACCAAAATCCAACCATAGCGCGCAAACAATGACCGGTGGGTGTAAGTGTTCCTGCTTGCACGCGGTCGGCGCCGACGTGTTGTCGACGCCGCTTCTCCCCCTCCGGGCAGGGCAATCACCATTGGAATTGACGACGACCTGCGGGCTTGCTCCGCCTCTCCCGCTTGCCAAGCGGGAGAGGGAGCCCAGTGCCGATGCCGTCGCATCGTGCATCCATCTGCGATAGATCTGCGGAGGGCAAGTCGCCTCTTTCACGCCCCGTAGGTCGATCCCTTCGGCAGCGGAAACACCGGGTCTTGTGTCCTGATGTTGGTCGGCCACACCACGGAAATGTGCTCGCCGGCGTTCTGCATCACCACCGGCGTGGAGCGTTCGTTCTGGCCTGATAGCGGCGTGCCCGGCGGGAAGAACTTCACGCCATAGCCCTGGATGGTGCCGCCGGGCGGGATGTCGACGTCGAGCGCGGCTTTGCGAATGGCTTCCGGCTCGAAGCTGCCGTATTTCTCTTTCGCCACCGGCAGCACGTTGTTGAGCAAGACCCAGGTCTGATTAAAACCCATCGAGCAGTGCGGCGGTACATCAGTTGCATTGGTCTTGGCTTGGTAGCGCGTGACCATGGTCTTGATCAGCTCGCCCAAGCCCGGCGCCAGCTTCGAGGGATCCAGCAATTGCGCCGGCACCGGATCGATGTTGCAGAAATTGTCGATGTCGGTGCCGAAGGTCGCCCGCAACTTGTCGAGCTGGCTGTAACCGGCGCCGTTGCCAAACAGCATCTTGAAGCGCAGCCCGCTCTCGCGCGCCTGCCGCAGCAGCAGGGTGATGTCGGGGTTGTAACCGGCATGCGAGATCACGTCGGCCTTGGCGCGCTTGATCTTGGTGACGAGCACCGAAAGATCGGGGGCCGATGCCGAATAACCCTCCTTCAGCACGATCTGGAGACCGGCTTCCTTGGCATAGGCTTCGTCCGCAGCGGCGACGCCGACGCCATAGGGACCGTCCTCATGGATCAGCGCGATCTTGACGTCCTTCGGCTCCATGCCGAGCTTCGCCTTGGCATGCTCGCTCATGAAGCCAGCAAAGGCCTGGCCGTATTGATCCGAATGGATCTGCGCGCGAAACACATATTGCAGGTTCTTGTCCTTGAACACGGCGGTCGACACCGCGGTCGTGATCCAGAGGATCTTCTTCTGCTGTTCGACCTTGGCTGCGAGCGGCACCGCATGCGCGCTGGCATAGACGCCGTTGAGGATGTCGATCTTCTCCTGGCTGATCAGGCGCTCGGCCTCGTTGATCGCCACGTCGGGCTTGCTCTGGGAATCCGCGGCGACCGGAACAATCTTGGTCTTGCCGCCAATGCCGCCCTTCTCGTTGACGAGATCGATCGCGATCTGCGCGCCGACCGAGGAGGCGACCGAGCCGCCCGCGGCGAATGGTCCGGTGAGATCGTAGATCAGGCCGATGCGCAGAGTCTCGGCTTGCGCCTGGGCCCGGGTCCAATCGAGGCTGAGCGTGGCGGCGGCAGCCGCCGTACCCTTCAGCAGCTGCCTGCGTGAAGTCGGCATCCTATCCTCCCTCGGATCAGTCATTTGCGACCGGTCTTATGTTTTCCGCAAGTATTTGGAGGGCGATTCCGAAAGTCAACATGCGCCGCACTAGGCAATTCGGATGCATGCAGCCGAGCGTGATCGCGTCGGAATTTTTCCCTGAGTCTCATTCTTTTTGCGCCGTGCCGTGCTTTGGTTCGCAATCATTCCTCGGCATTGCATCGGGGTGGAGGCGAACATCCGCCTGTCGCGCGTGGATTTTCAGCTTCGCCGCGACGCGACATCGCTTTCCGCAGATGCGATGGCATCGCTTCACGCGTTGCAGCAGGGCAGGGCCCATGACCGGCATTCGGCTTGTGCGCCTCGGAGGTTGCGTGGCATCCTAGCGCGGTAAATTGCACGGGAAGCCCAATTCCCGGCTTGGCCATTGCGCCGCATTATGGGTGGAAACAAAAGCTCAGGAGAAGAGATATGGTTTGGACGCTTCGTTTTACGGGGCTCGCCTGCGTTGGCCTGTTGCTGTCCTCCGTCAGCGCCCTCGCAGGGCCCAAGGTCGTGTCCGGTCCGGGCGCCGATCCCGGATGTTTCAAGCCCTGGTCATCGGAGACCAAGTTCTTCCAGTGGGACAAGAAGCCCGGTCCCTACAAGATCGCCCTCGTCAACGGCTTCGTCGGCAACACCTGGCGCATCCAGATGGTGAAGACCGCCAAGGCCTTCGCCGCGCAGCCGGGCATCAAGGAGAACATCAAGGAGTTCAAGGTCGTCTCCACCGGCACCGATGTTGCAGCGCAACTCGGCGCGATGGAGGACTTCATCAATCAGGGCTTTGACGCCATCGTCACCATCGCGGTCGCCCCTGACGGCTTCGACCGCATCATCCGCCTCGCCGACAAGAACAACGTGGTCGTGGTGCCCTTCGACAACGTCCTCGACACCGACAAGGTGATGATGGTCAACGAGGACCAGAAGGAAATGGGCCGCATGTCGGCGAAATGGCTGATCGATGAGAGCGGCAAGAAGGGCGGTGACATTCTCGAGGTGCGCGGCCTGCCGGGCAATTCCGTCGACCGCGACCGCCATCTCGGCTTCCGCGAGGTGATGGAAGCGCCGGGCAACAGCTTCAAGATCACCGAAGTGGTCGGCAATTGGGATACCGGCACCTCGCAGAAGGTGACGGCGGATGCGCTCGCGGTGCACGGCCATTTCGACGGCGTGTTCACGCAAGGCGGCTCCGACGGCACCGTGCAGGCGATGATGGCGGCCAAGCACCCCTTCGTGCCGATGTCGGGCGAGGGTGAGAACGAGTTCCGCAAGCAGATCGCCGATCACGCCAAGGACGGGCTCAAGGGCATGTCCTACGGCCAGTCGCCGGCGCTGGTCGCGATCGCCACCAAGGCGGCGATCTCGGCGCTGCAGGGCAATGTCATGCCGCAGCTGATCTCGATTCCGATTCCGGTTGCGACCTACAAGGACCTCAAGCCTGGTGAGAACTACTGGCCGGAACTGAATGCAAACTTCTTCGCGCCGAACCAGTTCACGCCGTGCGGCGTCAACTTCACGGCGCCGGAGATCATGTCGCAGAGCGAAAAGAACACCCAGTGAGCCTGCTGGAGACGTCACGGTTGCGGCCCGGCCTTCGCCGGGCCGCCGCTGCGTGAGCCCGCCATGTCCGATGCCGTTCTGACCCGTCACGCCTTCCTCACGCTGTCAGGAATCTCCAAGCGGTACGCCGGAGTGCGCGCGCTCGAAGGCGTCGATTTCGCCTGCGAGCGCGGCAAGATCCATGCCGTGCTGGGCGAGAACGGCGCCGGCAAGTCGACGCTGATCAAGATCATCTCGGGTGTGGTGCAGCCCGATTCCGGCAGCATGCGGCTTGCCGGCCAGGACGTCAGCTTTGCGACGCCCTCCGCCGCCAATGCCGCCGGCGTCGTCTGCATCTTCCAGGAGCTGTCGCTGATGCCCGACCTCTCGGTCGCAGACAACATCTCGATCGCATCGCCGCCACGCCGCTTCGGCCTGATCGACGCGCGGGCGCAGCGCCGCTGTGCCGAACAGCTGCTGGCCGAGATCGGCTGCGAGGACGTCAATCCCCTGATGCGCGTACGCGACCTGCCGCTGTCGCGCCGCCAAGTGGTGGAGATCGCCAAGGCGCTCGGCAAGAAGCCGCAGCTCTTGATCCTGGATGAGGCCACCTCGGCCCTCACCAGCGCCGACGTCGAGAAGGTCTACGCCATGCTGGCGCGGCTCAAGGCCGAGGGCGTTGCCATTCTCTACATCTCGCACCGCATGCACGAGGTCGAGGCGCTGGCCGACCGCGCCTCCGTGTTCCGCAACGGCCGCCATATCGAGACCTTCGACAAGGGCAAGCGTTCGACCGCCGATATCGTTCAGCTCATGATCGGGCGCGATATCGCGACCCAATATCCGCCGAAGCCGCCGCGCGGATCGCCGCCGCCGGTGCTTGATATCGAGAATTTGAGCTGGGACCGGCGCCTCGATCGCATCTCGCTCCACGTCGGCGCCGGCGAGATCGTCGGCCTCGGCGGGCTCGATGGCCAGGGCCAGAAATCCCTGCTGCTGGCGCTGTTCGGCGTGCTGCGCGGCGTCACCGGGCAGATCATCGTCGAAGGCCGCGAGGTGCGGCCGGGGTCTCCGGCGGCGGCGAAGTCGGTCGGCATCGCGCTGGTGCCGGAGGATCGCAAGACCGAGGGCCTGATGCTGCCGATGTCGATCGCGGACAATCTGGTGATCGCCTCGCTCGATGCGATCTCAACCGGCCCTCTGGTCGACCGCGCGCGCGAGAGCGACATGATCAAGCGCGCCATCGCGCGGCTGCAGATCAAGATCGGCGCGCCGGGCGATGCGGTCTCCACGCTGTCAGGCGGCAACCAGCAGAAGGTCGTTCTCGCCAAATGGCTGATGACCGAGCCAAAACTCATCCTGCTCAACGATCCCACGCGCGGCATCGACGTCGGCACCAAGCAGGAGCTTTACCGGCTGATGCGCGAGCTCGCCGACCAGGGCGCCGCCATCCTGTTCTACTCGACCGACTATGACGAGCTCATCGGCTGCTGCGACCGGGTGGCGATCATGTATGACGGGCGCATCGTGCGCGAGCTCGAAGGTGACGAGCTCACCGAGACCAACATCATCGCGAGCGCGCTGAATATCGACGCGGCGACGCCGGACGCTGCCGGAGCCGCCCATGCTTGACGATATCGCCATCCGGGTTCGCCAGAACATCGGCATCGTCACCGCCGTCCTGTTGTTCACCATCCTCTATCTGCTCTACAATCTCGCGCACCCCAAGGGCTTCTCGTCGGCGGTTCTGGTGCAGAACGGCGACGAGATCTTTGCGCTCGCCATGCTGGCGATGGCCCAGACCGTGCCGGTGTTGGCGTCGGGGCTGGATCTCTCCGTGGGCGCCGTCATGACCATGGTGGGGTGTTTTGCGAGCTACCTGCTCACGGGGGCGGCGGGCGGCACGCCGCTGCATCTCGACATTTTCGGCCTGCATCTCGGCCTCGGGACCTTTCCCGGCGGGGTGAGCGGCATCCTGCTCGGGATCGTCGTGTGCCTTGCGACCGGCGCGCTGGCCGGCTTCATCAACGGCTGTATCGTCGTCTATGGACGCATCCAGCCGATCATCGCGACGCTCGCGACCGGCGCGGTCTATATCGGCATCGCGCTGTTCCTGCGGCCGACGCCGGGCGGCAAGATCGACGAGGATCTGAATTGGGCGCTGACCAACTCGCTCGGCGATTTCGCCGCGACCGTCCATATTTTCAACGATGGCGCAGCGGCGTGGTTCGCGCCCCTGGCCTGGATCCCGGTGCCGTTCGTGCTGCTGATCCTGATTGCGCTCCTGGTCTGGGTGCCGTTCCGCCGCTCCGTGCTCGGCCGCGCCGTCTATGCGGTCGGCTCGGCCGAGGGCGCCGCCTACATGTCCGGCCTGCCGATCGACCGCGCCAAGATCGCGGCCTTCACGCTCGCCGGCTTCTTTGCCGGCTGTGGCGGGCTGTTCCTCGCCATCCAGACTTCCTCGGGCAATGCCGACATCCCACAGGCCGGCGCCTATACGCTCAACTCGATCGCCTCCGTCGTCATTGGCGGGACCTCGCTGTTAGGGGGCACCGGCAGCGCCATCGGCTCGATCTTCGGCGCCATGGTGCTGCGCGTCATCTCGTTCTTCTTCCGCATCTTCGACATCGCGCCGCTGTTGCAGCCGCTGTTCGAGGGCCTGATCCTGCTGGGGGCGGTCTGCATCGGCGCGCTCGGCGTGCTGCGCGTCAAGAATACGCTGGAGCTGTTTCGATGACGACCGCGTCCCTCGGACTCTCCCGCGACGACCGTCCGATCCTGATCGCGGCGCTGTTCATCCTCGTCATCCTGGTCGCCGGCACGGTCTATACTGTTGCCCGTTTCGGCAGCGCGCCGCTGTTGTCGCCGACCTATTTGTTGCAGCAGCTCCAGATCGGCGCCTTCCTCGGCATTGTCGCCGCCGGCATGATGATGGTGATCCTGATCGCGCAGATCGACCTGTCGGTGCCGTGGACGCTCGCCGCGGCCGCGATGATGGCGACATCGATCGGCGGGCCGCTCGCCATTCCGGTCGGGCTCGGCGTCGGCCTCGTGGTCGGTCTCATCAACGGCATCGGGGTCGCTTACTTGCGCGTGCCCTCGATGATCTTCACCCTCGGCGTCAATGCGGTGATGCGCGGCCTGATGGTCGCGCATACCGGCGGCTACGCTCCGCAGACGGCTGCGACAGACCTGATGCGGATGCTGGCCGGCGACCGCACGCTCGGCATTCCCAACGCCCTGTTCGTCTGGGCCGCAGTATCTGTGATCGTCACGATCATCCTCCAGCGCACGGCGCTCGGACGCTACGTCTACGCCATCGGCAACAAGGAGGCGGCCGCGTATCTCGCCGGCGTCGACACCCGCCGCGTCACGGTGATCTGCTTCGTGCTTTGCGGCCTCGCCGCGGCGCTCGCCGGCGTCCTGCTCGCGGGCTACTCCACCAAGGCCTATCAGGGCATGGGTGATGCCTATCTGCTGCCATCGATCGCCGCGGTGGTGATCGGCGGCACCAACATCCTGGGCGGCCGCGGCCGCTATCTCGGCACGCTGATCGGCGTCGTGCTGATCGTGCTGCTCAACAGCGTGCTCTCGATCATGGACATGCCCGAGGCCGGCCGCCAGGTGATCTACGGCCTCGTCATCATCTTCATGCTGCTGGTCTACGGCCGCGGCGAGCGTGTCACGAGCTGACGCTGCACGATCAGAGGAACGGCGACGCCAGGGCCGGCGTTTCGGCCAGCGCGTGAGCGGCGTATTCGAGCGCGCCCCTGATTTGCGTTCGCGTTGACGGGCCGCCGATGCATATTCTCACGGCCTCGGGCGGTGGATCGCCCACGACGAAGGCGTCGCTTGCGACGACGCCGATGCCGGTTTGCCGCATATGCTCCACGAAAGCCGAGCGCCTCCAGGGCGTCGGCAGCTCGACCCAGAGGTTGAAGCTGAGGGGATCGCCGCGATAGGACCCCTTGGGCAGGATTTCGGCGGCGAGCTTCTGCCGCGCCGACGTCTCGGCGCGGATGAACCGCAACATCGTGTCCGCGGTGCCGTCTTCGATCCAGCGCGTCGCGATCGCCACGGTCAGGGGAGATGCCATCACGGTCGCTGACCGCAGCGCCGAAGCGAACGGCCAGGCCGAGCGCGTATCGGGCACGACGACATAGGCGGCGCGCAGGCCCGCTCCGATGCACTTGGCCAGTCCCGCGACGTGCCAGGTCAGATCGGGCGCGATCGCGGCGAAGGGCGCGTGGCCGTGGCCATGCTCGGGAATGAAGCCATAGGCGTCGTCCTCGATAACAGGCAGCTTGAAGCGGCGGGCGATCGCGACGATCTCGCGCCGTCGCGAATCCGGAATTGTCAGCGTCGTCGGATTCTGCAGCGTCGGATTGAGGTAGATCGCCCTCGGCTTCAGCTTCTTGCAGGCATCGGTCAACGCCTGCGGCTCGATGCCATCCTGATCCATCGGCAGGCCGACGAGGGTGATGCCGAGCTGCGCGGCGATCGACCTGATCCCGGGATAGGTGATCGCCTCGCACAGCACCACCTCGCCTGCCTTTGCGAGGATCGAGAGGATGCCGAGCAGCGCCGGATGGGCGCCCGGCGAGACGAAAATACGGTTCTGTGCCGGCACCAGCGCGCGGCGGCCGAGCCAGCTCGAGGCGGCGTCCTTGTCGGCTTGCGTGCCGCCAAAGCCCTGGTAGCGCAGCAGCGATGCGATGTCGCGCAGCACATGTTCAGCGCCGGCCTGCATGCGCTCGATCAATTCAGGATCGTCGGGCTCGGGCGGCAGGTTCATCGAGAGGTCGACGGGGCGGGGCGGAAAGCTTGTCGCCGAACGCCGCGGCCGCGGCTTGTCGCGAACAAAGGTTCCCTGTCCGACCTTGGATTCAATCAGCCCGCGCTTTTGCGCCTCGACATAGCCGCGCGCGACGGTGGTGAAATCGACGTCGAGGCGCTTGGCCAGTTTCCGCTGTGGCGGCAGGCGGTCGCCGATCACCAGTCGTCCGGCCGCGATGTCGTCGGCAATCGCGTCGGCGATGGCGAGATAGCGCGGCTTGTCGCTGTTCGAGAGATCGGGGCGCCAGTCGGCCATTGCTCGGTTCCGGTCAATTACGTCAGTAGAATTGACTGTATATTGTTGCGAGCGTCCAGGCAATTGTATTGCGCTTTTTGATCACCTTGGCGAGGCGTTCCGGCTGCGCGCGTTGCACATAGATCGAGCGCGCTGCCCAGTATTTTTAAGGCAATATTTTTTGATCATCACGCGAGCACCATCAAATCCAGTCAGGTCTCCATTCAACATTGAATGGATAAGTGAATGCATATTGTATGGTTTGATGATTTGTAGTGCAGAACGCTGCTTGGCACATTGATTGCAAAACCTGATCTCGATCCGGGAGGGCCGGACGTGAACAGGAGGTGTCTATGCCAGCAGTGAACATGCCCGCACGTCAGAAGGGCGACTTTCTTGTCGACTACGAAGAGAAGGTTTTCGAGGACGTCAAAGCAAAGCCGGGTGAGAAGGCGCTGGTCACCTTCCACACCGTCGCGTTCGAAGGCTCGATCGGCCTCGTCAATATTCTGCAGGCGCTGCGCCTGAAGCGGAAGGGCTTTGAGACCTCGGTTCTGCTTTACGGTCCCGGTGTCACGCTCGGCATTCAGCGCGGCTTTCCGAAGATCGGCGACGAGGCCTTCCCCGGCGCGCAGAACTTCAACAACCAGCTCGCGAAATTCATGGACGAAGGCGGCAAGGTCTATGCCTGCCGGTTCGCGCTGCAGGCGCTCTACGGCCATGGCGAGCCGTCGCTGATTCCGGGCATCCGGCCGATCAACCCGCTCGATGTGCTCGACCTCATCCTGCTTCACCGCAGGGACGACGCGTTCATGCTCCACACCTGGACCGTCTGACCTCGGTCGGCCCACGCGACGGACGAGGGAGGATACAGTGACAGCGAAACGCACGGTCAGGGCTGGCGCGATTCAAATCGCGCCGGATCTGGACACGCCGACCGGAACGGTCGACCGGATTCTGGCGGCCATCGCGGAGGCGGCGGGCAAGGGCGTCCAGTTCGCCGTTTTTCCGGAGACGTTCGTTCCCTGGTACCCGTATTTCTCCTTTGTCCGTCCGCCGGTCCTCAGCGGCGCCGAGCACATCCAGCTCTATGACAACGCCGTCGTCGTGCCTGGTCCGGTGACGGATGCCGTTGCGCAGGCGGCCAAGCGCCACGGCATGGTGGTGGTGCTCGGGGTCAACGAGCGCGATCACGGCTCGCTTTACAATACTCAACTCGTGTTCGACGCGAACGGCGCGCTTCTCCTCAAGCGCCGCAAGATCACGCCGACGTTTCACGAGCGCATGATCTGGGGGCAGGGCGATGGCGCCGGCCTGAAGGTGGTCGAGACCGCGGTCGGCCGTGTCGGCGCGCTGGCCTGCTGGGAGCACTACAATCCGCTCGCCCGCTACGCTCTGATGGCCCAGCATGAAGAGATTCACGCGGCCCAGTTTCCGGGCTCGCTGGTCGGGCAGGTCTTCGCCGACCAGATCGAGGTGACGATCCGGCATCATGCGCTGGAAAGCGGATGCTTCGTCGTCAACGCCACTGGCTGGCTGACCGAGGAGCAGATCGCCAAAATCTCGCCGGAGGAGGGCCTGCGCAAGGGCCTGCGCGGCGGCTGCATGACCGCGATCGTCTCACCCGAAGGCAATCATCTGGTGCCGCCACTGACCAGCGGCGAGGGCATCCTTGTCGCCGATCTCGATCTCGCTTTGATCACCAAGCGCAAGCGGATGATGGACTCGGTCGGCCACTACGCCCGGCCCGAGCTGCTGTCGCTGGTGCTGAACGACGCGCCTGCGCGTCCGATGCACGGCTTTCACCCGAACCGCCTCGCACCCATTCCGAAAGACCAATCAGATGAGACCGCAGATGCCGCAGCCCAAGGCGATTCCGATGGCGATGCCGACCGAGCAGCTGATCAACGAATTGCAGTCCTTCGGGGTCCGGCTCGCTGATCCCAAGACCGGGGGAACCAGCCGCCGCGGCGGCGCCGGGCCGTCGGATCACACGCCGTTCACGATCGACGGCGCCACCGTGATGATCCCGGTCCACAACGCGCCGGCCTTCGAGAGTCCCTATCTCGTCGAGCGCCCGGACGCGGCCGGGCGCAGCCGCATCTCGCGCGACGGCGTGGTGCTGGCCGACGTCTCGTTTCCGCTGCGGCCGAAATTCTACGACCGCACCACCGAGGACGGCATTCCCTATTGGAAGATCGCGACCCTGCACGGGCGCGACGTGCTCGCCACCACCGTGCTGCAGACCTGCATTCGCTACCAGAGCCGCACCAAGACCTGCCAGTTTTGCGCTATCGGCCAGTCGCTCGCGGCCGGACGCACGGTCGAGCGCAAGACGCCGGCGCAGCTCGCCGAGGTCGCCAAGGTCGCCGTCGAGCTCGACGGCGTCAGGCACATGGTGATGACGACGGGCACGCCGCACACGTCCGATCGCGGCGCCGGCATCCTTGCCGAGAGTGCGCAGGCCGTCAAAGCCGCCGTCGACCTGCCGATCCAGGCGCAGTGCGAGCCGCCGGATGATTTTGCCTGGTTCGAGCGCATGAAGAGTTCCGGCGTCGACGCGCTCGGCATGCATCTGGAGGTGATCGGGCCCGCCGTGCGGCAAAGGATCATGCCGGGCAAGGCGCAGGTCCAGGTCGCGCAATACATGGACGCGTTTGCCGCGGCCGTTCCGGTGTTCGGCCGCGGTCAGGTCTCGACTTACATCCTCGCGGGACTTGGCGACGAGCCGTCCGAAATTCTCGCGCTGTCGCGCCGGCTGATCGATCTCGGCGTCTATCCTTTCGTCGTGCCGTTCGTGCCGATCGCCGGCACTCCGCTGGAGAGTCATCCGACGCCGTCCGCGGCGTTCATGCATGACATCCTGCGTCCGCTCGCCGAGATGCTGCGCGCCGGCGGTCTGCGCGCCACCGATATCAAGGCAGGCTGCGGCAAATGCGGCGCCTGCTCGGCCCTGTCCACCTACGAACGCGGAGCAAGCGCATGATGTTCGAGCCGTTCAAGCCGTTCGTTGCACCGGAATTCCAGGTGAAGTTCGCAACCGAAGCCTGGGAGCGCAACGCTGCCGCAGCCCTGCGGCGCAAGGTGTTCTGCGACGAGCAGGGCGTGTTTGCGGGCGATGATCGCGATGCGATCGACGTTTCAGCCATTCCGCTCGTGGCCGTGTCGCTGCTCGGTGTCGCCGAGGACGAGGTCGTCGGCACCGTGCGCATTCACGCCGATGAGCACGAGGCGGATGTATGGTGGGGCTCCCGCCTTGCCGTTGCGAAGAGCTATCGGCGTCTCAGCGCAGTCGGTGCCGGCCTGATCCGGCTCGCCGTGTCCTCCGCGCATGCGCGCGGTTGCCGGCGCTTCCTTGCCAATGTGCAAAGTCAGAACGCGCTGCTGTTCCAGCACATGCACTGGCATTCCCTGGGCGAGTTCGAGCTCCACGGCCGGCCGCATCATCGCATGGAGGCCGACCTCGATCACTACCCGCCGTTCCGCACGCCCGAAACCGGCTTCCTGTCACTGGCAAAGCTGGCGGCCTGATCATGCTGACGGACGCCGCGCTCGCAAGCCTCGCCGAAACGCTCCGCAAAAGCCGCGGCATCGCCGCCAAGGCCGACATCGCGGCCGTTGCAGCTGCTCTCGACCTGTCGGGCAGCGACGCCATCGCGGTGGGGGACGATTGCGCGGCGATCCCGGAGGGTGACGGCTACACCCTGTTCGCCATCGAAGGCTTCATGAACGAATTCGTCGCTGCCGATCCCTGGTTCGCCGGCTGGTGCGGCGCCATGGTCAACATCTCCGATGTCGCCGCGATGGGTGGACGACCGACGGCCATCGTCAATGCAATCTGGTCCAATGGCGCGGACAAGGCCGCGCCCATTCTCGCAGGATTGAAGGCTGCGGCGAAGACATTCGGCGTGCCCGTCATCGGCGGGCATACCAATGTGCGCAGCAGCCAGAGCCAGTTCGCCGTCGCGATCCTCGGCCGCGCCAGGCGGCTTCTCACCAGCTTCGACGCCAGGCCCGGCGACAAGCTCATCGCGGCGATCGATCTGCGCGGCCGCTACCGCGAGCCGTTCGCCAATTGGGAGGCGGCGACCGACGCGCCGGCGGAGCGATTGCGGGGCGATCTGGAGATCCTGCCGTCGATCGCAGAAAGCGGGCTCGCACTCGCCGCCAAGGACATCAGCCAGGGCGGCATCGTCGGGACCGCGGCGATGCTGGCCGAGTGCTCGCAGGTCGCCATCACCTTGGACGTCGAGGCGATTCCGATTCCCGCGAGCGCGCCGCTCGAGCGCTGGCTGCTGACATTCCCGAGCTTCGGCTATCTGCTGTCAGCCAGGCCCGGAGACGTCGACGAGATCCTGTCGCGCTTCCAGCGGCGCGGCATCGCGGCCGCCGCGATCGGAGAGGTCAGCGCCGGGACATCGGTGGATATCAGCGCCGGTTCCGCTCGTGCGACGGTCTGGGATTTTGCGGCGCAGCCGCTGATCGGCTGTGGGCCAGGCCAGAGCCATCAGCAGCGGAGCGTGGCATGAGCGGCGACTTGCCCCGGCTTCGCATCGCGATCCTTACCCACTCCACCAATCCAAGAGGTGGCGTGGTGCATGCGCTCGCGCTGGCGGACGCCCTTGCCGACCTCGGACATAGGCCGGTCGCGCATGCGCCGGACCCGACAGGCAAAGGCTTCTTCCGCCGCAGCGTCGCCGCGACGCGCTCGGTGCCTGCATCATCAGTCTCGGGCGACGTCGTCGCGATGGTGGAGGCGCGTATCGCCGACTATGTCAGCTATTTCGAGGATCCAGCGCACCGCCAGTTCGACGTCTTCCACGCCCAGGATGGCATCTCCGGCAATGCGCTCGCGACGCTGAAACAGCGCGGCCTGATCCAGCGCTATGTCCGCACCGTTCATCACATCGATGCATTCGCCGACGAGCGGCTCAGCGAGCTCGACCGTCGCTCGATCGTCCACGCCGACGGCCTGTTCGTCGTCAGCCGGTTCTGGCAGGCGCAGCTGCAGGCGGAGATGTCGCGCGCGGCGACGCTGGTCGGCAATGGTGTCGACACGGCGCGCTATTCGCCCACTGTCGCTCCTGGCGACCAGGTGTTGCGTGCACGGATCGGCCTTCGCGCAGGCCCGATCCTGCTCTCCATCGGCGGCGTCGAGCAGCGCAAGAATACGCTCGGCATTTTCGAGGCCTTCCGCCAGGTGCACGCCGTGCACCGGTCCGCGCAGCTCGTCATCGCCGGCGGGGCTTCTCTGCTGGATCATGGCACGTATCGAGAGCAGTTCAAATCGCGGCTGCGCGATGCGGGCTTGCCTGTTGATACCGTCATCGAAACTGGTCCGCTGGCGGATGCCGAGATGCCATCGCTGTTTCGTCTAGCCGACGTGCTGCTGTTCCCGTCGTTGCGCGAAGGCTTTGGCCTGGCCGTGCTGGAGGCGATGGCGAGTAACGTGCCCGCGGTGGTCTCGCATCTCGCACCGTTCACGGAATATCTCGGCGCGGACGATGTTGCCTGGTGCGATCCGCATCATCCCGGCTCGATCGCGGATGCCGCCCTCAGCGCGCTCGCTGAGCCGCTGCGCTCGCGCCTGATCGCGAATGGCGCCAGGGTCGCCCGGCTTCACGACTGGCGCCGCACCGCCAAGGCCCACATGACGACCTATCAGGACATGCGAGAGGTGCATTATGCCTGAGCTGCACTTCCACGTGCGCTGGCCCGATGAGCGGATCGAGGCCTGCTATTCGCCCTCGCTCGTCATTAAGGACCACTTCGTCGCCGGCACGACCTACGCGCTCGACGATTTCCGCGAGCGCAGCCGCGTCGCGCTGACGATCGCGGCCGAGCGCGTCCGCGAGAAGTACGGCTTCCTCTGCTCGCGTGCGCTCGGTCAACTCGCCCGGATCGAGGCCGCGGCCGCACAGTTCGAGGCCACGCCTGGCGCTTCCGTCACCATCGTCTCGTTTGAAGACTAGCAGGAGCTGATCATGTCCGACCTTCACACTCACTATCCGGTCGTCGTGATCGGCGGCGGCCAGGCCGGCCTGGCGATGAGCGCGCAGCTCAAGGCGCATGGCATCGCGCATATTGTGCTGGAGAAAAACACCATCGCGCATTCCTGGAAGACGCAGCGGTGGGACGCGTTTTGCCTGGTGACGCCGAACTGGCAATGCAAGCTGCCGGGATTTCCTTATGCCGGCAGCGATCCGCATGGATTCATGCTGCGCGACGAGATCGTCAAATATATCGAGGATTTCGCCAGGCGCATCGATGCGCCGGTCCGCGAAGGCGTCGCCGTCACGCGACTCAGGCAATCCGATCGCGGCTTCACGCTCGAGACGACGATGGGCGAGATCGCTGCTGACAGCGTCGTGCTGGCGGTCAGCGGATATCACGTTCCCAAGGTGCTGCCGTTTGCCGACCGGCTCGATTCGTCGATCATGCAGCTCCACTCCTCCGCCTACCGCAATCCGGATCAGCTGCCGCCGGGCGAGATCCTCGTGGTGGGAAGCGGGCAGTCGGGCTGCCAGATCGCGGAGGATCTGCACCTGGCCGGCCGCAAGGTGCATCTCGCCGTCGGCAGCGCGCCGCGGTGCCCGCGTTTCTATCGCGGCCGCGACGCCGTCGACTGGCTCGACGATCTCGGCCAGTACGACCTGCCGGTCGACAAGCATTCGTTGAAAGAGGGGGTCCGCAAGAACGCCAACCATTACCTGACCGGAAGGGACGGCGGCCGTGACATCGATCTGCGCAAATTCGCGCTCGAGGGCATGAAGCTCTACGGTCGCCTCAAGGACGGTCGTGGAACGCGCCTGCAGCTTGGCGATGATCTCCAGGTCAATCTCGACAATGCCGATCGCGTCTATAATGGCATCTGCCGGATGATCGACGAGCACATCGCAAGGAACAGGATCGCCGCGCCCGAGACGCCTCACTACGAGCCCGTGTGGACCCCCGCCGCGGTGCCCACGGAGCTCGATCTCGCAGCGAGCGGCATCACGAGCATCATCTGGACGACCGGCTTCCGCTCCGACTGGTCCTGGGTCGACCTGCCGATGTTCGACGGCACCGGTTATCCAACCCACAAGCGGGGCGTCACGTCGGTCGACGGCGCCTATGTGATCGGCCTGCCCTGGCTCTACACCTGGGGCTCGGGCCGGTTCGTCGGCATCGGGCGTGATGCAGAGTTTGTGGCAGACCACATCGAGGCGCGATCGAGCGCGTCGCACGCTGGCACGTATCAGGCAGCCCCACGCGAGCAATATGCAGCGAGAGAAGCTGTGTAGCCTCGCACGCCCTACACAGCCGCCCGCGTGTTGAGATAGATCGAATACAGCGAGGTCTGTCCGCAGATATAGAGGCGGTTGCGGCGCGGGCCGCCGAAGCAGACATTGGCGACGATCTCGCCGACCGGGACCGTGCCGATGTGGGTGCCGTCAGGCGCGTAGCAGAACACGCTGCGGCCCGCCGAGGTCCAGATGTTGCCATGGACGTCGACGCGGAAACCGTCATAGAGCCCGTCCGGACAGGTCGCAAACAGCGAGGCTTCGCCGACCGTCTGCCCCCTCACTTCATACGACCAGATCGTCGGCGGCAATCCGCGCACATGGGTCGCGCCGGTGTCGGCGACGTAGAGCCGGGTCTCGTCCGGCGAGAAGGCGAGGCCATTCGGCTGCACCCGGTCGGACACGACGCGCGTGATGGCGCCGGTGTTGGCATCGATCCGATAGACGTTGGAGGCGCCGATCTCGGACGGGCTTTGCTGGCCCTCATAGTCGCTGTCGATACCGTAGGTCGGGTCGGAGAACCAGATCGAATGGTCCGACTTGACCACGACGTCGTTCGGCGAATTCAGCCGGCGGCCCTCGAACGCGTCGGCCAGCACGGTGATCGAGCCATCATGCTCGGTCCTGCTGACGCGCCGCATGAAATGCTCGCAGCTCACCAGCCGCCCCTGGCGGTCGGTGGTGTTGCCGTTGGAATTGAAGCTCGGCGCGCGGAACACCGACACCGATCCGTCGGTCTCGTCAAAGCGCATCATCCGGTTGTTCGGAATGTCGGACCAGATCAGGTAGCGCCCGGCCGGAAAATAGGCGGGACCTTCGGCCCAGCGGCAACCGGTGAAGAGCTTTTCGAGATTGACATGGCCGATGACCAGCTTCTCGAAGCGAGGATCGTGAGCGACATAGGGAAGCATGCGTCCTCCTTGATGAGCCGCAAGTTCTTGAGGTGGCCTGCGTGCGGTCGTTAGTTTGATCGACCTTGTCGAATTTGCAAGATGGTTCGCATCAACGGACAAAAACGAAATGCCCGGGAGGGCCCGGGCATCGCGCAGGTGATCTGGCGTTTAGGCCTGTTACTGCGACAGCTTCACGAAGTTCGGAAACTTCAGCTTGCCTTCCGCGATCTTCTCCGGCCAGACCACGACCTGCTTCTCGTCCTGCCACTGGAAGACCAGGCCGGTCACCGCGCCCGGGCCGGACTTGATGCCGTGGGTGAATTCGTCATCCTTGCCGTAGAACTGAATCTTGCCGATCGTGCCTTCGTAGTCGGTCTTCTCGAGTTCGGCGACCATCTTGTCCGGGTCGGTCGATCCCGCGCGCTTGATTGCATCGGTGATGATGTAGACCTCGTCATAGGCGGTGTAGCCGGTATAGGCCGGCGGCGCGCCGAACTTGGCCTTGAACGCGGCCGCGAACGGCTTGGTCTTCGAGGTGACGGCGACGTCGGGCGTCGCGACCGCAAGCGAGGGCACGCCGTCGGCGGCGCCGTTGGTGTCCTTCCAGAAGGTCGGGCTCAGCGCCTGCGCGCTGATGCCGAACATCGGCACCGGCACCTGCTGGTTCTTCCACTGCACCGTCGGCTGCACGCCGACATGGGAGATGCCTGTCACGATCACATCAGGCTTCTTGCCTTCGATGTTGTTGAAGATCGGTGTGAAGTCGGTGGTGTCAGGCGAGAAGCGCACATGCTCGACGACCTTCAGCCCCGCCTTGGGCAGGCAGGCCTCGTAACCGACGTCGAGCGGCTTGGTCCAGGCGGCGTCCTCGCTCATGATCGCGACGGTCTTCATGTGCATCTTGTCGACCAGCAGATCCTTGGCCGCGTCGCAGACGAGTTGGGCCTGGGCGGCAGAGGTCAGATAGCCGTGGAAGGTGTACTTGTTCTTCTCATAGTCATTGTGGATCGCCTTGGTGATCTCGTTCGAGGCGGCGCCCGGCGTGATCAGCGGCATCTTCAGCCGCGCGGCCCAGGGCTCCAGCGCCAGCACAACCTCGGAGATGTAGCTCGCGATCACGGCAGAAACCTTGTCCTCGCTTACCGCGCGCTGGAACGCGCGCACCGAGTCGGCCGAGGAGCTCTTGTTGTCATAGGTGACGATCTCGACCTTGCGGCCGAGGATGCCGCCCTTGGCGTTGATCTCGTCGGCGGCGATCTGCGCGCCGCCGGGTGTCGCCGCGCCTGCGATCGCCTGCACCTCGGCGATGACGCCGATCTTGATCGGGTCGTTCGACTGCGCGTAGGCGGGAGCTGCGAGGCATAGCGCCAGAGCGGAGGTGAGGAAGGCGGAACTCAAAGCCGTCGATGATCGCATGGTCGTTTCCCTTTCGTTTTTTGTTGAGACGCGAACTCAAAGAAAATCGGCGCCGGCCTCCGCGGCAAAGCGGCCAGGATCGCCCTCCCAGACGATCCTGGCGTGCTCCAGCACATAGACGCGGTCGGCATGGGGCAGCGCGAAGGTCACGTTCTGCTCGCCGAGCAGCACGGTGATCGATGTGGTCTGCCGCAACTTCTCCAGCGCCTTGGAGAGCAGCTCGAGGATGACGGGCGCAAGACCGAGCGTCGGCTCGTCCAGGATCAGGATTTGCGGCTGCATCATCAGCGCGCGGCCGATTGCCAGCATCTGCTGCTCGCCGCCTGACAGCGTTTGCGCCATCTGCCCCTGGCGCTCCTTCAGGATCGGAAACAGCTCGAACAGCCAGGCGAGCTGTGCTGCGCGCTTGGCGTCGTCCAGATGCTGGCCGCCGAGATCGAGGTTTTCCCGCACCGTCATCTCGCCGAACAGCTCGCGCGACTCCGGGCATTGCACGAGGCCGCTGCGGGCGATCTTGGCGGGGCTGGTGCCGCGCAGCTTCTCGCCGCCCCGGACGATCTCGCCGGTGTAGGGCAGGAAGCCGGAGATGGTGTTGAACAGCGTGGTCTTGCCGGCGCCGTTGAGGCCGACGATGGAGACGAACTCGCCCTCGTGGATGTGGATGGAGACATTCTCCAGCGCCTGCGCCTTGCCGTAATGGACGCTGACATTCTCGACCTGGAGCAGCGGGACCTTGTCCTTGAAAGTGGTCTCGGGCCGCGCATGGGTCTCGATGGCGCCGCCGAGATAGACCCGCCGCACGGTCTCGTTTCGCATCACCTCGTCGGCCCTGCCGGTGACGATCTCCTCGCCGAGATACATTGCCAGCACGCGGTCGACCAGGGCCGCGACGCTCTTGACGTTGTGGTCGACCAGCATCACCGCGCGGCCGTCATCGCGGAAGCTGCGGATCAGGTCGGAGAACACGTCCACCTCGGCGCGGGTGAGACCGGCGAAGGGCTCGTCGACCAGCACCACTTTTGGGTCGCGCGCGATCGCTTTTGCAAGCTCGAGCCGGCGCAGATCGGCGAAGGGCAGCGTCGGCGGGCGGCGGTTCATCACGGAGCCCAAGCCGACGCGGTCGGCGATCCATTTGGCGCGCTCGACCAGCGCCTTGTCCGGAAACAGCATGAACAGGCTGTCCGGCAGCAGCGCCACCATGATGTTCTCCAGCACCGTCTGCCGGTTCAGTGGCCGCGAGTGCTGGAACACCATGCCAAAGCCCTTGCGCGCGATCTTGTGTGCGGGCAGGCCGGCGACATTCTCGCCTTCGAACACGACGTCGCCCGCGGTCGGGCGCTCGATGCCCATCACGCTCTTCATCGCGGTGGACTTGCCCGAGCCGTTCGGCCCGATCAGGCCAAAGATCTCGCCGCTGTTGACGTCGAAGTTGAGGTTCTTCACCGCGGTCAGGCCGCCAAAGCGCTTGGTGAGGCCGCGGACTTCGAGCACGGGCCGGTTGGAAAGCCTCTGATCCATTACGAGCGAGCCTCGCGCGAGAGGGCCGCTCCTAGGAAGCCGCCGGGGAAGAACAGGACGACGAGCAGCGCCACCGCCGAGACGATGAAGGTCGCAAGCTCGCCGGTCGGGCGCAGAAACTCGCCGGCGACGATCAGGAAGATCGCGCCCAGCGCCGCGCCGAGCACGGTGCGCCTTCCGCCGAGCACGGCCGAGACGATGACGTTGACGCCGACCGCGACGTCGACGACGGTGCCGACCGAGGCGGTGCCGAAGTAGAACACCAGCAGCGCGCCTGACAGCCCCGAGAAGAACGCGCTGACGATGAAGGCGGCGAGCTTGTGCTTGACGATGTTGAAGCCGAGCGCGCCGGCCTGCACCGGATCCTGGCCGCTGGCTTGCAGCACGAGACCGACGGGGGATTGCGACAGGCCGTAGAGGATCGCCGCCGAGATCGTCATGAAGCCGAGCGCGATCCAGTAATTGGCGCCGGCATTGATGGTGATGACGTCAGGGATGGTGAGACCGATCTCGCCGCCGGTGAGGTCGGCGAACACGACGACGAAGTTTTGCAGCATCAGCACCGCGACCAGCGTGGTTAGGCCGAAATACGGTCCGCGCACGCGCAGCGCCGGCAGCGCCAGCACGAGGCCCGCTATGACCGAGGCAAGCGCGCCGAGCACGATGCAGAGATAGACCGACCAGCCAAGCTGGGCATTGAGGATGCCGGCCGTGTAGGCGCCGACGCCGATCAGGAAGGTCGGGCCGAAATTGACCTCGCCCGCAAAGCCGAACAGCAGGTCCCAGGCCATCGCGAATACGCCGAAATAGAACGCGACCGTGAGCAGCCCGAGCACGTAGCCGGAGACGTAGAGCGGCAGCGTCGCCGCGATGATGACGAGCGCCAGCGAGACGAAGAACAGGCGCGAGGTAAAGAATCCGGCCATCTCAGCGCCTCCCCAGCAGGCCCTGGGGCCGGATGTACATCACGAACACGAGCAGCAGCAGCGCCGGAATGGTGCGATAGGCCGGCGAGACCAGATAGGCCGTGAGCGTTTCGAGATAGCCGACCACGAAGGCCGCGATCAGCGAGCCGGAGACGCTGCCGAGGCCGCCGAGCACCACGATCGAGAACGCGCTCGCGGTCAACGGTCCGACGCTGTAGGAGCTGACCCCCAAGAACATGCCGAGCAGCACGCCGGCGATGCCGGCGAGGATGCCGTAGATCGCCCACACCACGATATAGATGTTGGTGAGCTCGAGCCCGAGCAGGGTCACGCCGCGCGGATTCATCGAGGCCGCCAGCACAGCCTTGCCGGTGCGGGTGCGGTTCACCAGGAGCCACAACAGCGCGATGACGAGGCAGCACACGATCGCGGTGAAGATCTCGTTCGTGGGCGTACGGACGCCGAGGATATCGACCACGCCTTCGACGATCGGCAGCACGGTCTTGGCGTTGTTGGTGAAGAAATAGGCGATCAGCTCCTGGATCATGATGCCCCAGAGCAGGGTGCCGGTGAGTACGAAAATCTCCTTCTCCTCATTCGGGATGCGCCGGGAATCCTGGATCGGCTTCACGACGGCGAAGTAGGTGAGGAAAGCGGTGAGGAGAGCGACGCCGACGCCAACAAGTGCGCCGGCATAGGTGCCGACGCCCAGAATGCTCGCGGCGGCCCATGCCGCCACCGCCGCCGCCACCATGATGGCGCCGTGGGAGAGGTTGAGCACGCCGGAGACGCCGAAGATCAGTGTGAAGCCGGTGGCACCGAGAGCGTAGAGAGCGCTGATGGCAAAGCCATCGATCAGAATCTGGAAAGCTCGCATTGAAGATTGGCAATCCGGTCTGTGGGCTGGCAGTCAGGCTGCCGCTTTGAGGAAAGGTGCTGCGCCGCAAGTGGAAGCTCCCGGGCGATGGTCCCGGGAGCTGTTCCGATCAGTTGCTGAGCTTGATGAAGCTCGGGAACTTGATGTCGACCTTGGCGACCTCCTTGGGCCAGACCGCGCTCTGCTTGCCGTCCTGCCATTGCAGCATCAGCCCGGTGATCAGGCCCCTGCCGTACTTGATCGAGTGCGTGAACGGATCGTCCTTGCCATAGAACTGGACGCGGCCGATCGTGCCTTCCCAGTCGGTCTTCTCCAGCGCATCGACCAGCTTGTCGGCATCCAGCGAGCCGGCGCGCTTCACGGCGTCGGCGATGTAATAGACCTCGTCATAGGCGGTGTAGCCGGCATAGGACGGGTAATTGCCGTACTTCTTCTTGAAGTTCTCCGCGAACGGCACCGACTTCGGCGTCACCGCGACGCCGGGCCCGGAGACCCCCTGATAGAGCACGCCTTCGGCGGCCTGGTTGGTGTCCTTGCCGAAGGTTTCGTTGGTCGCCTGCGAGGAGATGCCGAACATCGGGATCGGCACCTGCTGGTTCTTCCACTGCACCGTCGGCTGCACGCCGACATGGGAGATGCCGGTGATGATCACGTCGGGCTTGGCGCCCTCGATCTTGTTGAAGATCGGGGTGAAGTCGGTGGTATCAGGCGAGAAGCGGATGTGGTCGAGCACCTTCAGGCCGACCTTGGGCAGGCACTCCTCGTAGCCGACGTCGAGCGGCTTGGTCCAGGCGGCGTCCTCGCTCATGATGACCGCCGTCTTCATGTGCATCTTGTCGACGAGCAGATCCTTGGCGCCGTCGCACACAGAAAGCGCCAGTGCCGCCGAGGTCAGATAGCCGTGGAAGGTGTACTTGTTCTTCTCGTAATCGGCGTGGACGCTCTTGCTGATCTCGTTGGAGGCAGCACCCGGCGTCACGAACGGCGTCTTCAGCCGCGAGGCCCAGGGCTCCAGCGCCAGCACCACTTCGCTGATATAGCTGGCGATGACGACATTGACCTTGTCCTCGTTCACTGCGCGCTGGAACGCGCGCACCGAATCTGCCGAGGAGGAGTGATTGTCGTAGCCGATGATTTCGATCTTGCGGCCGTCGACACCGCCGCTGGCGTTGATTTCGTCGGCGGCGAGCTGCGCCGCCTGCGGGATCGATGCGCCGGCGATGGCCTGCGCCTCCGCGATCACGCCGATCTTGATCGGATCGGCTGCAAAGGCCGCACCTGAGCCTGCCAACAACACGCCCGCAGCGGCGGCACCAAACGCACATCGCAATGCACCAGAGAGTGCTTTATTCATATTGTTCTCTCCCTTTGAACCAAGCTTCTTTGAGCTATTGGTGCGCGACTATAACGGCGAGAGAATCCTCGGCAAGTGGAACTGTATTCAGGAGTGTACGATGGGGACTAAAGTCTAGCTGCGTAAATAACGGGCAGGACAGAGCGTTATTCCGCACGCAGGCATGCAGATTTCGTCGATGGGCATGCGCGTGTATCGCAGGCGCGCCGGCATTCATCGCCATCGCCGCCGCGGCAGATCGAGTGGCTTGAGCCGGGCAGGATCGAATGGCGCGAGGTCGACATTGCGCGTTGCGCCTTCGGCGATCAACTCCGCCAGCGCTTCGCCGGTTGCAGGGGCATTCAGGATACCCCAGACACTGTGTCCGGTCGCAACATAGAGCCCTTCATCCTGCGGCACGCGGCCAATCAGCGGCAAGCCGTCCGCCGTCACCGGACGAAAGCAGGCCTGTTTCGCGATGATCTTCTCCGGCCGGAACAGCGGCGACAGTTGCTCCGATATTTGTTGCAACCACTTCATGCTGTACGGATCGGGCTTCACGTCGGCCGGATCAGTGGGGAAGGCAGAGGTGTCGGGGAAGCCGGTGACATAGGTGCTGCCGTCCGGGCGAGGAAACACCTCGATGCTGGTGGCGTGGCCGTGGATCTCCGTATCCAGAAACAAGGCGTCTGCCGAGACCTTTGTGCCTGTGTCATACAAAATGCTCGGGCTGTTTTGGGCATGGAGGGCTGGCAGACTCATCCAGCTTGCAGCGAGAAGCGACCAGGGCCCCATTGCGATCACGACGGCATCCGCTTCGATGACATCGTCTTCCACCCCGACGCCCTTGACAGCGCCGCGATCTGCGTCGCGCGCGATGCCAGTAAAGCGGCCATGGCGAAGCTCGGCGCCTTGCGCGATCGCCGCATTCATCACGGCCGAGGTGAACTTTCTGGGGTGAACGATCGCGGTCGACTCGGGCGTGCCGATGCGTTGCGCGAGGACGATACTATCGCTCAGCCAGTCGAGCGCGGACGACGTAGTCCGACGCGCATCGTCATCGGTCGCGACATAGCCGCTATACGCATTCATCGGGCGATAGCCCCAATCGCCGGCAATCTCCCCGGGCAGTTGTGCGTGAAGGGCAAAGCTGCGCCGCGCCAGCGCATCGAGCGGCGTGCCCGCACACCAGTCGCGCGCCAGAAAGCCGCCGGCCTTGCCGGAGGCCGCAGCCGCGACTCCGGTCCGCTCCACGACGATGACTTCGGCGCCGTGGCGGCGGAGGAAGTAGGCGGTGCAGGCCCCGATTACGCCGCCGCCGCAGATCACAACGCGCATGGCCTGTTTCCCGCCGTAAGCCTGGGGCTGCCAAAAACAACCTAGCTCGAATAGCCGCGTTCCAACGCATGACGCTGCTGATGGCGGTCCAGCGCCAGATGGACGAGGCGCGTCAGCAACTCGCGATACGGCACGCCTGAAGCTTCCATCATCTTCGGATACATGCTGATCGAGGTGAAGCCGGGCAGCGTGTTGATCTCGTTGAAGCAGAATTCGCCGGTTTGCCGATCGAGGAAGAAATCGACGCGCGCAAGGCCGCTGCATTCGAGCGCCGCGAACAGCTGCACCGCGAGCGCGCGCACGCGCGCCATCTGGGCTGCATCGAGCCTGGCCGGAAGATCGACGCGCGCGCCGTCGGGATCCAGATATTTGGCCTCGTAGGAATAGAATTCGTGCTGAGCGTTGGGATTGAGCTCGCTGGCAACGCTCGCAAACAGCATCTCGCCATCGAGCACGGCGACCTCGATCTCGCGGGCGTCGATGCCCTGTTCGACCAGCACCTTGAGATCGTAGCGAAACGCATCATCGAGCGCGGGCCCAAGCGCATCCAGCGTCTTCACCTTGTGGATGCCGACACTGGAGCCCATGTTGCACGGCTTGACGAACACCGGCAGGCTCAGGCCCTCGATCGCCCTGGCGAGAGAGGCGGGGCGATCGGCGGCGAAGGCTTTACGCGTCAGCACGCGATAGGGCGCGACCGGAACGCCGGCGAATTCAGCCAGCCGCTTGGCGACGTCCTTGTCCATGCTGACGGCGGAGGCGAGAACGCCCGATCCGACATAGGCGACCTCGGCCAGCTCCAAAAGGCCCTGCACGGTGCCATCCTCGCACAGGGGACCGTGCATGACTGGAAACACGACGTCGATCTCGATCGGGCCGCCTGCGCCTGCGGAAACAGGCACGAGAACGCCGCCTCCGTCAGCGCCCCTGGCGAGCCGCATCTCGGGTGCATCGAGCAGGATCGGCAAGGACGGCTGCGCCGGGTCGATCGCCGCAAGATCGTTCCATTGCCACCGGCCGGTCTTGTCGATGGAAACGGGGATCACCTCGAAGCGCGCACGGTCGAGATGCCGGAGCACGGAGGCGGCCGATTTCAGCGAGACCTCGTGCTCACCGGACCTGCCGCCATAGAGAACAACGACGCGAATTTTATCTGCCATGCTTCAACTATCACGCGCTTCGCGCGGAAGTCACCTCTCTTGCCTCTATGTTCACCCGTCGGTGATGAACATTCGAAACAAGTCGGCGCCGGCGGGGCACGCCGGCGCCTCGTCGCACTTCAGCTTACACCCGCTCAGCCCGGTCCCGCACCCTGCGTCGCCGTGTATACCGCGTACAGCGACTGGCTCGCCGCCATGAACAGGCGGTTGCGCTTCGGTCCGCCGAAGCAGACATTGCCGCAGACTTCGGGCAGGCGAATGCGGCCGAGCAGCTTGCCCTCCGGCGACCACACCGTCACGCCGCTATAGCCGACGGCGCGGCCGGCATTGCTGGAGGCCCAGACATTGCCGTTGACGTCGCAGCGCACGCCGTCCGGCCCGCACTTCACGCCGTCGATCATGAAGTCGCTGAACCTCTTCTGGTTCGAGAGCTTGTTGTCGCTGCCGACATCGAACACGAAGACTTCGCCCTTGCCGCCGGCGCCGGTGTCGCCGGGACCCTTGCCGGTCGAGACCACGTAGAGCTTCTTGTAGTCGGGCGAGAAGCAGAGGCCGTTCGGGTCGGGCACCTGATCTTCGGTGACGACGAGATCCACGCGGCCTGAGGGGTCGATGCGATAGCAGTTGGTCGGCAGCTCGCGCTTGCCAGGTGCGAAGCCGGCCGGCTGCCCGATTTTCGGATTGAGCTTGCCGGCCGCATTGCTCGGTCCGCCCGGGCCGTCGGGCTCGCCCTCGTAAAGCTGGCCGCCATAGGGCGGATCGGTGAACCAGTAGCTGCCGTCAGGATGGGCGACGACATCGTTCGGCGAGTTCAGCTTCTTGCCGTTGTAATTATCGGCGAGCACGGTGGCGGTGCCATCATGCTCGTAGCGCGTCACCCGCCGGGTCAGATGTTCGCAGGACAGCTGGCGCCCCTGGAAATCGAACGAGTTGCCGTTGGAATTGTTGGAGGGCATGCGGAATACGCTGACATGGCCGTCATCCTCGCTCCAGCGCATCTGCCTGTTGTTGGGAATGTCGCTCCAGAGCAGATAGCGTCCTTGCGCGCTCCACGCCGGGCCTTCCGCCCACAACAGGCCGGTATGGAGCCGCTTGATCGCGGTGTTGGGCTGCGCGAGGTCCTCGAAGGAGGGATCGACCGCGATGATATCGGGGTCCCAGAAATAAGTGGTCGGTGCGCCGCGGGGGCTGAAGTCGCGCGGCGGCGTGGTGATGGTCGTCGGCGGGGCGGCGGGGCCGTTCTGGGCAAGCGCCGAGCCTGTTCCGGCCATCGTGGCCGCGGCTCCGAGTGCAAGGCCCTGAACCAGCGTTCGTCGTGAAAGCGCAGCATCCTGCTCACGCGGCTGTTGGCGTGTCATTCGCGTCCTCCCGGATCATGTTGGCTGGCCGGTTGATCCGGCCGAGCAGGTGCAAGGTTAGTCCGGTCCGCGCCTGGTTGCGAGAGGAAGGTTCGCATCCTCTACGAGACAATCTGGCGTGTCGAGGTCGAAACATGGCTGCATTGCGGCTGCGTTTGGGCGGCCGGCAGTTCGTTCTGTCTCTGCAGTTCGCGGGAAGCGAGCTTCGCTCATGTCAAGCCTTGACCTCGCATGCGATGCTTCGCAAAAACTGTTTGGGGCGAAAGGTCGGAGTTGGTTGTGGAAGTTGTCATATTGATCGTGCTGCTCGGGATTGCGTTTGCGGCGGGCTATTTCCTGCGCGATCGGCAGTCTCGCAAACGCCGTGCGGAAGCCCGCCGTTGGAGCGACTACGCGCAGCCGGATTGGCTGAACGCCAATGCGCCCGCCAACACCAACGACGCGACCGCCGCCAATCAGATTGCGCATGGGGCTACCGGCGAGCTTGGTCAACTCGGTCTGATGCTGGATCGCTGGGAGAGCAGGGCCCGCGCGCGCCGGGTGGGATAGGCTGGGCGCCGGAAGCGCAACCCAACAAAAGGTTCGACCGTCATCCGGTGCGCGCGACTTGTCCGCCGAAGCTCGCAGAGCGAAGGCGGAAGCGCAATCCAACAAGAGATCCGGCCGTCATTCCGGGGCGCGCGAAGCGCGAGCCCGGAATCCATTTTGCCTCATGTTGTGCGGTCAAATGGATTCCGGGCTCGCGCCAAGCGGCGCGCCCCGGAATGACGGCGGAGAGAGGGCCTGCCCTCGCCCCTGTTTCGCTCGCCTGTCAATCCCGCCCACCCAAAATATTCCACTTTACCGAAATTCGGATTTGTCGTATGTTTCGCCCATCCTGATCCGGCGAAAAGGGGCGGTCGTACGTCGTCACGAGCCGCGGATCGGGCTGCGGTGGACGTGGGCAGCGTCGTCGCGGATGTGGGACCAGGGCGGGGCAGTGGATTGAGCCGAGCCTCGTGAGGATCTCGCAAGCCGCGTTGTACGAACGGCGCTTGATGTCCTGCATCGCCTTTGGGCGGAACAGGAAAGCTTGCGTACGGCAAAACCGTGTGGTCCCGGCCGTCGTCGCTACGGTCAAGTCTTGCGGATGCGGCAGCAGCGTCAACCGGCGCGGTGCCGGTACCTTCCGCAAGGCGAGGGAGGCCAGAAGGAATTCGGCTCCCGGGAGAGCACGGCATAAGCCGTCCGACCATCGCGCAGGGAAGGCCGTGTGTTCGGCACCACCTGTATGCTGCTGTGCGGTCTCTTTGCGCTACATCTTCGCGCAGCAGACCGCGGGTGCCTGCCGGCACCCGGCCTTCCCTGCGCCCTTTGATTGCAGAGGGAGCGAGCGCGAAGCAAAACTCGGGCGAAACACGCCGCGAGAAGGCGAGGGTGTGTTTGCGTCTACACACCCGCCGTCATCGCCCGGCTTGACCGGGCGATCCAGTACTCCGAGACAGCAATGATTAGCAGAGGAGCCGCGGCGTACTGGATTCCCCGCCTTCGCGGGGAATGACAGCGTCATTTGGGGGGCGAGGCTGCCGCCTCACACGCCGTCATTGCGAGCAGCCACCAACCATGACCGTCACCCTGAGGTGCGCGCCCTGGGGCGCAACGCGCCGCAGGGCAAGCCTCGAAGGGCGACGGCCCGGCTGCGCCAGCTAGGCCGTTCATCCTTCGAGCTCCCGGCGCGATGCTTTAGCATCGCGCCACTCGCGCCTCAGGATGACGGGGATCGATATGGTCGCTCCGACGCAATCATCCCCCAACCAGGTCAGTCCCCCTGACCATCTTTTGGCGTTGCAGTTGCTGCCATTTGTCGTCTAGAAACGGTGCACTGAGCCTCCCGGCAACCAACCGTCAACGGTTTTGACCGAGGATTTGGGGCTCAAAAGGGTCTGGCAATGCTGATTCGCGGCCAAATCGATGGGATTTCTGGGGAGGTGGCTCTGGCCGCCGCCGCGATCCCGGCCGCGCTGCCCACCCTGCTTCTTGGCGGGCTTCTTCTTAGCTGCCCCTGAGGGCCGGCTGGGCGCTGCGCGCCTGGGCACTCAGGGGTTGGTCGAGATCACCGGACACCTCAGGCGCCCCTAAGACTGACGGCGCGAAAGCTCAAAAGGAATTTAGAATGGCCTCCGTGAACAAGTCCGACAAGGACCGCGTCATCATTTTCGACACCACCTTGCGCGACGGCGAGCAATGCCCCGGCGCCACCATGACCTTCGAGGAGAAGCTCGAGGTTGCCGAACTGCTGGATGATATGGGCGTCGATGTCATCGAGGCCGGCTTCCCGATCACCTCCGAGGGCGACTTCCAGGCGGTGAGCGAGATCGCCCGCCGCTCCAAGAATGCCGTCATCGCCGGCCTGTCCCGTGCGCACCCGGCCGACATCGACCGCTGCGCCGAGGCCGTGAAGTTTGCAAAACGCGGCCGCGTCCACACCGTGATCGCGACCTCGCCGCTGCATATGCGGGTGAAGCTGAACAAGACCCCGGAAGAGGTGATCGAGACCTCGGTCGCGATGGTCGCGCGCGCCCGCAACCAGATCGACGACGTCGAATGGTCGGCCGAAGACGGCACCCGCAGCGAGATGGATTATCTGTGCCGCATCGTCGAGGCCGTCATCAAGGCCGGCGCGACCACGGTGAACATCCCCGACACCGTCGGCTACACGGTGCCGGAGGAATACACCCACTTCATGAAGACGCTGATCGAGCGCGTGCCGAACTCCGACAAGGCCGTGTTCTCGGTCCACTGCCATAACGACCTCGGCATGGCGGTCGCGAACTCGCTGGCCGGCGTCGTCGGCGGCGCCCGCCAGGTCGAATGCACCATCAACGGCATCGGCGAGCGCGCAGGCAATGCCGCGCTCGAAGAGATCGTGATGGCGATCAACGTGCGCAACGACAAATTCCCCTACTGGAACAAGATCGACACCACGCAGCTGACTCGCGCCTCGAAGGTGGTGTCGGCCGCAACCTCGTTCCCCGTCCAGTACAACAAGGCGATCGTTGGCCGGAATGCGTTCGCGCATGAGAGCGGCATCCATCAGGACGGCGTGCTGAAGGATGCCTCGACCTACGAGATCATGCGGCCCGAGATGGTCGGCCTGAAGCAGTCCTCGCTGGTGCTGGGCAAGCATTCCGGCCGTCATGCCTTCGTGCACAAGCTGGAGGAGATGGGATACAAGCTCGGCCCGAACCAGCTGGAAGATGCGTTCACGCGGATGAAGGCGCTCGCCGACCGCAAGAAGGACATCTACGACGAGGACATCGAGGCGCTGGTCGACGAGGAGATGGCGGCCTCGCACGACCGCATCAAGCTGACCTCGCTCACCGTGATCGCCGGCACTCATGGCCCGCAGCGCGCGACCATGAAGCTCGATGTCGACGGCCAGATCAAGATCGAGGAAGCCGAGGGCAACGGTCCAGTGGACGCGGTGTTCAACTGCATCAAGCGCCTGGTGCCGCACGAGGCCAAGCTCGAACTGTATCAGGTCCACGCCGTGACCGAAGGCACCGACGCGCAAGCCGAAGTCTCGGTGCGGCTGTCGCAGGAGGGACGTTCGATGACGGCCCGCGCGGCGGATCCGGACACGCTGGTGGCGTCCGCCAAAGCCTATCTCGGCGCGCTCAACAAGATCGTCATGAAGCGCCAGCGCGACACCGTGACGACGGCCGCGGCGAGCTGAGAAGCGCTCTGCTGTGAGTGGCCTTTCGCCTCTCCCGCTTGCGGGAGAGGGAGTGCAGCGGCATTCGCGTTGAATAGCTGCCCTGCGAACGGCCAATAGCGGCTCGATGCGCGAGCCGCTATTGGTGCTGTCGGCATAAAGATCGGCCGTCCGCGCGCGGGCGGCCCAAATAACAACAGGGAGAGATTATGCGTACCTTCGCGATCGCGGCGTCCATCGCGGCACTGGCACTTGGCCTTGCCGGCCAAGCCAGCGCCGACCCCATCATCATCAAATTCAGCCACGTGGTCGCGACCGACACGCCGAAGGGCAAGGCGTCGGAAAAATTCAAGGAGCTCGCCGAGAAGTACACGAATGGCAAGGTCAAGGTCGAGGTCTATCCGAACTCGACGCTGTACAAGGACAAGGAAGAGCTCGAGGCGCTTCAGCTCGGCAGCGTGCAGATGCTGGCGCCGTCCAACTCCAAGTTCGGCCCGCTCGGCATCCGCGAGTTCGAGGTGTTCGACCTGCCCTATATCCTCCCTGATCTGAAGACGCTGCGGAAGGTGACGGAAGGCCCGCTCGGGGCAAAGCTGCTCAAGCTGCTCGAGCCGAAGGGCATCACCGGCCTTGCCTATTGGGACAACGGCTTCAAGCAGATGAGCGCCAACAAGAAGCTCATCGCGCCGGCGGACTATCAGGGCGTCAAGTTCCGCATCCAGTCCTCGCGCGTGCTGCAGGCCCAGTTCAAGGCGCTCGGCTCGCTGCCGCAGGTGATGGCGTTCGGCGAGGTCTATCAGGCGCTGCAGACCGGCGTGGTCGATGGGCAGGAGAACACCTGGTCGAACATCTATACCCAGAAGATGCACGAGGTGCAGAAGTACATCACCGAGACCAATCACGGCTATATCGGCTACGTCGTGATCGTGAACAAGAAGTTCTGGGACGACCTGCCGGCCGACATCCGCGACCAGCTCGCGAAGGCGATGAAGGAAGCGACCGATTTCAACAACGCGCAGTCGCAGAAGGAAAACGACGACGCGCTCGCCGAGATCAAGAAGAGCGGCAAGAGCGAAATCATCAAGCTCACCAGCGAGCAGGACGAAGCGATGCGCAAGGCGATGGAGCCGGTCTACAAGGACGCCGCGAGCCGCGTCGGCCAGCCGCTGATCGACGAATTCCAGAAGGAAGCCAGGAGCACTACTAATTAACAGCACGACCAACTAGTCTGGATGAACGATGGACGAGGCTTCCGTGCGAGCCGCACGGAAGCTCTTTGTTGCGAACGATTTCCGGTTGCGGCTGAACCAAGATTAATAGGCGTTAGATCCCGTAAGAACGGGCCTTCCTGTCCAAGTTGTAAGTTGCGCACGGGCCTTCCGACGCTCATCTTCAGGGTATCCTTCCAGAGGAGGTTCGGATGAAGAAGTTCACCATCGCCGCCATCGCCGTGCTCAGCATCGCCGGTTCGGGCGCGGTCTATGCCCAATTTCATCGCCCGTGGATGGAGCACTTCCACCACATCCGCATGAACCCGGAAGACCGCGCCGCCCTGGTCGACGCGCGTATCGCTGCCGTCCATGCCGGCTTGAGGCTCAACGCCGATCAGGAGAAGCTGTGGCCGCCGGTCGAGGCCGCGGTCCGCGACTTCGCCAAGCTGCGGCTCGACCGCGCCAATGCGCGGATGAACGGTCCCGGCGATCCCGACAAGCCGGATGACCCGGTCGCCCGCCTGCGCGAGCGCGCCGAAGACATGGGCGCGAGCTCGGCAGCCCTGAAGAAGATCGCCGATGCCGCCGATCCGCTCTACAAGAGCCTCGATGACGGCCAGAAGCGCCGCCTTGCCCTGCTGACCCGCCATCGCGGCCCGTTCGGCGGCGGCGAAGACGGCCCGCCCCACCATTTCAGGGAGCGCATGGACCGCATGATGGATCACGGCATGGACCACATGCGCGGCGGCGACCGGGACGAGGGCGCCGACCGGGAAGGCCGGCTCTGAGCGAACCGGGATTTCCCGGGCATTAACCTCTGCGAAGCCGCTGGAATCCAGCGGCTTTTAGCCTTTCCGGGGGCTGTGGAAGAACCTTGGAAAACATGCCTCGCATCGCTTGCCAGACCCGGATCGCTTTGCTAAACGACCGGCCTCGCAAGGCATTGACCGCCTTTCGGGCGCATAGCTCAGTTGGTAGAGCAGCTGACTCTTAATCAGCGGGTCCCAGGTTCGAGCCCTGGTGCGCCCACCAAGCATCTCCTTCACATCATTGAACTAAACCGCTTGGCGATCCTTCGCGATGACACGCTCCGTGGCTCCGGGGGCAGCCAGGGGGAAAAGTGCGCGAAGATCTCGGTGCGGAATTTTAGACCGCAACCACCGAGAATACGGATTTCTCCAACTCGATACCGATTTCTACACCAGCCAAGAGTCCTTGTGATTTTCGCATGATGTCGGGGCCCAATTCTTCATGCGAAAATCACGTGCGCCTCGGCACCGGCCGGACGCGCCGTAATAGGAAACAGACATTTGGACCATTGATTTCATTGAGGTCGCTGCCGCCATTTCACGATCCGTTCTACACCTTGCGCTTCGGCAGCCGCCGGCCGCGCAGGAAGGCATGCGAGGCCTTCGCGTAGACGTCCGCCAGCTCCTGCTCGAGCATGCTGTTGGCCCACGATCAGCGCCTTGATGGCCGCGAGCATGTCGCCGCCGCACGCCTCGAGCGCCTGCGCGGCCGCGACCTCGACGGGCCGCGGACTGGCGCTTTCCGACGCCGAAGCAGGCGCGCATCGAGGAGACGGCGCGCCGGATCGCGGAGGCGCAGCGGCGCCGCGTTTCCGACGACGACGAGGAGGCTTGGTGGGCGGCGGTTCTGCGGGAGACGGAGGACTGCAAGTGATGTTGCCAAGCGGCGACTTTTTGACAATGTTTGGCGAGCGGTCCGGGAAAAGTCGCCCCTCAGCGACAGCGCGGGCGTCCCGAATCCTTCTTTTCGGTCCCAAATCCTTCTTTGGGAGGGCGCGATGTCCCAATTCCTTCTTCGGAAACCCTGCAACGAATGGGAAGCTAAGCCGTCGTCGGTACCCTACGGCGCCGACCACTGGCGCTCGGTTAGGACGGCGACGCGTGCGCCGCCGAGCGCCTCCGACACCGCGCGCTCGATCTGCGCGAGAGTGTTCCTCATCATGCCTCGCCTTTGCACGACGATAACCAATTGACCGTTCACGACTTCTGAGTGAACAACTTTCACTGAATGCGCGCTCATTCGTCTTCCTCGGAGCCCTTCTTCAGGAGTGATCGCATCACGTTCCGAGCGATGACCTCCCCTGCGAGCGATTGCGCGCGAGCCTTGTCGCCGAGCACGTAGTGCTTCGCCTCGTCCGCCGTCATGAACTTCCAGGTCCACTCGTCTTGGATCTGGCCGCCGGCCGCCGCGACGGCGTCGATCAGGTCGCACAGCGCCGACTTCTGCTCGGAGCTGTCTTTATGCAGGATCGCGCTGCCGTGGTGCGTCCCGGTCTCGTCGTAGCAACGGAACGCCTCTTCGACGGCCTGGGTCCGCATGCGGAGCGACTTCAGCGAGCCCCATTTCAGCGAGAGATAATCTTCGCTCACGCGGAGCCTCCCTGAACGACGCAGCACATCTTGGCGAGCAGCTCGACCGTCGCGAACATGCCGAGCGCCTCCCAGTCCGGAATCGGCGTGGCCTTGAACTCGATCTCGCCGCCATCGCCAACGACCTGCCAAGCGCGGACCGTGCCGTCCGGCGCCAGTCTGATGTTGGCGAGGATCGGATCATCCGGGCCCGGGTCGAATGCCACGATGATCTCGATGCCCGGCTTGGAAGGCATGGTTTCGGCTACGAGCGATGTAGTCCTCGTCGGTCTCACCGTCTCTGCGAACAATCGTCATCTGTATCAGTCCATCCTCTCGCGGTGGTGCTTGACGAGCATGCCAAGCAACAGCGCCCGCTCGTCGGCCGTCAGATCGGCGATCCGAACGGCCCGCGTCCGCCAGGCGACGCCGCCATGGCATCTCCGCAAGCACGCCGGCGACGACCGCGAGCAGCGCCATGGCGGCACATCCGAGCAGGGCGGCGACCATCATGCGCCGATCCCGTCGATCGGGATCTCGTCGCCGCGCTGCTCGCCGAGCATGTAGAGCCGATGCGCGGTCCGGACGAAGCGCTCTTTCCGATCGAACCAGAACGCGGCGGCCGTGCAGATGTCCTCACCGTCGTCGTAGTCCGGATGCTTGCGCGCCTGGCCCTTGACGACGAGCTTGAACTCCTTGCCGACCCGCCGCACCTCGGTCGTCCAGTTCTCGATCGTCGGCGCGCGGAGCTGCTCGAACGCCGACGGCTCCTCGCCGATGGCGTAGGATTCGAGATCGCGGGCCAGGTCTTCTTTCCATCCGGTGTTCGACATCAGTGCCTCATGGAACAGGCGTCGCGCGCCTCGAGCGTCGCGGCGACGATCTTTTGCAGCTTCCTCATCGAGAACCCGCCGGCGGCCCATGCCTTGCCCATGACCCGCAGCTCGTCGGGGGCGAACGGCGCCACGCTGCCGGCCCATTCGTCGCCTTCCTCGAGCAGCATGGCGTCGACGATCGAGGCGGCCAGCAGCGGCAGGTCGACCAGGCGCGGCGCCGGCACGCGAACGATGCGGAAGCGATCCTTGAGGTAATCCGGCAGGTGCGAGACCTCGTTAGCCGTGCAGAGGAAATTCACGGCGCCTAGGTTAAGCTCGGCATCGAGCGAGGGATCGCGCACACGTGACGCGGTCTCCCTGTCCGTCATGCCAGCAAGGCTTTCCCATAAAGTGCCGTTCAATCCGCCGCGCGGCGAACCCTTGTCGAGCTCGTCGATCATGATCATCGGATTGGCCGTCATCGAAGCCAGCACCGCGCGCGCGGGCACACTCGCCTCCGTGGATGACCAAGATTTTGACACCCCCCCGAAATGTGAATCGTTTCCTGACGCCGCGGCATCCACGCGGTGAACATGTTGCTGTCCTCCCGACACGGCCTGCGCCCATTTGCGAACGAGCCTAGACTTCCCGCAGCCTGGTGGGCCCAATAGGATCGTGTTGCGCAACTTGATTGGCTCGCCTTCGCGCAGGTCGCGGAACAGCGCGGTCAGCGCCGCAGCGGCGTGAGGAAACTCATATCCCAAGCGCTTCTGCGCTTCCGCCAGGTTGCGCGCACATACCAGCGGCAGGGCTTTATCCAGGATTGCATTGAATTGCTTGTTGCCGGCGTTCAGCTTCGTCGCCTTCGCCGCCGTCATCACCGTCAGCGTCGGGCCGCCCGGGTACGTCGTCCTGAGCCACTTCTCCACGTCAGCCTCGAACGCATGCGCCGGCTCCAGCGCGGACTCCTTCTCGATCTCTCCCGCGAGCACGGCGATGGCCACGGCGAACATCGAGCGCGTCACTTTAACGTAGTCGCCGGCGCCAGCGGCCCACCAGATCCTGAGGCGCTCGCGCACGTCGACGTCCAGATCTGCATCGAGATCGGCGGCATCGAGCGCATGCTGGAGCTGCGGCAGCACGCGGTGGAGCGTCGCCGGGATCCGCGGATTGCACGTCAGCATTCCCCATGCCAGCGCCAGTTGCCCCGCATCGCGGGTGCCGACCGCGTAGAGGGCATCGACGGTGTCATGGATCTCGGCTTGAACCAGGCGGCGGTCGCCGCACACGTCGAGCAGCCGCTGGGCCCGGTCCTGGCCGAGCGTCTTTTCGGAGACGTGGTGCAGATATCCGAACGCATCGTCCCAGCGCGCGGACATCAAGGCGACGAGGGCAGGGTGATCTGGCTTCGTCATCGGTCGTCCTCCTCTGCCGGCGGCGGCGCCGTCTCGGCGCGGTCCTCGGCGATACGCTCCAGCAACCACGCTCGGAAATGGGGGCCGGGCGGCCTCGACGAATCCTTTTGAGACGTGTTATCCATCGGGTGCCGAGTTGCCATCATTGGTGTAATTTGTCGAACAAGATGCGCAAAAAATCAAGGACTCATGGTCGCCATGGTTAAGGATTCGAAAAACAGGACGCGCGCAAAACCGGGGCCGAAGGTCGCCGAGGAGGACATCAAGCACGAACGGTTGACGCTGAGGGTGCATTCGGACCTGATCAGGATCCTGCAGAAGCGCGCAGACGAGCGGAACATGTCAAGATCGGCCTACGTCGAGGGGCTGCTCATCGCTTGGGTGCAGGCCGATCCCCGCAACCCGAAAGTCGATTCCAAGGGAAAGCTTGTGGAAAACGCCCCGTCGCCGCTTGAGCAGATGAACGCGAATTCGATGAAATTCGGCGCAAAGTGGGCTGATTTCAATCGCCTCTACGCGCTGCTGTTCGGCCAGTCGGCGCCGGAGAAGTGGGTCTCCGAGCCGCAAGATCACTGGTTCGGACAGGAAGACGAGGCCTGAACAATTCGACTCCCTGATGTTCAAAGACTCGAATTCGCCGCGGAAATCCGTTAGCGATATCAACGAACGCGGTCTCGGTTCCTTGCCATCATATCGGCCTGCGCCCGTGGCAAGCGACATTACGATTCTAGAAACGTCGATATTACGAATCTAGAAACGTCGTCGGCGCGGCCGCGAGCCAAGCGCCGGTGCTGGTGCCATCCTATCCACCGCCGTCCAACGAATTCGGCGGCCGCTCGCAAGGATTCGCTTGCATGTTGCGGGCGTCAGCTGGATGCTGTCTGCTGGATCGACCGAGACCAGCATGAGCATCGCCCCGACCGATTCCGAATCCTTGACGCACGCCCTGGCGACCGCCGGCGGCATGACTGCGTTCGAGCGCATTCAAGTCATGCTGGACGCGAGGGCCGATCAAGGACTCGCGCGCCAGTCATACGATGGCGGCGACTACGTGCGCGCGCGCGACTGGCGCGTCGGGGACGTAGTCGAAACTCGTCCCGAGTCCACGCCACGATTTGAGAAGCCCGCGGAACCGTTCGTCCACGTGCCGACGATCACTTTGATGCGCGGAGGCGTGCCGCATCGCATCGGGGGACCGGTGGCCACGACCACCAGGATTACCGCAGAGACCGAGATCGGCTGGCAGAAGTGGGCCGGCGACCTGCAGGCACATGGCGTCGCCCAGGCCGAGGCATCCAAGGCGCGCGCCAAGGCGGACCGTGAGGTGGTCGAAGACCACCGCCGGAAGAAGTCTGAAAAGCTCGACGCCATGTACCGGCGGGCCTGCGAGCGCCTGCACAAGGCGGGAAAGCCAGTCCCGTCGTTGGAGGCGTGGAAGAACGACCGCGTCGAGACGCGGTACCAGCGCGAATGCAAGAAGTTGATCGCGGCCGGCTTTCAGCCGCGGACGCGCGAACAGTTCGCCGCGCCGCCTCCGAATTGGGAGATGTTCGCTCCGCCCCCACTGGTCGCCGCAGTCAGGTCGACGAACAGTCGCGGATACAATAGCCGTCGCCGGGAGCGCTATGATTCCGAGTTCGTCCGGGATTTCGCCGGCCGGCAGACCGCGCGCTTCATCGAGGAGCTCGTCGACGAACACGGCAATCCGACCGTGGCGTTCCGCAGCGCAATCTGCATCTCGCTCGCGCTGTTCAACTCCGCGCTGCCGAAGGATCTGATTTTCGGCGAAGACAAGGGCAAGGTCGAGAGCTCGATCGGAGGCGTGCTCTCGCGGATGCAGATCAGAGACAGGGCCTATATCGAGCTGGCGCGCGCCAGGCGCTGCCACTTCGTCGTCGACCTGGACGGCTGGTGGCGCAGCGTCAAGGCGCTTTGGAAGGCGATCCGCAAGTTCTTGCCGCCCGAGTTTATGCCCAACCTGATCGTCTACCGCGCCCGGGAGTCGGACGGGCAGGGCGTGGAGAACCCCCACCTGATCTGGCTGCTGCCTCCGGGTTCGCGCGTCATCCCGCGCAAGGGCGCCAAGAATATCGACAAGCAGAAGACGCTGCACCAGATGATCCAGCGCGGCATCGTCAACAAGCTCATCGAACTCGGCGCCGACCCGGGCCACCACAACAGCGACAAGGTCAAGAACGCGCTCGCGCCGGGCTGGAGCATCGCCTGCAACGACGATTCCTTCTGCACGATGTCTGAATGGAAGGGCTTCTTGCCGACGATCACGCCGGACGAGCGTGCCATGATGCGGCGCGCCCGGCAGATCAAGATTCAGCGCGAGAACGACGTCGAGGCCGAGCTCTCGAACGCGCTCTGGCATGACGGCATCGCAGCCCGCAGGCTCGTCATCAAGGCGGCACAGCGCCGCCGGGATCCAGCCTTCCTCGCGGCGCTCCGTTCTAATGGCGCATTCGTCGACTGGTTGTACAACCCCGTCGACGGCGAGGTGACCAAGCGGATGATCGAGCTGCACGGCGACGGACGCGTCGTTCGCCAGGTTCTGGCCGCTCAGCGCGGATTCGTGGTCGATCTCGGCCAGGTCCCGTCCGAGACCGGTCAGTTCTGCGACCATGGGCGGGACACTTACCGCAACCAGCGTCGCGACGCGGACAGCGGACTCACGCGGGAAACTGCGGAGGAGCGCGAGGCGCTCAGGAACGCACACCGGTCCGAAGCCGGCAAGGTGTCCCGCGCCAACGAGAGGCTGATCAACTGCGGTCTCATTGCCGAGGAGATCCAGCGCCGGCTGTCGCTCGGTCTCACGATCGAGGAGATCGGCGACGCCAAGGCGGAGATCGTGAAGGCTCTCGTCAAGTCGGGAAACGTATCGCGTGCAACGGCTTACCGACGCTTCGACGAGGTCGTTGCCGTTGTCTCACAAGCTTCACGATATCAAGCAGTACGTAATTCGGACCAAGTTGAAGATTCCGCTTCCCAGGGCAGCCAGACCGTCGACAGCGAGCCGGCCTGCCTTCCGGCCTCCGAATCCGGCGCCTCCGTCCCGATGTCGACCCTCCCTTTGGTGCGCCGTCGACCGGTCGGACCCGTCGACCCAGCCATGCTGGCCGGTCAACACGCCCGGCGAATCCTGGAAACCTGGCGGCGTGCAGTGGAGTCGTGGCGCGAAGCGTCTCGGAGGCGGCGTGATGAAGACGTGCCGACCATGCCGTCGTCGACGGTCGGCTCCGCATTCTGGTCTTAAGCGTCGGCATTGATCCCGGCGTCCGGTCGTCCGTGGCACAGCCTCCGGGCCTCCGGCTCAGCGCCTTCATCTCTCATCCAGATCGTCGAACACCTCCGGGCCCATGCTGGCAGAGCCTTCCGTGCGCCGACCGAGAAGGCTCCGGCCTTCCCTCGTCGGTTGACCCTTGCTGCGCAGCCCCGGATAACCCTGGCGCAGCCGATCGGTCGACCCGGCCGGGACGAGGAGGCAACGATGGCAACGATCAGACGCAAGCTGACTCCGGAGGACGTGGACCTGATCCAGGAGATGGATGAGGCCCGGGGCACGTATTTTCAGCGCGACCCCGACAGGCCGGACTCCGTATTCGTGAAACCGCGTCGTCGACGTCAGCCCGTCGAGGTCCGCCGCGCGCAGCAGCGTCTGCGGACAGCGCGCTGGCGCAGCGAGATGGACAGGCGCCGGGCTCCGACGGCCAACGATGTTGGCATGGCGCTTGCGGTGGCGCTGGCGACCACGTCGTGGAGCGATACATTTACCAGCTTCGACTACGACCTGATCCGAAGGGCGCTCAGCGATCTGGAAGCCAGGGGATTCGATCCGAAAGAGGTACGGAAGACGATGCGCCGGCTGCGGACCCGCATGGTCGACCCAGGCGATCGAGCTGGCGAAGCCGACGAGTCCTGCCCGCCGATTTGGGACGAGGGGCGCAGGCTGCCGTTCTGATCGCGGAGCTTCGTCAACAAACTATAGGATTTGACCGTAGTCGGATCAGGACGATCGTCAGTCTTGTGAAGATTCAAGGCAGCTCAGGCCAACCCCCGAGCTGTTTGGGTTGACAAGACTCGAAGCCCCGCTGGCGATGGCCTCCGGGCCTTTTTTTCCTCGCCTGTTGACCCTTTCCGAGTCAAGCACGATCGTACTGCTTGCCGGTCGAGCTTCCACTCTGGCCGCACATGAAGCCCTCGCGTCCTTCCGCCAGGAAGACGCCCGCGAGGGCTTCTTCCATTTCCGCGCATGATCGACTGGATCGTTTGATGACGCCGTCACCGGTGAAAATGCGCATGGACAGCACGCGCAAGCGCACAGGCAAGGACAGGATAGCGGCGTACCGGGCCCGCCTCGCGGGGGAGCGAGAGCCTCCGGCGTACGTCGTCGCCAACGCCTGCCTCTCAGCGGTCATCGAAGCCAGGATGAACGGCGAGACCGGCCTCGACCCGGCGCTGTTCACCGAGCGCGCCGCGGAGATCGTCATCGCCGACGGCAATTTCAGCCGGGAAGGATTCGACAACTTTCTCGGCCAATTCACGCAATCCGGCAACCGCGCCGCGGGCTTACCTGACGGAGGAGAGAACATGGATATCGTCAGCGCCGGCCTCACCGACGGCGAGCGCGCCGGCACATGCACCTGCTGGCGCACAAGTTTCGCAGGGAGATCCGGGGTGAGAGCGGAGAGATCGAGCCCAAACCCATCTGGTCCGGCGACCGGCGGACAGCCACCTGCTGCATGGGGAGCAGTGACAATGCCGACGCTATTCCGCGCGGATACGCTATGGCTGGATATGGATTACGTTCTCTAGCCGAGGGTGGATGCGATGGAGTCCGAGCTCGGCCATCGCTGATAGTTGTGGAAAAGCTTGGACAGCGCCTGGTCCGCGCTTTGGCGCCTCAGAAGCGAATTTAACCATGCCGGCGAGGCCTCTGCCGGGTCGGCTCCTCCGTGCGCTCAGGATCGTGCTTTACGCCGACGAGAAGGCCCATCCTGAGCTCTTTGCAGCCAGCGATCATGAGGGCCTCCCTCGACTCTGCGAAGGCTCTCGACGAGCCCGCTGAAGTCGCTGCATGAAGTGTCCTCGACGTTCGGCTCGCAGGTCAGAAAGCCGAAGACGTCGGCCGTGACCTCGCCCTCCTTTGCCTTGCGCACCGAAGTCCAGTTCGTCCAGACGCCGCCGAACGCGAGCAGCGGACGGCTCTCGTCGGGAGCGAACCACACGGGAACCTTCTTGCCGTCGATGGTGTCGTATTCGCTAAAGCTTGTGAACGGCACCAGACAGCGATTGTCCGGTCCGAGCCAACGCTTCCAATGGCCGCTGCTGGTGTTGCGGATGTTGGTCGTGCCGCTGTCGGGCTCCAACCGCAGCAGCTCCTTGAAATCCACTGCCTTGCCCTTGGCCTCGAGCTTCTCTGCGCGCTTCTTCGTCGCATCCATGAGTGCCTTCGCCGAGGACGGCATGCCCCAACGTGCCGTGACAAGCTCGCGCCCGTCGGCCCCGTTGCGTACGATCGGCGCCGGGTAGTCCGGAAAGATGCCCGGCAGCGACGGCAGGTTTCCGACGCGGCTGTTTAGTGCCCCGAACAAGCGACGGATCGCGTCGACGTTCTTCGTCATCGAGTAGAGATTGCACACGGTCAAGTCTCCGGAGCAGCCTGGCGGGGACGCGACATCAGTTGCAGAAGCGTGGCGGACGGTCGCCGCCCGGCCTTAGCACATTTGCTGCAGCGGAGCCGGCCGGCCAGTTCGTGCACGAACGTGGTCGGCGGATGGCGCAGCGCCGCCAAATCGACGTCCCGTCGGGTCTTGCAGCGCGAGCATTCGATCTCGAGCGAGGCGAAGCCCCCGTTTATGGCTTGGTCGACCGTCGGCGAGGGGTCGATCGGGCCGCCGTCCGACCACAAACGTTCGTTGAACGATTCGCAGAGCAGCTTGTCGGCCTGACGGATAAGGGCCTCGCCTTTGGCACGGGCTTCGGCGGCCTGCCCCGCGAGAATCGTCGTCATCGCGCGCGAGCGGCCGAGCTCCTTGGCAAGCGCCTTGCGATCGCCGCCACTGAGAGGAGTCGGGTGGTGTTTCGGTGCCATGGCAGCATCCCGGCCGCGCCGGCGACTACTCGAAGGCAGGCCAGCAGCCGTCCTCCTCATGTCGCCCTGTCCGCTCGGTGCAGGTATTGTCCAAGAGCCGGCGCGCGACATCCTTCCAGAGCGCTTCCCGACCATAGAGACGCACGGCGTCCACCGTCTGGATCTCGACCACCCTGGCGCAGCGGCGGCACCCCACCCTCAGAATATGTTGAGGAATTTGGCTCAGCCGCAGCGCCGCTCCGGAGGGGGCTGGTCGCGCTTCGGCGCGAGGGTCGTCCAGCAGCGCCTGCCAGTATTCCGCGGGCAGATCGGCGTCGGGAGCCAATCCGGGCTTCCGCGGCATGTTTTTGCCGACGAGAGAGGCCATCTTGTCCATCTGCTTGGGTGTGGGCATGCGCCAGCTCGCGGGTCGATTACTCATCCGCATATAGAACATAACAAGAACATTGCTGTCGATGGGAGGCGAGAAAAATATCCCGCCGGGGTCATGCGGGCTGTCGGAACCAGGCCCTGCCGTTCGTCTTGAATCCGAGCCGCCCGAACTGGAGTTCTGCGTATCATGGCCCCGCGCGCCAACTGGAAGGGCTTTCTCCGCCTCTCGCTGGTCACCTGTCCCGTCGCTCTCTATCCGGCGACGTCGGAGAGCGAGAAGATCTCCTTCAACCAACTCAATCGGGCGACCGGTCACCGGATCAAGTACCTGAAGGTCGATGCCGACACGGGTGACGAGGTGCCGAACGAAGACATCGTCAAGGGTTACGAACTCGATAAAGGACAGTACATCGAGGTCACCAAGGAGGAGCTGGAGGAGCTGGCGCTGGAGTCGACGCGGACCATCGAGATCGACGAGTTCGTCGACAAGGCAGACATCGACCCGCGCTATCTGATCCGTCCGTACTACCTGCGTCCCGACGGCAAGGTCGGTCACGACGCCTTCGCCGTAATCCGCGAGACCATCCGCGAGATGGAAAAGGTCGCGATCGGCCGCGTGGTGCTGACCAACCGCGAGCACATCATTTCGCTCGAGCCGATGGACAAAGGCCTGGTCGGCACGCTGCTGCGCTATCCGTATGAAGTTCGCAGCGAGCAGGAGTATTTCGATGAGATCCAGGACGTCAAAGTCACCAAGGACATGCTCGACCTCGCAAGGCACATCGTCAACCAGAAGGCGGGCACGTTCGACCCCGAGAAATTTGAGGACCACTATGAGTCCGCGCTGGTCGACCTGATCAACCAGAAGCGCGCAGGCAAGACCATCCGCTCGAAGGAGCGGCCCAAAGGCGAAAACGTAGTCGATCTGATGGAGGCGCTGCGGCAGAGCGTCGGTCGGGAGGCTGCGCCGGCGAAGTCAGTAAAGCCCGCCAAGAAGCCGCGCAAGGTGACGGCGGGCCAGAAAGAGATGTTGATGCCGATCCAAGGCAAGAAGCAGACGAAGGAAGCAGCCGCTAAAAAGCCGGCAGCGAGACCGCACCGCAAGACGGCCTGACCGTCGGAGTCCTCAGCTTGCCCCGTCCGTCTCCAGGTCCGGAGAGTTGGGAAACAACTCGCGCTGCGCGAGCCGGATCAGGCGCTCCGAGTCGGCCATGAGTTGCGCGCTTGGCTTGATCCTTTCCGCATACCGCTCGTCATTGGCCATGAAGTTGTGCAGCGAGACGAGTCCTTCTGGGTGGGCGTCCGCGTAGTCCGCGAGCAGTTGCCGCATGCCGAATTCGACCACCGACGATTCGAGGTTCTCGAGATCGGCAATTGTCATGATGGCCAAGGGCATCACGCGCTTGCCCTGCGGGACAGCCCCGAGCAGGCGACGGAACTCGGAATCGAGAAAGGTGCCGTAGGCCGGCGCGTTCAGGCGCGTATCGTGGACCAGCAAGACCGGATGGATCACGGTGACCCCGTCGAAATGCGGCTGCGCCGCTCCGCAATTCCCGTCGAGAATGCGACGGACGATTTGCGCCAGTTGCGCGACGCCCTTGGGTCGCTCCTGCTTCCCGTCCGCCGAGACGGCGGCGATCCCGTAGCGAGAACGTATCTGCTCGATCCACAGGTCGATGTCGCCGAGCACCACCTCGTCCTTCAGCCAGGCTGCCTTTTGCTCGAAGATTACGGTCTGCGGGATGTAGTCGAGCACGGCATCGATCTCGAAGTCGCGCCCGTCGCGATCGCACGCGGTCACGCCGCATTGAAGGCGCGAGGCCAGCCCGGGCCGGTCCGGATACATGCGCCGCAGAATGCCGTTCGCATAGTCCTCGAAGGCCATGCCGAAAGCGCCAAAGATCTCGTTGGCCTTGCCGCGAGGAAGCAGATGGAACAGGGGCCCGACCGATATCTTCTCGCTGAAGAAGACGGGGTCGATAATGATGGCATGCCCGTTGGCCAGGCGAAGAATCGGTCGCTCGCGCAGGCCCCGGTAACCGCGTTCGGCGAAACGGTCCCAGAGCGTGACCGCGAGTTCTTCCGGAGTCTGGGATTCCGATGCCATGTAGGCTGCGAACTTTTCTCGATAGGCGGTCGCGTCGGCAACGGTACTCGCATTGAAGAGCGCCCCACCCTGCGAATCGAAGGGCAGATACAGGGCGAGCCCGGTGACGCAGGTGAAATATTGTTCGACGGTCAGGCCGGTCGCAGTGAGGAATTCGGCGGCGAAGCCGGGATAATGCTGCGGAAAATGCCGGGAAAAGAGTGCCCACCCGCGTCCGAGCGTGGTGCCCAGATGCGGAGCGATCATCGATTCCTCAAGCCCGCGGCGAAACGCGCCAAGAGCCTGCTCGCGGGCGTCGTCCACCGGCAGTGTGGCGGACAACCGGCCGGCGAACACCCTGTCGCCCCAGAACTTGCTCGCGATCAGCGCGGCTTGCAGCAGCCGGCTCCTCGCCGCAGGCTCGTCGAGGGACTCGGTGCCGGCGGTCGCGGGGCAGCAGCGGACGGCCCAGCGCATCAATTCGAGAAGCTGGCCGCGGAAGAATACTATCGGAAGATCCCCGGGAGGGCGGCCCCGGGCGAATTCGTTGATGCGGCGCAGATCTTCATCGCTGCAGATCATGCCGATCGCTCGTTCTTGACGCGCCTTGATGTCAGGCACGCCTGTCCCGCTCACCACCGTGTTCAGCCTGGCACAGGCCACAAGCACGGCGTCGCGGCCGAGCGGCCGCAGCAACTCCTGCATCGCAGCTTCGGTGGCCTCGATCCCAGGGAGCAGGGCCTCGGGCGGCACGAAGACACCGATCTCGTTCGATGTCATCTTCGACGACGGTCGCTGGATGGTTTTCGGAAGTATGAGGCCGGGGGTCTTCACGAAAGCTCCACGGGGGCGCAGCTTGGCGGTGATGCGGGGTGGTGTGCTCCATATGGGGTGTTGGGCGGCCGATGCCATGGTTCGATCCCGGACGTCGGCCTGGTTCTCGATGCATTCCGGACAGGAGCCGCCGACCGCGATCACTGGACCTCCATCCTATGCGGGGGAAATAGGGCAAATGATGCGAAACCTAGATGCTGTCCGGTGACTGACCCATCGTGTAGTTGCCTTGCTTCAACTCATCCAGCATCTGGTCGCGGGCCTTGATGCCGAATCCCAGGATAGACAGCAACGATCCCGCGCCTTTGTGCGAGATGACATCGCCAAAGCTGCAAAGACCTTTATGATAGAACCGCTCCACGACGTTCATCATGTCCGACAGAGCTTTGAGCGCGTCGGCGATTTTCTCCTTGGTCGCGGTCGGGAGCGGCTTTGCTCTCCGATCCTGCGTCGCCAGAAGCAGATCGTTGTGGGCGAAGCGCCTGTTTCGCCAATCTCGGCAGAACTCAGTCTTGCTCACCACGTCGTCGACGTGCCTGAGGAGCTCATCCTTTAGCCCCTGATCGTTGACCAAATCCGGCAAGTTTCGGACCGTCAGGTTCTGCTTTGTCCCGGTTGCAGAGCTATCAGTCAATCGGGCGAGATGAGACATGTTCGTCTCAAATTGCTGGTCTTGCAGCATTTGAAAGAACGTCGGCGCAGCCTGGTTCAGTCGAACAATCCGCTCGTCGTTGGTGGCGAACAGCTCGAGAAATTCATTCCAGTACAAGTGCAGCGCGGCGACCTCGCGGAAGAGCACCGAGTACTGCTTCCCGAGAGTTTCGCCCATCAGATCGATATTGCGCTGCTCGATTTCCGCACCGGTCATTTTGTCTGTCTTAGAGAACGAGAAACTGAAGATACAGCTCGCGTGCGTAGTGCACCCCAAATCGGTATGCGCGGTAGCCATAGATGCAAGCGGCGAGGAACAGGCCTGCCGCGATGAGCCAGTAGGCGTGCGCCAGCGCGACGACGGTCAAGACCAAACAGGCCGACGCAAGTCCGCGATTGAGCCCGTAGTTGCCGTTGAAGGTATCGATGCGTTCCGTCTTCCCGTTCTTGCCGACATCGGCGTAAATCTGACGAGAGATCGGCCACCACTTCTTGCGATCGAAGCCGGCCATCTTGGCGATAGTGATATTGAGCCGCGTGCCGACTTTGCCCCGCAGGTTTTCGACCTGTTCAGTCGAGAGCAACGACGGAGGATCGCGCACTACCCAATTCGACGGCATGCCGCCGAGCGCGCCCCAGAACAGGCTCTCCAGGGCGTTTGCGATCGCTGCCACCAGATGACCGGCAGCATAGGCAATCAAGACGAACAGGCCCAGTTCACCGACCGAGAAGGCGTCTTTCGTCGTGAGAATTCTTAGATCCGGATAGAACAGCACCAGCCCGAACACCAACACGGAGCCGGGAATAATGATGCCGACCTGTTCGTAGAAGGTGGGCTTGTTCACCGTCAGTCTTCCTCTTGTTCGTCAGGGTACGGGACATTCTTCACCGTGGTGAAGGTCCGCGTACTATTTCGCTGCATGATGCAGGGCGCATCTTCGGTGGTCATGATGAAGCCGCCGCGATGCCGCAGCGCGCGCAAAACCGCTTTGCGGGGATGCGCCGTATCTTCCTTGGCCGACGAGATCACGGTGGTGAACAGCTCCTGCCCTTCGGTCACAGGCTGCACACGGCGAGGGCCGACCCAGCGATCGAGCACGTCGCTCGACAGATTGTGCCGACCGCCATGATGCGGGGTCTGGAATTTGTTCACCGGGAGCGCAAAGCCGATCTTCGCCGCGAAGTCGGCGGCCTCGGTCAACCCATCGCGGCCGGCGTCGCCGGTCAGCGCGATCCGATCGCCGCAAAGGGTTGCGCACTGGATGACGCTCATCTCGTTCTCGACGCTGGTGGGCTCGGGCGAAAATTTCTCGCTGCCCCATCCCGCCTTGACGTAACGGATCAAGGGTGCAGCCGCTTGCATCAGGCCGGCGAGGATTCCGACCGGTGCTTGGGGCGTTTTTTCGGACTGGATGATGAGCTGCAGGTAGCGCGCAGGTGACGGCGCAAGCACGGTGAACGCGCCGATGCGCTCGCCCTGGAACGGCTCGAACATCTGGATGTTTCGCCGCCGAGCGATTTTCTCCAGCTCATGGATGTACGGGTATTCGTCTTGCAAGCGTTTCACCAGCGCCTGGACGGACTGATACTTCGGGAAATACTGCAGCAGCATCCCCGCGTATTCCCACGGCCGCAGCATCCAAAGCGCGCCCACATCGAAATTTTCAAGGATCGGCGCCAGCCCCTCGGCATGGTCCTTGTCGGGATGGGTGACGACGACGTGGTTGATCCGGTTGGTGCCGTAGCTCTGGCGGATGAAATTCGCGACCTCGGGTGCGGTGCTGGTGTAGCCGCCATCCACTAGGTGGACGGTCCAGCCATCGCCGATCTGGTAGCGGATGCCGATCGCGTCGCCGCTCTTGGCGGTATGGACCTGCCTGAAATCAATTTCGTAGTAGTCGGCCACTCTGGCCTCCCCCAACATCTAGAGCGCATTTTCCCCCTTACGCTGTACCGACTGGGAAGTAGGTGATGCGCGGGTCCATTGCATCTTCTCGAATCTTATAGGAATAAATGAAACTGACGGTTGAACACGTTGTAGTGACGCGGCAGTTCGGCAAGGTTCGGTGCGCGTACTTTCCTGCGGGAATCGAATTTTTTTTCGTTGACTCTTGGTCTGCCAGATCACTTCGGACTGGCTTGATTCGCAGGGGTGCCCACAGTCGACTTTGGGCGACGCGCTCGACGGCACAGGCCACGATGACGCCATGCCGAGCGCGATTTTGTAGGTCGTTATCGGAGAGATCTCATGAAGCGCCTCGCGATCTTCTTGGACGGTACCTGGAACACGCTGAACAACAACACAAACGTTTGGCGTCTGAGATCGCTGACGGCCGAAACTGCCGACCAGCGCGTCTATTATTCACAGGGGGTCGGCACCCGGCGCGGCGAATCGGCGCGAGGCGGCGTCACCGGGTGGGGTATCGACGACGAGATTATCGAAGCCTACACGTGGCTGATCCAGAATTTCGACGACGGCGACGAGATCTTCATCTTTGGTTTCAGCCGCGGCGCGTATACGGCGCGCAGCCTGTCGGGCCTGATCTGCAAGTGCGGTGTCCTCGGGCTCGGCGCGCCGCTGTCCATCGAGCAGCTCTACGCGCGGTATCGCATCTACGATGCCCCGACGATCAGGTCGCTGCTGGGCAAGCCGCTGCCGGACGGTGCCTCGCTCGAGGAGCGCTGGCTGACGGCCTATTCGCGACCCACCAAGGTCAAGTTCGTCGGCGTGTGGGATACCGTCGGTTCGCTCGGCCTTCCTGTGTGGAGCATGGCGGCCAAGGTGCGCAAATATCGGTTTCTCGACACGCATCTGAGGCTCGACAACGAGTACGCCTTCCACGCGCTGGCGCTGGACGAGCACCGGAAGAATTTTGAGCCCACATTCTGGACCAGGACGGATAGGGTCGGGCACGAAGGAGCCGCTGTACGGCAGATCGACAAGGTCGAGCAGCGCTGGTTCGTCGGCGCGCATGCCAACGTCGGCGGCGGTTACGCGAGCGACGCCCTGGCGCAGCGACCGCTGAAGTGGCTGATGGAGAAGGCGGCCGGTCTGGGGCTCGTCTTCCGCAATGAAGTCTCGCTCGACGTCTCGCAGGTCGCGCCGCCCGTCACGGATTCCTACCGCGAGTTCGCTTGGGGCTTTTATCGTTTCGTCTCGCGACCGTTCTACCGGCCCGTCGGTTTGCCGCCGGACAAAGGAACGCAGGCCACGACCTCGCGCATCAACGAGACCGTCGACGGCTCGGTCTTCGACCGCTGGCGTGCCGATGGGTCGTATCGCCCGGAGAACCTGTTGTTATGGGCGAAGGCGAAGGGCGTCGATCCTGCCGGGATCGCCGGCGCGGTCCGTACCGATGATCCGAAAGTGAGCGCGCCTTGACGCTCGACATCTTGAGAATGGACGTCCCGAAGGACCTGCTGCGCAGGATGGCGAAGGAGGAACGCGCGCTCTTCCTCGCGCTCGGCCACGCGTCGAACCAGGTGAACGCACTCTGGAAGTTGGTGATCGTCCTGACCAACAGCGATGCCGAAGATCCTATGAAGCAGCGCTCCAAGGTGCGCAGACCCATGTGTTCGTGCGGCTCACGATCGGCGCGATGTGGGAGGCCTGGCGCCTGGTGGAGGACCGTTTCCTCAAGCGGCCGCTGGGCAGGGAATTCCTGCCGCTGTTGGACGGACCGGCAGCCGAGGCGTTGGGCCGGCTGAAAAAGCGCTTCGGCAAGGGGAGCGGTCTCTCGACGATCCGCAACAACTTCGCCTTCCACCATCCCGCGATCGACGATGTCGACGCGGCCTTTGCGAAGGCGGCCGGCGAGGCCGACAGCGAGGAGGCAGACTGGGCCGTCTACTTCAACAGCGCGCTACTAAACACCTTCTTCTTCGTCTCGGACTACGTGGTCGTCCACGGCATGGCGGAGGCGCTGGGCGACCCGGACGTCAACGAGGCCCACCGCAAGCTGTTCGGCGAGATGGCGCCGGTAGCGAACGACCTGTCGGAGTTCGCATTTGGTTTCGCCGCCGCGATCTTCAAGCGGCACGTCGGCTCCGAACTGACGATGACGGTGGTGGCGAAAGTTTCCGACGCGCCGGTCATCGAGGGTATTCGCTATCCGTTCTTCGTCGAGACACCGGGCCTCCGTAACACCTGACGTCGCGTCCCTTACCCAAAATGCGAGCGCCAAGCACTGGGCGCCTGGGAGTGGGGAGGGTCATCGACCTTCACGGTCGCCTTGATTGGTCGGTCCTCGTACGGCCACTCTGGCGCGCGAAATTCCGGGACGCAGCCAATCCGGAACAGCGCGCAGACCTGCGCCGCCGACGAATACCATCCAACGCTGTGGCTGGCCTCGAGCCGCCTTATCCTAACCCTCAGTGCCAAATTCCCGTCTCTTGAGAACAGGAGTCCATTGAGGCTTCTGGCAAAGACGCCGAAAGCCTCAATGGCTGCAACGGACCCAGTGTCAAAATCAGGCAACGCCTAGTGCCAAAATCCAACGCGAACGACAATTTTGCAACAACAAGCGACGCATTCCAAACCACGTAAGTTCGCATAAGGTTTGTTATCCGAAATCTGGCGTCAAGCGGCACTTTTGGGTGCCACCGAAGTTCCTGTCCGCAATCAACGGCGCCAGCACGTATGGGCGATTGCGCCCAACAAACCGCCCAGAGGAACGTTTCTGCCGACGGCCCATCAAAATATGGTTGCGCGTCACCAGTGACGTGTGACGCACGTCCAGGTCTCCGACATCATCCGCTACCTGGAGCGGGTCGAGGGGCTGGACCTGGACATCATCCGCGCCGAGATCCTCGCGGTCGCCGCCGCAGCAGCCGCGTGCGGCGCCAAGGTCCTCCGCAGCGACGGCAACGCCTACATTATCGAGCACGGTGTCATCGTGACCGTTCGTCCCGACGACAGGCAGCGTCTACCACGACGGGAAGGCCGGCGGGGGCGACGGTGACCGAGCTGCTGCTGATGATCGCCCGCTGGACGATCCCGCCCTGCATCGCGCTCGCCGTCCTGCTCAAGCTGGCGTCTGTTCACTCTTTCCACGACGGACAGTTCGCTGGCATCCTTGTTGTCCGCGCGTTGTTTGCCCCCCGGCATGTGGAAAGAGGCCAACATGGACATCCTGATCGGAGCTGTCATGATTGCAGCTGCAGGCGTCCTGATCCTCATTGGGCTCCCGAGTCGGACTGGCGATCAACCGAAATTCCTTCGCTTCGAAGCCGCTCTGGTCCTGTACCCTCCAGTCACTCTGTCGTTTCTGGGCCTCGGCGCCGCGGCGCTGATTTCAGGCCTGCTCACCAGATAGATTGCTTTCGAGACGGGAGAGGTGGCCTTCCAAATCCGTCAGGAACGCAATTCGTTAGGTTGGAAGCCAGTCGTCCAGGAGGCGGAAGCGCAGCCGATGCTGGCAATCCTAGGCGTCAGTCAAGCCGGAGTAGACGTGGCCTTCTCGGGGCTTAACCCGTTGAATTCGGCCCGTCAGAGTTCCGAAACGACCTCAGCAGGCGATTCAGCGCCGGGCTCGCGGCACGGCGAAGCTCCTCGAGATTCTTCCGCGAGAGCGCCTGGAGCTTTTGCTCGCCCTTTTTGGTCAGCTTGAGATGTACACGCCTAGCGTCCTCCGGATCGGCTACGCGGCTGACCAGCCCGAGCTTGGCCAGTCGATCGATCAGCTCGACAGCGGAATGATGCCGGATCAACAGGAACCGCGCGACATCACCGACGGTCGCGGGACCGGGACGGACAAAACCCTTGATGCCGAGCAACGCCTGGTGCTGCGTCGGCGTCAATCCCTGTTCGGCAGCCGCCGCCTCGCTGAATGCCAGAAAGCTCCGGATCTGGTAGCGAAATTGCGCCAGCGCTGCGTAATCGGAAGCACGCATCGTGCCGCCGGTGCGCCCGGCGGACGTCACCACCTTGGACCGCTGCGCCTTCTTCGCCTGAACCATACCCACCTCGACCATGCCGCCCGACGTCGCGGGAGACTGAGCTTAAAGTAGCAAGCAGCTATAGCCGGACCAACCGGCCGGTGTCGCGGATGCACAGCTATCCGATCGCCTATTCGAAGCTGGACAGCAGGATTTTCACCAGGATGCCCTGAAACGCGATCGGGATGCGGACGCTCTTCCGCCGGATCGAGCGCTGAAGCGCGCCGGCGATCTGCGCGCCGGTCAAGCTACCTGCCGACGCGTTGGCAATCAGCTCCGCCCACATCTGCGACAGCGAGCCACCGGGCGGGATCAGCGGCTTGATGGTGACGCCGCAGCCCTGCGCCCAATCGACGATCTCCCGCATCGTATGCGGACCGCAATTGCGCGCGGTCGCGAGGCGTTCCGCGGACAGGGCAAGCAGCAGCTCGCGTGAGGGCGACCAATTCCCCTTCGGCGGCTGCTCGCCGGTGAGCTCGACCGCGAGCTCCTTCAGGACATTCTGTGCGCGCACGCTCAACGTCTTCATCGGTACGGGCGCGCGCTTCGCCTGAGCGGAGCCGACGGCCGATCCTCGCCCGCCGGCCGGCCGATTGCGCGGCTCGGACGTGCGGGGTGCGTCGCCGGACTGCGGCGTCGCGCGCTGGTCATTGCCCTCCGCGGGCCGCGCCGCCTCAGGCCGCTGTGCCGCCTGCGGCCAGGATCGTCGCTTCCGGGCACCCGCCACTGTCGTCTGCCGCGCCATTTCTCTCGTCGAACCCGCCAGCCTCGTACTCACAAAGACTAATATATATCGTTATACGATATGTTTTCACGACATAATTTTCGTCGTTCGACCAAAGACGAAATTGACAGGAGGCGTTCACAAGCAATGCTTGCGTCCGAGAGCTACACGCGGATGTGACGTGCCCGGCGCGGGCAGGCCTGTGAGGCCGGCCGCCGCCGGACAAGTCGTGTTTTGCCTGCAGACAAGAACGATGTTCGGAGGAAACGACCATGACTGACGATCTCATCCGCCGCGGCCTTTCGCGCCGTGGCCTGCTCCAGACCACGGCGGGACTCATCGGCGGCTCGATGCTGCCGGCGATGCCGGCCCTTGCCGAGGACAAACCGGCGATCGGCTCCTATCCCACAGGCGTGTCGGGTTCCACCGCCTTCATCGGCATCTCGGTGCCGCGCACCGGAACCTATGCCGTGCAGGGCGAGGACGAGCTCAAGGGCTATCAGCTCGCGATCGAGCACATCAATGAAGGCCACGAGCTGATCAAGAAGATCTCGCCCAAGACCAGCAAGGGCGTGCTCGGCAAGGAGCTGAAATTCGGCGTCGCCGACTCGGCCGCCAAGCCGAACGAAGCGGTCCAGGCGCAGCAGCGCTTCATCAGCGAGAACAAGGCGATCATGATCACCGGCGGCACGTCGAGCGCCGTTGCGGTCGCGCTGAACAAGCTCGCCCAGCGCGAGCACGTGCTGTTCGTGTGCGGCATCTCCGGCTCGAACGACACCACCGGCAAGGACTGCGTGCGCTACGGCGTCCGTCAGAATTTCTTTGGCCAGACCGCCGCCGCCGCGATCGGCCCGGTGATGGTGCGGGAGTTCGGCAAGGGCAAGAAGGCCGCGTATCTCACGCCGGACTACACCTACGGCCACACCGTCACCAAGTCGATGCAGGATTTCCTCGCGACCGCGGGCTGGGCCACCGTGACCAACCAGGTCGCCCCGCTCGGCGCTCCCGACTATTCCTCCTATCTGCTGAACGTCGCGAACTCTGGTGCCGACGTGCTCATCAACGTCAATTGGGGCCACGACGCGGTGCTCTCGACCCAGCAGGCCAAGCAGTTCGGCGTGCTCGACAAGATGAAGCTGGTGGTCCCCTACCAGGTGCCGTTCATCGCGCGCGAGACCGGCGGCCTGATGCAGGGTGTCTATGCCGCGACCGACTATTGGTGGACGATCGAAGACAAGTTCCCGCTGGCCAAGATTTTCAACGAGGCCTTCGAGAAGAAGTACGGCTACAAGCCGGAATGGGGCGCCGAGAACGCTTATGTCAGCTTCGCGCACTGGGCCCGCATGTGCGAGCAGGCCGGCAGCTTCAATCCGCCCGACGTGATCAAGGCCTATGAGAGGGGCGATACAATCCCCTCCCTGGTCGGGGACGTGCATTACCGCCCCGAAGATCACCAGTGCGTTCGCCCGGTGATCATCGTCAAGGGCAAGCAGCAGAAGGACATGAAGAACAAGGAAGACTGGTACGACGTCGTCGAGATCGTTCCGGGTGAAGGCCTGATGCAGAAGCCGGACGCTTTCGGCTGCCATCTCGGCGACTACACCTGAGCCCGAGTTAACCCCTGTGACGCCGTAGGCCACCCTCTGAACCTGCGGCGTCACCTTTTTTGACGCGGCTTGACCGCGCGTCACATCAGCGATCGTCGCATGATCAGTTGGCCCAATCTCGTTTCGCAGCTTTTCAACGGGCTTGCCCTCGGCGCCTTGCTCGCGCTGATCAGCTCCGGCCTGACCATCATCTACGGCACGCTCGGCGTGCTCAACCTCGCGCATGGCGCGATGTTCATGATCGGCGGCTATGCCGGCTACGTCGCCTACCAATATACGGAATCGTTCATCCTCGCCGTCATCGCCGGCTCGCTGTTCGTGATGCTGCTCGGCGTCGTGATGGAACGCGTCATCATCCGTCACTTCTATCATCGCCCGCACGAGGATCAGCTGCTCGTGACCTTCGGGCTCGGCATCTGCTTGGTCGAGCTCGTGCGCCTGATCTTTTCGAGCCAGTCGCAACTGGTGCCGCCGCCGGCGCTATTCCAGGGCATCACCAATCTCGGCTTCATGTTCTATCCGACCTACCGCCTCGCCGTCGTCGGCATCGTCGCGATCGCCCTCGGCGCATTGTTCATCGTCCTCTACCGGACCCGGCTGGGCATGATTGTGCGCGCCGGCATCGAGGATTCGGTGATGGTGGATTCGCTTGGCATCAATGTCTATCGCGTCTTCATGGTGGTCTTCGGCATCGGCGCAATGGCCGCCGGCTTTGCCGGCATCGTCAACGCGCCGGTGGTGTCGCTGACACCGGGCATCGGTGACGACATCCTGGTCCAGACTTTCGTGGTGGTGGTGATCGGCGGCGTCGGTTCGTTCCCCGGCGCAATTCTCGGCGGCCTGATCGCCGGCGAGATCATCAGCGTCACCTCCATGTTCAACCCCGGCTACGCCTATGTGATGCTGTTTGCGGCGATGACGCTCGTGCTTGTGGTGCGACCGCATGGCCTGCTCGGCGTGCAGGGCCGCGAGTAAGTGATCCGCTGATGCTCAAGCAACGCCCGTTCCTGATCGAGACACTGACGGCCATCGGCCTGATCGTGGCTCCCTTCGTGCTGCCTCATCTCGGCTTCGCGCCGAACACGGTGAACCGGATCCTGGTCTGGGGCCTCTTCGGCCTCGGCTTCGACATCCTGTTCGGCTTCACCGGCCTGCTGTCGTTCGGACAGTCCGCCTTCTACGGCACCGGCGGCTTCGTCGCCGCTTACCTCCTGACGCGCACCGGCTTCAGCAACGTGCTGGGTGCGCTGGTCATCGGCATGATCACGGCGGCGGCGACCGGCTATCTGATCGGCCTGATCGCACTGCGCCGCACCGGCATCTACTTCGCCATGATCACGGTGGCGATCGCGGAGGTGTTCTTCTTCGTCGAGTTCAATCCGCTGTCGGATTTCACCGGCGGCGAAAACGGGCTGCCCGGCGTGCCGACGCCGAGCTTCAATCTCGGCTTCACCACGATCCACTTCACCAATGGCTGGTCGCTCTATCAGTTCATCGCACTGTGCTACTTCGTCGGCGTCGTCATCGCCCTCAGGATCGTGCGCTCGCCGGTTGGCGCGATTCTGAGTGCGATCCGCGACAATCCGCTGCGCGCCACTGCCGTCGGGCACAATATTCATGGCTACAAGCTGACCGCCTTCGTGATCGCAGCCGCTTACGCGGGCTTCGCCGGCGGCCTCCTGGGGGTGCTCCAGGCCTTCATGCCGCCCGATGCCTTCACTTTCGACACCTCCGGCCAGCTCGTGATGCAGACGGCCATCGGCGGCAGAGGCACGCTGTTCGGGCCCCTGGTCGGAGCAACGGTGTGGCTGTTCCTTCAGGACTTCCTGCAGTCCGCACTGGGCCTCGGCGCAGCCTGGAAGTTGGTGCTGGGTGTCGTGTTCGTGCTGCTGGTCTGCTTCCTGCGCGGCGGCATCATCGGCGGCCTTGCCGATCTCTACCGCCTCGTCTCGGGAAAGCGAAAGCAGACGGATGCGGAGATGGAGCAGGACGCCGCTGACACCGAGGCCAGGCTGCAACCTCCACCGGCGCCGATGCAGGCCAAGGAGGTCGAGCACCCCGCCTATTCCGGGCCGATCCTGAAAGCCACCGGCCTGACCAAGCGCTATGGCGGCCTCGTTGCCAACAGCGACATCGATTTCAGCGTCGATCAGGGCGAGCTGCGCGGCATCATCGGCCCCAACGGCGCCGGCAAATCGACCTTCTTCAAGATGCTCACCTGCGAGATCGCGCCGACCTCCGGCCGGATCGTGTTCGAGGGGCGCGACATCACGGGATTGAAGGTCACCGACGTCTGCCAGCTCGGGCTCACCAAGAGCTACCAACTCAACCAGCTCTTCACGGGTCTCACCGTGCGGCAGAACCTGACAATCGCAGCCCTCGCCGAGCTGCGCGGAAAATTCCGGCTAGACCTGCTCCGCACGCTCGCCGGCGTCAAGGGCCTGACGGAACAGGTGGAGCACACGCTGGCGCTGGTCAACCTGACCCGCCGCGCCGACACGCCCGTGTCCGAGCTTGCCTATGGCGAGAAGCGCAGGCTGGAGATTGGGCTCGCACTTGCGACATCACCGCGCCTGCTGCTGCTCGATGAACCGCTTGCGGGAATGAGCCCGCGCGAGCGGGTCGAGACCGTCAAGCTGCTCAAATCGATCGCGCGCGGCCGCACCATGATCATCATCGACCACGACATGGATTCGTTGTTCGAGCTGGTCGAGCGCGTGACCGTGCTGCAGGAGGGCCGCGTGCTGATCTCCGGCACGCCTGAGGAAATCAAGACCAACGCCGCCGTGCAGGAAGCCTATCTCGGCGGCGTGCACGGAGAGATCGCCGCATGAGCCTGATCGAGGTCAACGGCCTGAACAGCTATTACGGGGATTCCCACATCCTGTTCGACGTCGCCATGCGCGTCGAGCGTCACGAAGTGGTGGCACTGCTCGGCCGCAACGGCGCGGGCAAGAGCACGACGTTGAAGAGCCTTATGGGCGTCGTGACGCCACGCCGCGGCGTCGTGAAATTCGACGGCATCGACATCGCCGGACGCAGGAGCCACAAAATCGCGCAGGCGGGCATGCAGCTGGTGCACGAGGAGCGCCGGATCTTCGGCAGCCTGTCGGTGGAAGAAAATATTACTCTCGCCGGGATCACCGCGCCGAAACGCTGGCCGCTCGGCCGCATCTACGAGATGTTTCCGCGATTGAAAGAACGTCGCGGCAACCGCGGTAACGAGCTTTCCGGCGGCGAGCAGCAGATGCTGGCTATTGCGCGGGCGCTGGTGCGCGATCCCAAGATCGTGCTGCTGGATGAGCCGTTCGAAGGATTGGCGCCTGTCATCGTCCACGATCTCGTAAACGCATGCCGCGAGCTCGCGGCCGCCGGCCAGACCATCGTTCTGGTCGAGCAAAACTTGGCAGCGACATTAGCGCTGGCGAGCCGGATATACATCATCAACAACGGCCACATCGTGCATGAGGGGCCGGCGCAGGAGCTCAAGGCGCAGCCGGAACTGCTCCAACGCTTTCTCGGCGTCTAATTGTTTCCGCCCGAGGGCGACGTGACGAAATGCCAATTGGAGCTGACGCAAAGTCTTCACAACGTCGCGCCCAACTTCAAAGAGAGGAACGCTTCAAATGAAATACATTGCGGTAAGGACGATCCCCTGGTTGCTTGCAGCGTCCATAGCAGCGACGACTGCACACGCGACCGATAACAAGGTCGTGATCGGCGATATCGACGACATGTCCGGCCTCTATGCCGACGTGATCGGCCCCGGCGGGGTCGAGGCGGCCAAGATGGCGATCGAGGATTTTGGCGGCAGCGTGCTCGGTAACAAGATCGAGTTCATCGTGTCCGATCACCAGAACAAGCCCGACGTTGGGGCCCAGAAATTCCGCGAATGGGCCGACCGCGACAGCGTCACGATGATTCTCGGCGGATCGAACACCGGGGTCAGCCTGGCGATGAACAATGTCGCCAAGGAGAAGAAGATTCTGTTCATCGCTATCGGCGCTGCCGGTGCGTCACTGACCGGCAAGGACTGCACACCCTATACCGTGCACTACGTCTACGACACGACGGCACTCGGCAACGGCACCGCCAAGACCATGGTGAAGCAGGGCGGCAAGACCTGGTTCTTCCTCACGGCCGACTACGCCTTCGGTACCCAATTGCAGGAGTCCGCCTCGAAGGTGGTCGAAGCCAATGGCGGCAAGGTGATCGGCGCCGTGCGCGTTCCGCTCTCCACGTCCGACTTCTCGAGCTATCTGCTCCAGGCGCAAAACGCAGGCGCCCAGGTACTCGGACTCGCCAACGCCGGCAACGATTTCACCAACTCGATCAAGGCCGCCGACGAGTTCGGCATCGCCAAGACGATGAAGCCGGCCGCATTGCTGGCCTTCATCAGCGACATCCACAGCCTCGGGCTCAAGGCCGCGCAGGGCCTCTATCTCACCACTGGCTGGTACTGGGATCTCAACGACAAGACCCGCGCCTTTGCGAAGCGCTATTACGAAAAGACCAAACGCGAGCCCACCATGAACCAGGCGGGTTACTATTCGGCAACCATGACCTACCTCAACGCTGTCAAGGCTGCGGGCACCACCGACTCAGAGAAGGTGATGGCCGAGCTCAAGAAGATGAAGATCGACGACATGTTCACCAGCAACGGCAAGATCCGCGCCGACGGCTTGATGGAGCATGAGATGTACATCATGCAGGTCAAGAAACCCGAGGAATCCAAGCAACCCTGGGACTACTACAAGCTGGTACAGACTATGTCGGGCGAAGAGGCGTTCGGGAAGTTATCCGACTCGGCCTGTCCGCTGGTTACGCACTGATCCCCCCGTTTCCGAACTCGGCAGTCGTATAAACAGGAGCGCACCCGCGGGTGCGCTCCTGCTCGTAGTGCGGAATGCGCGACCCCAAGCCCGCCGGCCGTGCCGTTGTCCACACGGGGAAGAATTCTAAGATTGGCCAGAAGGAAATGCTGACGCTTGAAGACACCCTCCGCCCATGACGGGCTGGCGATGCCGCCAGAACCCGTTCCGGGGGCGGCTTCAGTGCGCCGACGCTTTTAAACGCCGTGCGCTGGTGTCGTCCCATCTGGACAGAGCACGTTGACGCTGGTTCCCGTCGCTGGAGGTATCGGGGTTTTCGCGGGCCACGCGTAGCTCCTTTATGTCGTGATGAACTCGTCATCCCGGGGGGCGATCAGATCGGCATGCGATAACCGTAGAACTCGTGATCCTCATTATAGCCTCCCTGGCCCGCGCCAAGATCGGCGAAATCACGCACGAATTCGATCGCCGCGATCCACTTGACCATCTTGAAACCCAACTCATTCTCGCATCGCAGGCGCAACGGAGCGCCATGCAGGACGCTGACGGGCGCGCCGTTCATCTCGTAGGCGAGGATCGTCAGCGCATGGCGCATGTTCTCGATCTTGTGGACGTCATAATAGCGTCCGCCGTCGGCGCCGTCGGCCAACGAATAGAACACAGCGTAGCGAGCCTCGGGCGTCGGCTTCACCAGAGCGAGGATGTCGCGCATGGCAACGCCGCCCCATTCGGCGACACCCGACCAGCCCTGGATGCAGAAATGCGTCGTGATCTGGTCCTGTTTGGGCATGGCCTTGAGGTCGGCGAGAGACAATTCCCGAGGCGCCTCGACCAACCCGCCGATCCGCAACCTGTAGCCGGCGAACTCGTCCGCGACGAGATCGTCAAACTCGTTGGAGCTGGGCATTGTGCCGTTGGGCCAGAAGTAAGGAGAGATATCGTGCTTCGTGAGCTGGGAGCGCGCATCCCAGCTTTCGGCTAATCCCATGATCCAACCGATCGTGTACGCGCCGACACGTTGGACCAGACGGGCATGGCGGATGGTATAGGGCGAGGCCAGAAGCCAAGCGATCGTGAGAACGACCATCGCTATCACAAACAGCGGAAAGCCGGTCCATGACGCGTTATCCACGCCGCCGAACATATGGTTGGTGTTCTGTCTGATGCCGGTGACGAACACCATGACGCCATGGGCGAGGATGAAGCCCACGAACCAAGCAAAGGAGATGAAGTGAACCGACCGCATCGCCTGCCGGTTGAACAGCCTGCCGAACCATCCTAGCGCGTTGGAGATCGCGGGGCTCTGCATCAGACCAGTCACGATCGAAACCGGCGCTGCGACGAACACCGTGATGAAATAACTGAGCTGCTGGAGGCCGTTGTAGCGGGTCCAGCTATGATCGACCGGAAAGTTCAGTGACGCATACTGGATCGCCGTGGACAGCGCGGCCGGGAAGACCTCCCAGGTCAACGGCACGAGCCGGCGCCACTGATCGGTGAAAAACAGCAGCGCATAAAACGCAACGCCGTTGATCAGCCACAGCAAGTTGACCGAGAAATGCCACCAGCGCGATAGCCCGAGGCTATGGCGCAGGCCGGGAATGCCGAGCCAGGTCGGCAGGGTCACGGAATCGTCCTTGGCGGTCCAAACACGCCCTTTTGGCACCGGGACCTGGAAGCGGAACCAGTCGCTCCCCGGCGTGCAATCACGGCCCCAATAGAGCCGGGGATGGTCGGCCAGAATTTGCAGGCCAGCGCGCATGATGAACAGCATGAAAAACATGTTCAGGAAGTGCTGAAGCTGCAGCCACCATGGGAATCCCGAATCAACCGAGGGCGCGGCCTGCGCAATGCCGGGATGCTGCCCGATGAACGCCTCTACGTCCGGAAGTTCGCGCAGGCTTTGAGCCAAGGCGACCAGGCAGAGCATCGCCGCGACGGCAATCGGCAGGCCCCACAGCGTGTTGATCCAGCGTCGCCCAATGCGGATCCGGGGCGCGATCCCGTTCTGCGGAGGCATCCAGTGATTGAGGCGGATGCGATCGTCGGCATCGCTAAGCTTGGCACGAAGTGGTTCGGCCAGCGAAGACGGCGGACGCGCGGGCACTGGTCGATCGTTTCCGATCATCGAGCGCGCCTGACAATGGGGACGTCAATCATCAAGCTTGGTGAGCGCGGCACCCTTGTGAAAGGCGATGTGGTCCGTTTTGCTGCTCTTGATCTCGTATTGCGGATCGTCTGCGCTCGCATGATGGGTATAGCCTTTGACCTTGAACGCGCGCGTATGCACGCGGGTGATCACGCCGCTGACGCGCCCCGCCTCGGAGTTCCAACTCACGCGATCATGGGTATTGAAGGTCCTCGGCACGGTAGTTCAATCCGATGCCGCAAAAGAACTGCCAAGAGGCAATTCTCGCAATGAGTGCATATCTACTTGAGCGGCATAGGCTCCAACCGGTGCACTTCCTGTCGGTTCCCTCAAAGCGGAATATCTTTCGACTAATCTCACGCGCGCTTCTGTTTCCCGCATCGGACGCTTAGGATCAACGATGAGGCCGGCCGTCACGCGCCTTCGCCACTTGGATCGACGCCACGAACAGCTTTTTCACCATAGGCCACTCGACCAGGACGATCATCGAATTTGTCGATCTCTTGCGAGAGTCGGGCGTCGGCCTCGTTATCGACGTCAGGTCGATGCCCCGGTCGCGCACCAATCCGCAGTTCAATCAGCAGAGCCTCCCCGACGCGCTGGCGCCGTGGCAGATCGGCTATGAGCATATCAGCGAGCTCGGTGGCCTGCGGGGAAAGTCCCGCGACTCGGAATCTTCGCCCAACACCTACTGGCGCGTACGCAGCTTTCGAAACTACGCAGACTATGCTCTGACGGCGCCATTCGCGACCGGGCTGACGCGGCTCCGCGAACGCGGCGCGGAGCAACGCTGCGTCGTCATGTGCGCCGAAGCGGTTTGGTGGCGTTGCCACCGCCGGATCATCGCGGACTACCTTCTGGCCGCAGGCGAGCAAGTGATGCACATTCTCGGAAAATCGCATGTCGATGTGGCGGGTCTGACGCCCGGCGCCGTCGTACGCAACGATGGAACGGTGGTCTATCCTGAGGAGCCGCGATTATGATTTGGGGAGCGCGTAGGCAATGATGGAATCACCGGCTTCGGTACCCGTCGAGCCGTGGCCGCCGGCGACCACCACCACGAACTGGCGCCCGCTTTTCTCCGACCAGTAGGTCATGGGCGTAGCTTGCCCGCCGGCCGGCAAGCGGCTTTCCCACAGTTTCTTGCCGCTGGTGACGTCATACGCTCGGGCAAAATAATCCAGCGTTCCGCTCAGAAATGCCACGCCGCCCCGGGTGATCATCGGGCCGCCAATTCCCGGAACGCCCATCTTGAAAGGCAGAGGAATGGGCGACAAGTCCCGCACCGTTCCGTTGACGTGACGATAGTATGTTTTGCCTGTCGTCAGGTCGGCACCGGCAACGTAGCCCCAAGGCGGAGCCTGACATGGCAGCCCGATCGGAGAGAGGAATGCTCCCATTTTGGCGGCATAGGGCGCTCCGAAATTCTCGTTGAACGGCGCTTCATCCGGTTTGCTGACGATTCGGCTGGTGGCGTCAGTGCGCGCTTTCAGGGTCGATGTGAAGGCGAGGTAGACCGGCATCGCGAATACGACCTGCCGTTCCGGATCGATCGCGACACCGCCCCAGTTGAACGTCCCGAAATTTCCAGGATAGACGATCGAGCCCTTGAGGGACGGTGGAGTATAGCGTCCTTCATAGCGCATGGAGCGAAAGGCGATCCGGCACGCCAGTTGGTCGAACGGCGAGAGCCCCCACATCGAGGCTTCCGTCAGCGGCGTCGGGTTGAACGACAAGGTGGAGACGGGCTGAGTCGGTGCGGTGACATCGCCGGCAACGGCGCCCTGGGGCGCGGGCACTTCCCTAACCGGCAGCAATGGTTTTCCGGTGCGGCGATCGAGCACGAAAAGCTCGCCCTGCTTGGTGGTTTCGACCAGCGCGGGAACGGTGCTACCCGCAATGGTCAGGTCGAGCAAAGCCGGCTGGGCAGGCACATCCATATCCCAGAGGTCATGATGCGTGCTTTGGAAAACCCAGTCGACCGCTCCGGTCTCGGCGTTCAGTGCAACGACCGAGGACGAATAGGCCTCGACGTTCTTGTCGCGATTGCCGCCGAACTGATCGGGCGGCTGATTTCCCATCGGAATGAAGATCCGGCCAAGTGCGGGATCATAGCTGGATATGCTCCAGCTGTTCGGGGAGTTCGCGGAATAGGTTTGATCCGCTGCGATAGGAGCGGTGTCCGTCGGTTTCCTGCTGTCCCAGTTCCAGATCAATTTGCCAGAATTGACATCGAAGGCGCGGATCACGCCGGAAGGCTCGGCCGTCGACACATTGTCGTTGACCGCGCCGCCGACGATGATCAGGCTTTTGGCTATGATCGGCGGGGATGTGGAATAATACGATCCGGTTTTCACGTTGGGCATGTTTTGCCACAGATTCACGAAGCCATCCGGGCCGCCGAACCCGGGGCAGACCTTGCCGGTCTCTGCGCTCAGCGCGATCAGCCGTCCGTCCACGGTCGGGAGGAACAGGCGCTTGACGCAATCTGCCGAAGCCGTGGCATTCGCTGGCGCTGTCGCCGTCGCCGTCGCGTCTGGCGCCGTGCCGTCGGAATAGGACAGGCCCCGGCAGGTGAGGTGCTGTGTGCTCTGGTACGGAGGTTCAGCGACTTTCGGATCGTATCGCCACTTCTGTTCGCCGGTCTCCGCGTTGAGCGCGAAGACGAGATCGTGGGGTGTACAGAAATAGACGGAGTCACCGATCTTGAGAGGCGTGACTTCGTATGTCGTTTCGGTCGGATCCTTCTTACCGCGCACGTCTCCGGTATGAAAGGTCCACGCGACCTTCAGTTTTCCGACGTTCTGCGCCGTGATCTGATCCAGCGTCGAGTAATGCTGCCCGGCCTGGCTTCCGCCATAGGCGGTCCAGTCCTTTCCGGCGGCCGGCCCCAGCGCGTCACGATCGGTCGCGCTTCGTTCCGGCAAAGTCCCCGCCAGATCGTGCGACGGCGTGAAGACGGCGAGCAGAGCGATCGCCACACTGACGGCGAGCGAGGCGGCAAGAGCCGCTCGTCCCGATCTGAGGAAAGAGCCGTGCGGCCGGGTTCGAACCGATCGCGCGAGCCATGGCAACATCAGGATGAGTCCAAACAGGAAGACCAAATCCCCACGCGGCGCAAGCTGCCACCAGTCCAGCCCGACTTCGACTAGGGCCCAAACAATCGTGAGCAAGAGAAGCGCGGCGTAAACCCAAAATGCCAACGGATTGCGGGCCATGATGAGAGCCGCAACCGCGATCAGGGCCAACCCTTGTGCGAGATAAGAATATGAACCGCCTAGCGTGACCAGCCAGAGGCCGCCGACGCCAAGCCAAAGCCCGGCCAAAGCAAAAAGAGTGGAAAGGGCGATACGGATGGCGCGGCTGGACATGCAAATTCCGAAACGTTGTGGGACGGGCGAATGATCTCGCGCAACAGTCCCGATGGCATGAAACAGCGCGCAACGAGGCGCGTTCCAATGACTGCTAGGTCCATTAGTTGGGGGAGGCCGGCCCCCGCGTCACGAGAAGTTCTGCGCATGCGGCTACCCGCGAGCGGCCATCTGCAGCCGAAGATGACAGGACACCTGCCAGCCGCTGATTTGCAGACTTAGACATTACCGATTTGAAAGCTTCCTGAGGTTGAACCCTATCGATGACCAAGGGTTATCCGGCAACGCCGTAGCCAAGGATCGGTCGCGTGCTCTCCACATGTGCCGGTGCAATGTCGTCGCTTGTGAGTGGGACGAAGAACGAAGATTTCACAAGCTGATTGAAGGTACGATGTGAAGACGGTGGTTCTGTCCTTCCTGCTCGTTTGCGTTCCCATATCCCTCGGGCTGAAGTATCTTGTCGGCGCACCTTCGGTATGGATTTTCACCGCGGCTGTTATCGCCGTTGCGGTCCTCGCCGAATGGATTCGCCGCGCCACAGAGCAGCTGGCAGAGCGCGTTGGACCGGCTATAGGCGGCTTGTTGACCGTCAGCTTCGGCAGTATCGCAGAGCTCGTGCTGGCGCTCTTCGTGCTTGCCAGTGGCGAAACGGCCGTGGTTCAGGCGCAGATTACCGGATCCATCATCGGTACAAGTCTTTTCGGTTTGGGGCTGGCCATCGTGATCGGGGGCGCGACGCGAGAGCGGCAGAGTTTCAATCCCAGGAGAGCGGGGCTGCTCTCCACTCTGCTCGTCCTCGTCGTCATCGCGATGTTGCTTCCCGCAGTGTTCAATTATACTGGCCAGATCGCCGGTCACGAGCGCGCGCTGCGTGTCACCGATGAGGAACTGAGCCTGAGCGTTTCAGCCGTCCTGCTATTGCTGTATGTGGCAAACCTAATATACACGCTGATCACACATCGGGATGTGTTTTCAGCCGAGACGTCTCCCGGCAAGGCCGACTGGAGCCTCATGCGCTCTCTTGCGGTCATTATTGCTGCGACAGTTGCGATCGCGTTTGAAGCCGAACTGGTATCCGGCTCGCTGAGCGAGACTGCTGCCAAATTGCAGCTCTCGCCCCTCTTTCTGGGTGTCATTGTGCTCGGCTTGGTCGGAACAATTGCTGATCTATTCGCCGCGGCCTGGTTTGCGCATAAGGACAGGATGGGCCTGGTTCTCAGTATCTGCGTTGGTTCGGCGATCCAGGTGGCGTTGGTCGTAGCACCACTCCTCGTGATTATTTCATGGTTCATGGGTCATCCGTTGAGCCTCGTGTTTTCCAATCCGCTGTATCTCTTCGCCATCGCAAGCACCGCTCTGATCGTCAACGCCATCGCCCGAGACGGGGAAACGACCTGGTTTGAAGGCCTGCTGCTTCTCGGGGTCTACGTTCTGTTCGGGTTGTCCTTCTTCTTCACCGGGCCCGCCTAGTAAGTCACGGCGTTCGGCTCGACCGTGAATTAAGCTGGCCGATGCTCGCCGCCAGCTTGTCCCGAGCCAGCGCAATTGCCCCTGCGCATTCAGGGGGGCCAGACATGCTCAGGGCGTCGACGAGGATTGACAGCGATGCTGCCAGCTCACGGGTCAAAATGTGGTCGCCCAACCCGGACAGCGAGCGCATGAGGCAATCCTCGGACTGACGTTGCAGGTCCAGCGGCAGGCGCGGATACAGGCTGGCAAGCGTTCGATAAATCTGCGCGGCGCTCTGATGCTGCATCGACTCCGATGCGACGACAATCAGCGACTCGAACGCCTCCATCAGTCGTACCGGGAGATTGTCAACGTAGACCACGCCCCCAACCGTGCCGGAATCGACCTCGACCGTTGCCCCGAAGGAGACGTCCGTTGCGAGCCAGCGTGCCGCCAAGTCGCGCAGGTTCCAGATGGTCAACAGTCCCGGGTCCGGATTGGACTTCGCGGTCGAGATCGACGTCCACCCGATCGTCATGAGCTGTTCGATGCCAAACACGGCATCGGAGTCAAGATCGCGTTGCGCTTCGAGCATGATCGCCTCTCCGACGGTCGCCTTCAATTTCGAGGAGGTCGGCTGCGACGCTCTGATCTCCGCGATCGGATCGCCGAATGCGACGTATTCGCCGATCGAGACCAGGATGACGATTTCCACATCGGCTGGCAGGGCGTCGTCGATTGCAGCGACATCAATTCGCGTCAGGAAGCCGCTGCGCGTGGTATTCAGGCGTTCCGTTATAAGGCCCGGGTTCTGCGGCGACCGCCGCGTAGCGCGGAGCAGATCGTGCTGACGTTCGCGCGCAAGGAGGGTGTGATCATGGATCGATTTGATAATAACGACCGGACGCATCTGATTGATGGTCGTGTAGGTCAAAAGGATCAGCATGTAGAGAGCCACGACCGTCAGCAGGCCAGCCAGGGCCACGCCATAAATCGGCTGGTGGCGCGGTTCAATGCTGGCCAGAACGATCAGTGCATAAAGCGCCAGACCGATGAAGAAGCCGAAATAGAGCTGATTGGTCCGGCGACGTAGAAACTGGTCGAAAACGAGGCTGGTCAGGGAGGCCGCGCCTTGTTGCACCGCGATGAGCAACAACGACAGCGTGATCGACGTTACCGTTATGATACTCGACGCGATGACGCCAAGAAAATTGCGCGCGCCCTGCGCATCGCTGAACAGTCCGCCCCAAATCTGTTGTGCATCATTGCTGCTGTTCGATAGGCGGCCCCGATCCAGTACGAAGGTGAGTAGAGCAAGCAACAGAAAACCGGCGATGACCAGCGTTGGTATCGTCAGAAATTCAAGAAACGCCCGACGGGTGGTTTCGAATGCGGAGCGCAGCGAGCCGGCCAGCCGAACCAGCGTGCCGGTGAGGGGAGATCTGTCCTCGTGGTGATCTGGCATCATGCGGCTACATCCGGCTTGAGAAGTTCTCAACGTTATCGAGGGTGTATGGGTCCGATCGTGGCGGCTATTCCGGCACCGAGAGTAGTCGGGCTCCGGGCTGTGCTTCGCCCGTGCTCGCAAACGATGACAAGTGCCGAGGTTAGGGGAACGGAGATCAAGGCCGCGGCGACAACCCCATACCCAGCTCCAGAACGCAAGTGCTACGATAATCGCGACGGGAGGGAGCGATTGGCTGGCCTGCAACGTCGGGTAAATGAAGTTGCCGATAACGACCTGCACCGGCGCGAAGCCCGCAATGCGATCAGGGACATGCTGACGCTCTGAAACTGTAAGTAGCCGCGAACTTCACGCCATACTTCTGCAGCGGATTGGGCAAATGGCCGAGCGTCTTTTCCTCCACGGTGCTCTCACCCCTATCCGGATTGGCCGGCTTGTGGCTTATCCTCCTGGGCCGCGGCGCCGGCTGCAGGAGCACGGCTCCAGACATCGAAAGACGACCTGCCTATGGGCTCGTGGGGTCTCGACACGCGAGTTCCTGATCCCAAGATAGCCTTACGAATTGGCCGATCTTGGAAGGCAAGTCCATCGTGGAGGCAATTCCAAAAGGTCGGTCAGACCAACTGGCCTCTCGCATCGTTAACATTGTTGAGTGGCGGCGCGCGAAATGATGCTACGATGGGTTTTTCCCTTCTGGGGGCATTCATGTTCGATCCGGCGGCTGGGTTCGTGCGGACTATTGACGAGTCCCGAGCCCGAATCGCACCTAACGCTGCGGCGACCGACATCTAAGCCGCGCCTGAATGGCAGTGGGCCGACAACACCTGATTGATTCAGAAGGCGCCCAACGCCCTTCTACGTTTCGCCGACGTTAGAAAGCGTGAAGGCCGCAAGCAAGCCGACAACGACGAGCACGCCGGCCAGCCTCTGTTCGCCTTCAGCAGCTTCCGGCACTATGGTGTTCACCACCATCGTGAGAAGAGCGCCCGCAGCTACGGCACTTGCGGTAGCAACGACCTGAGCAGCAGCACCGCCCAGGAAAGCTGCTCCTAACGCGGCGGCAGCCCCCGAAAGGATCGTGATCGCGCTCCAAAGTCCAAAGATATAGGTGACTGAACGGCCGGCGGCCCGACATGCCGAGCGCACTAGAAAGCCCCTCCGGGAAGTTGGACAGAAAGATAGCGGCGAGCATCGCGATGCTGATGCCCTTTCCGGAGCAACGATGAGGTCCTAGCAGCCCCCAAAGACCCGCAGTAAGCCAGATGGCCATAGGAGCTGCCGCTACTTTTCGGTGCGTAGCAAGGGCGAGGTCTGGCGACGTGCATTTTCCTCTTTTCTACTGCCCTTCTTCGGAAAGCTGACTGAACGCTTCAGGGCGGACGTTAATGCCTTCGCTACCTCGCGGGCGATCTTGCCTGCGGCCATTGCGCGCGCGCCATTTGGCAATGCTCATTCCTCCTCTTGCCCAAGGCCCCATGCCCTAATACCCGACTTCTCAAGCCGTTCCGACGGCCCCTTGCACTTTGGTTGAGAGTGTGCCGTGCGGCTTTATCTAGCCCCCACTTGCAAAGCCCGGGAAAAGCATCATGCCGCCGTCGATGAACAAGGTGGTGCCAACCACGTAGTCGGACGCATCTGAAACTAGCCAGGTGACCGCTCGGGCGACATCGTTGGGCTCGCCGATGCGTTGATAGGGGACCAGGGTCATCAGGCTGTCGAAGGCTCCATTGGTTTCCCACGCTGGTCGGTTGATCGGTGTACGGATTGCTCCAGGCGCGACGCCATTGACCCGGATGGCCAACGGAGCAACTTCCTGCGCCAGGCTTCGCATCATCTGCATGACGCCGCCCTTAGAGGCAGCATAGTTCGCATGACCAGCCCAAGGGATCTCCTGATGGACGGAGCTCATGCAAACGAGTTTGCCTGCTGCCGCCGAGATGTTCTTCACCACACCTCGTTTCTTAAATTCACGCACGGCTTCTCTGGCACAGAGGAACTGCCCGGTGAGATTGACGCCGATGACTTTGTTCCACTGTTCGAGCGTCATTTCATGAAACGGCGCATCACGCTGCAAGCCGGCATTGTTTACCGCGATGTGTAGCGTTCCAAAATGGCCTATGGCGCTGGAAAACATCGACCGGACGTCCTCCTCATTGCTGACGTCGGCCTTGATGGTGATCGCCTTCCGGCCAAGCGCCTCGATTTTATGGGCCACATCGTCCGCCGCTTGTGGGTCGACCACGTAGTTGACGACTACATCAGCGCCAGAGGCGGCGAGTCCCAGGGCCACCGCGCGCCCGATTCCCGAGTTCGCCCCGGTTACCAGCGCAGGCTGTCCTTCCAACACAATCGGAAAGGGCACGGTTGCTTGAGGTCGCTCCTCGGAAGCGGCTGAGGCACCAGAATCGATCGACCGCTCTATCATACGTGTCTCCTCGGTGCGTCCTTACTTTCATTCCCCCTGCTCGGGAGCGCTTTCTTGCTACCGCGAAGTTCAGAAGGCCTTTCGCGGTGCGTGAGATTATGCGCGGTGTTCACTAAAGCGATGTGGGAAAAGGCCTGTGGGAAGTTGCCGACCAACCGGCTTTGCTCGATGTCATACTCTTCCGACAGCAGACCGAGGTCATTGCGGAGAGCCAGAAGCCGCTCGAACAATGCCTTGGCTTCAGCATCTCGGCCGATCATGTGATAGGCATCCGCCAACCAGAAGCTGCATGCCAAAAACATGCCTTCGCCAGGCGGCAGGCCATCTTTGGTCGCCTTCGTATCGTATCGTTGCACAAAGCCATCGTTGACCAGCTCGCGTTCGATCGCTTCAATGGTCGATATCACCCGCGGATCTTCGGGCGGCAAAAAACCTACCGCGGGGATCAGCAATAGAGATGCATCGAGCTGGGACTCACCGTAAACCTGAACGAACGTCTTTCGTTGTTCATCGTAGCCGCGCCGACAAACATCTTCCTGAATGGCGGCGCGCTGCACCTTCCAATCGTCCACGGGACCGTCCATTTCGAACTCGTCAGCCGATTTGATGGCGCGATCGAAGGCGACCCACGCCATGATCTTGGAATAAGTGAAATGCTTGGCCCCACCTCGCATTTCCCAAATACCCTCATCCGGCTCTTTCCAAATTTCCTTCAGATGATCGAGGAGAGCACACTGGATCGCCCATGCTCGCTTGTTCTCCGGGAGGCCACCTCGGCGGGCCTGGTATAAGGCGTCCAACAACTCGCCAAAGACATCAAGCTGGCGCTGGGTGTGGGCCGCATTCCCAATACGCACCGGCTTTGCGTTCTCGTATCCCGACAGCCAAGGCACCTCCCACTCTGTTAGCCTGCGCTCGCCTGTGACGGCGTACATGATCTGCAGCTGGTTCGGGCTTCCCGCCACGGCGCGGATGAGCCAGTCTCGCCAGGCGCGCGCCTCCTCGTAGTAGCCGGCCCCCATAAGGGCCATCAGAGTCAGCGTGGCATCGCGGATCCAGCAGAAGCGATAATCCCAATTGCGAGAGCCGCCAATTTGCTCAGGAAGCGAGGTTGTGGCCGCAGCGACAATGCCGCCGCTCGGTCCAAACGTCAGGGCTTTGAGAGTTATGAGAGATCTCAGAACCTGGTCCGAATAGGGCCCCGCCTCTTCACAGCGGCTGGACCAATCGCGCCAGAAACTTTTTGTACGATCCAGGAGAACCCACGGATCGTCAGGGGAGGCTGGATCTTCATACGATGCTTGGTAGGAAAGAACAAAGGCAGCGCGCTGGCCCGGTTTGACGGCGAACGCGCCGACTGTCTTCATCGATTTGCCGTGCAGCGGCACCTCCGTTCTTAGCACCAGCATGGACGCGCCCGCGACCAAGCTGACCGCACCATCCTCCAAGCGGCTCACCCAGGGTACAGTGACCCCATAATCGAACCGTGCGACCAACTCGCTCCCCATCTCGACGGATCCTTCAAGGCCCTCAACAATCCTGACGACCTTCGACGCGCCCGTCTTCGGGGGCATGAAGTCGACGAGGCGTGCACGGCCCGTCTCCGTCGCGAAGACGGTTTCCAGGATCAGCGTGCCTGGTAGGTAGCGGCGTTCGTTCGTATATCCGTCGACTGGGCAAAGGCTCCAATATCCGTTTTTCTCATCTCCCAGGAGCCGTCCGAAGCAGCTATCGGAATCGAACCGCGGGAAACAGAGCCAATCGATCGAGCCGTCGCGCCCGACTAGTGCGCCGGTCTCGCAATCGCCAATAAGCGCGTAATCTTCGATTCGGGCCATCAGGACACTCTTGATGGTCAATGGAAAGCCGCGCCCTCCAGTTCCACGTTCAGAAGGTCCCTAGCATTTACTTTCGTCTAGTTGGCAACGCGGAAGCAGAACCGGATAGGAGCAGCACGTCGCTGTATCGCCGCCCTGACAGGTCTGCTGGCCCTCGCCACTCCCAGCACCGGCATTTGAATGGAGGGCCCGTTACCTACCTTGTCGACGGCCTTCTGCAACTCGTCCTTCGAGACACCAAGCTGTTTGGTCCAATACTTGACCTCGAAGTCTTCGTGCATGTTGATCTTGCTCCGGCCCGCTGGTCCCGCTTAGTGAGATTATCGCTCATGTTCCTCTTCCATCGCCCGTAAAAGCCGTTCATCGTGGAGAACCAGCAGATCGTGGATCGTCTTCTCGCAGTCCCTCGGGCCAAGCTCGACATAGCGGTGCTCCGGCCCTAGCCAGCGAGTCCAATGCTTCGACGTCACGTTCCGGATGTTGGTCGTGCCGCCGTCGGGCTCCATCCGGAGCAATTCCTTGAAATCCACCGGCTTGCCCTTGGGCTGCAGTTTCTCCGCGCGCTTCTTCGTCGCGTCCATGGCGAAGCGCGGCCAGGTCGACGTCCCGCTTGGTCTTGCAGCGTGAGTATTCGATTTCGAGCCGCGAATAACCCAGGCGATAAGAGAAGCTCAAGCCATTCTGGCCCGCTGCGTGGTGCCGTTTAACTCATTCAGCGAGTTCAACAAGGCCGAAGGCGGCGACATCTGGTTCGCGCTCGACGAAACCAGACCGCTCCTCTGTTTCGCCGGCATCTGGACCAGCTGGACATCGGTCAGAAAGGTCAAAGAAGGCGAGACCACGAACGATCTCTACGCGTTCCTGACCACGGAGCCCAACGCCGAGGTCGGCGCCATCCACCCCAAGGCGGTGCCCGTGATCCTGACGACGCCCGACGAAGTCGAGACCTGGATGACCGCGCCAGCCGACGTGGCGCTGAAGCTGCAGCGGCCCCTCCCGGAGGGGGCGCTGCGGATCGTGGCCCGCGGCGTCAAGGAAGACCCGGCGCCTGACGCTTAGGGTACTTCACAGGCCACGGAAGAGGTGGACACGCGGAAGCCCCGCCAACGGCGAAGCCCTGACCGGTGCTAACCGCCGGGAACGATCGGGTGGGCCGAAGGATTCGTCCGGCAGGAGTGATCTCGATGCCGATGACGAAAGAACGATGGCCGGCGATCCGGACGCTGCGCGGCTGGGCGATCGACGTGCTGCAGGAGGCCGGCGCCATCCACGAATGCGAGGAGCATGGCTGGGCCAAGGACAGGGCTGACCCCCATGCGCGCGAGCATGCTTTGAAAATCGCCGGCCAGGAACCGCCTGACGGCTTGTCTCCGGCTCAGGCGGTCGCCAAGGTGCGCGAAGTGCTGGATTCGATCGGCGATACCTGTCCGGAGTGTCCAGCCGAATGATCGCGAAGACGTGCGGATGACCAGGAGATTACCATCAAGCCGCCGGTCGCCGATGTCCGGGTCAGCGGGCTGCCTTACTTGTCACGCAATTGCTCGGCGTCTTGCGCCAGTTGGTCCCACTCGCCGGCCATCTTTAGCCAAGCGTCTTTATCGGTCTGTCTCACCGACCGTTCGGCTTGAGAGCGGCATTCTTCGGCACGGGCGCGAAATCGCGCAATTTCTGAGTCGGACATAGTTGCAAGATAGCCACCGCCCACTTTCACGGCAATCAACCTCAATGAGTGGCGACGGCGGGAATGATGCCAATCAGCAAGAGATCGGCATTGCGTACCGTCACGCGACGGCCGGTTTCTTCGGCGATCTTGCGCGCGACTCTCAGAGCAGCAGCTTCATCCACCAGCTCGAGGATGATTACGCTTCCCTTGCCCGAAAACGCAGTCGGGTTCTCGACATGGATCACGACCGGTGGCGGTTTTTCGCTCAAAGGGGCGCCTGCAGGCCGGGTGAAGAAATCCATTCATCGACATGCATTGCAGTCTCCAACTGCTGGGCACTGCGCATAAGCTTTTCTCTTCCTGCTCAAGACGTTCATTTAGGGATAAAAGCTGTTTGAAACGTCGCCGCGTGCCCATGGCGCGCTCCTTCAGCTAGAAGGGGCGGGAGCGCTACCAGGCGTTCGCATCACCGATAAAAGCCAAGGGCAGGGCGGCGATGGCTAATCAACGCACCTACGGCGCCTTTGTGCCGCATCATTTAATAAGTTTGCAGCGCGAAATTTGAAATCGGCTTCCTCGTCAATTCGCTGGACCTGAGCGGGCCAATTCACAAACTGGCTATACGTCGCCGACCATCAAGATTTTTCGGTGCTGCCGACGGCTCCGGACTTCATTGCCCGCTCGACTTCGTCGGCAAGGCGGTTGAGATGTTCCTGGAGACGATCAAACACCGCGCGCTTAGGGCCATCTGCGGCCGAGTCGCGGATGACCGCGGCCTCTGCGGCATCCGTTCGCAGCTTTTCGATAGCCGCTTGAAAATCGATCATGGATGCGACTTCGCCGCCTGAAGGCGGACCCAATCGCCGAGGCGCGCCGTCGTCTCGGCTTGGTGGGCCTCGCAGAGCAGTTCGTTCTGCCCTGCTCCAAGTCCAGGAGGCGAAGCCTTCTCGCGCGGGGCTTGGCGAACAAAGCCAGCCGATTTTCAGGCGACGACTTTTGCGTGAAATGACGCCGTTCTTTCACGGTGCGCTCCTTTCCTCAGCGGGAAGGCGGGAGCGCAACCGGCGTTCTCATCATAGGTGAATGCCACGATCCGGGCTGTGACGCCCATAGTGTGCGCCCATAAAGGCCGCTCGGCGAGCCATTTGTGGGCGATTTGACTGGGAACTTACCCTGCCGGACATTTCCGCTTCACTTCGAAAATCGGCGTACAGCAAACGACCCGCTCGTTCTCGACCACAGACATCGTGCAGTCGAAGTGCGGGTCGGAATTGCCGAACAGCATGTCCCAGACTACGGCGTTGCCGAACTCCCGAGCCGCATCATAATTGGGCAACATCATGCAGCCAACAGCTTCCGGGAGGCCGCCATGGGCATCGCGGATCGAAAAATTGTAGATCATCGGGACGAATGCCTGCGAGTGTGAACTAATCCGGAGCGTACACGCCGGGTCACCTCCTGTGTGTCGATATTGCTCATGACACGCTGCGAACGGAAAGGTAGCACATCGCAATCCTTCAGTTCCAGGTCTGCTGATCTGGGAGTACATCGGAGGCCCATGGAGACCCGTCCGGCGGCTGTCGCTGACGTGACGGCGCGAGGGCGCCCGAGCGGCACGATCGCGATAGAACCCTTATGGGAAAGACCAACGATCGCTGGTGCCTGCGGAGAGACAGGAACGGATCCGTCGTCTGTTCGTTCGCATGCAGAGCGAACTATTGGCTTTTACCGTCTCGTCAGAGAGGTGACTCCGGAGGCCTTTTTTGGTGGGTCAAGAGCGACAGCCGGCGGGACATTTGAGGTTGGCGAACTTCATCCGGCAGAACGAGGCCGCCATCGTCAGGGAGTGGATCGAATTCGCCCGGACACGGTCGCCGGCGAGCGACGGGATGTCGAAACTCGCCCTTCAGGATCATGTCGTCGACATCCTGAAGTTTGTTTCCGCGGATCTCGAGTCCCAGCAGACACCCGCTGAACAGTTCGACAAGGCGCGAGGACATGGAGACAAGAACGGATCCTTCCGCCAAAGCGCCGCGGAAATTCATGCCGCGCTGCGTCTCGCGGATGGATTCGACATCGATCAAATGGTTTCGGAATATCGGGCGTTGCGGGCGAGCGTGGTCAAACAATGGACGGCACGTGCGCCGCTGGTCGAGGCGGACGTCGTCGACCTTACCCGCTTCAACGAAGCGATCGACCAGGTCGTGGCGGAAACGGTCGCGCACTACACGACCACCATCAACAATTCGCGGAACCTGTTCCTCGGCGTTCTCGGACACGACCTCCGCAACCCTTTGAGCGCCGCATCTATGGGGGCGCGCTGGATAGAAAGGTCGTGAGGCGCGGATCCCGCCAAGCAGGCGAAGGTCGTCTCCGATCTCATCAAATCGACCGATCGGGCGACGCGCATCCTGGACGATCTCCTGGATCTCACGCGCTCGTCCTTCGGCACGGAGATCCCGGTCTCGAGATCCCAAACCGATCTGGCCGTCTTGAGCGAGACGATCGCCGACGAGCTGCGCAGCGTCCACCACAACCGGATTATCGACGTCACGATCGAAGGCGATCCGAACGGACTTTGGGATGCCGGGCGCCTCGGCTAGGCGTTGTCGAACCTCATGTCGAACGCCATCCAGTACGGTGACACTTCCAGACCAGTCACTGGGTCGATCGCCGGCCACGATCCGGCGTTCGTGGAGATCAGCGTCCACAATTCCGGCTCGCCGATTCCTCCCGACGTCCAAAAGACCATCTTCGAGTCATGGACGCGCGGCCAGGTGGAGGGGCCCGGAAGGCACCCGCATCTAGGATTGGGACTGTACATTTCGAGGCTGATCGCGGAGGCGCACGGCGGCACGATCGCCGTGACTTCGACTGAAGTCGCCGGGACGACCTTCACCTTTCGGCTCCCAAGAACCTGACATCGCATATCCGACTGTCGGGGCCCGGATCGAGGAACGATTTCCTCCGGCCTTTCTTGCCAGTCACAGACATCCGCCCACTTCGGTTCGGCACGAGGTGTCTGATTGCGCCCTGTTGCCAAGGAAAAGACATGCCTGACCAACCGATCAACGGCCGCGAACCCGATTTCTCGGAAGAAGACCTGCAGCGCGAGCAGTTGGGGCCTCGCGGCGAGCCCGGCAAGGAAAGCCCGACGAAGATGACCCCGCAGCAGGAAAAGAACATGCCGAAAGACGTCGATCCAGGCCATACCGCCTAGCTCTCCAGTGCCGGAGATACCGGCACCGACGCGAAGCCGTCGGCTCGATCGGGCGGCTACTTCGCGAGGGCTGAATCCGCGAAGCAGGCCAGCAGCGTTGCCGGCCCGGGGCGGACTTCGACGCATCCGGCTTGCCGCAGCGTTGCTTCGGTAAACCCGCCGCAGAGCACGCCGATCGTCCGGATGCCGGCCTTGCCCGCTGCCTCGGCGTCGTAGGGTGTGTCGCCGATCGCCACGGCATCTGCGCCTCCGATGCCGAGCTTGCCCAGAGCGACCTCGAAGATGTCGGGTGCCGGCTTGGATTCCTTTACGTCGTCCGAACTGGTCGTGACGTCGACCAGGTCCGCGATGCCGGCGATATCAAGCTACTTTGCAGCAGGTCCGGGACCGCGGAGAAGGGACGCACCAGCGGCAGATATTCGCTCTTGAAGCGCTTGCCGCGCCATTCCTCCATCTGCCTGCCGTGGTCGCGCTGCGCGTCGGCCGTGAGGAAGTGCGGAATCAGCTTGTCGCCGCCCTTGCCGATCTGGCTCCGCGCCTGCTCGAAGCTGACGTCGTGACCGAACTTCACCATGGCTTCGTGCCAGGCGAGCGCGTGGAGATCGACCGAGTCGAGAAGGGTTCCGTCCACGTCGAAGATGGCGGCTTTGAGCATTCAGGATCCTCCGGGGCCGGACCGCCCTGTCTTCGCATACCAGTCGGCGTAGGTCGTGTTCTTCACCATGTGGCGGTTGAGGTCGGGCGAACCATCGTCCCACCAGACGGGGCCTCGCTCACCGAGCGCTCTCTTGGCAAGGTCCACGGCACGATGGGCCGCCGCCTCGGCCTTCGGATCTTCCTGCGCCTTGGCGTCCCGGACAGCCCGCCTGGCCGTCATGAGCCGCTTCGTCAGCTTCGATCGTTCGTCCTCGCCGATGCCGGGGTTGGACATCCGCCAAAGCCGGCCGCGAACGACGAAGTAGCGGCCGTCCGGTGTCACCGGATGCTTCACGCCGACTTCCGCCGGGCCGCTCCGGCCGGCTTCTTCGCAGCCGCTTCCTTCGCGGGCTTCTTGCCGGCGATCGGCATCAGCATTTCCTTCTGGCCGGCCGCCGCCTTCTTCGACTTCTTGGCCGGCTTCTTCTGGGCCTTGGTGTCCGCCGCGGCACCGCCGACGCTCTTGCGCAGCGCGTCCATCAGGTCGACGACGTTCTCGCCGCGCGGGCGCTCCTTCGGGGTGATTGGCTTGCCGGCCCGCTTCTGGTTGATGAGCTCGACAAGGGCGGTTTCGTACTGGTCCTCGAACTTGTCCGGTTCGAAATTGCCGGCCTTCTGCTCGACGATGTGTCTCGCCAGATCGAGCATATCCTTGGTGACCTTGACGTCATCGATCTCGTCGAAATACTCCTTCGGATCGCGGACTTCGTAGGGGTAGCGCAGCAGCGTCCCCATCAGGCCCTTGTCCAGTGGCTCCAGCGCGATGATGTGCTCACGGTTCGTCAGCACTACGCGGCCGATCGCGACCTTGTCCATCTCGCGGATGGTTTCGCGGATCACCGCGAAGGCGTCGTGACCGACCTTGCCGTCCGGACGGAGGTAGTAGGGACGGATTAGATAGCGCGGGTCGATGTCGGTCTTGTCGACGAACTCGTCGATCTCGATGGTACGCGTCGATTCCAGGGCGACGTTCTCGAGTTCTTCCTTCGTGACTTCGATGAAGGTGTCCGTGTCGACCTTGTAGCCCTTCACGATGTCCTCGGTGGCGACCTCGTCGCCGGTGTCGGCATCGACCTTGAGGTACTTGATCCGGTGGCCGGTCGCCCGGTTCAGCTGGTTGAACGAGATCTTCTCAGATTCGGACGTGGCCGGATAAAGGGCCACCGGGCAAGTGACGAGGGATAGTCGAAGGAAGCCTTTCCAGTTGGCGCGGGGGGCCATGAACGCGGTACTCCGGGTGACGGTGCTGGATTCAAGACGAACGGGGCCTGCCGGTTCCGACATGCGTCGCGCCGACCAACAGGAAAATTGGTCAGCCGCCCGCAGCGCGCCCGGGTGCGTCCGAAAACGTCGTGAATCGCCTGTTTTTCGGGTACCTCGTGGAGGTTTTGGTCGGTATTGTCGGGCCGATGAATGTGCTGCCGCAGCCCCTCCGAGATGCAACGTTTTTGGACGCGGCGGACTTGGCCGCGATGGCCGACGCACTGGGCCGGTCGGCGGACTACCGCGTTCTGCGGCGCCTGGTCGCGAGACCGACGTACACCCCCGGCCAACGGGCAGGAGGTCAAGACCGGCGTCCTGCTCGACACCGAAACGACCGGCCTCGATCACCGCAAGGACGAAATCATCGAGCTCGGTATGGTCAAGTTCGACTACTTGGCTGACGGCCGCATCGTCGGCGTCAGGGATGTCTTCTCCGCCTTCAACGAGCCCAGTGGTCCCATCTCGGCCGAGGTGACGGCCCTGACCGGCATCACCGACGAGATGGTGGCCGGTCACAGGATCGACGATACGCGGTCTTGGCCTTCGTCGAAGACGGCGTGATCACGATCGCCCACAACTCCGCTTTCGATCGCAAATTCGCCGAACGGTACTGGCCGGTCTTCGAGGGCATGGCTTGGGGCTGCTCTACCTGAACGGCCGCGACTTGAGGAAGCTTCCTCTCCACCAGCGGAAGGCAGAGCTCAAGAAGATCATCGCTGGGATCGATGTCCAGTTCAGCGAAAGCTTCGAGATCGAGGGCGCCGAGATGTTCGCCCACGCATGCAAGCTCGGACTTGAGGGAGTGGTCTCGAAGGTCCGCGACAGCACCTACGCCAGCGGCCGCGGCAACAACTGGGTGAAGAAGACCTGCGCCCAGCGGGAGACGCTGACCATCGCCGGCTTCGCCCTGGACGGCTCGAAGTGGGACGGCCTCTACGTCGGCCGTCGCAACGGTGACGACCTCGTCTACGCGGGCAAGGTCGACCACGGTTTCGACAAGGCCTCCACCGCGGAGCTTCGGAGACGTCTGGAGCCGCTCGTCCGGAAGACGCAGGCATTCGCGAAGCGGGTCGCGCACAAAGGCGTCTGGGTCGAGCCCAAGCTGAAGGCCGAGGTCGAGTATCGCGCGAAGTCGGCCGAGGGGAAGGTTCGGCACCCGTTCTTCAAAGGGCTGCGCGAAGACCTTTGAACAGCCTGTTGATAGCCTCACTGATGTCGGCTTCCACGCATCATGCGGACATAGCACGGATTACGGTCGAACGCCGCTAGTGACCCTGGCTGTGTGGCCGCGTGCCGACCTAACCGTTTGCACGCACCCAAGACCCATAGCGGAACTGTCGATCAGCTTGATCTTTTGAAACAGGTCGAGTCAAGGATGCCTTAGACTGCTGTTCAGAAGAGGGGCAGATAGTGAAGTTGCACACTAACGCTCATGGCGGCTCTTTCTTGTAAACAAAATTGCATCTCGGGATAGCACCGAAGCACGCGCCGGACGCGGGTGCTAAGGCTCAAACATGATTTGGGCGAGTGCGCTCTCATTACATGAGAGGAATATTCCGTCGCTCATCCCGGCTTATTCCTGAGGGGCAATCTCGAGGTCGTCTTGATCGCGGCCTTCCCTGCGCCCTCTCGGGCAAGCGGGTGGAGCGATCTGGCAAAACTCCGGCGAATCGCGCCGCGAGAACGAGATCGCGCGCGCAGCTCGCTGCCAAAGTTCAGGGACGAGCGAGGATGTCGGACAAGGTCAATGCGAACATCGCGGTCAGGAACACCAGTCCGGCGATCGCGGCGAGCCGGATCAGCGGCTTGGCAGAGGCCAGCTCCATGAACAGCAGGACCACGAGCATCGATTTGGCGATCGCGATGACGATGCCGCTCGCGGTCGTGATCCGCCCCATGGGAATGTAGGCGCCGACGAGGCTGAGCAGCAGCAGCGCCATCAGGGCGGCCCAGATCACCAGATTGCGCGTCCACAGGCGGCGGACAGTAGGACCCGAATTGGCTGGCTCGCTCATGACGAACGTCCCGGCAGATAGATCAGCGGATAGAGGAAGATCCAGACGATGTCGACCAGATGCCAATACAGCGCGGTGACCTCGATCTCAGGATTCTCCGTCACCGGAAGCTCGCGGCGGAGCAACACCCAGACCAGGCGGCCGACCAGCGCAATGCCGATCGACAGGTGGATGGCGTGGACCGACGTGACCAGCCAATAAAATCCATAGAACAGCTGCGCTGCTCGCTCCGGTAGCGCAAATCCCGCCCCCGGGACCAGATGCTTGTCCATGTCTTCCTTATATTCGAAGCCCTTGATGACGATGAAGGCGAGGCCGAGCAGCGCAGTCAGCATCAGGCACGCGATCACCAGCCGCCGCAGCCGCGCGTAGCTCTCCGCGCCTTGCGCGGCGACCGCCATGGTCAGGCTGCTGGTCAGCAGCACCGCGGTGTTGATCGTGCCGTACCAGATGTTCGTCTCGCGGCCGGCCGCGACAAACGCCTCCGGATGCTCGATCCGGCAGACCATGTAGGTCAGCATCAGGGCGCCGAAGAACAGCGTCTCGCTGGCGAGGAACACCCAGATGCCGAACTTGCCGGCCTCGCGCTGGCGGGCGAAATCGAGCCAGGGCTCGCGCAGCGATGCGGTTTCGTCACTCATTGCGTCTCTCTCGCGTTCTGCATTTCCGGCGGATCGGTCCCCGCCGACATGCCCTCGGTGTGATAGTCGTAGGGCGCCCGGTCGACCCGTGGCTGCCAGTCGAAATTCTTCGGCGGCGGCGGCGAGCTCGTGGTCCACTCAAGGCCCGTCGCGCCCCACGGATTCCTGGCGGCCTTGCCGCCGTAGAACAGCGACCAGGTCAGATAGCCGAGCGGCAGCAGATAGGCGACAGCGAGCACTGCGGCGCCGGCGGACGACATCACGTTGTAGATCTGGAATTCCGCCGGATAGGTGTGATAGCGCCGGGGCATGCCGAGATAGCCCACGAAGAATTGCGGCAGGAACGTCATGTTGAAGCCGGCATACATCAGGATCGCGGCGAATTTCGCCCAGCTCTCGGGATAGAGCCGGCCCGTCACCTTCGGCCACCAGAAATGCAGGCCGGCGAAGAACGCCGAAACCGAGCCGCCGACCATGATGTAGTGGAAATGGGCGACCACGAAATAGGTGTCGGTGACGTGGACGTCGACCGGGATCGAGGCGAGGAACAGCCCGGAGAGGCCGCCGGTGGTGAACAGTCCGACGAAGCCGAGCGCATACAGCATCGGGGATTCGAAGCTGATCTGCCCGCGATAGAGCGAGGCCGTCCAGTTGAACACCTTGATGGCCGACGGCACGGCGATGATGAAGGAGAGGAATGAGAACACCAGGCTCGCCAGCGGCGACTGGCCGGAGACGAACATGTGGTGTCCCCAGACGAAGAAGCCGATGCCGGCGATCGCGAGCATGGCATAGACCATGAAGTCGTAGCCGAAGATCCGCCGCCGCGCGAAGCAGGGGATGATCTCGGACACCACGCCCATGGCCGGCAGCACCATGATGTAGACCGCCGGATGCGAGTAGAACCAGAACAGGTGCTGGAACAGGATCGGATCACCGCCGCGCGTGGGATCGAAGATCGGCAAGCCGAAGACCCGCTCGGCGATCACCAGCAGCAGCGAGATCGCGAGCACGGGCGTTGCGAGCACCATGATCAGCGACGTCGCGTAGATCGCCCACACGAACAGCGGCAGCCGGAACCAGGTCATGCCCGGCGCGCGCAGCATGTGGGTGGTGGCGATGAAGTTGACGCCGGTGGCAATGCTGGCGAAGCCGACCACGAACACGCCGGCGGCCGCCGCGAACACGTGGGTGTTGGAGAATATCGAGGAATAGGGCGCGTAGAACGTCCAGCCGGTGTCGACGCCGCCGGCGACGAGGGCGTAGACGGTGAACGCGCCGGCCGCGATGGTGAGGTACCAGCTGAACAGATTGAGGCGCGGGAAGGCGACGTCCGGCGCCCCGATCATCAGCGGCAGCAGGAAGTTGCCGAAAGTGTTGGGGATCGACGGCACCAGGAAGAACCAGACCATGATGATGCCGTGGAACGAGAACAGCTTGTTGTAGCTGTCCGAGGTCATCAGCCAGCCATTGGGCTGGAACAGTTCGAGCCGCACGGCGGTTATCGCGGCGCCGCCGAGGAAGAAGAAGATGGTGATGGTCACCGCATAGAGGATCGCGATGCGCTTGTGGTCGGTGGTCGAAAGCCAGGACCAGACGGTCGAGCCGTGGCGCAGATAATCCGGGCGCGGCGGCAGCGGCAGCTCTCCGGCGAGCAGGGCATCAGTCATTGGGCGGCTCCTCCCCGAGTGAGCGGATAAAGGCGGTCAGACTCTGTATCTCGCCGTCGTCGAGCAGCCCCTTGAAGCTCGGCATGATCGGCTCGAAGCCGGCGACGACGTCGCGCTTCGGCTGCAGGATGGAGTCGCGGAGATAGGCATCGTCGGCGGTGACGGTGCGCCCGTCGGCGAGCTGGACCGCGCGACCATAGAGGCCGGCAAGGCGCGGTGCGTGAACGTTGGAGGAGGCGGCATGGCAGCCCGAGCAGCCCTGCGAGACGAACAGTTTGGCGCCTTCATGGGCGAGGTCGTCGCCTTCCGGCTGGTGGGTCAGCCATTTGGCATAATCCTCCGGCCGCATGACGACGATCTCGCCGCGCATCGCCGAATGGTTGGTGCCGCAATATTCGGCGCAGAGCAGCGGGAAGGTGCCGGTCTTGCTCGCCTCGAACCAGATGTCGGTGTCCCGGCCGGGCACCACGTCCTGCTTGACGCGGAACGCGGGCACGAAGAAGGAGTGGATCACGTCCTGCGAACTCATCAGCAGATGCACCGGCTGGTGCAGCGGCACGTGCAGCGCGTTGATCTCGCGGGCCCCGTTCGCGTGCTGCGTCTTCCACATCCACTGCTTGGCGACCACGTGGATCTCCAGCGCATGCGGCGGTGCCGCGAGGCTGCTGAGGTCGGCGGAGGAGGCCCACCAGAACAGGAAGGCGAAGGTGAGGAGCGTCGCGAGCGTCCAGCCGATCTCGAGCTCGCGGCCGAGAATCTCCGGCATCGGGCCGCGCTTCGCCTTCGATCCGCGCCGGTAGCGCACGGCGAACAGCAGGATCAGCCCGAACACCAGCGCCACAGTCGCTCCGGACAGCACCAGCAAGAGGTAGAAGATGTGATCCACCGCGACGGCGTGCGTGCTGGCCTCGGGCAGGCTGAACAACGAGTTCATGCCGAAGCTCCGCGGCGTTTGCCGCGCACCAGCAGCAGCCCGATCAGCCCCGCCATCGCGGCGACCGTCGCGGCCCCCATCAGCTGCAGGATCGTGGCGATCCTACTGGTATAGATGCCGTGCACCGCATCGAAGCCATAGCACAGCAGCGCGATCCGGCCGGGGAGTCCGCCGATGCGTCCGTCGCCGGCCTCGAGCAGCGCGAGGCGCAGATCGGCGGGCTGCAGCGCGAGGCTGGAGAGCGAGCGGACGACGTGGCCGTCCGGTGCGAGCGTGACGAACGCGGCTGGATGAGAAATGGCGTCGCGGCTGCGGTCGAACGCGATATGATAACCGATGCTGTCGAGCAGCGTGCGAACAGCCTCGTGTGATCCGGTCAGGACGGAGGTCCCGGCCTGTCCGATCTGCCCCTCGGTGAAGCGCCGCGCGTCATCGCGGCTGTCGCGCGGATCGATCCCGACGATGACGAGGCTGTAGTCGCGACCCGCGGCGAGCCCGCTCTGCTGCAACGCAGAGCTGGCGATCGTCAGCGCCGGCCCGCATATCTGCCGGCAGGTGAAGTCGGCCGGGATCAGCAGCGTCGGACGCCCGGCGATCGCATCGACGATCGACACGGGACGACCGTCGAGACCGGTGAATTGCAAGGCGAGCGGGACATGCGCATCGGCTCGCGGATCGAAGGCGACGCGCCCGATCTCCTGCTCGGTCAATCCGGCCCGCGCGAGCGCTGGCCACAGCACCAGCGACAGAACGAGGAGAGCCCGCCTCATGGCTTGCCTCCGTTGGCAGGGGGCGGTTGAGCGTCGCGATCCCCGATCGCATCATAGGCATGCGGGCCACGGCCGGCGACGAGCTCCATCGCCTGATCGATCGGGATGCGCGCCTGTTTGTGATCGCGATCGACCCAGGCATAGCCGGAGAGCCGGGCCTGCTGCTCGGCCTCGAAGCGCGCGAGGTCGACCTGCGGGGATGTCTGCAACGCCGGCGCCGGAAACCGCCGCTCCACGCGCGGGAAGAAGGCGCTCGGCACCTGCGCGTTCAGAAACAGCAGGACGCCCGCAATCGCGGCCGTCACGAACAGCAGGAAGCCGCCGACGACCGCCAGCACAACGCGGTTGTCGACGTCGGGCGGCTGCGGCAGCGCGCGATGTCCCATCTCCTCAACCGGCATGGCGCCCGCCTCCGAATGCGAGGCCTCGACCGAACAGCATGGAAGACGCGGTCAGGATGACGAGCGAACCAAGGCCGGCCAGGGCGACGGCGGGTTGCCGGGCAAACGCGGGCAGGATCAGCCAGGCGAAGTGCAGGCCGGTCCCGAGCAGCAGGAGAACACTGACGGCACGCAGGCCGGCACGGCTGGCGCGTACGCCCGCGAGCAGAAGCATCGTGAACGGCAGAACCGCGCCAATAACGAAGGTTGCGATCAGCACCGCAGCCCATGTGTCGCTGCCGCGCTTGAGGAACCACGCCGCCTTGTGCGGCAGATCGCCATACCAGGCGACCACGAAAGTCATGTAGTTGATATAGACGACGCCCAGCAGCGTGGCCATCAGCAGCTTGCCGATATCGCTCCTCGCCCGGCCTGCGACATTGGCGATCCCGACGACGCCCAGCACGGCGAGCGCCGCCAGCAACTGCTGGATCGCGATCATCGATGCGAAGGCGGTGGACACGTAATGCGGCTCGACCGACAGGAACCAGTCGATCGCGACCATGCTGATGGTGAGCCCGAAGAAGGCGAGGCCGAGCCCGGCCAATAGCCTCCCGCCGAAGCCGGACGCAAAGATCAGCGCAAGAACCGACCATCCCGCCAGCGTGACCACCGCGCGCAGGATGAAGGATGCCTGACTCAGATACCAGGCCGCGACATCCGGCTTGATCTCGCCGGGATCCGCAGCCCAAGGATAGACTGCCGGCAGTGTGGCGAGCACCGGAACGAAGGCGATGGCAACGAGCGGCATCATGGCGGCGAGCGGACGCAGGACCGGTGCAGCGGCAATGCCCCAGACCCCGCCGGTCAGGCGGTGGATCAGCAGCAAATTCATGCTGCCGACCGGGGCGCAGCTCCAGATGGCGAACGCCAGCAGCCAGCCCTGCAGCAGGGGTGGATAAATAGCCAGGCGCCCGAGAACGAGCACCAGCGCGGCCGTGAGCGTCAGCAGCGCAAGCCCGGCCGCCGCATGCCGGTTGCCGAATGCCGACAGAGTCTGCCTATGCGATGCCGCGATCATGGCAGCTTGCTCCTCAGCTGCGGGACCTCGGTCATATCGGTCCGCTGCGACTGCTGAAGCGCGCGGATATAGGCGATGATGGCCCAGCGGTCGCGCGGCTCGACGCGCGCGGCATAGGAATACATCGCGCCGTAACCGTTGGTGATCACGTCGAGGAAGTGCCGGGCGTCGGCGGCGCGCAGCCGGGTCGAATGAAACGACGGCGGGGCGGGAAAGCCGCGCTGCACGATCATGCCGTCACCATGGCCGGAGAGTCCGTGGCAGGGCGAACAGTAGATGCCGAAACGCTCGCGGCCGCGCGCCAGCAGCGCCATGTCGACGGGCGGCGGCGTCGCGACCTGCCGCGCGCGATCGAGCTCGCCCTGCGCGACCGCGCCCTGTGGCGGGACCTGGGCCTCGGTGCCGTCCCTGAACAGCGCCGCCTTCGTAAACGTGCCGTAGCGGTTCTGCTGCGTCATCGAGTGGTCGCCGCAGCCACCGAGCGCGGCGGGCAGCATCATCAAGCAGAGCAGCCGGCGGATCGTCATGGCGCGCGCAGCTCCGTCACCACGACCGCGCCGGCCTCGGTGAGTACCGTCCGCAAATCGCTGGGATCGGCTTCGGAGGCGGCGACCAGGATGTAGCGATCCTGGGTCGCGCGCTCGAAGCCCGGGATTTCGAACAGGGCATCGTGCAGCCGCGGCAGGCGGCACGACCGCAGAAAGGCGATCACGCCGGTGAGGGCGGCGGCAAACACGCCAACCTCGAAGGGGACCAGCAGGAACACCTGCCAGGAATTGAGCGGCCGGCCCCCGCTGTCGATCGGATAGTCGATCACGGCGCTGTACCATTGCAGGCCGAACGCGAAAGCGGCGGTCGCAAGCCCGCCGATCAGCATCGCCACCCTTATCCGCGAGCGATCGAGGCCGAGCTGTTCCGCCAGCCCTTCGATCGGGTAGGGCGTGAAGGCGTCCAGTGCGGCATGGCCCGTGCTCTTCACGCGCCGCAAGGCCGCTTGCAGTGTTTCGGCGTCGAGGAACTGCGCCACCAGGGTCGCGGTCATGCGGCGGCCTCCTCGTGGGCCAGTTCGCGCATGTCGAACATCGACACGCTCGGGATCAGCCGCATGAAGAGCAGGAACAGGAAGGCGAAGAAGCCGAGCGGCGCGATCAGAAAGCTCCAGTCCCAGAACGTGAAATGGAAGCTGCGCCACAGCGCGGGCATGTAGCCGTGTGACAGCGTGTTCCAGACGATCAGGATGCGCTCGAGCCACATTCCGATGTTGATCGCGATGGCGACAAGGATGAGCACCGGCAGCGACCGTCTCGCGAACGGCCACCACAGCAGCTGCGGCACGAGGCAGTTGCAGGTCAGGAGCGCCCAGTACAGCGGCGCATAGGTGCCGGTGAATTCGAAGTGGACCACAGCGCGGTCGGCATGCTCGCCGCCATACCAGCCCATGAACCATTCGGTCGCGTAGGAATAAAACATCACGATGGAGGCCATCAGCAGGATGCGGGCCATTGCGTCGAAATGCCGGGGCGTGATGATCGCCTCAAGACCGAGCCCCCAGCGGATCGCGGCGGCGAGCACGACGACCATCGCGAAGCCCGAATACATCGCGCCGACCACGAAATAGGGCGGGAAGATGCTCTCCTGCCAGCCGGGCATGAGGCTCGCGGCGAAATCGAGGCCGACGATCGAATGGACCGAACAGACCAGCGGCACGCCGAGCGCCGCCATCGTGCTGTGCAGCGTCTGGAGCCGCGACCATTCCCGCGCCGAGCCGCGCCAGCCCAGCGCGAATGCGCCGTAGACGAGCTGGGCCCCTCGCCGCGGCGCGCGGTCGCGCAGGGTGGCGAGGTCGGGGATCAGGCTGACGTACCAGAACAGGATCGAGAACAGCAGATAGCTGACGATGGCCCAGAAGTCCCAGACCAGCGCGCTGCGCCATTGCGGCCACAGCGCCATCGTGTTCGGATAGGGCGCAAGCCAGTAGGCATAGATCGGCCGGCCGAGATGAATGATCGGCATCAGCCCGGCGATCGCGACCGCGAACAGCGTCATGGCTTCCGCAAAGCGGTTGATCGAGGCTCGCCATCGCTGCCTGGTCAGCAGCAGCATCGCCGAAATCAGCGTGCCGGCGTTGCCGATGCCGATCCACCAGACGTAATTGGCGATGGCCACGCCCCACACGATGGTGGAGTTGACGCCCCAGATGCCGATGCCGCGGTAGAACAGCCAGACGATCGCGACCAGCAGCCAGAGCACGAACGGCGCGGTGGCGAGCAGCGCGAGCCACCACCGTTTGCCGAATCCGGTGAACAGGGGGTCAGCGATGGCCTGGGTGATCGCGACGTCGTCGGCGCGCTCCGCCGAAATCCAGCGATGCGCGGGCGGCTGCTGCGGCACGAGGACTTGGCTCATGTCTACTCCTCCGCGGGATTGCGCAGGTCGGCCAGATAAGTGGTCCGCGGCCGCGTGCCGAGATGCCCGAGCAGGGCATAGTGGCGCGGATCGGCCTTATCGCGATTGATCTCGGCATCGGTGTGGTTGAGGTCGCCAAAGCTGATGGCGCGCGTCGGGCAGGCGTTCTGGCAGGCGGTACGCACCTCGTCGGGACCGAGCGTACGATTGTCGCGCTCCGCGCTGCGCCGCGCGCCGCTGATCCGCTGGACGCAATACGTGCACTTTTCCATCACGCCGCGGGCGCGAACGGTCACTTCCGGATTCTTCTGCCCGCGATAGGAGTCCGCGCCGAGATTGGCGTACTCCTCGCCGTCGGCGTAGCCGAAGAAATTGAAGCGCCGGACCTTGTACGGGCAATTCGCCTCGCAGAAGCGGGTCCCGATGCAGCGATTGTAGACCTGCCCGTTGAGGCCCTCGTGATCGTGCACGGAGGCCGCGACCGGGCAGACCGGCTCGCACGGCGCATGCTCGCAGTGCATGCAGGGGACCGGCTGGAAGCCGAGTGGCCTCCCGTTCGCGGCCCCGTGATCGTAGACATCGACGCGCATCCAGTGCATGTCGCGTCCCATCGCGATCTGCTCCGGTCCCACGACCGGAACGTTATTCTCGGCCTGGCACGACACCACGCAGGCATTGCAGCCGATGCAGACCGACGTATCGATCACCATCGCCCAGGCATGGCCGTCGCTCGACTGGATGGTTCGCGGCATCAGGCTCGGCGGGTCGTCCGAGGCTGCCGCGGCCGGCGTATGGCCGAGCTCGTACAGCGGATAGAGTTCGCGAACGTCGTCCGGCGTCCGCACCACGTTCTGCGTCGTGAGGATCGGCTCCCGGCGGCCGGTTCGCGTGACCGAGACGCCCGCAATGCGCCAGCGATTGTCGGCGCTTCGCAGCGCATAGGCATTGGCGCCGACGCCATTGCCGATCGCGCCCGCGCTGTGCCGGCCTCCGCCGAGCGTGAGCGTGCCGACGCCGGCGGCGGCCCCCGGTTCGGTCAGAACCGGCACGTCGAGCGTTCGGTCGCCGGCGCCGATCGTGACGATATCGCCGGAGGCGATGCCGAGCCTTGCCGCGTCGTCGGGATGCAGCGCGAGCGCATTGCCCCAGACCTGCTTGGTCAGCGGCTTGGGGCACTCCTGCAGCCAGGCGTTGTTGGCGAAGGAGCCGTCCCACAGGCAGGGATCGGAACGCAGGACCAGGGTCATGCCGCCGGCGTGCGTGTCCTGCGCGTCGCCGCCCGGCATCGGCAGTAGTTGCGGGGCCGCGCTGACGGCGGCGGCGCCGGGCCCGGCGATGACGCCGTCGTGCAGCGCCTGCTTCCACCACGCCTCGAAATCGCCGGTGGCCGCGCTTTGCCAGGTCTGCCGCACCAGGTCGTAGGCGCTCGCATCCTGCTCCCCGGCGAGCCAGGCCAGCAGCTCGTGAACGCCGTGGCTGCCGTAGAGCGGCCGGATCAGCGGCTGGACGATGCTCGCGGTGCCGTCGCTGGCGCGCAGATCCGACCAGGCTTCGAGCGCATGATGCTGCGGAACATGCCAGGTTGCGAGTGCCGCCGTCTCGTCGACATAGTCGCCCATATGCAAACGGAACGGCGCCTGCTGCAGCCGCGCCCCGAATTGCAGATCGGCCGGCGCGTCATAAACAGGGTTCGCGCCGACGATGACAAGCTGGCGCACGCGCCCCGCCGCGAGATCGCCCGCGAGCTGTTCGAGGGTGGCGGCCTGCTGGCCCGACGGCGTGCGATCGATCGGCTCGATGAGACGGACTGGTGCATCGATCTGCGCGTTGATCCAGTGAACCAGCGCATGGATCTCCTTCGACAGCGTCGGTCCCGCCATGACGAGCGCTGCGCCCTTGTGGGCGCTGAGGTCCGTCGACATCTTGCGCAGCAGCGCGCGCTCGCGCTCGGGGAGCTCCGTTGCCCCTCGAGCTTCACCGAGCTCCCCCGCCAGACTCATCGCGAAGCGTTCGATGGCCTCGGGTCGCAGTGCCAGCCGCTGGTCGGCCTTGGCGCCTGTCAGCGTGAAGCCGCTTTCGAGGCAATAGAGACGCGAGAAGCTGTTGGCATCGCTTCGGCCTTCGGCGAAGCCGCGGCCGTGCCGGATCTGGTCGGGCCCGTGCCCGATCGGATCGGCATCCAGCGCAGCGATCACGCGCGCCTTGGCGAGGTCGGCGACGCCGCGAAGCGGCCGGCCATGCGCGAGCTGGCTGCCCTGGCGCGCGTTGTCGTCGTCGGTCGGGTCGTAGGCGTGCCACGCCGCGGCGGGGAACGCCTGGAGCAGGGCATCGATCTGGCGGAGCGCGGTCGGCGATGTGGTGCGGCCGGTCAATAGCCGCAGGCCGTCGCCCTGACGATTGCGGGCGTCGGCGAGCTGGCTTGCCAGCGCACCTTGCAGCGCTTCGCGCGACGCAATGGCGCCGTCATGAAGGATGGTGCGCGAGCGGTCCGGATCGTAGAGCGACAGCACCGCGGCCTCGGCGAACACGTCGGTGGCGCCGAGACTGCCGGGATGGCGCGGATTGCCTTCCACCTTGATCGGCCGTCCGTCGATCGCGGTGACGATGACGCCGCGCCCTAGTCCGGCAAGTCCGAGCGTCGTCGCGAATTTCAGCGGCTCGCCGGGAACGATCCGTTCCGGCATCCGGACATAGGGGAGGATCTGCTGGTCCGGCTTGCTGCAGGCCGCGAGGCTGCTGGCCATGCCGGTCGCGAGCAGGCTGAGGGCCTGGCGCCGGTTGAGCTTGCTGCGCCGCGCCGGTTCGGGCCGCGTCGGCAGTTCGGTCAGCGGTGGCATATCGTGCAGTCCTTCAGATGGTCTGTGTGGATGTGATAGGTGGCGGCGAGCCTCGCGCCGGCCTCGGCCTGGTCCTTCGGGGCGTGCCAGTTGGGGTCGAACACCGCCTCGGCGGGACGCAAATGCGGCGCGGGGTTGCGATGGCAGTCGAGGCACCATTGCATCGTCAGCGGCGCCGCTTGCCGCATCAGCCGCATCTGTCCGACCTCGCCATGGCAGGTCGTGCAGCCGACGCCCTTGGCGACGTGAACCGAATGATCGAAATAGACGTAGTCCGGCAGCCGGTGGACGCGCGTCCATGCGATCGGCTGGCCTTTGGCGAGGCTCTCGCGCACCGGCGCCAGCATCCGCGCGTTGGTCCAGATCTGCGAATGGCAGGTCATGCAGGTCTCGGTCGGCGGCATGCCGGCAAAGCGCGCCTTCTCGACCGAGGTGTGACAATAGCGGCAGTCGAGCCCGAGCCCTGAGACATGATGCTCGTGGCTGAACGGCACGGGCTGGTTCCGCGTGACGTTCTGGTCGGTCGCATAGGGCGAGCGCATCAATTGATAGGACAGGCCGACGGCCAGCACCGGAGTTGCTCCAATCGCCGCGATCACCAGCATGGCGATCGTGTTCGCGCCGGGACGAAAAAGCTGCATCCGTCGGCCCCCTGCCGTAGCTGTGCCGTCACGCGCGAATGCGAACCGGGACCGATTTTGCCGCCGGCGTCTTGGAGTGCTTGTCGTGGTGCGACAGCGGGATCAGCGGATTCATTTCCGGGTAGTAGGCGCCGACGCAGCCGTCCGGCAGCTTGAACGGGGTCACCTTGAGCGGTCCCACTTCGCGCGCGACGCCGTCCTCGGCGTCGCTGACCAGCGAGACCATCTGGCCGTCCTGCAGGCCGGCGCGCGCGATCTCGTCCGGATTCATCAGGAGCACGTCCCGCGTACCCTCGATGCCGCGCAGGCGGTCGCTGTAGCCGTAGATGGTCGTGTTGAACTGGTCGTTGCTGCGCATGGTCAGCAGCCGGTAGCGGCCGGGCGCATCGGAAAAGCCGGTCGAGGTCAGCGTGTCCGGCACGGTGAACTCAGCCTTGCCGCTTTCGGTCTTCCAGATCCGTTCGCGGGCCGAGTTGCCGCGGTAGAAGCCGCCCGGCGTGAACATCCGCGCGTTGAAATCGTGGAATTCGTCCGGATAGGTTTCGGCGATCTCGTTGCGGATCAGGTCGTAATTGCCGACCCACGCATCCCAGGTCAGCTTCGGGTAGGGCCGCAGCGTCGCCTTGGCAAGACCCGCCACGATCGCGACCTCGGATCTGAGATGCTCGCTCGCCGGTTTGCGCAGCCCGATCGAGCCCTGGATGCAGCTGAACGTGTCCTCCATGGTGACGGCCTGCCGCCCGCTCGCCTGGACGTCTTCCTCGGTGCGGCCGAGGCAAGGCAGCAGATAGGCGGCCTTGCCATGGATCAGGTGGCTGCGGTTGAGCTTGGTCGCGATCTGCACCGTCAGCTCGAGGTCGCGCCAGGCCTGCTCCATCTTGGCGCGTTCGGGAATCGCACGCACGAAGTTGCCGCCCAATCCGACGAAGGCCTTGACCTTGCCGGCGAGCACACCCTCGCAGGTCTCCACCGTGTTCATGCCCTTGTCGCGCGGCGGCTCGAACCCGAACTGCTTGGCGTATTTGTCGAGCGGAACCAGTTCGGGCTTTTCCGAGATGCCGACCGTGCGCTGGCCCTGCACGTTCGAATGCCCGCGCACCGGCGAGATCCCGGTGCCGTCGCGGCCGATATTGCCTTTCAGCAGCAGCATGTTGACCAGCATGGCGACGTTCTGGAAGCCGTGCACGTGCTGGGTCAGCCCCATGCCGTAGATCCCGATGACGCGGTCGGCCTCGACATAGACCTGGGCGGCACCTTCGATGACCTCCCGGCTGAGACCGGAGGCAGTTTCGATCTCGCTCCACGGAGTTGCCCGGACCTTGGCCTCGAACGCATCGAAGCCCTGGGTGTGCTGTTCGACGAAGGGCGCATCGATGACGCGTTTGCCCTGTTGTTTGGCCGCATCGTCGGCGGCGAAGACGTGCTTGCAGATGCCGACGATGACCGCGATATCGCCGCCGACTTTCACCTGGTGATACTGGCTGCTGATCTGGGTGCTGTGACCCGTCAGCATTTCGGTCGGGCTTTGCGGATTGACGAAGAACTCCAGGCCCTTCTCGCGAACCGGATTGAAGGTGATGATCTGCACCCCGCGCTTGGCCGCGTCCTGCAGCGGATGCAGGAAGCGCGGGCTGTTCGATCCGGTGTTCTGGCCGAAGAAGAACATCGCATCGCAATTGCTGAGGTCGTCGAACACGACGGTCCCGACCCCGGCGCCGATCAGCTTCTTGAGCGCGACCGACGTCGTCTCGTGGCACATGTTCGAACTGTCCGGCAGGTTGTTGTTGCCGTAGACGCGCGCGAACAGGGCGTAGAGATAGGATGTCTCCAGGCTGGCGCGGCCCGACGAGTAGAACACCACCGACTTGGGATCGAGCGCCTTCAATTGCGTCCCGATCGCCTGAAAGGCTTCATCCCAGGAGCAGGCGACGTATTTGTCGGTCGCGCTGTCGTAGCGCAGCGGATGCGTCAGCCGGCCCTGCTGCTCGAGGTCGTAATCGCTCCAGGCGAGCAGGTCGCTCACCGTGTGTTCGGCAAAGAAGTCCGGCGTGCAGCGGCGCGAGGTCAATTCCCAGAGCGTCGCCTTGGCGCCATTCTCGCAGAATTCGAATGCGTGATAGTCCGCCGGCTTGGCCCAGGAGCAGGACACGCACATGAAGCCCTTCGGCTTGTTCTGCCGGCGAAGCGTATCCAGCGCGGTCGGCGAATCCCATTCCTTCCCGAAGATCCGCGCGATTCCCTTGAGAGACCCCCAGCCGCCAGCCGGGCCGTCATATTCGACCGTTTCCGTTGCGTCGTTACAAGCTTCGTTGGATTGCACCATGGTCATGCTTCTCGTCGGGAACTCGTCAGCCGCTTCGCCAACGTATGTTGATGGCTGCGGTTCCTCGGCATGAACTTTCGCTGGCGAGGCCGCGCGAGGACAAAATCCTCAATGCGGTCATAGAGATCGTTCGGATCAAGGGAAATTCGTCGGCGTGCCGGAACGAAAGTTTGCGCGCTGCCGTACGTTGATACGCGCCTGCAGCCGGCGGGCTGCGCCGATCATTCGTTCAGATGGCGCGAGCAGGGGAACCGCACGGAACCTGTGCCGCGCGGCAACGTTCTTCATGCGTGTCAGCGCGTCGCTGTCAAACGACGTGAGCGGCTGCTCGATACAGATGAGCTTTGCCTGACACGGAAATGGGCCGGCGCACCGAGACGCCAGTGTTGGAGCGCGCCATGGACGATCGCTGTAGCCTCGACAAGCCCGAGCTGGTGTGGCGCGGGCGCGAGCCTGTGGCGTCGTCGCGCAGCGTCGCCGAGGAGCGGCCGGTCGCCCTCACGTTCAACGGATCGACTTACGCGGTGATGATGGCCTCGCCCGCCGATCTCCTGGATTTCGGCATCGGCTTCTGCCTGAACGAAGGCCTGGTGGAGACGGCGCGCGACATCCTCAGCATCGAAACCGTCGACCTCGCGCTCGGTTGCGAGGTGCGGATCTGGCTCGCGGAGGCCCATGCCGAACGTCTCGCCAAAAGGCGGCGCGCGATGGCGGGGCCGGTCGGTTGCGGCCTGTGCGGGATCGAAAGTCTCGAGCAGGCCTGCCCGCCGCCGGCGCGCGTTGCAGCCCCCGCCAAATTCCGTCCCGGTGATATTCTGAGGGCAATGGGCGCGTTGCGGCCGCTGCAGCGGCATCACCAGGCGACGGGTGCGATGCATGCCGCGGCGTTTTGGGACGGCAACGCAATCCGTATGGTGAGAGAAGATGTCGGGCGTCACAACGCGCTGGACAAGCTCGCCGGCGCGATCGCACGAGCCGGGCTGACGACCTCGCGCGGTGCCGTCCTGATGACCAGCCGGGTCTCCGTCGAACTGGTGCAGAAGGCCGCGCGCATTGGTGTGCCTCTTCTCGTTGCGGTATCGGCACCGACGTCGCTGGCGATCGAGACCGCCGAGCGCGCCGGCCTCACCTTGATCGGGATCGCGCGCGACGATGGCTACGAGATATTCAGCCACGCCGGCCGCTTGAAGTTCGAAGCAACGGAGCCTAAGGCCGAGCTCGAACGGCTTGCCCGCTGAACACCATTCGTTCGGTCTCGTACCGACTTCGCGGCTCGACCGATCTCGCAAGGGGAACGACCGAGGCGCATCGGCGCTATTGCTGGCATCCCATCCACAACAAGGAGACAGCGATGAAAACGACGCTTCTGGCGACCTTCCTGCTCGCCGCAGCCGTATCCAGCCCGGTGCTTGCTCAAACGTCCACCAACTCGACGAATGTTTCGCAATCCACCGCGAGTTCGAACCAGAACCAGGCGATCGAGAAGATCCAGGACGACTTGAAGAAGGCCGGCTTCACCGACATCAAAGTCGTCGCCGAGTCCTTTGTCGTGCAAGCCAAGACCAAGGACGGCAATCCCATGGTCATGACCATCGGCCCTCACGGCATGTCTGTGTTCGAAGCGATGAACACGACCACGACGGGGTCAGGCTCCGCGAATACCCACAGCACGACCGGCTCCAGCACCTCGAACAACGGCAATACCTCGAGCAGCGGTACGGCTTCGAAATAGAGCCGGCGCGCCGGGCGCATGTCGCGGCGTTGTGAGGGCCGCCTTGGCAGCCCGAGGGAACCCGCCCCAGGTGGCTGCGTACTCTCCTTAGTCCCTCGTGGCGAACCGTCGCGGGGACCGGGGAGCAGCGACGATGCAGGACGGTCAGGCGGCAAGTTTGCTTTCAGGGTCGACCGAGGCCCTGGAAGTCAGGCCGCGTGCCGCCCAGAACCGGCTGCTGAGGTGCATCCCGGATGGCGAATTGACATTGCTTCGTTCGATCGCGACCGAGGTTGAGCTGAAGCCGCGTCAGGTCCTGCATCACTGGCGATTGCCGATGGACCACGTCTACTTCGTGGAGCGAGGCTTGATATCCGTGTCCGCGAAGGTCGAAGCCAATCGGTTCGTCGAAGCCTGGCTGGTCGGCTCCGAAGGCATGATCGGCGCGCCCTGCGTTTTGGCGCCGGAGGATCCGACGCCGCCGCACCGGCGCATCGTGCAGGTCGCCGGAACGGCGCTGCGCATTCCGGCGCAGACATTCGTTGCGGCGCTCGACGACCTCACCGTGCTCCGCAGCGTGATCCTGCGCTACGTCAACCTCGTCCTGTTCCAGACCTCGCAGATCGGCGCCTGCAACGCGCTGCATTCGGTGAAGCAGCGGCTCTGCCGCTGGCTCCTCGTCGCGGCGGCGGCGATGGACTCGGACGATCTGCCGATCACGCATGCGGTGCTGGCGCAGCTCCTTGGGATACGCCGGGCCAGCGTCAGCGAGTGTCTCGAGAGCTTCGAGCAGGCCGGGATCATCCGCAACGCCCGCGCCGCGATCCGCCTGACCAACCGCAGCGGCCTTCAGCATGTCGCGTGTTCGTGCTCCGGACTGATCCAGCGCGAATACGACCGGCAAATCGGCCGATTGATCGTACCCTCCGGCGTCCGACACCCGGATGGAAGCTGAACCGGCGGACGCTGAAAGGACCGCGGCCAGCGCTCCCTCCGAACAAGAAGGACGACCATGATCCCCGACTGGCTTCACGTCGTGACGCAGGTCTGCCTGCTCGCCGGGATCGCCTGCGCGATCGTCATCGCGGTCGACCTCGCGCGCCATCCCCAGCGCATGTGGATCATGAACGTGGTCTGGCCGGTGAACGCTCTGTTCGGTACCGTACTGACGTTGTGGTTGTACTATCGCTTCGGACGGCTCGCATCGCGCGTCGTAGACGATAGGATGCGCGGCGACAAAGGACGAAAGACGCCGTTTCCCGTCATGGTCGCCAAGGGCGCCATGCATTGCGGGGCCGGCTGCACATTGGGAGATCTCATTGCGGAAGGCCTTGCGCTGGTATTTCCGGTGATTGCGATCTGGGCGGGATGGAAGAGCCTGTTCACGGAGAAGATCTACGCGATCTGGGTGGTGGATTTCGTGTTCGCCTTCGTGATCGGCGTCGCCTTCCAGTACTTCACGATCAAGCCGATGCGAGGCCTCTCGCCGGGCGAAGGAATCGTCCAGGCGGTGAAGGCCGACACGCTGTCCCTCACGGCCTGGCAGGTCGGCATGTACGGCGTCATGGCCGTCGCGCAGTTCGCAATCTTCCGGCACGCGTTCGGCGTGAAGCTCGAGCCCGTCATGCCCGAGTTCTGGTTCATGATGCAGATCGCGATGCTCGCGGGATTTGCCACGAGCTATCCCGTCAACTGGTGGCTCATCGCGACCGGCGTCAAGGAGCGCATGTAGCTGCGCTGCAGCTTAAAACGCGTTCACGTTGCAACATTCAACCTGACGCGACGTTGGAAGCGCGTAGGTCGGCTGATCTGGAGCACATGTCATGAATGTCAGCGAATTCGTGTGGCATCGCCTGTCGGAATGGGGCTTGAACCGCGTCTACGGTTATCCCGGTGACGGCGTCGGCGGGCTCGATGTCGCGCTTGAGCGGGCCGGCGACAAGATGGACTATGTCCAGGTCAGGCACGAGGAGATGGCGGCGTTCATGGCCTCGGCGCATGCCAAGTTCACCGGACAGGTCGGCCTCTGCTACGCGACCTCGGGCCCCGGCGCGATCCATCTCCTGAACGGGCTCTACGATGCCAAGATGGATCACGTCCCCGTGGTGGCGCTGGTCGGCCAGCAGGCCCGCAGCGGGCTCGGCGCCAGCTATCAGCAGGAAGTCGACCTGCAGTCGCTGTTCACCGATGTCACCGAATATGTGGCGCTGGCGAGCGTTCCGGAGCAGGTGCGCCATCTGATCGATCGCGCGGTGCGCATCGCGCATGTCAAGCGCGCCGTCACCTGCGTGATCCTGCCGAACGATCTGCAGGAGCTCGACTACAAGGACCCGCCGGTGGCGCATGGCGCGACGCATACCGGCATCGGCTACGCCGGACCCGCGAAGCTGCCGGACGAGAGCCTGCTTCGCGCCGCGGCCGACGTGCTCAATAGCGGCGAGAAGGTCGCCATGCTGGTCGGCGCCGGCGCACTCGATGCCACCGACGAGGTCGTGGCGGTCGCCGAGCGCCTGCAGGCCGGCGTCGCCAAGGCGCTGCTCGGCAAGGCCGCGCTGCCCGACGACCTGCCTTTCGTGACCGGTTCGATCGGCCTGCTCGGCACCAAGCCGAGCTGGGACCTGATGAAGAACTGCGACACGTTCCTGATGGTCGGCTCCTCGTTTCCCTACAGCGAGTTCCTGCCGAAGCCCGGGGACGCGCGCGGCGTGCAGATCGACATCGACGGCAGCCGGCTGAGCCTGCGCTACCCGATGGAGATCAACATGGTCGGCGACAGCGCGACCACGTTGCGGGCCTTGCTGCCGCTGCTCAGCCAGAAGACGGAGTCTGCGTGGCGGCGCGGCATCGCAAGCGGCCTGAAGGACTGGTGGCAGACGCTGGAGGCGCGCGCCATGACCTCGGCGGAGCCGCTCAATCCGCAGCGCGTGTTCTGGGAGCTGTCGCCGCGGCTGCCCGACAACGCGATCATCACGGCGGATTCGGGATCCGTCGCGAACTGGTACGCGCGCGACCTGAAGATGCGCCGCGGCATGAAGGCCTCGCTGTCGGGCGGCCTGGCCTCGCTCGGTGCGGGTACGCCGTATGCCGTTGCCGGCAAGATGGCTTACCCGGACCGCACCGTGATCGCCTGCATGGGCGACGGCGCCATGCAGATGAACGGCCTCAACGTGATGATCACGATCTCCAAATACTGGCGGAAATGGTCGAACCCGCGCCTGATCGTGCTCGTGCTCAACAACCGCGACCTCAACCAGGTCACCTGGGAGGAGCGGGTCCAGCTCGGCGCCGGCAAGACCGAGTCCACCCAGAGCATTCCCGACTTTCCCTACCACCGCTACGCCGAGCTGATCGGGCTGAAGGGCATCTTCGTCGATCACCCGGATCGCGTCGGCGCGGCGTGGGACGAGGCGCTGGCGGCGGACCGGCCGGTGATCCTGGAGGCCTTTACCGATCCCAACGTGCCGCCATTGCCGCCGCACATCACGCTCAAGGACGCCAAGAATTTCGTCAGCATGATTCCCTCCGAGCCCGAGCTCGGGAGCGTCCTCAAGAACAGCGCCAAGGAGCTGCTGGCTAACGTCCTGCCCGGAAAGGAATGATCGTGTTGTCCGGCGCTCGCATCGACGATGTCCGTGCCACGGCCTTCAGGATTCCGACCGACAGGCCGGAAGCGGACGGGACCATCAGCTGGGATTCGACGACGCTCGTCGCCGTCGAGGTGTCCGGCGGCGGCCGGACCGGCCTGGGCTACACCTATGCGAGCGCATCGCTGGTCGGTCTGATCAAAGGCAAGCTCGCCTCCGTTGTGACCGGCCTCGACGCGCTGCATCCGCCCGCCGCCTACGCGGCGATGCTGAGCGCGGTCCGCAATCTCGGCCAGCGCGGGCTCGCGGCGACGGCGATCTCGGCACTCGACAGCGCGATCCACGATCTGAAGGCCCGGCTGCTCGATCTGCCGTTGTTCGTGATGCTGGGTGGCCTGCGTGATTCGGTGCCCATCTATGGAAGCGGCGGCTTCACCTCCTATTCCAACGACGAGCTCTGCGAGCAGCTCGCCGGATGGGTCGACCGCGACGGCTGCGCCTTCGTCAAGATGAAGGTCGGATCGAACCCTGCGGACGACCCGGAACGCGTCCGTCTCGCCCGCGCGGCCATCGGTCAACGTGCGGCCCTGTTCGTCGATGCCAACGGCGCCTATGGTCCACGGCAGGCGCTGCAGCAAGCGTCTCTGTTCGCCGAACACGAGGTTGCCTGGTTCGAGGAACCGGTCTCCTCCGACGACCTCGCCGGGCTTCATGACGTTCGCCAACGCGCGCCGGTCGGAATGGACATTGCGGCCGGCGAGTATTCCTACACGATCGACGATGTGCGGGGCATGTTGCAGGCCCGGGCCGTCGATGTGCAGCAGGCCGACGTGACCCGCTGCGGCGGCATCACCGCGTTCCTGCGGATCGCGGCGCTGTGCGAGGCGTTTCAGGTCGACCTGTCGGGACACTGCGCGCCGGCGCTGCATCTCCACGTCGCCTGCGCCGCGGCGCGCCTGCGCCATCTCGAATGGTTTCACGATCACGTCCGAATCGAACACATGCTGTTCGACGGCGCACCGGTGCCGGCCGCCGGCCGCATCCGCCCCGATCCGTCGCGGCCCGGAAACGGGCTGACCTTCAAGCACAAGGATGCGGCGCGCTATGCCGTGTCGGAGGCGGCATGACCGAGTTCGATGCCGATCGCGGATCCGTCAACGCGGGCCTTGCCATCGCGGGTCTGTTGGCCGGCTCGGTGTTACTGCTCGCGGCCGATCGCGCGCCTGTAGACGGACATCGGAAAGGCGGCGCCGCGGCGCTGCCTCTGCGGCGCACCTCGCGGAAACGCCCGACCGTCGTCGCCGCGCGGCGCTTGAACCGCGCGGCCGGCGTTCTCGCCGCTTCGGTCCTCGCCGACAGCAGCGTCGAGCACTACCGGGGATCGTTCAAGAACAAGGCGATGTACACGCCACTGATCGTCTCGGCATCGACCCTCGCCACCAGTCTGCACGGCACCGCCGACGCGCGGCCGGCTGCCCACTGGTTTAGGGATGCGACCTACTTGACGGCCGCGCTGACCGGCCTGATCGGGACCGGCTTCCACATCTACAACGTCGGCAAGAAGGTGGGCGGCTTCAGCTGGCAGAACGTCTTTTACGGCGCGCCGATCGGCGCACCCCTGGCGATCCTGCTGTCGGGCCTGCTCGGCTTCTGCTCGGAGCGCGTGCGCGAGAGCAGAAAGGGAACGCGGCCCGAAATCTTCCGATTGCCAGCCGGACGAACCCTGGCGGCGGTGATCGGCGCCGGCCTGCTCGGCACCAGCGGCGAGGCGGGCCTGCTGCATTTCCGCGGCGCCTTTCACAACCCCTTCATGCTGCTGCCGGTGACGCTGCCGCCGCTGGGTGCCGCGCTGCTCGGCCGGGCGGCGCTGGCGGGTCCAGGGCAGCAGCATCGCGCGACGCGCGGGTGGATGCGCGTGCTCGCGGCGATGGGATTTGCCGGCGTCGGGTTTCATGCCTATGGCGTGTCGCGCAACATGGGCGGCTGGCGCAACTGGAGCCAGAACATCCTCAATGGGCCGCCGCTTCCGGCGCCGCCGAGCTTCGCCGGCCTCGCGCTCGCCGGCCTTGCGGCGCTCGGACTCATGGAGGACCATCCCGATGCATGATCGCGGCCGCCCCCAGCCTCGTTACCCCGGCTACGATGTGCTGACCAAGCGCCAGGGATTGTCCTGGAACGAGCAGACCCGCCGCGTCGTGTCGCAGCGCCTCGCCGTGCCCGCCGAACCGAGCTTCTTCACGCCAGACGAATTTCGCACCGTCACGGCGGTGGCGGCGAGGATCGTTCCGCAAGCGGACGGGCGCCCGCTTGTTCCGGTCGCGGCGCTGGTCGACGCGAAGCTGTTCCGCGGCGCCTCGGACGGTTATCGGCCCGAGGGCATGCCGCGTGAGCGGGAAGCGTGGCGGCAGGGGTTGCAGGCGCTCGATGCGGAGGCGCAGGCCGCCTATGGCGCGCCGTTCCACGCCATCGATGCAGCGCGGCAGGACAGTCTCCTCGGCCGCATGCAGGGCGGCGACATGAGTTCGCCGGCCTGGGGCCGCATGTCGCCGGCAGACTTCTTCAAGCGGCGTATGGCGCACGACATCGTGCTCGCCTATTACGCCCATCCGGCCGCCTGGAGCGAGATCGGATGGGGCGGCCCGGCGAGCCCGCGCGGTTATGTGCGCCTCGACTTCGACGAGCGCGATCCCTGGGAAGCGGCGGAAGCCGAGCGCGGCGACGCCGCCGAGGTGCGCCGGATCAATCGCCATGTTCGATGATCCCCAGCACACCCCGCGGGCGCGGCGCGGACGGGCACCGGACGTGTTCCGGCCCGGCGGCTGGGTGCCGATGCGCGAGTACCGGGACGACGACACGGTTGATTTTGCCATCGTCGGGACCGGAGCGGGCGGCGGTACGCTCGCCTGCAAGCTGGCGGAGTACGGCTTCTCCGTCGTCGCGTTCGACGCCGGCCCGTATTTCCGCCCGCTGGAGGATTTCGCGTCCGACGAATCCGAGCAGACCAAGCTGTACTGGACCGACGACCGCATCGTCGACGGCGTCAATCCGCTCCAGCTCGGCAGCAACAACAGCGGCAAGGCCGTCGGCGGCTCCACTGTCCATTTCGCGATGGTGTCGCTGCGCTTTCGCCCCGAATGGTTCAAGTCGCGCAGCCTGCTCGGCTATGGCGCGGACTGGCCGCTCGACTGGCGCGAGATGTGGGATTATTACCGCGAGGTCGAGCAGGCCCTGAAGATCGCCGGCCCCGTCAACTATCCCTGGGGCCCGCCGCGGCCGCGCTATCCCTATCGTGCGCATCCGCTCAACGCCGCGGCGCGCGTGCTCGCCAAAGGCTGCGAGGCGCTGGGCATCGGCTGGACGGAAACGCCGCTCGCGACGCTGTCGGCGCCGCGCGGGCTGGCCCATCCTTGCGTCTATCGCGGCTTCTGCGTCGCCGGCTGTTCGACCAATGCCAAGCAGAGCGCGCTTGTGACATGGATCCCGCGTGCGCTGGCGGCCGGCGCCGAGATCCGCGATCTCGCGATGGTCGGCCGGGTCGAGGTCGATGCGGCCGGACGCGCGACTGGCGTGCGCTTCCACCGCGATGGCCGTTGGCATTTCCAGCGGGCGCGGCACGTCGTCGTCGCCGGCTACGCGATCGAGACGCCGCGGCTGCTGCTGAATTCGGCCAACGGGCAATTCCCCGACGGTCTCGCCAACAGCTCCGGCCTGGTCGGCAAGAATCTGATGGCGCAGTCTAACCAGGCCGTCTGGGGCCTGATGGACCAGGAGATCCGATCGTACAAGGGGCCGCCCTCGCTCGCGATCACCGAGCACTGGAACTACGAGGACAAGGGCAAGGACTTCTTCGGCGGCTACAGCTACATGAGCCAGGGCCCGCTGCCCCAGCTCTGGGCCAATACGCAGATGGCCGCGCGCGGCCTCTGGGGCGCGCGTCTGATGTCCGACATGCAGGACTACAACCACGTCGCGGGGCTGAAGATCGTCGGCGAAATGCTGCCGCAGGAGAGCAACAAGGTCACGCTCGCCGACGAGGTCGACCAGTACGGGCTGAAGATCCCGAGGGTCACCTATTCCTGGTGCGACAACGACAAGCGCCTGATCGCGCATGCACTGAAGTTCATGACGCAGGCGCTGCAGGCCGCCGACGCGCGGGACATCTGGACCCAGGACGACGACACCTGCCATCTCAACGGAACCGCGCGGATGGGCAGCGATCCCGCCAGCAGCGTCGTCAATGCGGATTGCCGGAGCTGGGACATCCCCAATCTCTGGATCTGCGATGGTTCGGTGTTCCCGACCGTGGGTGGCGCCAACCCGTCCCTGACGATCCAGGCCATTGCCTGCCGGACCGCCGATCGCATCCGCCAGCTCGCGCGCCGGGGCGAGCTGGATCAACCTGCAAGGAGAGCAAGCTATGCAGCACAAGCTGCCCGGTGAGGGGCACGGCCAGCGCACGCTCAAAGTCGTGGTGATCACCGGCGCGTCCGCCGGCGTCGGCCGCGCCATTGCGCACCGGTTCGCGCGGGAGGGCTGGCGCATCGGACTGATCGCCCGCGATGTCGGCGCCCTGGAGGCGGTCGCGCGCGAGGTTAGCGAGCTCGGCGGGTCCGCCGTGGTCGCGGCCGCCGACGTTGCGGACCCCGAAGCCCTGTTCGGCGCGGCCGAGGCGATCGCCCACGCCTTCGGCGGCATCGACGTCTGGGTCAACGATGCCATGGTGACGATGTTTGCGCCGGTCTGGCAGATGACGCCGGAAGAGTTTCGCCGGATCACCGAGGTCACCTATCTCGGCCAGGTTCACGGCACCATGGCCGCGCTGCGCCACATGCGGCCGCATGACCGCGGCCACATCATCCAGATCGGGTCGGCGCTGGCCTATCGCGGGATTCCGCTGCAATCGGCTTACTGCGGCGCGAAGCATGCGATCCGGGGCTTCACCGATGCGGTGCGGACCGAATTGCTGCACGAGGGCAGCGCGATCCGGCTGACGATCATGGAATTGCCCGCGGTCAACACGCCTCAATTCGACTGGGCGCGAACGCGGATGCCGCGGCAGCCGCGCCCGGTCGCGCCGGTCTTCCAGCCCGAGGTGATCGCGCGGGCCGTGTTCGAGGCGGTGCGCCAGCCGCGCCGCGAAGTCTGGATCGGCACCAGTACGCTAAAGGTAATCCTCGGCAACATGCTGCTGCCGGCCTTCCTGGACCGCTATCTGGCCAAGGTGGCCTTCAAGGGGCAGGAAACGGCGCAGCCGGTCGGATCCGATCGCGCCGACAATCTGATGACGCCGGTCGCCTCACTGCATCGGACCCGCGGACGGTTCGGCAAGGAAGCGGGTGATCACGCGGTGGTGACGAGCGGCGGGGTCGCGCGGATTGCGCCGGTGCTGATCGGAGGGTGTGTTGCGCTCGTTGCCGGGATGCTCGCCGCGAGTACGGCGCAAGGGCGCGGTTCGAAGCAAGCCTTCGTGCGGCGAACGGTGCGTGACCGCTAACAAAGGTTAGCTCTGCACGCCGATATAGGAACGCGCCGCGCGGGACCGGTTTGTTGATACGAACAGCCCGCGCGCCCTGTCGGCTTTCGCGACCTCGCGCCCGGACGCTATCCCCGAAGCAACAATCAGGAAGGCGCACCATGCAAACCAAAGTCCGAAATCAGATCTCGAAGGGCGTCGTCGCCGTCGCCGGTGTCTGTCTCATGACGATTGCAGGCGCATCCGCCGCGCCGCAAGGCAAGGCCAGCAAGCACGATCAGCATTTCCTGGTCGAAGCCATCCAGGGCGACCTCTCCGAAGTGAAGGTCGGCCAGCTCGCCCAGCAGAAGGCGCAGAGCGACCAGGCCAAGCAGTTCGGGAAGATGCTCGAGCAGGACCACTCGGACAATCTGAAGCAGGCGCAGCAGCTCGCCGACGCGCAGGGCGTCGAGGCGCCGAGCGAGCCGAGCAACAAGCAGAAGGCGATCTACGACAAGCTGAATGGGCTGTCCGGCGCGCAATTCGATGCCGCCTTCGCGCGTAGCATGGTGAAGGACCACGAGGAAGACGTGCGCAAGTTTCAGAGGGAAGCAAAATCGCAGTCACCCGTCGCCGATTTCGCCAAGCAGACGATTCCGGTGCTGCAAAAGCATTTGGAGACAGCCAAGTCCCTTCAGAAGAGCGCGTCCCGGTAGAGCTGGTAGACGTCGCTGCGATGACGTGAATAGCGATAAAGTTCAGAAATTTTCGTGAGCAGAATTCTCGTTGTCGCATGCGCCTGGCGTGCACTTGCAACGGTCGGTGCCAAGGCGCAGCCGGCCCGGGGCGCCCCCAGCGGACGCGGGAGGCCAACGGACTGATCCGACGCTCTTTCGGCGACGACGTCACGGCCGTCGCCAACCTGATGGGCGATCTCGTCGGCTCATCCTTCGTCCGCCCGGAGTGGCGACCTCCAATCTCAATGGGCCGCCGCTCGCGACGCCACTGGCATCGAAATCGCCGGGGATGGCTCAAGTCGTGGTCTCGCAAGTTTCATCGGAGGAACTTACCGCCAAGCTGCGCATTTCTTGGGCATCAATGTCTCAAGGAAGGAAGCTCCATGGCAGAAGGATTCGCACAGACGGCGGCAAAGGAGATCGTCGAACCGTCGGTTGCCGGCGTGTCATGGGCAGCCGTATTGGCGGGTGCCGCGGCTTCGCTCGCCATAACCCTCGTCCTGCTGTCCTTCGGCTTGGGCATGGGCTTCGCGGTCGTGTCGCCGTGGGGCAATTCCGGCGTATCGGCGACGACGTTCAAGATCGGCACCGGCCTCTATTTCATCGTGATGGCGATATTGTCCTCCTCGATCGGCGGCTATCTCGCCGGGCGTCTCCGGACGAAGTGGGTCGGCGTCCACACGACCGAGGTCCTGTTCAGGGACACGGCCCACGGCTTCCTGGCCTGGGCGGTCGCATCCGTCCTCGGAGCGATGCTGTTGGCCTCACCCGCCACTACGCTTCTCGGCAACGCTCTCGACGGCGCCGCTCAGGGCGCGGCGAGCGCCGCGAACTCCGGACCGATGGCCGGTTACGTCGACACGCTGCTCCGTCCCAACGATCCGTCCGCACAGCCACAGGGACAATCTGATCCGCGGCCAGAGATGGTGCGCCTGCTGACTACCGACTTCCGTACCGGAAGCGATGTGAACGCGAACGACAGGGCCTACATCGCCAAAGTAGTGGCCGCGCGCACCGGCCTCAGCCAGGCCGATGCCGAGAAGCGCGTGAACGACGTCGTGACCCAAGCCAAGGCCGACCTCGATGCCGCTCGCAAGGCCGCGATGCAAACGGCCATCTGGCTGACACTGTCGCTGTTCATCGGTGCATTTTCCGCGACTCTTGCCGCCACGGAAGGCGGCGGACTTCGCGACGGGACATGGGGGAAGAAACGCTCCGCGACCGCTCAATCATCACTGGCAATAAACTGAGGAGTTAGAACTATGCCCATTTTGCTTTGGCTCGTCGGCATTCCGATCCCACTCATCATCCTGATTATGCTGCTTCGGTGACGTCACGGCCGTCGCGCGCTTTAGGCGTGCGGCGGCCGCCCTGTCCCCCCTCGGGGCCTGCAACACGACGGCCGACGTTCAACACACTCCACGCCAGCGCCTGCGCCGGTCGTGAGCATAGAAGCTCATTGAACTCGGTGGAGATACTTTTGGACTTAATCATCGGACTTAGCCGCTTACGCCCTGAGCCGTTCCTGAAGAGCTCCGGAACGGGTGCGAAACATAGGCATTGCGCGGCTACTGGCATGGGCGCACGGTTGTGCACATCACAGCCCGGTTCTGGCTACTGGCTGTGATGAGAACGCCGATAGCGCTCTCGCCCTCTCGAGCAAGGGAGCAGCGCCATGCTGAAGCGGCGTCGTTTCAAGCAGACGAAATCGTTGGAAGAGCGGCTTGCCGGAGAGGCAAAACGCCTGCGCGAACAAGCCAGATTGCTTCCACACGGGCCCGCACGCGAGCAAGTCATCCGGAAGGCCCGGCAATGTGAGACTGGCTCGCATATGAGCGAGTGGCTGAAGTCGCCTGGATTAAAGCCGCCCGGTTGAGGCCACTGAACCCAGCAACTGTTGCTCCAAGGGGGCGTTGACCCTCATGCAGAATCGTTCGGTCAGGAGTTCACTCTCATAGAAGCGACCTCTGATACGGGGTCCACAAACGAGATTTGGCTTGCCCTGGCTAAGCCAAATCAGGCTGTGACGCTGGTCCTCGCGGCAGTTCCGGAGGGCTGGGCAGCGCAAATACTTCCAGCCGTGCTTTCCGAAAAGCAGCAAAGGATGTTCGAAGAAGTCGAGCTCAAGCCGGGCGAAATCTTTAGGCTCTCGCACGAGTAAGCACACTTCGCCACCGATCACAGCTACTCGACCCAGGATCGAACTTCAGTCCCGGTTGCTTGGCGCGGCGCGGGGCCGCCCCGGCACACGGCTGGCGGCACGGCTATCATCGATAAGAACCGGAAATAAAATATGTCCGACAAGAGAAGACCCCCAGAGAGCGAGCAACAACCGTCGATCACCATGTCCGACGACGACAAGAGATCGGTGGGCGAGATGAGTTCCGGGTCCGCGAAGGTCGTCCACGAGGTAGTACGGCTGCAGGGAGACGAAGAACTCAGCCGACCTCTTCAATCGCTGATACTTTCCGGCTTTGCGGCTGGCGTGGCGATCTCCGCGTCGCTTCTGGTCGAGGCGTCGCTTCACATGCATCTGCCGAAAGCCGAGTGGGCCGACCTAGTTGTCTTCCTCGGCTATCCGGTTGGCTTCATCATCGTCATTCTGGGCAAACTTCAGTTGTTCACGGAAAGCACGGTGACGGCGGTCCTGCCGCTCGCAACCCATCCTACTTTTCGCAATCTGCGACGCCTGCTCCGGCTGTGGATTGCGGTATTCGTGGCGAACATGGCTGGCACCATGTTCGTCGCCTTCTTGATCGCGCGATGCATCGTCGTCAGGCCCGATCAGCTTGTCGCAGCCATCGAAGTTTCAACACCGATCATGGCCCACGATTGGCTAACGACGCTGCTACTCGCCACACCGGCGGGCTTTCTCATCGCATCGATCGCCTGGACACTGCCGAACGCACGCGGCAGCGAGTTCTGGGTCATCCTGATCGTTACTTACGCGATAGCGCTGGGAGGGTTTAGTCACGTCGTAGCGGGTTCGGCAGAAGCCTGGTTGCTGATGCTAACCGGGCAGGCCACGATCGCCGCAACCTGCGGCTTTATACTTCCGGCTCTCCTCGGCAATCTCATCGGCGGGACCGGCTTGTTCGCTGTCGTGGCGCACGGGCAGGTCCGCAACGAAATCGAAACGGGAACCTGATCCAGATCGCGCCTCGCGCTTCACAGGGCTAAATCCACACATTTTTTGGCGAGCGTGAGGGTAAAAGGAACGAAACATCTGGAGGCAGAATTAGTCGCTGGACGCCGACTTGCGGCGGCGGCCGCAATGTTTCGGAGAACACATGGCCAGATTGGCGCCCGGAGTCGGTCCCAAATCACTGCTCCATCCCGGCTTCATCGGCGCCGGATCAACCCTGCTAATCGCTGGCTTGGCGACCGATATCATGTACTGGAATACATCGAATTGGCAGTGGGCGAACTCGTCGGCGTGGTTAATTGCGGCAGGCCTCGTATTGGCTCTCGTCGCCACGATCGTCTTGATCATCGATTTTCTCACCGGCCGAGCCGGACGGGTCGATTGGATACCCTTCCTGCTCGTGGCGGTGGCGGCCCTCCTGTCGCTCCTCAATGTTTTTGTTCACAGCCGCGACGCCTGGACCTCCGTCGTGCCGCAAGGAATTTTGCTCTCCGCGGTCGTGACGATTTTGCTCCTGTCGGCCGCCGCCACCGGTTGGAGGGTGACCACGGTTCGTACCACTGCGACCGGAGAGCGCCTGTGACTCATGCAATGCTTCGAGCCTTGCCGGCCTTATGCGCGGTTATCGCCTTGACCGCCTGCGACCAAGGGGGCGATCCCCTGCGACAGTACGGGGCGGATCCCTACCTTCCGGAGCCTCAGAACTATCTGTTGCCGCCCATGAGCGTTCCCAAGGAAGTGGGCTGGAAACCGGGGGAGACGCCAGCCGTCACCGAAGGATTGAGGGTTCAGGCAATGGCGACGGGGCTGATGCACCCTCGCATCGTCTATCCTTTGCCGAATGGCGACGTGCTTGTCGTCGAGGGCAACAGTCCCGGCACCACGCCTTTCCGACCCAAGGACTTCATCCAGGGCAAGGTGAAGGCGAGGGCCGGAACGGCCGGCAAGGGCGGCAACCGCATCACCCTACTTCGCGACGCCGACGGCGACGGAAAGCCCGAGCAGCAGACGGTCCTCGTCGACCAACTTCATTCGCCCTACGGCGTGTCCTACGTGGACGGCACGCTCTATGTGGCCAACACGGACGCGATCATGGCGTTTAAGTACGCGCTCGGTCAGACCAAGATCACGGAGCCCGGCGTGAAGCTCGCGGATCTGCCGGCCGGACCGATCGACCACCATTGGACCAAAGCGATGGCCGCCAGTCCCGATGGATCCAAGCTCTATGTCGGCGTCGGCTCCAACAGCAACATCACCGAGAACGGCCTCGACGCGGAAGAGGGGCGCGCGGCTATCTACCAGATCGACCGCTTGACCGGCGCGAAGCGCATCTTTGCGTCGGGCACACGCAATCCGACCAATCTGGCCGTCGATCCCGACACAGGCGGGCTGTTCGCGGTCGTGAACGAGCGGGACGAGATCGGTCCCGACCTCGTTCCGGACTACCTCACCATGGTGCAGGAGGGCGCCTTTTACGGCTGGCCTTACAGCTACTGGGGTCAGCACGTGGACGTCCGGGTCCATCCGCAAAGACCCGACTTGGTCGCCAAAGCAGTCAAGCCCGATTACGGCCTGAGCTCTCACGTCGCCGCACTCGGCCTCGCCTTCAGCAAAGGCCAGACGCTGTCGCCACAATTCGATAACGGCTTCTTCGTCGGTGAGCACGGCAGTTGGGACCGCAGCCCGGTCAACGGATATCAGGTGATCTTCGTGCCGCTGGTGAACGGTCGGCCGGAGGGCAAACCCGTCCCGGTCGTTACCGGATTCCTCGGCAGCGACAACGAGACGGTGCGGGGCCGGCCCGTCGGCGTAGCCCTGGACCGCACCGGCGCGCTGCTAGTCGCCGACGATACCGGCAACGCCGTTTGGCGCGTCAGCGCGGGCCGGTCTTGGCAAAAGACGGGAAATTAGCGCCCCCAACCCCCTGCCCGGGATCAGGTCGAATAAGCGCCAAGCGCCTCGAAACAGACCGAGTCTCGCGAGTGCATCGAGCCCGGCGGCCTACTCCACCGGCGACCGTTCCGCCTGCGCCTTACGATCCGCGTAGCTGGTCCAGCAACTTCCGTCAGGCCCCCGAAACGCAACGCTGTTCCGCAGGTTCTCTACGCACGTCACAGCGTCGGCTAGATAGCCGGTCTCTGAATCGTGACCGACTAGCACGCATCGAGAGGCGAACGTCAGATCGTCCTTTCGCCAGGACCAAGGCGTCTCCGGGCCGATCGCGGGCGACACAACGTGGTCGTTCCCGGGAACGCGCATGTACGAATCGACCTGGCCACCCAATACGCCCACTAGCGCAAGCCTGTTTGCTGCGATCACCACTTCATCGATGAGACCCTGCTCCGGATCGATCACGATTGCTCGCACGGTGGCCGGCGGCTTGGGAGGCACGTCTACGGTTGTCCAACGGACCATCGTGACCACCTCGGCAAGGCGAACGTGTACCGGACCGCGCTCTCCGGGTCCGCTGCGCCGGCCCACGATCAGAGCAGGTCCCGGGATCGGCCGAGATCCTCCAACCGTAAACGCCTCCTCGCGCTCTTCGATTCCTGCAAACAAGACGTCGCCCTTCGGAAATTTCATGGCCGCTCGCGGTTTCGCGCCAAAATAGTGGGCCAGCCGCGCATTCTTGCTGATGTCGATTCTGGCGACCGACTTCATCTGGGGATCGATCAAGATCGCTTTGATCCTGTTGAAGACTGATCGCTCCGGCCATTCCTCACGCTCGATCATAGCTTCCTCTTCCTTCACCGAGCACTTTGCCCGCGAGCACATCCGGCTTCGGGACCGCCCGGTTTATCTGGTCGGCGGCCGACACATCAGCATGGCCGGATCAAAAGTGGCGGGCAAATCGCAGTGGGAAGCTAAGCTCTCAAGACGCGTCATTCAGGAATTTGTCCCCAAGGAAAATTGCCGATGCTTCTCAAGGACGCGGCCTGCTTCCGAGCTCGCGTCACCGCCCATATGACCCCGCGAACGAGGTTGCCGCGCGAGGCTCGCAGGCCCGCGCCCGAGGGTGGGACACGGTAATCGATCGAAGAGTGTTCGAGTGGTCGCGAATGCGGCGGAGCGGTGCGAGTACGTCCGATTCGCTGACCTCGCGTTCGCCAGGGATGCCCTCGCGGTAGCGATACGGCTCGCAGGTCTCGAACCGCCATCAGCCGTGCGCTGATCTCGAAGGGACTACCAGCAGCCCTTTCAGCGCCCACAAAAACGCGCCGAAAGCCGAGTCCGTTTTGCCAAGGCTTAATTGTCTAGCCAAAACTTAATTGTCGCTAGAATCCAGCGCCTGCTCGAAGGCGCCGACGGCTATGGCAAATCCGTTTTCTGCCGTGGCACCCCGATCTAATCCGTTTTCTGCGCCGCGATCGCGTTTTCTGCGGTCGGACGCGCTCGCGAGGTAAGAAGGGAGGGGCATAATCGAGATTTTGCCCCTCCGTTCTTACATAACGCCTAGTCCGCCGACCCTGCTGCCGTGGGAAGTTAAGCCAGTTAGCTTCCCATTATCTCACGGTACCATGCCGTGCGCGCACCGTTCGATGCCGAGGAGCGTTACACGTGACAGGCGCTATTTTAAAGCCATCCGCCTCGACACCCCCCGTTACTACCTGACTCCGGACGCGTCTGCCTCGAAAGTTTGTCAGATTTCGCCGCAATTCCAGTTCGGGCCAACCAGGCGCTGCCGGCGCCGGAAACGGCCCACTTGAATTCGCCCTCGCGTTCGATGAGGCCGAGACGGCGCAGCGTGTTGGCGCCGCGCGCGTGCACTCGCTCGCAGCCTTCTTGCCCCGGACGCTCCAGCAGGTACCAGCCCTGGACTTCTGTGAGCACGGAGCCGCGCGACATCGCGGCGAGGAGGTGCAGGGGTGCTGGCGTCAGGCGAACTTGGCGACCTTGAGCTTTGCGTCAAGGTACGCACGGCCGGCGTCGGTTATCGTCCAGAAATAGGACGACCCGTAGAATTTCCGCCCCGGACGCTCTGCGACGAACCCGAGATCGCGCATCCTCCATAGCGTGAACGTGTAGATGGACTCCTTGCTTCCGTCGGCGATGAGGTCGAACCAGCCGTCTGCGCTGGCGTCGACGCCGGTGCGGATCCTTTCGAGCAGCGCGCGAACGGCGGGCTTCAGGTAGACCGGCTTCTCGGCGAAATGCTTATCGAGATCGAGACACGGGAGCGCCGCTGCGCGCTCGGCGCCGGCGACGGTGAGTGACAGCGTGATCTTGTGGTTGACGCCCCATGGGCCGCGGGGCTCGGAGGCCTCGATCATTCCGGCCGATTCCAGCCGATGGACTGCACACTTTGAGACGGTCTTCTTGTTAGATCCATCGGGGTTCTGCACATATTGCCAGTAAAACGCGCGGCGGTATTTGTAGCCGGCCTCATACACGTCGTGGAGCGTACAGCCGGCGGCGAGCGCCTGCAGGATCTTCTCGTCGGTCCGCTTCATGCCAGCATCTCCAAGGCTTCCTCGTCGGCGGGAGCGAGCTGGGCCGGCGCCAGATAGGCGCGCGCCGTCCAGGCGCAGCGGGCCGGCGTCATACCGCCGCGCGGGCCGAGCTCAATCCTGACGAGGCCGGCGTCTTCGAGGGCGCGCAGCGCGCGCCGGACGCGGTGGTCGCCGGTGAAGCGGTGGTGCTCGTCTTCGCAGAGAGGGAACCCTTCGAACAGCTTGCGGAAGGCCCACGTCGGCCTTCCCACGCGAGCGCGGAATGTCTCGCGAAATCCTTGCTCGATCTCCAGAGGCCGATAAACCGGCGCCCACACTCCATAGGCAGCCTCGAAATACCGGCCCGGTTTCGACAGGTACGGCCGGGTCCCATCGGCGCCGACGACGCGCGCGATCTTGATCTCATCGAGCCCGCCGGGGTTCTCCGGCTTCGCCGTGGCGTAGTCGACTTCGTAAGTCCGACTGCCGTGGGCCCTGGTGCATGCCGCCAGCACGGCGACCGGATCCCACTTGCCCGGCGCGATCGCGGTCAGCGGGACGCGCGTCTCCTTGAACTGCACCGTTCCGAACAGGTCGCTGCCGCCCTCGAAGTAGCACTGGCGCCGCCCGCAGATGACGTCGACGCCGTTGGCGTCGAACAGGCCGTCGGCGTCCGGCTGCGGCGGCGCGTTCTTCCGACGCGCCCAGTTGCTCTGCGCCGTGGCGTAGACGCCGAAGTCGAGCTCTGCCTGCATCATTTGCCCCAGTGGTCGGAATAACTGCCGAGCGGAACGTCGTTCGGATCGAGACGCGTCGTCGGCGGCCGGCGCACGTACGGTGCCGCCGGGGAGGGGCGCTTGGCGGCGGCCGGCGCCGGCGTCGCGGCCTTCGGCGGCGGCGGCAGTGCGCCCACGCGAGGACCGGGCTTCGCCGGCGGCGGGGGCGGCAGCGCTCCGGGCCGCGGACCGGGCATCGGCGGCAGCGACCGCGCATATGTCGGCGGCGGACGCGGGGCCGGCACGACCGGATCGGTGATCACGCGGCGTCCGTCTTCGTCGAACTCCACCTCAGGAGCCTCGATCTCGACGGGCTTCGGCGCCGACGCGCGCTTGGGAAATCCTCCGACCATTAGGCCGCCTCCTGCTGCACGTTCATGTTAGCGAGCACTTCGCGCGCGAACGCGTCGACGATATCGTTCCATTCCGTCAGCGCCGCGGTCTTGACCGCGAAGCGGCGGCCGGCGGCCTTGCCCTCGAAGACGCGGGCGGCGCACTCGATCTCGTCTGCCTTGGCGCGGAGCTCGGCGACCTTGTCCCGCATAGCTTTCGAGACGAGATCCTCGATGTAGCAGAGGTCGCTCTCGGCAAGCTCGGGGTTATCGACGAGGTCAAGATCGCCGGGATCCACGTTCAGCAGCTTCTCGCCGCGGCGACGCCAGCGCTGGCGGTCGATCACACGCAGCGCGGCCACGAACCAGAGGTAGAATTCGGTGTGCTGCTGGCTCATGCGATGTCTCCCGTGGCACGGACGGCGGCGCGCGCGGCTTCCGTGCAGCCGACGCCATAGCCATCGACCCAGCAGCCGATGAGGTCCGCGATGACCTTATCTGGCAGGTCGCCGCCGCGAACGAACAGCATCCGGCCGTCGCTGTCTCGGACTCCGAACCAGCCGCCGTTCTTGTTGTTGCCCCAGGTACTGCGGCGAACCGTGTACTCGCGGCCGAACACGACGAGCGTGCGGTCGACGTGGACGACGCAAGGCTCAGGCTTGCGGTGGTCGGAGATGTTGATCACGGACATCAGAAGGCTCCCCATTGTAGGTGTTTGTTCATCTTGCAGTGGCCGCAGATCCTGACGCCCTTGTCGGGGCTCAGGAACTTCTTGGCGCAGCCGTCACCGAGGCACTTGCGCAGCTTGACGTGGTTGCCGGTCACCGCGAGGCCCAGTAGCTCGCTTTGGTCCAGATCGCCGTGGCGCTGCGGCCCATCATCGCGGCGATGGCGCGGATATCCCGCCGGTCTCGACGTAGAGTTCCGTGAGCCGGTCTTCCTCGGCGACCGTCCACCGCATTGTCGAGTTCGGTGGCTCGACGAACGGCGCGGGCCAGGCGAGGAGATCAAGCTGCATCGCGCTTCTCCTGGCGGCGAGCGCGTCCGATGAGGACCAGCATTTGGTTGCGCAGCGCCGTCAACGCCGTGACGCGGGCGGCGGCGTCGCGCTCGCGGTCGATCAGGTCGATAAGCATGCCGTCGATGTCGCGGGCAGTACGGGCGCCGCGCCGGTAATCGAACAGGCGCGAGCGGCTGATGCCCAATCCGGCGGCCAGTCTGGTCATGCGCCCGGACGCGCCGTAGAGCGGCGTCGCGACGAGGTCGATGCGCTCGGCCAGGGTTTGCGGGGCTTCCTTCACACTCGATTTCTTGCATTTCTATGTGCCATAGTTAGGCACTCGTCGAACATAATGCGTCCGACGCTGGTGGGTGTCAAGTCCGGTTTCGAATCCTATCAGGTGGCCGGTGCGTTTCCGCCTTGCAGCCGACCGTGCAACGATGGGCGGTAAGAAGAGGAGGTCATCACATGCTGAAGAACATCGTTTTCGCGATCGGCGCCGCCCTGCGCGCCGCAGTCGCGCTCATTCGCGCCGCCATCTCGATCCCCGGCCGCGTCGTCGGCGCGCTGCTCGGTAGCGGCGCTGCGCCTCCGGCCGAGGACCTGCCGGAGGTCCAGGATCTCGCCGTCAAACTCGCCGCTGCCGACGCCGAGGAGCAGGACAACTACGCGAAGATCGCGCGGGCAATCTGGCACTGGTGCGTAGAGTCCCTCATCGCCGACGGCCCCGTCGCGGTGCCGGCCTGGCTGCCTCGGCCGGTGAAGTCGTGGCTGCCGGGCCTAACGGCGAAGGAGGCGGAAACCATTGTTTCTGCAGAAAAACAAGTTATTCAGGCGCATGCGCGCGGCCTGTGCGGGCTGCCCGGCGTGCGGAAGGTGCAGACACTGGCGCCGGTGAAGGAGTGGTCGCCGGCCCATCGCGAGCCGGCTCCGGTCTTCGCCGTCGACGCTACCTGCGAACCAGCACGCCGGCCCGCTTGAGCGCGAGGCGATTGAGCGCGTCGAGCTCGGCCTCGGCGCGCTCGGCGCGGCGCACCGCGTGCTCGCGCAGCAGCTCCGAGACGTTCAAGAACTTCTCGACCTGATCGCGGTTGTAGCGCGCCCACTGGTTCGCGGTGTTGCGCTCGGCGGCGGACTGCACCGCACCGACGAACGCGCCAGCGAGGGTCAAGGATCCGCCGACGGCGCCGGCGGTGAAGGTGCTGGGGTTGAAGTTCGTGTGGCTCACCGAGGGCTCCTTACGATTGTCGCGCCGGGACAAGATTTGTCCGACGTTAGTAGACATTATGTCACATTCATCTTAGGATTCGTTAATCGCCGGTCCAATTCTTTAACGATCGGTCGATTTACCAGACGGGAGAGCAACCATGACTGACGAGAACCTTGCCGCCGGCGCGATGTCCGGCGGCATCGATCTGTCGGCGACCGACGGCGCGCTGCACGTTTCCCACATCACCGCGATGGCCTACGAGATCGAGGCGCGCATCGACCTGCACATTATCGAGACCGCCAGCCACTGGCTCGTCGACGCGAAGAGCGCGTTGCGCTCGGCGCTCCAGTACGTGGAGCAGCACTTCGCCGAGGGTGAGGCCAAGGCGAAGGCCGAGATCGAAGGCGTCGAGGACGCTTCGAAGACCGACGTCGCCAAGGTCGAGTGGAGGGCTCGCGGAGCTGATCTACGAACCCGGGGAGGGCGACGACGACACCGACACGCACGTCAACCCCGCCGACTTCGCGGGGGCTAAGGCGATGTGGTTTGAGGTCAAGCGGAGGGTGCAGTGAGCACGTTCTTGACTGCCGATTGCCATTTCTTCCACGGCGCCATGTTGAAGTTCTGCCCGGATACGCGTCCCTACGCGAACATTTCCGAGATGAATGACGCCATGGCGTCGGCCTGGCGCAAGGTCGTCAAGCCGAATGACGAGGTAATCGTGGTCGGCGACTTTGCGCACCGCGCGGATGATCCGAAGGAGCTGAAGCGGCTGTTCGATTCGTTGCCCGGCGAGAAGCACCTCATCGTGGGCAACCATGACGGCCCTGACACGCTCGCGTTGCCGTGGAAGACGATCAACCAGATGGCCTTCTTGTCGATCGACAGCCAGCGCGTGGTCTTGTGCCATTACGCGCTGCGTAGCTGGCCCGGCATCCGCCGGGGCGCCTGGATGCTCTATGGTCACCACCACGGCCGCCTGCCCGGCAACAGCCAGAGCATGGACATCGGCGTCGACGTGATGGGCTTGGCGCCAGTGAGGCTCAACCAGATCAAGCAACGCCTGGCGCAGCTGCCGCCGCTGCTCGATCCCGAGGGCGGCAACGACTTCGAGAACGATGGAGTGAAGCCGTGAGCGTCGGGACAGCCGACACAGACAACCCGCTGGGTCCCCGCGAGCGTCAGCGTGCTCTCGATCTCGACGAGCGCCGGAGAGCGCGGCAGGTCGGCGTCTGGGCGCGTCGTCAGGTAGCGAGCCCCGGCGCGCCGCGCATGTCCATGGGCATCATGAACTCACTCGCGGGTCTCAACGTCGACGAGCTGGGCCACCTGTTGCGGGCGAGCTCGGCGGCGATTATCAAGCTAATCGCCGGCGTCGTCTCCGGAGGCCGCATCGACGGTGTCCGCTCCGTGCAGCCGCTGCAGCAGTGGTTGCTGCTTTTTTCGAAGGTACTTTCCCCGGGCGAGGACCTGCCCGATTGTGCCGAGGGCGACTCTGGACCGAAGTGGAGGTTCGGTTGACGCTGCTCGCGGTCCAGTCAGACCTGCACATCGACCAAGAGTGCAACGGCTATCTGAAGCCGCCGCCGATCGAGGCCGACGTGTTGGTCGTGATCGGCGACACAACGAATGCGATGACGCGCTCGCTGCGCTGGATTGCGGAAAACCTCTGCGATCGTGTGCGGCGCTGCGTCTACGTGCCGGGCAATCATTGCTTTTACCGTGGTCCGCCGGGCTCTGGCGAGGAGAACACATTTTACGAAGATCAGATGGAGCGCGGACGCGAGATCGCGGGGACCGTCGGCATCGATCTCCTGCAGAACGATGTGCTGCATCTGGATGATATGGGCATCCGCATCGCCGGCGCGACGTTTTGGTCCGACTTCAGCTTGCTGCCGCCCGGCTGGTCGCGGAAGATGGCGATGTACTTTTCGCAGAACGGGCGCCTGCGCGACGACCGCTGGTCACTCAGGGACAAGCATAACGACTTTATGGAGATCCGCATGGGCGCCGGCAACAGCGACCATCGCTTCACGCCGTCGCAGTGGCTCAAGCTGCACGATGAATCTTTTCGCTTTTTCTCGCGTGTGCTTGAAACACCATACGACGGCGAGACGGTCTGCGTATCGCACATGGGCCCAGCATCGTCGATCGAGCCTGGAATGCACGCGTGGTTGTATGGCTCCAAGGATATCGAAACCTTGATGATGGGCCCGAACGCGCCGAGCTTTTGGTTGCACGGCCACGTTCACAAGTCGCTTGACTACTCAATCGGAGGTTGTACACGCGTGGTCTGCAATCCGCGCGGATATGCCTTAGCGAACGGCATGCGCGAGAACCCCGATTTCGATCCGACGCTCGTCGTCGAGATCGGGCCGCGCCAGTCGTTGACGATGAACATCTGAGCATGCTGAATCAGGCGAAAGGAGAGTCGCACTGGTCGATGATTTCCTCGGTCGAAATCGCCGGTGTGCTGGTCGTCGCGCAATAACCTGGACCGGCATGAGGCGCATGGCATGAGCCTCGCAGCGGGTCGTTTGCCCCGCCCGTCATGATGGACTCGCGCAGAGCTCGTAGCTCGTCGCGTTGCGCGCTTCCGCCAGGCCGATGGCTACTACTCTAGACGTAAGCGTCGGCCTCCGGCGAGAGAGCGCCGTCCCAGGGACTAACTTTCCTCGATCTGACTGAACTTGAAGGGCACCGGCCGTCGGTCTCGACAGCGTGTGGATTCCAGATGGAGCTCGAGCATGTCGCCTTGCCGCAGGGCTGCCTAGGACGCAATGGAGCAGGCCGCGAAGGAGTTTCTGAAGCGGCGCAGGAAGCCGCCTTAAGTCAGCCGAGCGGTACGCGCGAAGCGATTTTGATGACGGCACGCACTACGTTTGCGACCACTCTTGCTGACCGGCCTTCAACCAAAAATCCAAGATCCATTGAATGTCTAGCGAAGACGGTTATGTTCGCGCTACCGGCGTAGGCAAGTTCATTGTCCGCCAGCGCAACCTTTGCGTGGAAGGTTTCATAGCCTTCTGCGGCTTCGATTGTGTAGTCAAACGCTTCGATGCCGAGCCTTGCCAGGGTCGCCGCGTTGTTGAGGACTACGCGCGTCGCGTCACCAGGTGTGCGGACGATGAGCCTTCTCGTCGGCGCTCTAGTCATGGCGAAAAGCTGCTGCGCGAACTCAAGTCCTTCCTGGTTCAGAAACGGCGTCATGATCGTAAAGGTGTCGATGGCCTTGCCTGCGATCGTTTGCAGTGCTTCGTTGGTAGAAACGAGTGAAGCGTAGGCCATTCCTGTCTGCCCAAGGGCCGCGGCGATGGCGCTCGGGGGCGGCGGCATGGTCACGATGGCGGTGGCCGTTTCACGGAAGGCATCGTGGGATCGCATCGCGGCCGCTCCTTCCAAGAAGGAGACGACGGCACGCGGTAGAGGGGCCGGTCCGGTCCTCCATCCGGAATCGGATGGCGTCAGCCAACCGCGTCTGACGAAGTCGGCAGCGACGCGAGACAGCGTGGATCTCGGCATAAATCCCAAGCTGGCGTTATCTATGGTGCCGGCCGGACGATCGGCGATGGCTGCGGCCAACTGGGCGGCTGCCGCGCAGTCGTCGCCCAGTTCGCTGACCAGCGATCTCGACAGCGAGCTTCCGATCGTCGCGTTCATGGCGTGGCGTCCGCCCGCGTTCGCCGCCGCGCCACTTCATAGTAGCCCGTGAGCTCGCGTCCTTCGGCGTCCCAGCGTGGGAAACCGCGGCCGATGAGCACGGAGCGGGAAAGCAGTTCGTTTCGGGTGAGGCAGGCGGTCTCCGGGATGAGCAGGCAATCGGGGCAGGCTCCGCCTCGGTGATTGCACACGCTTTCAGATCCGCAGCGTAGACTAGCGGGATCGACCATCCGGTCCAGCACCTCGTTGCCGTACGCGGGGTCACCCCGATCGCGCCACATCGATGACAGGTTGCCCAGGTCCATCGTCATGCCGCGACGATAGACTAGGAAGGCAAGGTCTGGGACAAAGATGTGCTCCCCGAACGATCCTAAGTCCAATCCGGACATCGACGCAGAAATTCCCAGCAGATGGTGGGCCATCGTGTGTAGCAGCGTGTAGACATAGGGGTATGCCAGCCTGGGAACGCTGCGTTCTCGGCGATACTCGTCGAGGAAACGCGAAAAGCGAACGTCCTGGTCGTTGGCCATCCGTGCAAACTGCTCGATGAGGCGACCTCCCAGACGCACGCCGGCATCGGCTGCCGGCAACTGGATCTGATTCGCTTCGAGCCAATCGAGCAGGCAGGCCTCGTTCAGGCGGACGTACAAGCCCTCATTGGATTGGATGAGGCAGAGCACGGGATGAAGAGCTCGATCCCCGACCGGGACCTTGTCGAACAAGCGCAGTCGCACGGGCATTTCGGCCGATCCGGCCTTGTCTCTCATGACGACGGGGGACGAGCTGGTCCGTGTGTAGCCGAAAGTGTATTCGCAGACCCGCACGTCGCGGACGAGCCGCATTTCCTCGATGCCCAGCAGGTCTCTACGGAGGCGCACCTGATCCAGCAGTCGTGCGCGTGCGTCAGCATCCAGATCGTCCGGAAACAGGAAGTCGTCGAGGATCGTCACGTCGACCGAGGCGCTCTTGCCGTCAGGCATTTGGCGCCCTTGGAGACGCTCCTCGGTAAGGGTCTTGTGTTCGAGAGCCATGCGGACTGGATCGAACCGCCGCACATAGTCGCCCCGTTCGCGGCAGGCTGTGTCGATGCCTTCCACGGCCTCGAACTGTCCGGCGAAGACCGTCTCGTTCCACTCGGCTTCCTGTCGAGCGATCATTTCCCTTTGCGCGGCGATGGCCGCAGGCTCGATCTGGGGCATTCGCTCGAGGGTCGCTATGAGATTTCTCACGCGCCGATACGTGTCCCATTGGGCGGACTGTCCGGCCGCCTGTAGCAGCGCTTCCTTTTCGGTGTCGTCGAGGTTGGTCGGGGGATAGCCGTACTCGGTCGACAGAAATGCACTCAGGAGCGTCGTTTGCGCCGATCCCAGCAGTTGGATGTACCGCTCCTGATCGAACACGAGGAGCCTGTCGCCGTGGACGTAGTAGGCGGCCGAGGCCCGGTAGGAGACGGGCTCCATATTGATCTCGGCTGGCAGCGCTTGATTTTGGGCAAGCAGAGGGCCGAGCTCCTCGAGAGTCGTCAGGTCTCTCTGCTGCATGGGCCTGGGCAGCTTGCAGTTTACGCACTGGAATTCCCAGTTGCCGAGCCGCCCCGGAGGGCGGTGAAGCAAGAAGCGATCGGAGCCGCACGACGTGCAGCGGTCCAGGTCGCGCACCTCACCTTCATACCACGACCGATAGTTCGGCGTGATCGGCTCCACGTTTCCGGACCAGTGCGCGTAGACGACATCCAGCTGTTGCCAGTCGTTGGCGCAACTGTCGGCGCCGGAGGGGCATGCATTCCTGAACCGGGCAGCTTCATCGGCGAGCCGCTCGACCCGGTCGCTGTGCCGGTGCAGTTTGCAACGAGTGCAGACGAACGATAGAGGGAAGGGGACGTAGCCAACCCTATCCGGCACCTGGAACGCGAGATCCCCGAAGCGTACTCGAACAGCGTCGTCGCTAATGACGCGTCCGTCCACCGCCAGGTTCAACGGGACGGCATGCCGGAGGTTCGTGCCTCGCCTGGCCCTCGTTGCCCAAGCCTCGAAATATTCCTGAATCTGCTCGGAGATCATGCGCTGGGTGTTGGGGCGCAGCTCGTCTCCAGCCGTCCTATTGCCGGGGCTCGGCAGCGCAAAGCATGCTCCGGATCCGCCCTCGAACGTAAAGAGGCTATGCGGCGCATAGGCGGTCGCAAGCTGTCCACGCGACCTCTGCATCGTATCGGGCTTGCTCATGAGTTTTGTCCCGTGTCTGCACCGCTGTCGAGTTCGCTGTAGGCGCCACGCCTTCCGAGCGCGACGCCGCGGTTGCGGATCATCGAGATGGCGTCGGTCAACTGTTCTTCCGTGATCGCTTTGTTGGTCTGCGAACGGCGGCTGCCCTCGATCCGTCCCTGAACGTCCACGTCCCGGAGGCTAGTCATCGGTCGCATAAGGTCGGTGTTGGTGGCCTTCCAGAAATCGTTGAGGCTGCCGGTGTAGTTCTTGCTGTCGAGCACCTGCCGAATGCGCTCAACCTCGGAACGGGCGAGATTGCCGTAATATTCTGGATTGGTGGGCGATCCGATCGGAGCTCCGATGCCGATGGCGGCGCCGACGAAGCGGACGCAATCGTCGAACTCCTGACGGGAACGCAGCAGCCTGGCCGCGGCCTCCACCGTGGAGGGAAGCGCCACCGGGCCCTTCTGATCGTCGGGCGCGGGAAGGAAGCGTTCGTTGTGCCTCACGCCGGCGAGCCAGGTCTGCACCATCGAAGGGATGGTCCGCTTGATGGCGCGATCAGCCCATCGTTCGACTGCGGGCGGAGAAATCATCCGCTCAAGAAGTCGATGGAAAGATTCATGGACCTCCACGATGAACCGGTCTCGCCGGGTCTGCGGAATGGGAATCAGCAACGAAAAGCCGACGTGCGTGCGCCCGACGCGGGACGATGCCTGGATGTACTCGGCGATGTCCGACGGCATGCCGGCGAAGGCCATCGCGTTAAAGAATTCCACGTCCACGCCGTGCGAGATCGCCGATGTGGCCACAATTCCACGCAGCGCCGTGGAGATATCGTCGGCCATTGGATCGAACCTCGACTCCGCTTTGCGGATGACGCCCTGAATGTCGGCGATGTCCACGCCGCCCGAGATCAGCTCCATGGAGAAGTCGGTGAGGGCGTACTGCTCGCCCATGGCGGCATGGACTTCTCGCACCTCGGTTTCCAGCGCCGAGAGGATCTGATCGCCACCTTTCTTGTTGGTTACATACGTGAGCTCGATGCGGTGCAGATCGACCAGTTGCGCCAGCCGGTCGTATCGGCCGTCCTGCGCGGCCGACCGGAGAGCCGCAACCCGCCGCTCCGACCACGGCGCTGTCGAGACGCTGGATATCATCTCTTCCGCCGCCCTGATTTGCCGCGCCGGGTCGGTCGCGCTCAGGTCGCGCTGCCATCTCGTTATCGTCGCCGCATGCGCCGCCAGAACGGACAATGTCGTGACGGTGTGAAGCCGACCGTTGGTCATGAGGCTCGCATAGATGCGGCCCCAAGGTGCAGCGAGCTCCAAGCCGCGAGGTGTGATCCCAGAAGCAGCCCTCGCTCCTGCTGCGTCGCCCTCAGGCTCGAAAGCCGCCATTCGGGTGTAGAAGCCTTCGTGAAGGGCCGGACCGGGATGCGGAAACTGGACGACCCTGCGCTGGTAAAGTGCGCGCGTGTGCTTGGCGACGTCGGCCGCCGTGGCCGTCGCGCCGACGACGTGAGGAAGGCGGGGCCGGCCCGGCGCGGATGGCACCTCCACCACGCGATTTCCCAACAAGGGCGCCAAGCGCGTCAACCATTGAAAGAGTGCCGTCTCGAAGATGCCGCCGAACGTGCCGAGGCTCTCCTCGAGAAGGTGCATCTCGTCCTGGACGATCAGGCTCGGAAACGGATCGAAGAAAACTTCTTCACCGGACCGAAACGAAGGTGCCACTCGTCTGTAGTCCGACGGCGTCTCGTTCGGTTGGGGACTGCCAATCATGTGCAGCAGCCCCAAGGGGCCACCCTGCACGTGCCGGGCCATGCCGAACATGCCGGCAACTTTATCGATGGTGCTGACGTTCTGGCCGAGGAGGGCCAGCTTGTCGATCGTGCCGAGCAGCACGGATGGTGCGGCCCGGTAGATGTCCGTGTCGATCATCAGGAACGGGAGCGGCTCGGCTTGGCCCTGCCGGTCCGTTGTCTCCACATTCCATTCGCACCGGGTGTTGAAGCAGACGATGCCCAGTCGATTGTGCCGCTCTGGGTAGAGCCGCAAGCCTGTGTCGCGCGCCGAGTTGCAGAATGGACAGCGGGGCAGCTTGTTCCAGGCCGCGTTTGCTGTGACGTATTCCCGGTCCGCCTTTTCCTGTCCGTCGAGGATCGCCTGTTCGTCTCGGGCGCGCGGACTGTCGACGACGGGAATGCACCTCATCTCGTCCGACAAGGTGCCCGATCTCGTTTCGGTCGCATTCGGCGTATTTCCGCTGCCTACCCAGAAGCCAACTTCGAACGGTGCGCCGCCCACTCCTTCGCGACGCCGAACCGTCTCCGCCTTCGCCAGCAGCCGGGCGAGGCGCTGAGCCTGCTGCACGGTCAAAAGGCGTAGCGGATAGTGCATCATGGCCGTGACGCCGCGCGTCTTTCCGCGCAGGCGATCGATGAAGAGCGCGAAGACGAGCACGCCGAAGAAAGCCTCGGTCTTGCCGCCGCCGGTGGCCATGTAGAGAAGGCTCGCGGCATCTTCATCGAAGGCAGCATCGAACTCGTCCGCGTATGCAGGAACGCGCGAGGCGAAGGTCGGCACGTGGGCGAGCACGAATGCGAGCTGGAATAGACGCCAGCCGGGCCTCTGATCCCGCGACGCCGGGTTTGCTCTCGCGAAGGTCCGGTTGAGGAGTAGCCAAGCTCGGTACGGGATCGCAGCTGGAGACCCTGCGTCGCTGCGCCAGGCCTGCTGCGATCGAGCGACGAGGCGGATCCCTTTTCTGATCCGATCCGCCTCGCGGCGCCAGGCCTGCAGGTCGTCTTCGAACCTCGTCCGTTGCGCAGCCTCGTCCGCTTCCGTCCCCTGCTCGCCCGGTTGAGTGATGGCAGTGGTTCTTGCCACCCGATCGATCCAACGATCCATCTCGGCTGAGAGCGCCTCGAGCGAACCGATTTCGGTGTCGGCGGAGGAGAGGGCCTCGTATTGAGTGACAACGTTCGAAATCTCGGTCGCCTTGGTGCGCGGCAACACGAAGCGCGGCATCCAGGTGGTACGAAGCCTACGGTGTCCATCGAAGGTGCCGCGATCTTCGACACCTCCATTGACGCCGATCGCCGGCATCGTCATGAAGCCGGCCAGATGATAACTGCGGCGGACGCGCTCTAGGCGCATCGGACCCAAGGCGTCGACCGGAATGTCGACCGCGAGAGCAACGCCGAAAAGCCCGGACTCCTGCGCGGAGTCGTTCTCCTGCAGGTTCTCCAGCGCGATCCGCACGGAGAAAGCTCCATCGACCAGCGGGTCTGGCAGAGCCTGAGCGAGTACCTGGATATCGAAATCCGGTAAGAGGTCGGCCTCGGACGTAGGTCGCGCGCGCGCATCGGAAAGGAAGCGCTCCCAGTTCTCCTGCGACCAGAACGCCTCGGATGGAGGATTCAATTTCCGCCAGGCGTTTGCCTTGCCTTCCTCCGTTGCCAGCCAGCTTCGATAGGAAGCCTTGATCGCGGTCTCGAGCACCTGCTTGTACGCCAACGAAGCGGTGGTCCAGGCCGGCGGGTCGCACGGCAGCGGGAGCATCAGTGGTTCCAGTGGTACCGCCAATCTGATCCACTTCTGCGGCACGTCATAGCGCTGTGACACTGCGCTCGGAATCCGAAGTCGTTCCGCGCCCGTCGGAGCGAGAGGGTCGGTGACCCCGGTATCAGGCTGTGCGTCGTCGATCTCCGGATTGTCGCCGATTGGGGGAGGGGGAGCCTCGCGAGGCAGCGCGACGCCCAACGCCAAATGGACCTCGCGAGATATCTGCGATCGAATGCGAAAGCGCTCGCTGGAAGAGGCGCCTTGGGGAATCTCGGCCTGCGCCCTTTGGCGGATTTGATCCCTGATCTGCGTCTTGGCGGCCTGATTGAAGCCGGGCGGCGGTATGAGCCATCCGTTTCGCGCGAAGAGTTCGTTGGTCGTTGGCAACGCGCGCACATAGCAGCTAAAAACCGGGTGGATGACGAGAGCGCCGGTGGTGCCTGGTAGAATCCGGAAGTCGAGCCCGTGCGTAGCGATCCGGATGTCGCTGGATTCGTCGTCGCCGTTCTCGTCGAGTCGGGGCAGAATAAAACCACTCGAAAGCTTTCGCGCGGGGCGGTCGCCTACGACGATCCTGCCGAATTCGCCGTCGCCGCTGACGGCTTGACGCGTGCGCTCCAACACCGCGTCGCAGACCGCCTCCTTCAGCTCTTGTCGGTCGTCGGCAGACATGCCGGCCACAGCGGTCGGTTCAGCCATTGTCGCCCTCGCACACTACCTTGTTGACGTCCTCGACCACGTCGACCGCCTCCATGACCTGCTGCCACAGCCCTTGCATCGACTTCCAGATGCCTGCGGATTCCGGATCCAGCACGAACTGAACGACGCGCTGATTGAACAGATGGCCTTCCTGAGCCCGATACGAACGGGCGGGAAGCACGGCGAATCTCCAATAGAGCGACGACAGGCTCTCCTCGACGCCGACGGCCTCCATGAAAAGGCGAAACCTAGGCCAATCGCGTGCGGCCCCCGGTGCACGGCTGCCCTCCACTGTCGTCCGGGCGACATCCGCCTTCAGCCAGCGCTTGATGTTGTTGATCTCGTCTCCGGTCGACGGGTCAATGGCGTGCATCTTGGCAAGCACGTTGCGCGCCTTGCTGGTCGTAGAATCGCCCGGCGTCTTCGCATAGATGTCCGCGATATGGCTGTGATACGCCGCGAGCTGCTGTTGGCTCTTCCTCGAACCGGCGATCGCCAGACGCAACGGCTCGCGGATGGAGGCGTCCAGCACCAGGATTCGCTGGCCGGGTTGCACTTCTCGAGCCTGTATCCGCTCGAAGGGACGGAGCTCACCCGGCGAGAGAAGCAGAATTTCGCCGCCGGGACGATAGTCCAGACGCAGACCGCTCTGCATGGTGAGCTGGATCACCTCGCCGCGATAGGCCTCATCGGCCTGGGTGAGATCGACTTCGCGCTCCTTGATCACGCTCGCCACGCTGAACTCGGCTTCGGCATGATCCAGCGACTCGTCGGATCCGCCCCGCTTCAAGGCGGAGACGAGCAGCTTTGCTCGAGCCGCGAAGGACTGGAAGGCGGATATGGACTCGATCGACGACAACTCCGCCGAGAGCAGCGCGCTGCCGGCGGCGTCGCCGATAAGGTAGCAAGTCTTCAGCCAGCTCTTTGTCGTAAGAAGCGCTTGCACAGCTTCCGACGTCGGCCCTACCACGATCAGGCGCTCCGGAGAGACCACCGCCAAGTGGGTTGCCAGGCTTCGGTGATCGACGACCGTACAGCGGTAGCCGACGGCGCGGTCGGACGCCATGAACACCTCGGCGACGCGACGGTCGGCGAGCGATACTGTCGTTCTCGGCGAGTCCATCTCGGGGTTGGCGAGCAATTCCGCCAACTTGGCAGCCACAGGAGTGTCCTTCTCCCAATCCGCTACCTTAGCCTCGATCTTCTGGACGGCTTTCTTGATGTCGCCGGCGAAGACCGGATGCAGATCGCCGGCGGCGATCAGGTCCGAAAGGACCATCTTGGGGCGGAACAGAGCCCGCAGCGCCGCATCGAACTCGCCGTCTTCGTCGTAGATGATGTCGGCGATGTCCCTGGCGTCCGTCAACCCGAGCGGAAGGGAAGCGCAGCGCCTGACGAAGGCGAGCACGCGAGAAACTGACTCGGCGGCACGCGGCGCTCCTTCGTCCCGCATCCGGCGTCCGAGAGCGACAAGTTCCTTCCGCAGAGGCGCGAGAGAGGCATCCTTGATGTCGGCCTGGAACGAGATCGGAGGCAGCTCGGTCGGCATATCGGGCGCTTCCCCGAGCAACGTCGGGCTTTCCAGGTACAGTCCCATCTGCAGGGCCTTCACCTTCGGCCGTCGCATCTCCGCATGACTCTTTAGCAGCCGGAAGGCCCGCCGATGGATGAACGACTCCTCCGCCAGGACGAGGACCCCGGGCCTCCTGCCTTCGACGCCGTCAAGGGCGGTCAATAGGGCGTCGAGTCTCCGTTCCCAATCGTCCTCGATTTCCGACCGTCCGATGCGCGTCAGGTCGGCGACGATCAGGTCCAGTCCATGCCGGCGGATGCGTTCAGACCCGAGATAGCGCGTCAATCCCTCCGCTGCCTGCACCGGAGGCAGACCTAGCAGCGCGAAGGGCGTGCGGGTCGGGTCTCCGATGGCGCCGACGTGCTCGACCAAACCTGCATTCGGTTCGCCCATCGACGTGTACTTTCGCACGCGACGTAGGACTTGATCGGGAGTCACCTGATATGCGCTGGCGCCCTTTTTCCGGTCAGGAGCGAAGACTGACGTGGTTTCCAGGAGCGTCGGGCTCCGGACTACAATGGATTTGATGCTTGCAACTCGAGCAGCGCTGGGGCGGCTCTTCACCAGATCCTTGAGGCGCATCTCGAGCAAGCAGAGCGACTGGTGCGCAAGCGTACCAGCCTGCCAGTCGCCCTTTTTCGGGTCGTTGTAGGCGGCGAGCGATGCGCGGCCGATGTCGTCCGGGGAAACCAGTATCGAGCGCGCTGCACGGAGGGCTCCCTCGCGCCAAGGCCAGTAACCTACCGTGGCATGGGCCAGGCGCCCCGATGTGCGCGCCTCCCTGAGGAAAATGCAGGCCGGCACGAAGCCGCCACCGGGCCTCGAAGGCCATGCAATGATCGCTCTGTCCGCCGCGTCCTTAATAGTCTCGAAAGCGGCCTCGATGAGCGGTCTGCCGGCATCTATCGACATCCAGTTGGTCGGGTCGGCCGTCGTGGAGTACCTGACGGGCGTGGCTGTAGAAACGCCAGGTCGCAGCAGCTGCGTGGCCGGGGCGGGTGCGCGAGCGGATTGCAGCAGAACGCGGGCGCGCTCGGCTTGTGCGCGCGCCTGTTCCTGCCTGGCGAGCGGGTTGAGGTCCCGGTTGGAGCGCCCGAACCTGTCGTTGTGGTTTCTGGCTTTCATGCCGCCCTACGACTTGATGCAGGGCTCTGGGTCATCGAGTAGGCGAGCTCGACCGCGGTCTCGAAGTCGTTCGTCTTCTTGATGGCGCTTCGCAGATGTTTGGGGCTCGGCAGCGGCAGATTGCGCAGCGCAGCGATGGAAACGCTCGACGTGCCGCCCACCCTTCGGAAACGCTTGTCGACTGCATCGGTGTTCAGCAGCCTGACCAGCAGCGAGAGGTTGGCGCGGCCATCCGGAACCAACGCAATGGTGTGGTTTTCGCAAACGAACCCCTTGTGCTTCTTTAGAACCTTGCGGGGAACGGCGGCGGCCACAAGTCGACGCGGCTGTCGACTGTTTGTCGTGCGCTGCAGCAGGACGGACGGTTTGCGAATTATTCCGGAGTTCTCCTTTTCGCAGACGACAAAATCTGTGCCTTCATCGTCTTTGCTGCGTGGCAGACAAGCCTTTCCGGGTTTTATGTTCGTGCCCCAGAACAGCGGGAACGCTTTCCCTACCTTCTTCCCGCGCTGTAGACGCTCGGTCTCGCGATTCCAAACGAAGGATCCGGCTTTCGGTGTGACACCGTAGTCCTTGAGGCGACCGAGGCAGGCCTCGAAGCCGGTGTCTGCTCCCGGCAGGATCCATGGAGCCGTCAGAGCCGCGTCGTTCGTCGTCACGACTCCGTCTTCCGCGAACTTCCAATTCCGGTCAATTCGCCCGACGTTCGGGGCAAACGGCTTGGTCGCCGCGCGCGAATTCCCCTTGATCCGGAAGATCGAAACACATGCGTCCTGCTGGACGTCGTGGAAGACATCTTTGCGTTCGAGTACGTCGACGCGCAGCACGTCTGCACGCGTACGGATGTTCTTACGCAGCTTCTCGAACAACGGGCCTGAAATAAAGCTCGACGGCGTCACGGTTGCGACAAGGCCGCCCGGCTTCGCCATCCGGAAAGCCAGGTCAATGAATAGCGCATAGCGATTGACGTGGCCGGGTGCGCAGAAGTCGCGCCATTCGACAGGAATCTCGTTGCCTAGACCAAGAATCCGGCCGTAGGGCGGATTCACGAAGACCCCATCGTATTTTGCGATCTCGCCAACGATCAGGGAGTCCCCGGTGCGAATTAGTCTGCTTTTGCTGCGCTGAGATCCGAGCCGGTCTTTCACCAGAGCCTCGCCCAAAAGGGCAAGATGGGGATCGATTTCGATGCCCGAAATTCTGGTCTTAATGTCGCCCGCAACGCAGCCGAGTTCCGTCATGCGGCCAGCCAGGCTCGATACGAACGCAGCGCCTCCCGCAGCCGGATCGACGACCCGCGCAGTCGTAAGATCCAAGTCGGCTTTCTCGGCTTGGCTGATGAGGTGGCGAACGATGGCCGGCGGTGTGAAATAGGTGGCTTTTTCACGCCTGGAGGACGTGCTCATGAGCAAGGTGTAGAAGGTGCTAATCCAGTAGTGACGGTCGTCCACATCGAGCTTGTTCATCTCGGCGCGAAGCGCTGCAGTCACTCTGCTATATCGAAGGGACGGCTCCTGAGGACTGCCTTCCAACAGCGATAGAGTGAGGGCAAGACGGGTACGCGCTTGCAGATGATCAATCGGGGCGAACGCCGTCTCGATTTCGGAAATGGTGGTTCGAATGAGCGCCCGAATTCTTTCAGGCGCCGCGTCTCGCGCCAAAAGATGCGCAACTTCCGCGACCATTATTCCCCCCAGCCGACGCTCAGTTTAGCCCCGCAAACCGTAAACAAGCAAAGGTTTTGCGCCGTGTGCGACGCATCTTTCTAGGAAATCTGGGTCCTTGGTTTCTGAGGGGAATGCGCTTGCAGAGGACATAACCTGCAGCTGGACCGGAATGTGTCAATTGGCCGAATGACCAGATCCACTGATCTGGCTTTTCAGCGGCATCAGCCTCGACGGGTGGTCGTATAGATCATCTCAGAGTGCATAACCAATTCAGCGCGGAAGCTCTAATGTTGGCAACGCCAACCCCTGGGAACGGATCCAGCTAGGTTTCCACATCACCGCTGAACATATCTGCGCCGCGCTAAGTCTCGCACAATGCGGGCCGTCGCACTGCAATCTGTCTCCCGCGTTAACGCTGGCGACATGTGCCGTATTGCGCTCCTGCTTACGTTAACCATACCCGCGTTTGGGCTTGATTTCCGGGCGGGAGGCGCACACATTCATGTGCAGCTGGATTGTTTTCCGGCGTGGCTCCGTCTCTTGGCGGTGGTCTTTTTCCGCGCTCTCGCGGGTCTGCCATTTCTCCGCTCTTTAGCGGCCCCGAGCTTGGGCACTATTGCCCGAGTGGCAGGCGCTGCCGTGACCTTCTCACGGCGGCTCGATCACCCTTGCTTCAAGCCAACTACGGAGAGCTCTATGCATTTCAACATCAGTCTCTTAAACGCGCCGCGTCGGCCTGGCCATGCCGCGGGCGTTCGCGGATGTTGTCGCGCCCGCCTGCAGGACCATCTTGAGCGACGGTCCGCGGCGAAGTTCGCCCAGTCTTACTCACGTTAAGGCTGAGCGCGATGGTCATCTTCTCTGTAAGTCGAGAATTCAAAGCGGCTCTTGTCGCAGGCCTTACGGCGCATGGCACCGACCGCCTGGTGCTGGCTGGCTTGGGACGTGTGTCGCGCGAGAATAGCCCTGCGGCGATTGCCGCCGTCATCGCGGCCTGGCCCGCGGAGCCTGACGGTAACTATCGGATCGCGCTCAGTGACGTAGCCGGATATATCGTTTGGCGGTCATTTGTGTGTTCCGAAATTGCTTTAGGCCGCGGCAAGCGGGACGACGTCGCCGCGTATCGTGCCGCCCTCGGGATCGACACTAAGGCCGCCTACGACTACGTCGGCGCCGTGGTCAAGGGCAGCCGCATGAGGCCGTGCTCCGGCCGAACGTGGTCTGACAATACGCGGTGGGTGGTCTGTAGCTCCAACACCGAAGAGCCGCGCGCGCGTTGGTCGCGCTCGGCATGGGCCGCGCGGGCGCGCGCGCACAAAGTCTTGGCCGATGCGGGCTTGGCCTTGCCTAGGCAGCCGACGTGGAAGCCTGTCGCCACCGCGTTGTTCGAGGAGCCGAAACGCGTCGAAGCCCCTCCTGTCCTTTCAGCAGAGGACGACGCGGCGCTTGCCGCTCTCGCCTGAGGCCGAAACCTAGGCGGCTTGCGGGCTGCCAATGGTCTGTCGGTGGATGCCGGCGCTGACGAGGCCCAACAAGTCAACAAGGAGACCAAGATGCCTGAACTTCGCGACTACATCAGCAACATCGAGTTTGCCACCTCGCTTCGCGAATTGCGCAGCGCGGTTGTGGATGCCTATGACTTCCTGGGGCAGCAAGACCTCGGCGATCTCGACGACTACGTGTCGATGTCGGCCCTGCCGACGTTCGGCGGCGAAAAGCCGAACGACACGAACGAAGTCTGGTCGTGGGATGCTGATGAGCTGATGGTGACTGGTCCGGATGGTGACTTCGCCATTGTCGAACGCCAGGTGTGGGCCGACATTCAGGCAGGGCATAACGCCCACGCGTAAAGCTGGTTCGCCGGTGACGTCGCCACGCTCCACGATCCGCCGCGCGTAGATCGCCGCGTGGCGGCACGCGTCGATGATCGTCAACCGCGAGGCCGACCACGGATATTCGTCCTGATCAATGAGACAAAAATGACCGCCAGCAAAAGTGCCCCGCACTGGTTTACGGAGAAGTCTGTCCGCAAGATCGCGCTGTCCGACTTCGTCGCCCGCGCCGAGCAGGCGCACGAATATGTAGAACTCCGCATGCACAGCTCGTTATACGGCCCCGAGCTGCTGCTGTTCGTCTCGGTGCCTAGGTACGACCTCCGGGAGCACCGCGTCGGCCTGCTCGGTACCTACGGCGGCAAGGTCCGCGCGACGGAGGCCGAGAAGATCCTGGCCGGCATCCGCGCCAGCCTCGACATCGAGGGCATCATGAAGCCGAAGACCGCCGATGAGGTCGAAGCCGCCAAGGCCGCGCTCGCGGCGCCGACCGCCTGAGGAGGACGCCGTGGATCTTTCCGCCATCAACAAGCACCTCGCCCCCGAGATGTCGCGCCGGCGCGAGGCGCTCGCCGCCGCCGTCTGCATGCTCGAGCCGGCGATCGCCGCCGGCGTCGTCCGCAACCGCGATTACGTCCAGGCCAAGGAGATCATCAACCGCGCCGTCGAGGAGGCCGCCGCCTCCTTCCTGGACACCGGCCCGCACCACCTGGGTCGCGGCCGGTCGGACTGGTGGGGCTACGTCTACGCCGCCGAGGCATTCATCCACGGCGCCCATGAGATCCCGGTCGCCCTGCGCCGCGCACGCGAACACGGCATCAACGCCTATGCCGCTTTCATCGAGACCGCGCTGCTGCCGCTGCACGCCCTGCTGCACGCCGCGAAGCCGATGGTGAAAAAGAAGGGTGAGGCCGGCCACCCGCCGGAGCGCAAAACCGCGGAGCAGATCGCGCGCGAGGCGGCGCAGATGACCTGCCAGTGCTGCGGCAGACGCTTCCTGGCCAACCTCGGCACTATGGCGCATCATGGCTACACGCGCCCCGGCGACGGCTGGCAGACCGCGAGCTGCGACGGCGCCAAGAAACTGCCGTTCGAGGTCTCCCGTGCCGTGCTCGGCGCCATAATCACCCGCCTGAAGGATTGGGAGGCGGACGCCGCCTTTGTCCGGGGCGAGATTGAGGCCGAGCGGATCCCGGTGACCGTGACATACAGGGACGATACCGCGCCGTCCGAGCACAAGGCGCGCAAGTCGGTCAACGTCACCCGCGAGACATTCGACGCCGTCAACGCCGAGCATAGCCTGGGCCTCGTCGACTTCGACAAGCTGAAGGCCGGCGACCTGCACTACCGCGACCGCAAGATCGCCGGAGTACGCGACGAGATCGCAGCGCAGCAGGCCCGCTATGACGGCTGGAAGCAGACGCACCAGTGGAGCGCCGCGTCCGAGAAATGGCAGGCGATCACCGATGGCTAGGCTCTCGCGCCGCGCCAGCAAGATCAAAGCCGCCGCCGAGGCGGCCTACGGCAAGCGGGGCATCTCGCAGCTCGCGGAGGCGTCCGGCATCTCGCAGCAACTACTGTCGTTCATCGTGCGCGGCGAACGCACGGTGTCGGATGAAGTCTATCGCAAAATCGCCGACTCGCTGTTCGGCGATTCGGAGCGGCTCATCACGGCGTCGGAGAAACTCGGCCTGTTGGCCGGCAAGATGATAGCAGGACTGGAGAAGTGACGATGTCCTATCATAAGTATCCGGCGATCGGGAGCGGAGCCGCGTTGCGCGAGCGCGACGGCGCGACGCGCACGGCGAAGGTGGTCAGCACCAACCCGAAGCAGATTGTCATTACCGTCGAGGACGAGCAGGGGGCCGTTCTGAACTTCCGCCCGTATCATTGGGCTGGCCCCGGTACGCAATGGACGCACGTCAAGCGGTACCCGACCAAGTGGCTGCGCGACGACAGCGGCATCGTCGTCGTCGAATTCAAAGACCCTCCGCCGACAGGCGGGTAGACCGAATGCTTGCTTATCCAAGAATGGCCCCTGGACGCGAGTCTGGGGGCTTTCGTTTGGGCCTGCGGGCCGACATGTTACAAACTTGGGGCACGATCGCGTTCTTGCCCCGAGTTTGTAATATCAGGCGGCTTTCTTCTTCTTGAACTTGTAGCGCTCGTTCCTTATCGCGCGGTACATCGGCTCGGCGTCGCGAAGGCTCTTGTCGCGCTTGATGGCTTCCTTTGTCCATCTCACGCACCATGCCGTCCACGCGTACGACATCTCCCGCTTGCGCCGCATCTGCGGGTCGCTGCTGTAGAATTGGCTGGTGACGTTGTCGGGCTCGGTCCCTTCCAGGTGGTCGAGAATGACGCCGGCCTCGCCAGGCTTGAAGCCAAGATCGCGCTCGCCATAGGTCGCGAAGGCGTACCTGACGTCGTGCGGCGACCACGTCACGCCAGGGATCGCGGCGAGCCAATCGTTGAACAGGCCGGATTCGGCGTGTCCGACGTCGGTGCGAGACGACGTGCCGGCGGGGAACAGCCAGTTCGTGTCGTCGGCGTTCGCAAGCTGCTCGAGGCGCTTGGCGGCGGTGGCCGCGAAGCCTACGCAAGGCACGGCATGGCAGCGCTCTCCCCGGGCCGTCCCGCTCTTCCTGAAATAGGGCGGGATGCTCCAGAGCACCTCTCCGTCGGACTGATCGTGGAAATTCTCGCTGTTGATGCCGACGATGGTGCGCCGACGCTGCGCGGTGCCGATCAGCAGCTCAAGTCCCAGTCCGATGCGGGGAGGGAGGCACCCCAGGCGGGCGACGGCGAGCACGCGACCGATCTCGATCGCCGGCGGAGCATCACCGATCCACGCCGCCGGATCGTCTGGGGCGAGCTTCGTCGCCGGCTGCGGAACCTTGGTCGGCTCTCCCTTCTCCTTTCGCGTCCGGTCCGGCGCCTTCAGGCCGGTCATGACGCCCTCTGCCACGGAGGTTTGATCCTGGCGGGCGGCCTCGGCGAGCCAATTCCACATTCGACGGATCACCCTCACCATGCCCTCGGCCATCACCTCCTTCTGCCGCCTGTGGACCGCGGCGATTGCGGCGGCCATCTCGTTGCGCGTGATCGTATTGACGAAGCGACCGGCGAACAGGTCAAGCTCCGCGGCCTGCAGCTTGCCCTTGTAGTCCCGGTGGGTGTCGGGTCGACGGGCCCGCTTCACGTCGGCCAGGAATTCCAGCTTCGCCTTCTCCCACGACCAGCTGACCTTTGGCCGGGCCGCCTCGACGCGAAGCTGGGTCTCCATCGAGACGCCGGAGGCCAGAGCGGAGAGGAATGTCGCCGGGTTGTGCCCCTTGCGGCACATGGTGGCGACCTGGTTGGCGAGGGAGCGCGCGCCGTCGACGGAAAGGCCCCCCACGTCGTCGGATCCCTCGACCGCGGGCCCGAGGTCGTATCGCGTCCGCTTGCCGTGTAGCGCCGTCCTCATCGACCATCTCACGCTGCGCGGCCTGACCCGCAGCTCGAGGCCGGCGACACGGCCGTCGGTGATGTCGCGGCTGATGCCCTTATTCTGGTCTGAGAACGCCTTCGTTATGGTCTTTTGCGTGATGATGTCGGCCACTGCTACCCCCTCGCCCCCGCCGGAAATTGGGGGCGATCCGGGGGCAAAGTCGCGAAATGGCGCCAACGAGTCAACGAAGGCCCGCCGGTGTTCAGCGGCCGCGCGATTCAGGGTTAATTCCTTGAGATATCGGAAACATTCTTGAGAGCTTAGCTTCCCACTAATCCTTCGGCGAGGAGCTGATTTCCGGTAGACCCGCAGACTCTTAATCAGCGGGTCCCAGGTTCGAGCCCTGGTGCGCCCACCACAAGACTTCAATAGTTTACGAAGCGGCTTCCAACGTTTGAGCCCACGATCTTGCCCGGGTCACGCGTGGGTCACGCAGATGCGCAACCGATACCCTTGCGCAATAAGCCGGCCGCTCTTTCTGTGAAGCCAAGGATTCGATTACTTTCCGGTCGGAGCTGGAAAAGGTGGGAGCACTGGTCTGAGCCCGGGAATCATAATCCTGGGGTCGGGGGTTCGAGTCCCTCCCCCGCTACCAACGATCCCCCCGACATAGCCATGTTCGGAAACAGGGCCGGATTGCCGCATAGCGCAGCAAGGCGGCCCTTGATGTCGATCCGGACAGTCCGATCATCTTCGGTATTTGCCTTGGTTCCGGCCCCGCCCGGTCGGCTCGGGCTGGCGTGCACGATAATCGCCGTCACCAGTTCGCGGATTGTTGCGAACTCCATCGGTGTACCGCGCTTCAAGTGATCGGATAATTCCACAACGGCGCGCTTGTAGCGGTCGAGCGCCTTGGGGTGCAGGGCGATGACGTTGTCGCTTTCCTTGGCGCTGTCGAGCCCGGCCGTGACCTTGGCCTTTTCGGCCTCAAGCTCCTGCATCCGGCCGACGAACTGCTCTGGCGGCATGCCCGTGATGACAATGCAGTCAACAATCCGCTTCATCTCGCGCCCGATCTCGCCGAGCCGCCGTTCCAGCCGGGCGCGTTCGGTAGTCGCCTCTTTCTTGAGCCGCTTGCGCTCGGCGTTGTAGGCATCGACAAATTCGGTGATCACGGCGGGATGGGCGAGGTGTTGACGCAGTCCCTTGATCGCCAGCGCCTCGATGTCGTTGAGATAGATGCGTCGGCCGTTGTCGCACGATCCGCTCTCCCGGTACGCCGAACATTGTAATCGCAAGCCCTTGCGGTCACTGCCGACGGAACACATCCCCCCGCCGCACGAGCCGCAGCGGATCAATCCGGAGAACACCCGCTTCGGCGCGCGCGCCTTCTGCGCTGTTGCTGGCGTCGCATCGCGGCGGCGCTCGATCTTGATGAGTTGCGCGGTCTTGAACGTGTCGTCGTCGACAATGCGCAAGTGCGGCACCTCGACAATCTTGTACTGCTCTCTCGGATTGGGCCGCGACAGGCGCTTGCCGGTCGTCGGGTCCTTCACCATCCTGACCTTGTTCCAGACGATGCGACCGGCATAGAGATCGTTGAGGAGCATGCCGCCGCCGCGCGCGACGTGGCCGTTGATGGTCGAGCCATTCCAGAGCCTGCCGCGAGGCGGGCGCACACTGCGCTTGTTGAGGTCGTGCGCGATTTGGCGCGGCGTTTTACCGGCGATGTAATCCGCGAAAATTTGGCGAACGATCTCGGCCTCTTCCTCTACGATCTCCAACTCACCGGGCTTGTCCTTAACAGCGCGGTAGCCGTACGCGCGCCCTCCAGCGTGCCGCCGGTCGCGCAAGACACCTTCAAGACCGCGCCGGGTATGCACTCGCAGGTTTTCAATGAACTGCTCGCTCATGAGCGCGCGCAAGGCACCGTCAATCGTACCGACCTTGCCGCTCGCGGTGTGCAGGGTAATGCCGAGAAAGTCGAGCCGCTTGCGGGCGTTATGATAGTCGGCTTGATCGCGGAAAATGCGATCCATATCCTCAGCAACAACTACATCAAACAAACTGTTCTCGGCCGCCTGCATCAGGGCTTGAAAGCCGGGGCGGTTGACGGCGGCCGAGCCGGATATCGCGCGGTCCTCGAACGTCGAGATCACGGCCATGCCCTCGCGTGCGCAAAGATCGCGACAGAGTGCAATCTGATCGTCGATAGAGCGATCCTTCTGGCGGTCGGATGAGAAGCGGGCGTAAATGGCAGCGCGGATCATGTGTCTTCGCTCCTCGCAACTTGGGCTGCTTGGCGGGCCGCGATCTCAGCCTCATGATCCTCACGCGCGAGCCGTTTGGCAAGCTCCCGCACATAGCGAAGAACGGCCTCGTCGGGCTGACACGATGGTATTATAGGATTCTTGGCCTCGTCAGACGTAACCGCGGCTGGCGCCCGCAACAGGCGCTCTGGCGTCAACGGCTGAGGCTGATCTTGCTTGTGCTTCACCGGAGGTCTCAGGCAACTGCGGCAGGCGGCTGCACAAGCGGGTTATGGTAAGTTCTGTGCCGCCTTGCTCTTGGCTGCAAATTGACGCAGCATCGCTACCCTGTGAAGGAAAACCGGTGGCGCTCTTTCGTGCTGCCGAATAGCGTTTCAATGTGCCGCCAGCCCGCATGACCAAGCACAGGCCGTCCCCGAACAAGACAGAAGGGCGTGAGCAGCAGCAATTCGAGAAGCTGCTAGCCGCTATGGGTATCAGCGAGGATGAACCATTAAGTCGCTATACATTGGCACTGGATCTTGAACCGATTAAAAACGACTACGCGCGCGCGGTCGCAGTGTCGGGTCGACAACCAGATCGCAAGCAGGTGCACCGCTATCGGACTGCTATCAAGAAGTTGCTGGAACGTCATGCAGCAATCGGGCCTGACTTCTTTCGTCACGAAATTGAAAAGGCAGGTTGGTCCCGGCGCAACCCCGATGCGGATGACAGCACGCTGCACGCGCTGATGGCGGAACACGGTCGCGAGCGGGACCATGAGGTTGCTGTGTTAACGGCGCACGGATTGGATATCGACCACTGGCTCAAGATCAGTGGCGACCATTACAGGAAGCGCGTCGTGCGAAAACTTGTGGTAGAACCGTTTCTGCGACTAATGGCCGAGCGCGGGATCACTACCAGTCGTAAGCAGCGCCCGCGCAAACGGATATTTGATGCGCTCTTCGACTGGATTGGGATCCAAAAGAAGTTCCGGCTTACCGATGCTGGTATCAACGCAATTGCCAGAGACTTAGAAGGCAGCGCCAGCGCACCTAAAATCAAACGCTAAACGGCGGACAAAAAACTGGCCGCCGCTTTTCCTGTGCTTTGGCGCGACTCAGCCTCAGAATGAAAAAACCGTCGCATCAAAGCGCGGCGGCAAACGGCTGATACACGTAGCCGCGATCAACCATATCTCAACCCAAGCAAAACCCCTAGGGCCTCGCTACAGGCCGCTAGGGGAGCGGATGCTTGTGACCTCTGGAAAGGTACACACATGATCAATAGCACAGATACCGATATCAACGCAAAATGTCCCTTCGAGCAGTACGCAGAATTCCTCGCCACTTACGCTGGCTCCAACGTTTATGAGCCGGACGAATGGCGCCCGTCGCCGGGCACGCCCGCTGCTATCGCGCTCGGTTACGCGATGCGCGACTGGAACACCGTCCCGATCCCGTTCCGGCAGAAGGCGCCCACCGAGAGCGAGTGGCAGCACCGCGTCATCACCGGCAGCAAGGTCGAGCGCTTCTTCGGCGACAAGTCGCAGAACATCGGTGTGCAGCTCGGCCGGAAGTCGGGCGGCTTGACTGATGTCGATCTCGATTGCCAGGAGGCCATCACGATTGCGCCCGCGCTGTTGCCGAAGACACCCGCGCGCTTCGGTCGCTCCTCGAAGCGCGACAGCCATTACTTGTACAACACCTCGCTCGCGTCGAAGCTCGACCAAGCTGCATTGCAATTCAAGGATCCGATCAGCAAGGGCATGCTGCTGGAGATCCGTATCGGCGGCGGCGACATGGGCGCGCAAACTGTGTTCCCCGGTTCAGTTCACGAGAGTGGTGAGCTGATCAAGTGGGAGCAGGAGGGCGAGCCCGCGCAGGCTGAAGACGACGACCTGTTGCGGCGCGGCAAACTGCTGGCCGCGCTCAGCTTGCTCGCTCGCCATTGGCCGTCGAGCGGCGGCCGTCACGACGCGGCCCTGACCATCGGCGGCGTACTGGCCCGGTGCGGCTTCGACTCGCCGCACATCAAGCTGTACGCGGAGTGGATTGCGCGCGCGGCTAACGACGAAGAATGGCGTGATCGCGTTCGTGCCGCGCAAGATGCTGCGATTGCTCATCAGAAGGGCCAACGCGCGCGCGGTTATCCCGCGTTGAAGGAGCTGTTCGGTGAGAAGATCGCGGAAAGAATTTCCGAATGGCTCGACTACAACGATGTGCGCGATGATGGCCCTGGTGTGGGCGCCGATGCCGCGCACATCGGAGAAGAGCGCGACGGCGGCGACAAGCCAGTCATCTTCTTGACGCCGCACGCGAAGCCGGCCATCGCTCAGACGGCGGAGGAAATTCTGCTGAACAGCGATGTCCCGTTGTATCAGCGCGGCGGCACGCTGGTTCGTCCGATCATCGAGGAAGCGGATGCGTCACGTGGTCGTCGGACCAAGGTCGCGCGCCTCATTGAAATCAAGCCCATCTATCTGCGCAACGAACTCGACAAGGTCGCTGTGTGGGTGAAGTACGATGCGCGCTCGAAGAAGAATGTGCGGACTGGTGCTCCAGCTGATATCGCGCATGTTATTTTGAGCCAGCTCGGCCACTGGACGTTTCTGAGTATTGCTGGTGTGATCACCACTCCGACTATGCGCCCTGATGGCTCGCTGCTGCTGACCCCTGGCTACGACGAGGCGACACGTCTTCTGCTGATGGCGCCGCCGCCGATGCCGCCGATCCCTGAGCATCCCACCCGCGACGACGCCATCGCCGCGCTGGAGCTGTTGTTGGACTTAAGCTCTGAGTTCCCGTTCGTGGGTAACGTTGACCGCTCGGTTGCCCTTAGCGGCCTGATAACGCCGGTCGTCCGGGGCGCCTTCCCTGTCGCGCCTATGCACGTCGCCCTTGCTCCTGTGGCAGGAACCGGCAAGAGCTTTCTGTGGGATAATTCAGCGGCAATCTCCATTGGCAAGCCGATGCCGGTGATGTCAGCGGCGCAGACTGAAGAAGAGCTGGAAAAGCGGCTAGTGGCAGCGGCGCTTGCTGGACAACCGTTGTTGTCCATCGACAACGTCTCCGGCGATCTGCGTTCCGATCTCCTTTGCCAGTTGATCGAGCGACAGATCGTCGATGTGCGAATTCTCGGCAAGAGCGAACGTGTCAGCGTCGAGACGCGCGGCCTCACGATCTTCGGCACTGGCAACAACGTTGCGATCTATGGTGACCTGACGCGCCGTACTCTCATTACCTGTCTTGATTCGGAAATGGAACGTCCTGAGACCCGGCGCTTCAGCAAGAACCCGGTCGAAATGGTACTTGCGGATCGCGGCAAGTACGTCGCTGCGTGCCTGATCATCTGTCGCGCGTATAAGGCGGCTGGCTCGCCGAACAAGGCGCCTCCGTTGGCTTCCTTCGAAGGGTGGTCGGATACGGTGCGCTCGCCGCTGATATGGTTGGGCCAAGCAGATCCCGTCGAGTCATTCGAAACAGCACGGGCCGAAGACCCGGATCGTGTCTTGCTCCTGACCATGATGCTCGCTTGGAAGGAAGCGATTGGATTTGGCGTTCGTCGCACGCTGGCCCAGGTGATCACGCTGGCCGACTACTCGCAGTCCGGCAGCTTTGAGAACCCCGAGTTGCGCGATGCGCTGGTGACCGCTTCGGGCAAGAGGTCCGGCCAGGATGTCGATGCCGCCGGTCTCGGCGTGTGGCTCCGCGGGCGGAAGGGGCGTGTCGTTGAAGGCATGCGCTTCGTCAACGAGAAGACCAAGGGGCACGCCGCCCAGTGGTGGCTTGAGGAGGTGGGTCGCAAATGAGCGAGGCTACCATGGCTACCATTCGCTACGGTCCTGCGCGCTGAGATCAGAAACTGTCAGAGGGGGGTAGGACGACAAATCTGAAATGAGGAGCCCAGATGGGTAGCAGATCGTAGCCATGGTAGCGCGGCGCGATCAGTTCCCGCCCATCTGGGTCCTTCCTGACCACCCGGCAATGCGGGTCGCACCCGCGCGCTAGGGGTAACTAGGGCCAGCATTTTCTAAGGGGGTTACACAGCAGTGTCCACGATCTCCGAGGTCTGTAGATGGTGCGGCATCAGTCGGCCGACGTTCTACCGCGCGCTTAATCGGGGCGTCGTGACGGTGAAGCCGCGCGGCCGCTATGACATTCAGGAGGTCGCTCGCGCGCTGATCAAGGATGGTCAGGCCATCAAGGGCGGTCACGGTGATTATGCGTCCAAGCTCGCCTTATCCCAGGCCCGTGCGGCGCTGGCACGCGAGCAGACGGCTGCACTGCGGATGAAGAACGCCGTCACGCGTCGTGAATATGCGCCGCTATCGGCCGTCCAGCGACAGGTAGAGATCATCTTCGCGACGTTCCGCGAGCGCGTCTTGTCGATCCCTGGCAAGCTCGCGGCCGTCTGTGAGATGCGCTCCCGTGCCGAGGTCGAGTTGGTTCTGCGGGACGAATGCTGGGAGGCGCTGGAAGAGGTCGAACAGGCCCATTTCCGACACACGTGGGCGAGGCAGTGACGAACGTCGACAAGCGAGAACTTGCCATGACTGATGATCAGAACACGCTCGCCACCGAGCTTGAGCGCATTGCCGACGGCGCGCGGCGCCTCGCTGATCGGGTGCGGCAACGCGAAAACGAAGGCAGCGTGATAGCCCGTATCCTACGCGGTGAGCTGCTGAACCTGGATCAGGCAGCCGATGTTGCCGAGTGCTCTGATGAAAAACTCCGCAAGCACTGCGAGCTGAGTGCCGAAACGAGCCGCCCGCTTGGCATCAAGTTCGCGGGCCGGTGGATGGTCGGTAAACTGGAACTGCTCGACGATCTTGAGCAGGGCAAGATCGACCGTCGCCATGGCCCGGATGTGCGCCAGCGCGCCGAGGAGCGGGCGCGAAAATATGAAGGATGGGCGCGGCCGCAGGAGGCATTCAACGTGTTGGAGCGTTCGGCGAGCTAGGTCTGCTTCCTGGGTCAATGCGGAATTGTTTTGATCGATCAGAGCATTACCGCTTGTGGACTCGAAGCGGACCACAGCTTGGCGTCGAAATAGGATCACGCGATCCAATACACACTGCGGTGCTTCACGTCATCGTCCCCGGTATGAAGCAGCGAACGCTTACACCCGTGGGGCCGTACAGAGGCCAGACGAGAGTTACGTTAGCTCTGTTCGGCTCGTCGATGACGGCCGCGTCGGGAACGTAAACCCACTCGGTTTCCACGTTCGTCGCGCCGGCCATCGCGAGCCTGAAGCCCCAAGGCGTTGTTGGCACGCGGACACGGTAGTGGCTGCCGGTAATCTCCCAATCTACCTCGGACAAATGCATCGCTTCGCTACCGTCACAGCACCGATCTCCCCTTCGGTCACGAAGCCTTTCAAACCACTCCGATAGATCGGGTCGATTGTGATCGTGCGCGAGCACGGCGCCGGTCCATGCCATCAGCGCGAGGGCAAACAGATAACGGAACATCGACGTTAATCCATCATCCGATAACAAATCGGCCCAAGTTAAGGGAGGAGCTGCGACCTCGTATGGATGAATTTCGCAGCCCCTGGCAAACGGCATACGTAAACATCCGGAGGATCACTCAGCGGCACACGGCGCCTGCCGAGCCAAGCCTCGTCGAGCCCACGGTGGCTAATTTTCAGCCACGGAGGCCTTGTTAACCTGTTCACCATGGGTCGGGAAAAACTTGCAAAGGTTCATCGAAATCGCGCTTCGATGAAGGGTCGCCATTGAATTTCTCGCGCATCGCGATTTTCTGCGGCGCGCTGCTCGTGGTGATAGCGATTACGGGCATCTAGTTCATGTGGCGGACTTGTCCTCGTCATCATGCCATGTCGCCTG